>NZ_KV757619.1 GCF_001712795.1 Nostoc sp. KVJ20
CTTTTATTTCCCGACAACTCTAATCATTGTTTAACTTATCTGTTGCACCAATCAGCACAATTTTGTCTTTAAAGAACTTTCCCTGCTGCAAATAGGTGTTCCAGTTTTCTGGGTCGAATACGTGCCAAAAGGGTATTTGCTCAAATGTACCCGCAGCCCCCCAAAAATAAATGCGATCGCCCTTTGGTCGGGGATAATTTACTTGTGCTGCCCTCAGCGCTGCTTCACCAAAGGATAGCCGCTTCTTGCTAAATAAATTATCTTCACCTAATAACTTGGGAAACTCACTCGCTAATCGATGAACTTTTCCATCAACTTCTAAGGGAAAATTAACTGAGCCAATAGACACTGACCCGGTGCGAAACATTTGTTGTGGGTCTGTCAGCTGCGTAAAATACCCTTGGTGCGTTTCAGAATTTTCATAGATAGCTGCTAAGGTAACTTTGCGACCATATTTTTGCAATGCTGCCTGAAGTTGGCGATCGTCATTAGCTCCATAACTGCTTGCTGAGTCAAAAACAACATCTACAGCTACAGAGCGGGCACCGGCTTTGATTAATTTTGTGATTACCTGGCCATAAGCAGCACGCTGATAAGGAAAAGATTTCAGTGTTTCTAGGTAGGCATACTGTTTTGGATCTGTTTTATAGTACTGTTCGGGAACTGATATTGACTGATCGTCTATTGCTAAAATTACGATATCTTCTGGAGGCACAATCGGCCCACGCACTTGCATAAAGCCAGAAAACACCTGATTTTCGAGCAATTGAACCACTTCCCAACCAGAAGCACTCACCACTGCGGCCCCCATTACCCAAGCGCCAGCGAGTAGATGACCTAAGCGAACCATCCACCTGGACTGGCGAAGCGATGCAGTCGAAGTTACTTTTGTCGGTTTACTTGAGTGTCTATTTGCAGCAGAGACATAGTTTTTAGTTAAGGTAGATGTAGGTTCTTCTGCCATGTCGTGTTACTAATTGATTTAAGTCCAACACTTTTATTTATTCAGACCACGTTTTAGTGTAAGCACATTGAAATAAGACTTAAATGATAATCTTATACATTTGTAAAGTATCTTCTATTCATCAACAAACTTCTATTGGCAGAGCTAGTCCCCAAGAAATTTCTACTCAAGCACCACTTAAATTATTATTTTTTTGTTGAATGAGTTACAACTAGTGATTGTCTCATAGATCAGATCCAGATATCCTCTGCCTGTGCATTTGGTTGTGGTGAGATTTTACCCTAAGCTAACCAACAAGTACGCTTCTAACTGGGTGCTCTACCCAAAGCTGTCCCAATTCCGTCTTTTGTCTTTGGCGCAATATTGGTACTCCCTACAAAGCGTGTCCTGAGACTGAAAGCTTTACCTAAAGATGGGCATTAACTTATATCCTACCTTAAGCCTATGCTATACCTCTTTAGGAGTAAACTTTAGTGTTATGCAGCGATGAATGCTGTTACTGGGTCAATTTTATTGGTAGATTTTGATCATCGGGTGACTCTTGTAGTGTCGGAGGTGAATACGGTTAGCACCCAGGATCTCAACTCCAATGTTGCATCCGTTTTTATGCCTTGAAAGAGGTAGGATAAAAGCTATAGATAAAGAGCTACTTTATAGATATTAGCAAACAAGGCATTTGAAAATTGCTATAATCTATTGTTCCATCTAAATTCATATATATTATTAGGTGTAAATTTGTATGGGTTCTCCAATGAATCGTCTGTCTATTTTTGTAGACGGAAACAATATGTTCTATGCTCAACAAAAAAATGGCTGGTTTTTTGACCCGCGGCGAGTCTTAGAATACTTCAAACATGAGCAATCAGAAACAACATTAATTAATGCCTTCTGGTACACTGGCTTAAAAGACCCGCAAGATCAGCGAGGTTTTAGAGATGCTCTAATTAGTCTAGGATATACAGTCAGAACTAAAATCCTTAAAGAATATTATGATGATACTTCCGGTCGCTACTCGCAAAAAGCGAATTTAGATATTGAAATTGTTGTAGATATGTTTAATACAGTTGACCAGTATGACCGAGTAGTATTATTCAGTGGTGATGGGGATTTTGAAAGAGCAATCGAACTATTACGCTCAAAAAATACACATATTACGGTAGTATCAACTGAAGGAATGATCGCGAGAGAGTTACGCAACGCTACTGATAGATATATAGATTTAAATGATATCAGAGATCAAATAGAAAAAACTGAAGGCTAATATCCTTAGCAATTATTTACAAAACTAAGAGTAAAAGAAAAACTAAGGTTGAAGATATATTGAGCTACACGTAAACACTACAGAACAAAAGGCAAATGACAAACAAAACCGATCGAATCATCATTTTTGATACGACATTGCGAGATGGAGAGCAGTGTCCCGGAGCGACTTTAAATATAGACGAAAAGCTAGTTATTGCCAAACAATTAGCGCGTCTGGGTGTAGATGTAATTGAAGCTGGCTTTGCCTTTGCTAGTCCCGGAGATTTTGAAGCAGTTAAGAAGATTGCTCAAGTTGTTGGGATAGAAAATGGCCCGGTAGTTTGTAGTTTGGCAAGAGCCATTAAAGCAGATATTGAAGCGGCTGCTGAAGCCTTAAAACCAGCAGTTAATGCCAGAATTCACACATTTATTTCGACTTCTGATATTCATTTAGAGTATCAGTTACGGAAGTCACGGGCAGAAGTGTTAGCGATCGCAGAAGAAATGGTAGCCTATGCCAAGTCCTTCATGACAGATATCGAATTTTCGCCGATGGATGCGGCTCGTACCGATCCAGAATTTCTGTATCAAGTGTTAGAACGAGCGATCGCAGCTGGTGCAACAACAGTTAACATTCCCGATACTGTCGGTTACACAACTCCTAGCGAATTTGGAGCCATGATTAAGGGGATTATCGAAAATGTTCCCAACATCGACCAAGCCATTGTTTCCGTTCACGGTCATAATGATTTAGGCTTGGCAGTTGCTAACTTCTTAGAAGCCGTCAAAAACGGCGCACGGCAACTAGAATGTACAATCAATGGCATTGGCGAACGAGCCGGCAATGCATCACTAGAAGAATTGGTAATGGCGTTGCATGTGCGGCGGCAATATTTTAACCCTTATCTCGGCAGACCAGAAGATTCTCAAGAATCCCTGACAAATATTGACACCCGACAAATTTACAAAACCTCACGCTTAGTTTCTAATTTGACGGGAATGTTGGTACAACCAAATAAAGCGATCGTTGGGGCGAATGCCTTTGCCCATGAGTCGGGAATTCACCAAGATGGTGTGTTAAAGAACAAGTTAACCTACGAAATTATGGATGCCCAATTGATTGGCTTAACAGACAATCAAATAGTTTTGGGCAAACATTCAGGTAGAAATGCTTTCCGGACTCGGTTGAAAGAATTGGGCTTTGAACTGTCGGATAGTGAGTTAAATAAAGCCTTCGTTAGATTCAAAGAAGTAGCAGATAAAAAGAAAGAAATTTCTGATTGGGATTTGGAAGCGATCGTTAACGATGAAATCCAACAAGCGCCCGATTTGTTCCGGGTAGAGTTGGTACAAGTTTCCTGTGGTAGCAACGCCCGTCCTACTGCTACAGTTACTCTGCGTACTCCAGAAGGTGAAGAATTAACCGATGCTGCGATCGGTACTGGGCCAGTGGATGCAGTTTACAAAGCCATCAACCGGGTGGTGAATGTGCCCAACGAGTTGATTGAGTTTTCTGTGCAGTCAGTAACAGCTGGTATTGATGCCATTGGCGAAGTGACGATTCGTTTACGTTATGAATCTAAAGTATTTTCTGGTCATGCAGCGAACACAGATATCATTGTGGCATCCGCGCAAGCTTATGTAAATGCGTTGAATAGGTTGTATGCATCTTTGCAAACTCAAGAAAAGCTAGAGGAAGTAACTGCACAGAAAGTCTGAAATAGATGATTAATCAGGGTTTTACCCCACCCTAACCCTCCCCTTGCAAAGGGGAGGGAACTAGATAGATTTTCTTGTTTCCCCCCTTGCTAAGGGGGGATTAAGGGGGGTAATTCGACTTCTGTCTACACGGTAGCCAACTTTGGGGAGGAGTTATTTGTGAGTTCCAAAAAATCGTTGGAAATTATGCTGACAGAAAAACATCTCATTATTAGAGAAGGCACTATCAAAGAAGATTCAGTTATTGCACAACACTTTTATCAAATGTGGCTAGATATTGGTGTTGATGAGAGTAATATTCTTCCAGAGTCGCAGAATATTACCCTCCAATTTATAGAAGAAGCGCGTCGAGATTTGTTTTACAAGGCTTTTGTTGCAGAGGTTGATAATACAGTTGTGGGTTCTGTAAGTTGTCAACTATTTGCAGGTTTATACCCCAATGTTTTCAAAGATGAATACCGCAAATTTGGATATATTTGGGGCGTTTATGTTGAAGAATCTTACCGCAGACAAGGAATTGCCAAATCTTTAACTAATAGAGCAATTGAATATTTAAAAGCGATCGCTTGTACGCGAGTAGTTCTTAACGCCTCGCCATCAGGTAAACCAGTTTACTCTAGCCTCGGTTTTTCTGAAGGGAATGTAATGCAATTAGATTTGATTTAATTATGAATATTGTTTACTTTTTTGAATTTTTTGATTGACTTGTATGCATAAAACTTTATTCTGAAAAACGATGTTTATAATCAGTCAACTTGTATGAGTAGCGAAAAAACAACAGAATTGCCACTCTGGTTACAAGATAGAGATATAGTCATTGCTCATGATGAAGAAGTACAGTGGCGAGAAGGAAAACGCCCGGATTATTCTTACACCAATGAATTTCTTCATCAAGAGAGTAAATTTCAGCATCCAGAAGGTTCTTTAGAAGCGATCGCTCAAAACTTAGTCCGAAATTTTGAGATGGAAGCTTCTAATAAATCTAATCCTGAACAGTGGCTTTCGATTGTTACTGATAAGTTTAAGATGAGTACCAATGGGGGACAACAATTCACTGCTCAGGATGTTGCAACCGAAGGGACTTATAATCTGTTTTTAGGTGAAAGTGAGCAGTATAGCTCTGAAACAGAAACATTTGAATCGTCATTCCAAGTTTTTCACAATGCTTTTCCTAATGGCTTCCTTTGGGAATTAACAGAAATCCTTTCCGGGCCGCCTAATGTAACCTTTAAGTGGCGACATTGGGGAACATTTAATGGTTCTTATAAAGACTATGCACCCACAGGTGAAACTATAGAAATCGTAGGAGTTAGTATTGCTCGTGTGACTGATGATTTGAAGATTGAGTCTTTAGAGCATTATTTTGATAATAATGTCTTTCTTCAGAAATTAACGGCAGGTGGTTGTCCTTTCCATTCGCAAAATCAATAGCTTTGGCGACTAGAAGTCGCGGCTATACAGACAAAACCTGTTTCCGTAGGTTAGCAAAACTTTGATTTTGTGGTATTCCAACTGCATGGACTACCCTGCGGTAAGCGGCAAAGCACGTATATTTGTGTAGTAGCGACTTCTACTCGTTTAATACTTTTAAAATATGCTCTTACTTATGCTTGATCAGTATTAGGATTTAAACGCATCATGATTTTTTCCGGCTCTGTCAAATTTTTAAAACCATAACGGCGATAAAGTCCATGAGCATCTTTTGTCCCTAACAACCACCTTTGCACGTCTTGCAGTTCTGAATATTCCAAAATATATTCTACAAACCATTTTCCTAAACCCTGTCCTCGATAAGGCTCTAGAATAAAAACATCTTTTAATAATGCAGAAGTTGCATAATCAGTTATGACTCTGGCAAAGCCAACTTGTTGATTATCTTCATAAAGTCCAAAGCATAAAGAGTTTTGTATTGACTTTTCAACAGTAGCTAACGGGATGTTTTCAGCCCAATAGGAAGTTTGTAAAAAATCATGAATCATTTGAGTATCTAATTTAGATTTATCAGTGCTGATGTAAAATTTGTGTTTTAATTCTTCGTTCATTTAGCTGAATTTTTTATTCAATATGTTGATGCATAATAATTCATTTTAATTCATTATTACAGTCAGTGCTTTGCAAACTAAGATGATGAAATTACTGAACCATTAGCTGGATAGCAGAGGCTATATTCAATATTCAAGGATATTGGTGCATCTACTATTGATTATGAATCAGCCTACAACAAAATCTTGGCAAGAAGTTCTTGCTGCTTTTAAAAAAATCTGGGGTTATGAAAATTTCCGTCCGCCACAGGGAGAAATTGTCAGCAGTTTATTGGCACAGAAAGATGCGCTGATTATTATACCTACGGGTGGAGGAAAGTCGATTTGTTTTCAACTTCCTGCACTCCTACAAACAGGATTAACTTTAGTAGTTTCGCCCTTGGTGGCGTTGATGGAAAATCAAGTACAGGAACTACTACAAAGCCATCAAAAAGCAGCACTTTTGCATAGTGAATTGTCTTCATCTCAACGCCGTGTAACTCTGCAAGCTTTAGAACGTCAACAGCTAAGATTACTTTATTTATCGCCAGAAACTTTGCTAAGTGCGCCAGTGTGGGAAAGATTATGTCACCCGCAATTGCAAATTAATGGTTTGATTTTAGATGAAGCTCATTGTTTAGTACAGTGGGGTGATACTTTTCGCCCAGCTTATCGCAGATTAGGGGCAGTGCGTCCGGCATTGCTCAAATCAAAACCACCAGGAACAAAAATCAGTATCGCCGCTTTTACTGCTACTGCTGACCCCTCAGCCCAAAAAATTATTCAAACAGTTTTACAATTACAGCAACCAGAGATTTTTCGCTTGAATCCCTACCGTCCTAATTTGCATCCCAGCGTTCGCATCGCTTGGACACCACGAGGTAGGAAACAACAATTATTAAAGTTTATTCAAAATAGACCGCAACAATCGGGATTAGTTTATGTTCGCACTCGGAGAGATAGTGAAGATTTAGCCCAATGGTTAGCAGAGATGGGTTACGCTACAGCTAGCTATCATGCAGGATTGGGTGCAACTGAACGCCGTGAAGTAGAAGCAAGCTGGTTAAGTGGCAAAATCCCTTTTGTGGTTTGCACCTGTGCGTTTGGTATGGGGATAAATAAAAGTGATGTTCGCTGGGTAGCTCATTTTCACGCGCCACATTTGTTATCTGAATATGTGCAAGAAATTGGCCGCGCTGGAAGGGATGGAAAACCAGCCCAAGCGTTGACATTGGTAAGTGAACCTACAGGGTGGTTAGATTCAGGGGATAAGCAAAGACAGGAGTTTTTTCAAGAACAAATGCGATCGCAACAACAAATAGCGCAGCAACTTGTGAAAAAATTACCCAAACAGGGAGAAGTGAATGCAGTAACTCGACAATTTCCCGAAGGTGCAACGGCGCTAGCTTTACTCCATAGCAACGGTCAGCTAAACTGGCTTGATCCTTTCCATTACAGTATTGGGCAAAAAGCCGGAAATCAACCACCGACGCAATTACACGCTGTTAAACAGATGCAGCAATACCTAACAACTAAGCAGTGTCGTTGGCAGTTTTTGTTAAATGCCTTTGGTTTTGACAAAGAAGCAGCTAACCTGCGTTGCGGACATTGCGACAATTGCCGTCAATGAGTATCAAAGACTCATTAACGAGTATAAAAGGTGGATGAACGGAGCGAAAAGACTCGTTCACGAGTATAAAAGGTGGATGAACGGAGCTAAAAGACTCGTTCACGAGTATAAAAGGTGGATGAACGGAGCTAAAAGCCTCGTTCACGAGTATCAATGCCTTATCCTTATTTTCCAGCTAGGTTCATCCAATAGGATGAATTGTCATTTTCACCACCAAGTGACAATAGGGTAGTCAAGTAGAGGATAAAAATATGTCATCTGCTCAAGCGCCCTCT
>NZ_KV757620.1 GCF_001712795.1 Nostoc sp. KVJ20
TATCTGACTTACCATCTCCATCAAAATCGGAGTTAGACATTTCAATTGATAAACTCTTGCCATCTATAACAATAGTTGAATGATCATTCTCAGTCTTCAACAGAAACAGATTATCCGCATTCAAAGACTCATTGTGCACTATCTTTTGGAACAGTTCCCCCTCATCCCCTAATGCATCAAAAGTATTAATTTTGGAGTCGAGCCAATGACCGAACTCTTCATGAAAAACAGCATTAATTCCTTCAGTATTACTGGCGTTATTTAATAAGAAATCTTCAGAAAAATAAATAGTATTTGTTTCTTGAGCAAAACTAGCATTTGCGCCATTCAACTGTATTCCTGTCAGCACATCAATTTCAACAAGATTCCTGAAACCGCTTTGCTTGACATCTTGAACTACCTTTTGAAATGCTTGTCGATCCCAGTTATTATCAAAAACCAGATTCATGTTGTAATCAAGGTCAGGACTAGCAATAAATTGGCTGAACTGTTCATGAGCTAAGTCTACAGCCTCTAACAAATATCCTGGTAAAGCTGATCCAGTTCCTGCTTTTGAACTAGACACTAAGGACATCAGAGATAATCCCGCATCCTCAGATGGAATCATTACATTTGAATAATTATGTACCCCTATTTCCGGAGTGGAAGATGCAACTTTTTCAAGATTCATTTTGATTTATCGAGAATTACAGCAAAATTCAAATACATCTCAGTTATATCCGCGACATTTTGGAAAAGACAATTGGCTAATAGTTTTTTACAAAGAAAATATAATATTTTAATACCTATGTAAAAACACTGTATCTGCTCGTTAAAATATGTTTTGTACTGCTTTATTTAAGCAAACAATTGAGATATTAGAGAAGTCGCTGTTGCATAACGGGCAACAGCCATACTACATATACCCCTTATGAGAATATTGAAGGTTTGATTTCTTTTATTTTTCCTTCGTTATCTAGAATGACTTGAATTACTGGATTTTTTGGATCTATAGGTAGGGCTAAATCAAAGGTAATAACTGCTTCTACATCGTTGTATTTGGTTCTAACTGTGCTAACACTTAGCTGCAACAGACTGAATCGATATCTGGGTTGGGATGCAAAGAAGTATGCCTATGGGCGCATTTGCTTTCTTGGTAGCTTATAGAGAATAATCACAGATAAAGCAGCTTTGGCATCTTCATGCGAGAGAATAAATATAAAATATGGCGATCGCAATCGATTTTGGTACTAGCAACACAGTCATTGCTCGTTGGAACCCTGTCACCCAGCAGCCAGAAACCCTGACTCTACCAGGTTTATCAATTAAACAAAGTCTCAATCCGCCACTGATTCCCAGCTTGGTTTATGTTGAAGACGCAACCCAAAATAAAGTCTTAGTCGGGCAACAAGTACGCGATCGCGGTCTTGACCTCAAAGGCGAAACGCGATTTTTCCGCAGCTTCAAACGCGGTATTGGTGCAGATATCCAAGGTTTTTTACCCGAATTAGATGGGCAAATTGTCACCTTTGAACAAGTCGGGCAATGGTTCCTCACTCAAGTAATTGAACAACTAGCACCCTTGGAAGGTGGCTTAGATTCTCTCGTGTTAACCGTACCCGTAGACAGTTTTGAAGCTTATCGCCACTGGTTGGGAAAAGTTTGTCAAGCCCTTCCCGTCGAACAAGTGCGAATGCTGGATGAACCCACAGCAGCCGCCTTGGGTTATGGCTTGGCGAATCAAGAAATTCTCTTGGTGATTGATTTTGGCGGTGGTACTTTAGATTTGTCCCTTGTCCGGTTGGATAAAGGTGTGCAAGCAACCACTAAGCCGTTGGGATTTATCCTCAAGTGGGGCAATAAGTCCTTAGCTGAAGATTCAAAACAAAAAGTCAAAACTGCCCGTGTACTGGCGAAAGCTGGGCAAAATCTGGGCGGTACTGATATTGATAACTGGTTAGTAGATTACTTTGCCAAAACTCAAGAGTTGGCGGTAAGTCCGTTGACAACAAGATTGGCAGAACGGGTAAAAATTCAGCTATCAACTCAAAACCAAGCCAGTGAAGTTTATTTTGATGATGAGACATTTGAAAGCTATGAACTGGAACTAAACCGCGATACTTTTGAAAATATCCTCAAAGAACACGCATTTTTTGAGTTACTCGATGAATCAATGACGACACTGTTGCAGCAAGCAAAACGGCAAGGGATAGAACTTCCAGATATTAATGCAGTTTTGTTAGTTGGTGGCACAGTGCAATTGCCGGCAGTGCAGACATGGATTAAACAGTATTTTGAGCCAGAAAAAATCCGTTGCGAACGTCCCTTTGAAGCGATCGCTCAAGGTGCATTACAGTTAGCCCAAGGGATACAAATCAAAGACTTTCTCTACCATAGTTATGGTATCCGCTACTGGGATCGCCGCAACCAGCGTCACAAATGGCATTCTTTAATTAAAGCTGGACAGGCATACCCAATGAGTCAGCCAGTGGAATTAGTCTTAGGCGCTTCTGTAGAAAATCAACCCAGTATTGAGTTAATTATGGGAGAATTGGGAGCAGATACAGGTAACACCGAAGTTTATTTTGATGGCGATCGCTTAATTACTCGCCGTCTGGACAGTAATGAAACCAGCGTCAAACCCCTCAACGATCAAGAAGGCGCGAGGACAATTGCCCAATTGACACCAGCCGGATATCCTGGAAGCGATCGCATCAAAATCCTCTTTCAAGTTGATGAGCAACGCTTTTTGCGAATCACCGTTGAAGACTTGTTAACAAATGACACACTTTTGGAGAATCAACTTGTGGCACAGTTGAGCTAGATATAATGTACAACAAGTTATTTTTAGCTATCCATCTTTAACCATCCAAAAACTTGATTGACGGTTAGTGCAAGTTCAATTTCTGGTAATACAGGCAAAAAATCTTCTCCCTGGATTAACTCTGGTTGTTGGCCCGGACGGAAAACCAAAATTGAGCGATCTGTTGGATCAATTAACCACCCTAGTCGGCAACCATGCTGTAAGCAATAAAGGATGTTGCCAATTACTCGGTTTGAACTCTGTTCTGGGGAGAGGATTTCAATTGTCCAATCTGGCCACAGCAAAAAATCGTTGGGAACTTCCCCATCAGCATCAAATGGAATTCGTGACCATTTAAAAACCGCTACATCAGGCACAATTGAGCGGATACCAAAGCTACAGCGCAACTCTGGGAATGCATAAGCAATTTTTTGGCTTTCTGCTACTTCGTTAATGCTATTGCAGAGTCTTAGCTGCAATCGACTATGCTTCCCTTTCGGCATTGGCTTTTGGATAATCTTACCGTTAATATATTCACTCGCGGGCTTTGTTTCTGGGAGCTTCAGAAACTCCTCTAGGGTAAGTAGTTGAGTAGTTGAGTAGCTCATGGCTCCTAAATCCCTCGAAGATGTGTTTTTAGTCTAGCAGTGATGTAGAGTGCGTCACACTTGGCAATTCTTACCTGGATATATGGACAGGTAAGAATTGCCACAATGATTAATTCATCTTCACGATAATTCGTTATTAAAACTCTTAATTACGAATTACGAATTACGAATTATTTCCGCACCACTACTAAAGTTCCATTCCTAGCCCAGTTGTAAAGATTGCGAGCTTGCTGAACAGGTAAATTTACACAACCGTGGCTGACGGGAGTCCCAAAACGATTATGCCAGTAAGCGCCGTGGATGGCGTAGCCTCTGTAGAAATACATTGTGTAAGGAACGTCAGGAATATTATAGCCCCTGCCTCGCATCCGGTGAGTGCGATACTTAGAATTAATCCGAAATTTACCTATGGGTGTGGGAGTCGATCGCTTACCTCCAGAAATGCGGTATGAATAAACAAGTTTATTACCTTCCCATGCACGTAAGCGTTGCTCTGACAAGTCAATTTCAATCCAGCGAGGTTGGGATGTTTGCCTGATATTAGATGCAGTGATGCTGTTTTCATTCACTGGCGCAGCTGTTGCTGTAGTCAAGTTGGGTGTACCTGCTAAAGGTGATGACCAAGAAAATAGAGTTGCCACCATCAGCGCCACGCCTGTACAAAAATTCCCTGAGGAACGAATCTTACCACTGCGAATCCAAGATTGCATTATGCCTCACCTTCTAAACTACGCAAAAATTATGAAGTGAAGTAATTGTCTGGAAAACTACAAATTTCCAGAGTTATTACTCCTTTCTGTGGAGGATTTACGCAATTCATCCGCTAATGCTTCTTAAGACAATTCCCAAGCTAATCTGCGTCCAATTTGGTCATTAGTCACTTGTCACTTGTCCTTTGTCATTTGTCCTTGATAAATGATGAGTCCTAACTAATGACTAATGACTAATGACTAATAACCAATGACCAATGACCAATACCTAAATGCAAACTTTCCCCAAATTCATATTTGCATTTGTAATTTCACACAAGAATTGTCAGGATTTACGCTTATTTTTTGGGTAAATTCTTGAATACCCTCTTCTATATTTTATTTCAACTTCAGTAATTCCGACTCCGAAGATTCCCAGCATAAAATCTTGCTGGGAATCACTTAAATTATCTTGATTTGTTGTTATTTCTAGTTTTGCTTAAATTGCCTTCTGGCTGCTTCACTTACTATTTATGGATAACTACTGGTGTCCCTACTGATGCCCACTCAAATAGCCATTTAGCATGTTTAGGTGCAAGATTTACACACCCGTGGCTTACTGGAGTTCCAAATCTCTTATGCCAATAAGCTCCGTGAATACCGTAATTACCTTGATAAAACATCGCATGAGGAACGTTGGCAACATCGTAACCCCTTCCCCGCATCCGCGTAGTTTTGAACTTGGATTGAATATTAAAAGTACCAACAAGAGTAGGAGTGGATTTTTTACCAGAGGAAATAGCACTTCCATAAACAACTTTGTCACCTTGCCAAGCTATTAATCGTTGCTTTGAAAGATTAATTTGAATCCAGCGCCGATCCGATTGTTGCAATGTCTGGATTTTTTGTGCAATCACTTGATTTTTGGAATTCGCCCAAACTTCACTAGTTCCAGTAGTAGTAAAAACACTTAAGGACAATGCTGTACCAGTGAGGAGTATTTGTAAGCGACGCACCCAGTCAGAATAAATCAGTTTTTTCATTTTAGATACACTCACACTCAAATCATGAAGTCTTGAGAAACTTATCAGCTTTCACTTTTATTTCCCTATCTATTACTTTAATAGACGTTAAGTTTTGATGATTTGATTCTAAGTTAACTTAACTGTCGCATTAGTTTTTTTGCTCCAGATGCGATCGCTTCCCAATTTCTCTCTGTGACAAGCTTTTGAGGAAATAATTCACCGCTCAAACCTACAGCGATCGCTCCGGCTTGTAAAAATTCTTTAGCATTTTCGAGTGTGATGCCGCCAGTAGGAATTAAGGGAATCTGACTCAGCGGCCCTTGCAAACTTTTGATATACTCAGCCCCTCCTAATGCTTGCACAGGAAACACTTTTACACAACTAGCACCCTGACTCCAGGCAGTAACAATCTCTGTAGGAGTCATAGCTCCTGGTATAATAGGCACATTTTTTTCTACTGCTGCTTGAATCATTGCTGGATCAACGTGGGGTGTGAAGAGGAATTGCGCCCCAGATGCGATCGCTTCTTGTAACTGCTGCACATTGAATAGCGTACCAGTGCCAATGATACAGGCTGGTAATTCCGAACGTAATTGACTGATCAATTCCCCAGCGCGATCGCTATTCCAGGTAATCTCAATTAGCTGCATTCCCCCAGATGCTACAGCCATTGCCATTTGCCGTCCCAATTCGATTTTAGGGGCGCGGATGACTGCGATCGCTCGGTGTTTTTGCAATTGTGATAACCAAACTTGATTAGGCATTTTTACTGGAGACTATGAGCTAGGGACTAGGAACTGGGAACTAGAGAATAATTTTCACTCTAGTAAATACCTAATTTTCAATCCTAGTACCCAATCCCCAACCCCCTTAAAACTTTCTCAGCTATCGAGTCAACCCCTGAATTTTGATAAAACAGCCAAAACTCAGTTTTGATAAGCACTTCACGCTTTTTATCATTTATGGGGGGCGATCAAAGCGTTTAAACCCAAATATACTGAGCTTATTGCCATTATTGTCAATAAGTTTTGTTTGCTCGCTAGCTAGAACTGCGATTTAGCGATCGCATATAACTTGCAATGTTAAAAAACTTTACACTGCAAAAATTTTAGGTGTTTGTATTAAACGAAAATCGGCGGGAATTCCATCCCTTTGAAGAGTGGGAGGGATAGAACCACTTTTTTAGTTAAACATAAATTTTATGTGATATATTTCTGTAATCAACAATACCCGTGGTGTAGATAATACTGTAGTAAATTTTAAAATTTAGTATTATGTCTAGTCAAGAACAAAATTCCAATAAAGCATTCAAGCAAACACAAGCTAGCGCAACAAAGAAGAAGAAATTACAACCTCCCCCAGACATCAAAAAACCAAAGAAAACCGAATAAAAAGCTTTATAGTTTCTTGTAGAGACTTAATTTAAGTCTCTACAAGAAACATCAAAAATAAATCAGCTTATTTATTTTTTGCTTGAGTCTTTGCCTGTTCCAAAGCTATTTCTTTGATTGCCTGATATGAATTAACATTTGAAGTACCTTCAATAGCTTTAACTGCCAAATCCTGAACTTGTTTGAGAGCCGATTCAAGTTGTTTAGAAAGATTTTGAATCCGCGTCTCTTGATTAGTAATAGTTTGTTCTAGAGATTGTAGTCTTTGTTCATAAAAACGCTTTTGCCCTTCCACTTCTTTAGAATATAAATCAGATTTTACTTTAGCTTGGTAGTGGGCGATGCCTTTGCCTTCTTCTGTAGCTTTTTTTATAGCTGCTTCTTTATCTTTCGGAAAAGCCTCTACCTTGGCTTTTAACTCTTCAAATTGTTTCTCTCTCTCAGAAATTGCTTTCTCCCTTTCAGCCCACTGTTTTTCCGTTTCTTGTAATAATTCTTCCAGTTGCTTATATAGTGCTTTCTGCCCTTGTTCGTATTCGTCACTTTCTCGTTGCCGCTGGAGTTCTAAATTATACTTATACTCTGACGCATCACGTTGTCGAGTTTTATGCAAGTTTTCATTCCGTTCTTTTATCGCCCGTTGCTGTTCCTCTTGTTCTTTTCCCCAAGTATTCCTTTGCTCTAATATTTCTTGAAATAATACTTCAGAACGCTGGCTATATTCTTCCTGATAAGCTTTAGTATTATCTTCATAGGCTTGGATAAGAGTATCCAAGATATCATCAGAAACTTCTAAATTGTGCAACTGTGTTAGTTGTTGGATTTCTTCTTCTAAAGTTCGTCTGATTTCTTCCAATTTAGAGGCTTTTGTGGTTAGCTGTTCTGATAATTCATTAGCAGCACTGCCAAAACCTAATTGAATCTTCGCCAAGCTTTCAATTGTATTGTTCATCTTTTGTTGGACACTAGAAAGCTGATTCATAGGTGTTTTTTGCTCTAATTTAGGCTGTTCTTTAGTTCCAGATTGGTTTTCTTTGGCAACTTGATCGAGTTCTGATTTCAGCGCTGCTTTCTCTTTAGCTAACTCCTCATACGCCTGAAGAATTTCTACTTTAGTATTCTTATCAGTCGGTTTTTTTACCACCACAACAAACCTCCTCTTCAGGAATTAAAAATGGTTAAGATGCTACAGACTCAAAACTATTTAGGATTAGAACTACCAAAAGCCCTCATAGCTAAGTCTTGTGCTTGTTTTAGTGCAGTTTGCAATTGAGCAGAAATGCCTTCTATTTGCTCAGACTGTTTCTTAATTGTTTCTTCCAGAGATTGAATTTTCTGTTCATAACTCTGTTTGTTAGATTCCCATTCCTTCTCAAATAAATCAGCCTCAATTTTAGCTTTTTGGCTTGTTTCTTTAATTGCTTCTTCTCTAGCTTTCTTAACGGCTTCTTCTAGTTCATTAGGAAATGTACTTACCTTTTGTTCATAGTCTGCAAAGAGTGGTTGCCGTTCAGCAAATATCTTTTCTCGTTCTGCCCAATCTTTATCTTTCTTTTGAGAATTTTCTTGTATTTCTCTTTGTTGTTGGCGCTTTATTGCTTCGTAGCTGTCTGTATTTAGTTTACGAGTAGTTTCTAACTTATACTGAGATTCTTCTTGTTCTTGCTGGCGATCTTTGGCTAATAAATTGTTATATTCTTGGAGCTTTTCCTCATACTCTGACTGCTCTTTTTGCCATTCTTTCCGCCTGATTGTAATTTCTTTTTCTAGTGCTTCTCTTTTGCTGATAGTATCTTGTTCAAGGATTTTTAATTTTTCTTGGTGTTCTTGGCTTAAAACGTCTAGAGTATCTGCTACAACTCTGATTTGTTGAAGCTCTTGTAGGCGTTGAGTTTCAATTTCTATAGCTCGGTTCAATTCATCTAACTTGGAATTTTCCTGAGCTAGTTTTTCAGATAATGCATTGAGAATACTGCCAAATTCCAATTGTAAATCAGCCAAACCTTTGACAATACTATCAACGGTATATGCAGAAGCCGCTTGCAGTATTTCTTGACTTTTTGCCTTTTCTGCTTCCTCTTGTTTGGTTGCTATTTTAGATTCCAGCTTTTTTCTTTGGATAATAATTTGTTGAAATGCTTGCATTAGTTGTTGTTTGCTGTCCTTGACTCCAACTGTAGTCATCTTCCAACTCCCTTCAATAGGCAAATGATTTATTGGGTAGCAAGCCATACCAAGGACTACCCTATGCAGACATCAGGGTAGCTTTTAAATCAACATTTTTAACGCGGTGGAAATACTGAAATGATCAACATAGGATACTGAGATGGTGTACGAATTTTCCACATATATATCCTTATGTTTTTTAGGTATATTTTTCCTTCAAGTCATAGTACTTTTGTACTAAAATAAATATACCTAACTTAATCTGCTCTTGTCAAGACAACCATTCGTGCAATTCCGTCAGAAAATGCTTTCCCTATTTTTAGGACAGAATCGAGGCTATTTAGGAATTTGAAAATGCAAAGTCCCTAATTAAAAAACTATTACAAGCTTGCAGCCACACTGTTTGATACTTTATGAGTCCGTTGTGGTGTATGTTACTCTTTGTAAAGAAAATCTAAAAGAATTAACCCTAGTAGAAGCGCGGTTACAGTTAGGCGAGATAATAGACTCATCATCCTAATTGATACAAGCACAGTCCCAGACTTTTGTGATATCAATGTATACCACTGAATCGACCAAATATTCTGCTAGAACGGACATTGGGCAAACCAGCCGTATTCTAGTAGTAGAAGATGAAGAATTAATCCAGGAAATGCTAGCTGTAGCTCTGGAAGAAGAAGGTTATGGGGTGATAACTGCTCCCGATGGGCGGTCAGCTATAGAGTATCTCAAAAGTTTTGAAACCAATTCTGGGGAACCTCCCTTTGATCTGGTCATTCTTGATTTGATGCTGCCGCAAATCAATGGGCTAGATATTTGCCGTTTGCTGCGTCATCAAGGCAACCCAGTACCTATTTTAATGCTCAGTGCTAAGGGTAGTGAAACTGACCGAGTTCTGGGATTAGAGGTGGGAGCAGACGACTACCTGACTAAACCATTTAGTATGCGCGAGTTAGTGGCTCGTTGTCGGGCTTTACTCCGCCGCCAACGTTTAAGTAATTTACCACAACTACCAGTATTAAAATTCAAGGATGTCACTTTGAATCCCCAAGAATGCCGGGTGCTGGTTCGTGGTCAAGAGGTAAGTCTTTCCCCCAAAGAGTTCCGCCTGCTAGAACTGTTTATGAGTTACGCCCGACGGGTATGGTCACGGGAACAATTGCTCGATCAGGTTTGGGGCCCAGATTTCGTCGGCGATAGTAAAACTGTAGACGTTCATATTCGCTGGTTGCGCGAAAAATTAGAGCAAGATCCCAGTCATCCCGAATATATTGTGACTGTAAGAGGTTTTGGCTATAGGTTTGGATAATTAGTTTGGATAGTTGTTAGTTTTTAATAGTCACCAAAAAACTAACAACTCAAATGCTTTTATTGGGATTTTTTCTGGGTTTAGCGGTAGGCATTGGGTTTTGGATTTGGCAACAAGTTCAACTTAACCGCTACCTGGGGCGCTTAATCCGACCGTTAACCCCCCATTCTTATAAGATGGGACTGCTGCTGATTCCTGGGTTGCGGCAGGAAATAGCAATGGTGAAGCAGCAGCGGCAAGATTTGCAGCAGTCGTTGCAAACTTACCAAGACCTGCTAGATTTTGCGCCAGTGGGATATTTGCAGGTGGATGAGGAAAATCAACTGCTGTGGTGCAATCAACAGGCGCAGGAAATTTTGTATTTGCAAAGGTGGCAACCAGAACAGGTGCGCTTGTTACTAGAGTTGGTAAGGTCTTATGAACTTGACCATTTAATTGAGCAAACTCGTGATTGGCAAAAACCACAGACGGGAGAATGGATATTTCACCCATCTTGTGATGATGCGGCAGAGATGGCAGCAAGAAAATCTTTGGCTTTGCGGGCATCTAGCTTGCCTTTACCCAATGGACAAGTGGGAGTATTTTTAGAAAATCGTCAACCCCTATTGGATATAAATCAAGTACGCGATCGCTCTTTTTCTGATCTAGCCCACGAACTTAGAACGCCACTGACTTCGATTCGCTTGGTTGCGGAAACTTTACAAACCCGCTTGGAACCACCTTTAAATCGTTGGGTTAACCGCTTGATGCAAGAAGTTGATCGGCTAATTAACTTAGTGCAAAGCTGGCTAGACCTCACTCAAATGGAAGCAAACCCAACGATGCAATTACAAACCAAAGTTGTAGAATTGCGATCGCTCATTGCATCTGTTTGGGAAACACTAGAACCTTTGGCAGGGCGCCAACATCTGTCTTTTTCTTATTCTGGCCCAGAAAATCTTTGGATTAAGGCAGACCAAGCCCGTATTTACCAAGTTTTTCTCAACTTGCTAGACAACAGCATTAAGTACAGTCTTCCTGGTACAAGCATTCACGTCGAAGCGAAAATCCAATCAACGAATAATAATGAGGGCGATGCTGCTTCCCCAATCTTGGAAATAAATCTTATTGATTCTGGAGTTGGGTTTTCTGAAGCCGATTTACCCCACGTTTTTGAGCGATTTTATCGAGGAGATAAAGCGCGAACCCATTCCCCACAAGATAGTAACTCCATAGGAGCGATCGTTGGCAATGGGTTAGGATTAGCGATCGTTGAGCAAATTCTAATTGCCCACGGTGGTTCAATCAAAGCGATGAACCATCCCGAAACTGGCGGTGCATGGATGCAACTCCAATTTCCTGAAGTTATGGCAAACTCCTTAAGCCAAGACTATAGTTAATAATATCTTCACCTTTGAGACAACAAGTGTGAAAGCCGTCGATTATAGTCCCAATCCTCAAAGACCACAACTCGCACGCGCCATTAGGCGCTTAGAACGGGATGTATTACGTATGGGTGCTTTGGTAGAACAATCATTTCGCCTCAGCCACCAAGCGTTATTTGCTCGTAACTTAACAGCAGCTGAAGAACTTCCTCGATTAGATAAAAAGATTGATCGCTTTTATCGTCAAATCGAATCAGACTGTACGGCGATTATGACGCTACAAGCGCCTACAGCCCCAGATTTGCGCTGCTTAAGTGCCTTTATGCAGTTGGTGCGAGACTTAGAGCGCATTGGCGATTATGCTGAGGATTTAGCTGAGATTGCGATTAAAATTTTTCCTTATGAGCCTCATACGTCAATGCCCGACATTGAGGTTATGTCCCTTCACGCGCAGGCCATGCTAGCAACTAGCTTGAAGGCTTTGGGAGATTTAGATGAAGCAAGCGGACGCCGTTTAAAGCACCTAGATGATACTGTAGACGATGCTTACGATCGCGTTTATCAGACTTTAGCTCAACAACGAGATGTGCCTGGTGTGGTCGAGCCAATTGTACTATTAGCACTGGCAATTCGTTGTTTGGAACGCATGGCAGATCATGCCACTAATATCGGTCAGAGGGTAGCATATATTGTCACCGGTCAACGCTCTTAATTGATGTGCTGCTCAGATCCCCGACTTGTTAAATCAGTCAGGGATCTAAATCCAGCCAAAATAAGCGCATCGCAAACTGCTGTATTTTCTAATTATTTGCGCCTATTTACTTAGTCTTCAGAAAATACCAATTGAAAAAGAATTCAGGATTCAGCAATCTTTGAGTCAAGGATTCAGACCTGCCATTCTCTTGTTGACCACTCAATCTTAGATTTATTGTGGGACTTAGACCCGTTTATTCAAATGCTGGTGGACTCGCTACCAGTACGCTATCCAACAGTCGCACAGAATTCAGAATTGAATTCTGTCTTGTTAAAAATAAGTTAACTATATATTTTACTAAAAGCTTACCTATTCTTAAACTTGCACAATTAAGGTAACGGATAAACAAATAAAAAATTCCGTGTCTATCTGTTTTCGGTCACAAACGCCGCATTATTTTGCGCTTACCAAATAAATTAATTAAAAAACATAGTTCGGCAATATGCTAATTAACTTACTTGTAATAATCACAGGATAAAGGTATAATCATCACTGTGATTGTGTGTAAAATCCCCGAAAATAAAGTGTTATAAGCATTTTATAATCACTGGGTTTGTGTAGGTGTGAGTGAAAGGAAAAATATGACAAAACGATTCTGGAATCTTTTCAAGGTTAGTCCGGTTATTGTAGCTGCCACATTTTTCGCAGCGAATAGTGCCTTAGCAGCTGAAGTCAACGAGCAGTTAACAAATGTTGCCCAGTTATCTGAAGCTCAAGAGTCTAACAACATGAGCCAGGTAACATCAGTTTCGCAATTTTCGGATGTACAGCCCACAGATTGGGCATTCCAAGCTTTACAATCCTTGGTTGAGCGTTACGGCTGTATTGCAGGTTATCCCAACAGTACCTATCGTGGTAACCGTGCTTTGACCCGTTATGAATTTGCCGCAGGTTTGAATGCCTGTTTAGACCGGGTTAACGAGTTGATTGCTACAGCTACCGCCGATTTGGTCAGCAAACAAGACCTAGCTACCTTACAGCGCTTACAAGAAGAATTTTCTGCTGAACTAGCAACCCTGCGCGGTCGTGTGGATGCTCTAGAAGCCCGCACTTCTGAGTTGGAAGCCAACCAGTTTTCTACAACCACCAAACTAGTTGGGGAAGCAATCTTTAATGTAACTCAGGCTTTTGGTGACACAGCGGCCGATCAAGACGCTGACTCTGGCAATAACCCTGATTTAGAAAGCAACACCACTTTCGCTAACCGTGTTCGTTTGAACTTGTACAGCAGTTTTACTGGTACAGACCAACTGCAAATCCGGTTGAATTCTGGGAATATCGTCAATAATAGTGGACAAACTGGTACTTTCATGACCCGCTTGGGTTTTGAAGAAGATACTGGCAACAGTGTTGAAATCGATAAAGTTAACTACGCTTTTAACTTTGGTGAAGCAATACGTGTAAAAGTTGATGCTACTGGCGCGGAGTTATACGAAAACGTTAATAACTTCAACCCTGACTTTGCTAGTTCTGGTAGGGGCGCTATCTCTCGCTATGGACGTTTCAGCCCCATCTATCGCCAAGGTGCTGGTGGTAGTGGTTTGACTGTTACATTCAATCCTAAAGGTGCTATTAGCTTGAGTGGTGCTTATTTAGCCGCCAATGCTAACGATCCTGCTATTAATAACGGGTTGTTCAATGGTGATAGCACCATCTTCGGTCAATTAACTTTCCAACCAAACAAAGCTTTCAATATTGGTCTGACCTACGCTCGCAGTTATCAAGATGGTGGTATAGATGATGCTCCAGACCTGTTTGGTGATACTGGCAGTATCCTAGCTAATAATGCATTTGATGCTCGGACTGAATCCAACCATTACGGTGTACAAGCTAACTTTAAACCCAGTTCTAAGTTCACTATTGGCGGTTGGGCAGGCTTCAGCGATATAGAAGCTAAAAATGGTGTTCAAGCAGGACAGAGTACAGATGTGTTCTACTGGGCTGCTACCCTTGGTGTTAAAGACCTTGGTAGAGAAGGTAGCTTGCTTGGTTTGATTTTTGGCCAATCACCCAAAGTGACTGAGAGTAATTTTGGGGTTGAAGATGCGAGCACTTCTTATCATGCAGAAGCTCTTTATCGCTTGCCTTTAACCGATAATATTGCCGTTACCCCTGGCTTGTTGGTGATCTTCAACCCTGATCACAACGATGCTAATGATACCATCTATGTAGGTACTCTGCGTACTACTTTCTCCTTCTAAAATCGGGGAATCGGAAATAACGCTCAAAATTAGATAAACAAAACCCCACCTTGAGGTGGGGTTTTGTTTGGATTTTTCAATCTATGGGAACCGTCGTAATATCTTTTGGGGGGCGATCGCTACTCCAAGCCCACCACACAGAACCACAGTGACAGTAATAAAACTCTTGCCATTTGCGACGACGGTCTTCTGTAAGTACAGGCGATCGCCGGTTTAGCCAAACTTTTTCAGCTTCCAGGCTACTGGAGTGGCAGTTAGGACAGCAAAACTCATAAGCGTGTGTTGCTTTATTCGTCCATTCAGGCGGGATAGGAACAAAAGCGTCCATGTCGTTAAAATTGTAGTCTCAATGATGATCCAAAACTTTGAGGTTTTGAATTTGGCGGCAAACGAATACGATAAAATCCCGCCACACTATCAAACTGCTTAATCAATATTTTTAGGTTGATCTAAATCTATTCAAGACTGCGAAAGCATCTCACAAATCAAAGGCTAACACGAAAAGTTTATTTTTTACACACCTAGTTACTATGCACATTATGACTAATAATTAAATTTATGGAGCCAAATGTTGAAATTCGCCGTTTGTTAGATGTGATGCCTGCTTCTGGTCGGATGACGACAAAACTTGTTAGTAAGCCGGAGCAGGCAAAAGTGATTGATGCCTCTTTTCCCCAACCCTGGAATCAAGCGCGACCAATATATATTAATTTCGATTTGTGGCGTCGCTTGACAAAGCCACAACGAGATTTGCTGTTGTTGCAGATGGTTAGCTGGTTGACGGGGGTGAAGTGGTTTAAACCCGATATTTATCAAGGTGTGGTGCTGGCCGGGCTGTTAGGCGGATTCTTGGAAGCAGCGCAGTCAGATGTGGTGGGTGTAGGTGTCGCTGGGGGATTAAGTGCGATCGCAGCTTTGCGGATCTGGCGCACTAATAAATCTCCAGAGTCAGAGTTAAATGCCGATGCAGCAGCAATTAAAATAGCACAGCGGCGCGGTTATTCAGAAGCAGAAGCAGCGCAGCACCTATTATCTGCCATTGAAGCGGTAGCCAAAATTGAAGGGCGTTCCAGCTTAAATTTTACTGAGTTGATTCGTTGCCAAAACTTACGAGCGATCGCAGGTTTATCACCAGTGGGTATGCCAGAAAGTTATAACAAGGAAAAATAAACGTCAGTGCTGCTCATTTGTAGCACCTTTAAACTGAAAAGGCTTTATATAAATGCAGATAACAAGCTTGCATAATTTTTTGACGGCGACTGATGCCAATACATCTAAGTTTCAGATGAGATTTTGGTTTGGTTTAAGCCTAATCTTTGCCATATTTTATAGTTTATTAGAACTACAGCAAGCGTTCAGCAACAAATATGCAGTGCAAGATGATGCGCGAGTATATGTTTTTTGGATGCAGCGATTTTTAGAGCCAGACATACTACCAAATGACTTAATCGCCGACTATTTTGAATCAGTAACCCCAGTGGGATTTTCTCATCTTTATAAGATAGTAGCAATGCTGGGTATTGAGCCACTCTTATTTAGTAAATTATTGCCAGTTTTATTGAAAATACTTACTATCTGTTATTGGTTTCCATTATGTATGCAAATATTTCCAGTGCCCACGGCAGGTTTTATCAGTACATTGTTACTGGCTCAAAACCTCTCCATGAGGGACGATTTAGTTTCTGCGTCGCCTAGATCATTTATTTTTGTATTTTTTATAGCATTTTTATACTATTTATTAAGGCAATCTCTACTACCATGTTTGGGCGCGATCGCATTAGTAGGATTGTTTTATCCACCGTTTTTGTTAATCATCGCCGGAATTTTAATATTAAGGCTTTGGCATTGGAAAGAAAAGCTACCTCAGCTGTCTAATAATCGCCGTGATTACCTATTTTCCGTTACTGGATTGGTAACTTGTCTAATATTTATGTTGCCTTACGCCTTAAGTTACTCTAAATTTGGGCCAAGTATTGCAGGAGTAGCAGCCAGAGAATTACCAGGACTTGCAGAAACAGGAAGAATCTCTTTTTTCAGTGATGATCTAATTTGGTTTTGGTTGCTGAATCAGCACAGTGGCCTAATTCCAAATGTTTTGGAACATCCATTAAACATAATTGGATTATTTTTACCTATTATCCTCCACTATCCTCAACGTTTTCCGTTAACTAAGCTAGTTACTGATAAGGTTAAAGTTTTACCTCACATTGCTTTGGCATCTGTGGTAATGTTTGGGCTTGCTCATTTACTACTTTATAAACTCTATTCTCCAGCCCGATACACAAGGTATACCCTAAAATTTATAGTGATTATTGCCACAGGTATAGTAATAGTGGCGATTTTAGATGCAGTTTTTCAATGGGCAAAGCAGCATCGAGAGTATTCATCTGGGCGACAGATATTAGTGTTAGGATTTACAAGTTTATTAGGAATTTTACTTTTCTTTTATCCATGCTTGTTGAAAAATTTCCCGACTAGCCTCTACCGGGTAGAAAAAAACCCACTAATTTATGAGTTTTTTCAGAAACAACCTAAAGACATTCTCATTGCCTCTTTATCAGAAAATATAGATAATGTGCCTACGTTTTCTAAAAGGTCTATCTTGATCGGCTGGGAATACTCTGCTCCTTATCATGTGGGTTATGATAACCAGATTACCGAACGAGCTACTGATCTGATTCGCGCTCAATACAGCGATAATTTAGCAGAAGTACAAAACTTTATTCAGAAATATGGGGTAGACTTTTTTGTACTGGATGAATCAGCATTTACACCTGAATATATCACCATAAATCCTTGGTTTATCCAGTGGCAATCGATAGCAAAAGATATTTCATTAAAGCTACAGCAAGGAACTAATCCTGCTCTCTTAGGCATTTTACAGCGTTGTTCTGTCTTAGAAACTAAGGGCTTAATTGTTATAGAAGCAAAATGTGTCGCCAAAACACCCCAAAAATGAAGCTTTTACATCGTTTGACTAGCTTGCCAGCGCAATAACTGGCTGCAATGCGTGAGGCTAATCTACACTGGAATAAGAGAATGTGTGTTTAACTAACTTAGATGTCCGAGAGTGAGGAGTTTAGTGATAGCTTCTCAGTGTTGGGTTATAAAGTGATTACCTTGTGTGGTAAAACTTAACTTAAATTCTGTCAGTTACTAACGGAGTTGATAGGAATAATGGGTAACTTGATTATTTTCGCCTTGGTAGTGGTTTACGGAGGCGGCGTTTGGAAGTTTTGGAATGGGTTTGGGCGAACAAATTTTAATCCAACTTTGACCAATCGCATTGGTTTATCTTTGTTATGGCCAGCTTTGTTTATTACAAATCAATCCTATCGTCGAAACTTTAGAAAGGCACTGAAGGGCTAAAGTTTACTATTAAGTCTAAGGTGATCTGAATCTTGACGGTGGTATATATCTCAATTGAAGAAAAGAAGAATTCAGAATTCAGAAGTCAGAATGGGCTAAACCTTAGCTATCCGCTAACAGGATTCAGAATCTAATCAGTCGGGGATTCAGACCGGCGCAGGAATTGTTACACCACCAAATCTACGATTTGGTGGGGGTATTAAACCCGGTTATTCAGACGCGACTCGAAAATACTCGCTCTAAGCGAAGCCATGCTGTTCGCGTTAGCGTCTCTGAAAGAGAAGGCTTTACGCTACGCTATCCACCAGTTATACAGAAAACATTGCTGAATTCTGACTCCTGAATTCTGTTTGATAAATTTAACTCACCAGCCTCCCTTCCCTACTAGGGAAGAGAGGCTGGGTTTGCTCCTTTTAGGAAGGAGAGGAATTAGGGAGGGATAATTTCGTTAACTGTTGGAAAATATTTCGGCTGATGAATTTACTGATTATTTGCCATTGGTTAATAGATGGATTGCTGCACCTACGGCTGCACCATCAACAGCATTGCCTAATGTATCTTTCCTATCGCCAGTAATTACACCAGTTACTGCGCTAGCGCCTGCACCGACTCCGACATCTTGAACAACATTCCGGTTACGGCGATTGCGAGTGTTTCTCAGACCATTTGCACCATTGACAGCTGCACCAGTGACACCACCTTTAACAGCATTGTTTAATACACTACCATTTCCCCTAACTGCTCCGGTGACTACATTGGTAACAGCCCCAATACCTGCATCTCTTAGTACTTGGTCATCAGCAGCAGCCGGTTTCGCGGGAACTAGGGTGACACCAGCTAAACTTGCAGCCATGAGGCTGGGTAGAAGTGTGCGTTTTAGGATGTTATTCATTGTGTTACCTTCTCAAAACATCAAACAATCGGTTAAAAACCAAAGTTACTGGAGTCTGATAAAATCTGAATTTTTCATCTGAACAACAGCAACTATCTCTTGTTCGAGTACATATATATCATTGCATTTGCAAAGTCATAACTGCATCTACTGAAAGCATGAATTTAGATTCAGTCTACAGAAGGTCTTGCTGATTTATTGTGTAATGCAAGAGATTACATATTGACAAAATCAATTAAATATGAAATATCTATTTTTAGATATAAAAGTTGCATTTTTTCATTACTAGCAAAGGATTTCTAATGAGAAATCGCGTAGGGTTTACCCTATCTATCTAAAGATAGTTGCCAAAATAATTAAACTATGGTGTTTGCAATCATTAAATCATTAAAGTTTATTTTAAAATATAACTAACAATATTTGAATCTAGTAGATAAGTCACTCTTTATCTACCTTCCACTGCTGCATCAAAAATTGCTATTTGCTCAGGTGTTAAATCATTTAAAGTGCCTGAAACTGCTTCTAAAGTCAATATTTTTCTAATTCTACGTGTTATTTCATGCTCCGTAATAGCTCTTATTTCTTTCGGTGAAAACTGCCCAAACATATCTACTAACATTTCTATCATTTCTTGTTTTTCTAATTTTAATTGATATACATTATTATCTCGAAACAATTTTTCTACGATTGGTAATATTCGAGCGACCAACGCATCTTTTTGGTTTGAAACTTCCTGCATAACTTCCTCCCAGTTCTTTACTTATTTATTTTCAATTATAGTGAATCTCCCAAACCCTCAAATCTCCCTCAGCGCTCCTGTGCGTAAAAAAAAGGCGGGCAAGATGCCCACCCCACAATATTTTGAGAATATTCTGTTACTATTAACCCAACAATTGTTTAGCCTTAGCTAACACATTATCAACGCTAAAGCCAAACTTCTCTAGACAAACACCACCTGGAGCCGAAGCACCAAAGCGATCAATACTAACGCAATCGCCTTCAGTACCCACATATTTGTGCCAACCGAAACTGCTACCAGCTTCCACAGACAAACGCTTGGTGACAGCTTTCGGCAGAACCGACTCTTTATAAGCCGCATCCTGTGCTTCAAAAAGTTCCCATGAAGGTAGCGAGACAACACGGACTTTCTTGCCTTCAGCCTTGAGTTTTTCGGCTGCGCCGACGGCGAGGCTCAATTCTGAACCAGTGGCAATCAGGATGAGATCAGGTGTACCTTCGCTATCCACCACGGTGTATCCACCCTTGGCTACGCCCTCAATGGATGTACCTGCCAAGTTGGGGACGTTTTGACGGGTGAACGCCAACAGAGACGGGGCATTTTCCTTCGCTTTCTCGATCGCTATTTTATAAGCACCAGAGGTTTCGTTACCATCTGCGGGACGGAACACGGTTAAATTAGGAATAGCTCGCAAGGAAGCGAGAGTTTCAATGGGTTGGTGTGTAGGACCATCTTCACCTTGCCCAATGGAATCGTGAGTCATCACCCAAATCACGCCAGCTTGAGAAAGGGCGGATAAGCGGATGGCAGCACGCATATAATCTGTGAAGATTAAGAAGGTTGCACCGTAGGGAATTAATCCTGAAGTGTGCAGAGCTATACCATTACAGATTGCGCCCATAGCATGTTCCCGCACACCAAAGTGGATGTTGGGGTTTTGGTATTCTCCCTTTTGGAAGTCGCCTTTACCCTTAATTTCAGTCAAGTTGGAGTGGGTTAAGTCAGCTGAACCACCAATCAATTCAGGTAAAACTGCCGCTAATTTGTTGAGGCAAGTTTCTGAGTGTTTGCGGGTGGGTAGTCCTTTGTCTTCGGGGGTGTAGGTGGGTAGTACCTTGTCCCAACCATCGGGTAGTTTGCCGCTAATGTAGCGTTCAAATTCAGCCGCTTCTTGGGCATACTTAGCTTTGTAGTCGGCAAATGTTTTGTTCCATTCTTCTTCGTAACCTGCGCCACGTTCAACAGCTTTACGTGTGTGGTTGAGGGCTTCTTCTGGAATTACGAAAGGCTCGTATTCCCAACCCAAATTTTTCCGAGTTAATGCTATTTCGTCTCCACCCAAAGCAGCACCGTGAACGCCAGCAGTGTTTGCCTTATTGGGGGAACCATAACCGATGGTGGTTGTCACCTTAATCATTGATGGTTTATCGGTGACAGCTTTAGCTTCTTCAATTGCTTTGGCGATCGCTGCTAAATCTGTATTACCATCTTGGACATGTAGGACGTGCCAACCGTAAGCTTCAAAGCGCTTGGAAACATCTTCGGTGAATGCCACATCTGTAGAACCGTCGATGGAAATGTGGTTATCGTCGTACAGAGCGATGAGTTTGCCTAATCCCAAGTGTCCTGCAAAAGAAGCAGCTTCACCGGAAATCCCTTCCATGTTGCAACCGTCACCTAAAATTACGTAGGTGTAATGGTCAACAATCTTGGTATCGGGTTTGTTAAATTTAGCGGCAAGGTGTGCTTCAGCGATCGCTAAACCAACTCCATTGGCAATTCCTTGACCCAAGGGGCCAGTTGTGACTTCCACACCTGGGGTCATGAAGTTTTCGGGGTGTCCGGGGGTTTTGGATTCCCACTGCCGGAATTGTTTAATATCTTCGATGGTGACGCTATCGTAGCCTGCCAGGTACAGTAGGGCATACTGCAACATTGAGCCATGACCGGCAGACAAGACAAAGCGATCGCGGTTAAACCATTTAGGATTTTTGGGATTAAACTTCAAAAAGCGATCCCAAAGGACAAAAGCCATCGGAGCCGCGCCCATTGGCAGTCCTGGGTGTCCCGATTTGGCCTTTTCTACGGCATCAACAGCCAAGAAGCGGATCGAGTTAATACAAAGTTCTTCGAGGGACAATTCTTTGAGGGATTGGGTTGCAACAGTCATAATCTCTTGTTTTTAACGACGGGTTAGCACTCTTCGTAGCTTCTCTTGCTGGGGTTATTTTAGATTCCCCACAGTATCCTCATCATCCCACTCCCGCTTGTCGATGGACAAGCGGGATCTCCTGAGTTTCTGGTGATAAATCAAGCTGATAATTGGGTCATGCTGAACGCTTAAATTATATCGGAATGTTATTTCTGATACTTTGGGCATTGGGCATGGGGCATTGGGCATTGGGCATGGGGCATTGGGAATTGGGCAAACGAGCAGAGTCGGATTAAACTACTGAATTCAGAATTCAGAATTCTGCCTTCTGCCTTCTGCCTCCTGCCTCCTGCTTTCTGCCTCCTGACTTCTTTTAAACGTATTTCTTAAAGGCCAGTGTGACATTATGACCGCCAAACCCAAAAGAATTGGATATTGCCACCTCGACTTTTTGAGCGCGGCTAAAGTTAGGCACGTAATCTAAGTCACATTCTGGATCAGGATTTTCCAGATTAATTGTCGGTGGAATTTGGTCATTAGCGATCGCCAGTACTGTTGCCACTGCTTCAATACCTCCAGAACCGCCCAATAAATGACCTGTCATCGATTTGGTGGAGCTAATTGCTACCTTATAGGCATATTCTCCCAAGGCTTTTTTGATTGCTGAGGTTTCAGTTGAATCATTAGCTGGGGTGCTAGTGCCGTGGGCATTAATGTAGCTGATTTGTTCGGGAGCTATTCCAGCATCTTTGAGCGCTAGTTCGATGGCTCTAGCAGCTCCGAATCCACCAGGTACGGGGGAGGTGATATGGTAAGCATCACAGGTCATCCCATAGCCGACCATTTCGGCATAAATGTGAGCGCCGCGACTGAGGGCGTGTTCCAGTTCTTCTAGAATTAAAATTCCTGAACCTTCACCCAAAACAAATCCGTTGCGATCGCGGTCAAAGGGACGGCAAGCTTTAGTTGGGTCATCATTGCTAAAAGAGAGTGCCTTGCAGGCGGCAAACCCAGCTACCGACAATGGTGTGACAGCTGCCTCCGTACCCCCGCAAATCATTGCCTGGGCATATCCCCCTTGAATGAGACGAAAAGCATCTCCAATGGCATTAGAGCCAGCGGCGCAGGCAGTTACAGGACAGGAGTTTGGCCCTTTAGCACCCGTGTGAATTGCCGTTAATCCTGCCGCCATATTGGCGATCATCATCGGGATCATGAATGGACTACAGCGATCGGGGCCACGGTTGAGGTAGATAGTTTGCTGGTCTTCTAATACCTTAATGCCACCAACGCCAGAACCGATCATGACACCGACCTGTTCTGCATTCAGGTCATTGATCACTAACTCCGCGTTAGCTAGAGCCTGTTTTGCTGCCGCAACCCCAAATTGGGAAAATCGATCCATCCGCTTGGCCTCTTTGCGCTCCAAGTAATCATGTGGATCGAAGTTTTTCACCTCACCAGCAATCCGGCAATCATGGCGAGACGCATCAAAAAATGTGATGTAGTCAATGCCATTGCGTCCACTTAATAATCCATCCCAATATTCTGTTGCTGTGTTACCTATAGGTGTAATCGCGCCAACACCAGTTACAACAACGCGTTTACGTGTATGATCTGTCATGATTCAGTTAAAAATGGCGAAAAAGCTGCATGGCAAAAAATTCGGGGTTAGTGAGTAAGTAGCGTCAGCCAGCGTGGTGTTGGGGGCTTCCACCCCACTTGTTTCTCCTGTTCGGAGACGCTACGCGAATAGTTGAGGAAACCCCAATACCGCAGGGCTGCACCATGAGCGACTGGCGTTAGCTACGTTAGGAGCGTCACCTCCGGGTGGCTAGGTGCGGGGAAATAATCATTCCCAATCCCAATCCCCAATCCCCCATCTCCAATTAAGCTGATGCGGTAACTTTGTTATTGATGTAATCTACTGCGTCTTGAACCGATGTAATCTGTTCGGCAGCTTCGTCGGGAATTTCGATATCAAATTCTTCTTCTAAGGCCATCACCAATTCAACGGTATCCAGGGAATCTGCTCCCAGGTCTTCCATAAACTTGGATTGTGGTGTGACTTTATCAGGGGGGTCAACACTGAGTTGTTCGACGACGATTTTCTTGACCTTTTCAAAAAGTTCCGCTTGGCTCATAAATAAAAGTCCTTAACCACTTGCTACGATCTGCTCGTTAGAGGAGACATTGTTTTTAGCATATACATCTTATCGTCAAGCGCGATCACCCGGATACTGCCAAGGATTTTTCTGTTAGAAAACCTTTCTTCTTAAAATTTGAATTGGCAAGTTTTTTGGCAACACTTAGGCAGTGGGTGGTGCTACGCCATTGCCGACACCGTGTAAATGCTTTTGTTTTCCAATTATTGCTAATTTTTTTTACAACGTCTCTACCAGTATTTACAGCCTTGCTAGAAATAAAAATATGTAGATGCTGCGGCTTTGAACCTAGAGGGTTAAAGGGTCGCTAAACATCCAACATTAGAAATTCGGTGCTAACAAGGAATGATAAAACAGTTATTGTTTAGAGCGATCGCTCTAACCCAAACATACTTCTATGCTACCTCAGACACTCAAATACGCTTACTTCCCCGGTTGTGTTGCCCAAGGGGCCTGTCGGGAACTTTACCAGTCAACTCAAGCCCTTACCCAAGCACTAGGTATTGAACTGGTTGAACTTAAAAAAGCTGCTTGCTGCGGTTCTGGCACATTTAAAGAAGATTCCCAACTGCTAGAAGATACAGTCAATGCTAGAAATATTGCCCTAGCAGAAGAATTAAATTTGCCCTTACTTACCCATTGCAGCACTTGTCAAGGTGTTATCGGTCATGTCAACGAACACTTGAAAGAATGTCAGACTTCTAACCCTGTCTACATTGAACAGGTTAATGGCTTGTTGCATAAAGAAGGTTGTTCGCCTTATCGCGGTAGTACTGACGTTAAACATCTTCTCTACGCTTTGGTGACAGATTACGGTTTAGAGGAAATTACCAAACGTGTCACCCGAAAGTTAACTGGATTAAAATGTGCGGCTTTTTATGGCTGTTATCTCCTCCGCGCCCAAAAATCTATGCCTTATGACGATCCGTTCCAACCGGAAGCGATGGAGAATATGTTTCGGGCTGTGGGTGCAACACCAATTTATTACCGAGGTCGGACACAATGTTGTGGTTGGCCGCTTTCTAGTTATGCCACTACCCAATCTTTTAAGATGGCGGGGATGCATATTCAGGACGCTTTAGCATCTGGTGCTGATTGTATAGTTACACCTTGCCCTCTGTGCCACTTAAATTTAGATTCGCGTCAGCCAGAGGTAGAAAAGGTAATTGAACAAAAGCTAGGTTTACCAGTGTTGCATTTACCGCAGTTGATTGCTTTGGCACTTGGGGTTAGTCCCAAAGAATTGGGTTTAGAACGCCACATTGTTTCCACAAAGCCAGTGTTGGAAAAATTAGGATTTTAGGGGAAACAATGTTCACGACTATCAATAATTAAGCGAACACCTGCTTATACCGTTTCTTTGTGAAGCTGCATATAATTCACCCCCCGGCTATCGCCGTCCCCCCGATGCCTTGGGGAGACTACAGGGGGGTATTATGATGTGTATCTTCATAGAGAAATAGAAACTAGAAAACAGGGCATCGAACCCTGTTTTCTAGTAATGGATGATAAATTTCACTTGTTGAAGATACCTCAAGTCCCGTAATTTAGGTATTTTGTAGGGTGGACAATAACCACCCAACCCAATACTGCACGCTTTGTGCATTTTTAACTCTGAATAGGGTTTGGGAAAAGGTTAAAGGTTAAAGGTTAAAGGTTTTTTCTTTCCCCTTTCCTTTTCCCAAAAACCCGACAAGTATTGCCACCCAACCCAATTTCTGGTTTCTAGAGTGCACCTTCATCTGTAGTTTTTGATTTAGCTTTTGCCTTATTGGCACTGCGTTTGAGGGCAGAAAGTCTTGCTTCGTATCTCGATCGTTGGCGCTTACTAGGAGTATTGTCAATCAGGGTTTTTAAGGCGCTACCGAGACTCTTGTAAGCATTGGGGAGGCTATAACCAAAACGAGTTGCCAAAGCGATCGCTTTCTCATCAGCATTGAGCAATTCTTTTAGTTGCTTTTCCCCATTATTCTTTTGGTAGAGTCGCCAGCCTGACACGCCACAAAGCGACAAAGCTAACACCAGCAGCAATCCATCTTGTACCCACAATTCGCCCACAGCACCACCTAACCCGATGGCTAGTGCTGCCATTTCCCAACCATCTTTGGGAATTGTGTCATTTTGAACGCGAGCAACTTCATGCCAGAACAGCAGATTACGCTGATCCATTGCGAGGGCATCCCATTTCACCAAGTCAATTTGGATTTCTACCTGGTCTTTACCAATTTCTTCGCAACGAACCAGGGGTGGATTGACCTCAGTTGTGCCTTCAACCGTGACCCAGCTCTGTAATTCTGGCGGTAATAAGCCTTTCAACCGCCGGAGTTCACTCATTTCCGCTTTGGCAGAGGAGGTTGCATAGGATGTCATAATATCCAGCCCCAGAAAATTTCAGTATATAGTGAGGGTATCACTTTGGAGTATAGCTATTTAAGTGATGATCCGTCTCACTCGTTAGGAAAACTTCCTCGCTTTTTTCGCGCTTCCATTGCTTTTTCCAGCAAATCTAACAATCCTGGAGCTTCTTCTTGGATACTGAGTAACAGTCTTTCCCCAAGTTCTATATTCCCCGGATCAAGACCTGTCACCATCACTTCTTTCAGGCGAGGTATTGCTATACCATCCACAATCTGAATTAACCCACTCAGACAACGGTGAAATTGTTTTTCTGTCAAAATCGAGTCTTCTAGAGGGAACTCAATAATGGCACGGATTTCGCCATCGGATGGGTCATACTCCCATTGCAACATTTTGGTTTCCCAGGAAATGGCAAGCATTGTCTGTAGGATCACTCCCTTGTGAGGATGGTCTTGAATTCCTGTCAGAACTTGAGGGGCAAATACGCGAAAAAATTTTCCCTCTTCATCCAGCTGGACAACTATTAGGAAATCTTCTAGGTTATCAGCCTCCACACCTGTTATAATTCGGTCTTCTTCATCATCAAAACGGTAGTCCCAACCAAGGTTGTCTAAATAGTTGGCAATCTGTTCGAGGTTAGCTCCCATAAAAGCCTCATAAGGAACGTGGAGCAGTTGTTACCAGACCTAGTTTAACCTGCTAAGGGTAGTTGTTTGGGTTGGTGTGGATACTTCTAATCACATAGAAATATGCAATTAGGGCATGGGGCATGGGGAATGGGGCATGGAGAATGGGGCACTGGGCATGAAAATAGAAAAAACAGATAATCATTCTACGCTGTGAATAATGTTTCATTAAGGATTATTTCTCATTATTAAAAAAGTGATAATGACTTGTTTTTAAATCTTACGTGGCGAAGAATATAGCACTAACTCACTTAAATTTTAATATTTCCTTATGATTTTAATGAATATACTGCTAGAACAAGCATGGTAGCAGGAATTTAAATCAAAATTGAAAGCAGAAGTCAATTTTAAATAATTTCTATATAGCATCTGAGGCTTTTGAAAATATAAGTAAAAACGGTTTTTACCTTTTTAAAAGCGAATAAAAATAGCACATAGACTGATAAAGTTTTATATTACAAGCAACAAATTGTTTTCACTGAATGATTGTAGTGAGCAATACATTATTTTTGGTCTAGTAATTATGAAGTTTATGCGTAAATCAGCTTTAATTCTAGTGATCGCACCTTTAGTATGCGCGATCGCCTCTTGTGGTGGAGATTCAGGACAAACAGCAAGTACACCTGGTACTCCAGGCAGTAGTCCAGCAGCACCAGTAACTAGAAATCGTTGGGATAGCATTAAAAGCCGTGGTCAGTTAAGTTGCGGTGTCAGTGGTGAAGTGCCAGGGTTTAGCTTTGTGGGAACTGATGGTAAATACAGTGGCATTGATGTAGATATTTGTCGTGCGATCGCCGCAGCTTTATTTGACAAACCAGATGCAGTAGAATTTCGTAACCTGAATTCCAAAGAGCGGTTTACAGCTTTGCAAACTGGCGAAGTAGACATTCTCAGCCGCAACACTACCTGGACACTTAGCCGCGATACCTCTGTAGGTCTAGAATTTGCACCTGTGGTTTTTTACGACGGACAAGCCATAATGGTTCGCCAAAATAGCAACATTAAGTCCCTGGCAGACCTGAAGGATAAAGCAATCTGCGTTCAAACTGGTACAACCACCGAACAAAATTTAGCAGACCAAATGCGAAAAAGGGGCATTCCTTACAAACCCGTTGTTTTTGAAGACGTTAATGTTACCTTTGCTACCTATGCTCAAGGGCGTTGCGATGGCATTACAGCTGATCGTTCGGCATTGGTTTCTAGGCGCACAACTCTACCTAAACCAGAAGATAACGTAATTCTCGATGAAGTGATTTCTTCAGAACCTCTTGCACCAGCAGTTGCCAAAGGGGATGCTCGGTGGGGTGATGTTGTTAAATGGGTGGTTTATTCCCTAGTAAAAGCTGAAGAGTTGGGCATTAATTCTCAGAATGTGGGTCAGTTTGCTGCTAGTAATGACCCAGATATTAAACGCTTTTTGGGAACCGAGGGCAACCTTGGCGAAGGACTGGGCTTAACAAACGACTTTGCAGCCAGAATAATTAAACACGTTGGTAACTACGCCGAGATTTACGATCGCAACCTCGGCCCCAAAACAAAACTTAATCTAGTTCGCGGTCAAAATCAACTCTGGAGCAAAGGCGGACTACTTTATTCTCCGCCGTTTCGGTAGAAGAGATTAGGGAGATGAGGAGAATAACTTATGCCAAATGACAAATGACAAACTCAAAACCGTCTATATGGCGTGATGTCCGCTTTTGGAGGATTGCCTTGCAATTAGCTGCCGTATTTTTAGCAGCAATTGTAGTAGTAATCCTGTGGGGCAATCTTCAGCGCAATTTGCAGCAATTAGGTATTCAGTTTGGATTTGATTTTCTTAAGCAACAAGCATCTTTTGATATTGGCGAGGCGCTGATTAACTATAAACCCACTGACACCTACAGTCATGCTTTGTGGGTGGGGTTAATTAACTCCTTGCGTGTGGCGGTTGCAGGAATTTTTCTCACAACAATTGTAGGGGTAGGTGCTGGAATTGCCCGACTTTCTGACAACTGGCTAGTGCGGAATATCACGATGGTTTACGTGGAAATTTTCCGTAATACACCCTTACTGCTGCAATTGCTGTTTTGGTACTTTGCTGTTTTTCTTAGTTTTCCCAAAACAGAAAATAAGATATCCCTTTGGGGTTTTATTGGTGTTAGTCAAAATGGCTTAGAACTCCCTTGGTTTACCTTATCACCAGAGTTTTCAGCTTTGCTGTTGGGATTAACTTTTTACACAGGTGCATTTATTGCTGAGATTGTCCGAGGTGGGATTCAATCAGTACCGAAGGGACAATGGGAAGCAGCGCGATCGCTAGGATTAAAACCAGGGTTAGCAATGCGGTTAGTGATTTTTCCCCAAGCTTTGCGGGTAATCATTCCAACGTTAACGAGTCAGTATCTTAATTTGACCAAAAATACCAGTTTAGCGATCGCGATCGGCTACCCCGATATTTATTTTGTCGCCTCCACCACCTTTAATCTAACGGGGAAAGCTGTAGAAGTGATATTACTGATTATGCTCACCTATCTCACCCTAAGTTTAACCATCTCTGTAGTGATGAATTTATTCAATCGCAGTGTACAAATTAAAGAGAGATAAGACAATTTTAGATTTTAGATTTTGTTTCCGTAACATCTCGTAGAGAAAGATTTAGTGGTAATTGCTTTTTGCTTTCAATCTGTCGCAATATTTTTTTTTAATTGGTCTAGCAGAGGTATGCAGGGAGAATAAATAATTAAGATGACAAGTAATCCAAAATCCAAAATCCAAAATCCAAAATTGTTGTGGTTGCATAAAAACCTGTTTAGTACTTGGTACAACAGCTTGTTAACTGTTACCTGTTTGGTGTTGCTATTTTGGGCAGTGCGAGGAATTCTCACATGGGCAACCACTCAAGCACAATGGGCAGTAATTCAGATTAATTTACCTTTATTTTTAGTTGGTAGATTTCCGCAAACGCTATATTGGCGAATTTGGATTGTGGTAGCGATCGCTTCGATTTTAGCCGCCCTAACTGTAGGTGTATTCTTTGGCAAGCAACAATTAACAAAACGTGGAATTGCTTTGTTTGCTTTTATCATCGGCATTTTATTAGTTGTTTTACCACAAGACTTTACATCCCGCCTTTGGTTATTGTTAATTGCAGTTTTACTATTTGTAGGTTTTTGGCTTGGAGGAAAGTTTACTAAGATAGTAACTCCTTGGCTATCTCTATTATGGTTATTATCTTTCCCCATAATTCTTTGGCTAATTGGCGGTGGATTTGGATTGCAGCCAGTATCTACAAATTTGTGGAATGGTTTGCTACTTACCCTCCTGATGGCAGCAGTTAGTATTGTGCTTTCCTTTCCCATTGGGGTTTTACTGGCTTTAGGGCGCACAAGCAATTTACCCGTAGTGCGTTGGTTTTCTATCCTGTACATTGAAATTATTAGAGGATTACCACTGATTGGTATTTTGTTCTTAGCTCAGGTAATGCTTCCCTTGTTTCTATCAGCAGATGTGCGTCTAGATCGAGTATTGCGAGCAATTGCTGGATTGGTTTTATTTAGTGCTGCATACATGGCAGAAAACGTGCGTGGTGGACTCCAATCAGTACCTCGCGGTCAAATCGAAGCTGCAAAAGCGCTAGGGTTAAATACAGCCTTAGTAATTTTGTTAATCGTCTTACCTCAAGCCTTACGTACCGTTATTCCTGCGATCGTTGGTCAGTTTATTGGCTTATTTAAAGACACTTCACTATTATCTTTGGTGGGATTAGTAGAACTAACAGGTATTGCCCGTTCCATATTGGCACAACCACAATTTCTTGGACGTTATGCAGAAGTTTATCTATTTATTGGATTTATTTACTGGGTATTTTGTTATTCCATGTCGTTAGCTTCTCGGCGCTTAGAGAGACAGTTGAGTAATTAGTTATTGGTCATTAGTCATTAGTCATTGATTATTGGTTATTGGTTGTTATAAAAATAATATTCATTATTAGGGCTTTGAATAATATGTCAGATATACAAAAAATAATTGTTGCTGAAAATGTTCATAAGTGGTATGGAAAATTCCACGTTCTTCAGGGTGTGAGCTTGACAGTCAATCGTGGAGAAGTAGTAGTATTAATGGGGCCGTCTGGTTCAGGAAAATCTACCTTTATTCGCACATTTAACGCTTTAGAAGAATATCAACAGGGAAAAATTGAAATCGACGGCATTACCCTCAGCCATGACTTGCGAAATATTGAAACGATTCGCAAAGAAGTGGGAATGGTGTTTCAGCAATTTAATTTATTTCCTCATTTGACAGTGCTGCAAAATATCTCTTTAGCACCAATTTGGGTACGGCGATCGCCAAAGGCAAAAGCTGAAGAATTGGCAATGCAACTCTTAGCAAGAGTGGGAATTTTAGAACAGGCGCAGAAGTATCCCGGACAGTTATCTGGTGGACAACAGCAACGGGTTGCGATCGCACGTGCTTTAGCCATGCAACCCAAAATCATGCTGTTTGACGAACCCACCTCGGCCTTAGATCCAGAAATGGTACGCGAAGTTTTGGATGTAATGCGAGGTCTAGCCCGTGATGGGATGACAATGGTAGTAGTCACCCACGAAGTTGGATTCGCTCGTGAAGTCGCCGACCGAGTTATTTTAATGGATAGCGGTTCCCTCGTCGAGTCAGCCACTCCAGACGCATTTTTCAGCAACCCCAAAGAAGAAAGAACACGCAAATTTTTGTCGCAAATTCTCTAAAACCTTTGCGCTACTTTGCACCTCTCTGCGGTTTCTTCAATCTTCTGGAGGATGCCAACCCGCAAGTACCCAATAACTGCGAACTTCAAGTGCATCTGCATCATCACTCAGATGTAGAACTGCAACAGTTGCTCTACCAGTCGGCGTTTTGCCAACAATACGTAAACCATCTTCACTCCAGCCAAAATGCTCAAACCAGACTTGAGTACGAGGGTTAAATAGCCTTACTGTTTCGTTCGTTTCTGGATCAACCCCTGTAGTTTTATCACTTTTGTAGCGATTACATAGGGGACAAGCTAGCCACAAGTTGGATTCATCATTACTACCACCTTTAGATATGGGAATAATGTGTTCAATTTCCAAACGTGCCATCACTAAACGCTGAGGACTCAAACAATAGCCACAGCGATTTCGAGCATCGGTACGAACACGACGTTCTATTTCTACAGGAATGTAAAATCGGGCCATTGCTGTTAATTAAGGGCTGGTTTCAAGCCACGTTCAACAGCCACTTTTAAGGCTCTTGCTTTACTTATTAAGCCACGTCGGTAGACTTGCATTAGTTCATCTAGTAGACGAACTTCTGCATCATTAAGCTGTCCCTCTCGGTAACGCGCTTGCAAGTCACTGAAAACCTCTTGCTGCTGAGTTTCCATCTGCATATCGCACATAGCCAAAACCTGCTCATCCGGTAATGACTCCACAGGTAGTTCGGTAATGGCGCGGTCAATCCATTCTAGTAATACATCTTCAAGCCGTCGATGTGTGAAAGCAGCGATTTCCTTTGCTTTTTGTGCCAGTGTTTCAGGGAGTTGAAGAGTGACAATTTCAGCCATTTTCTATCTGCTTGCCTTTTACTTCTGATTGTATCTGCGATCGCTCTGCATCTTCTCGTTAAAAAAGAGCGATCGCTTTAACTAAAACAATATCCCAGCCTCAATAACCTTTATTGCTCATAATGATATTTACAAGTCAAAATAATCAATAAATCTTCTTGCACTTTGTAAACTAATCTATGTTCATCTGTGATTCGCCTTGACCAGTAACCTTGTAGTTCATATTTTAATGGTTCTGGCTTCCCTATCCCTGCAAAAGGATCTCTTTGTATATCTCTAATCAGTGCTAATATTTTTTTGAAAATTTTCTTGTCTTCTGTTGCCCACTGACCTAATTGTTCAAAAGCTTCTGGTTCAAAGGTAATTTTTTTCATATTCATCTAAATCTACATAAATTAGATTTCCTTTTTCTACATTTTCCAAAGCTTTGAGCAGATGTTTTTTGTTATTCTCTGATTTCAAAAGATAAGTAGTTTCATCCTCTTCAGTTGATGGTTCAACTAGCACAATAACTTCTACGATTGTTCCTTCTGGTAGTTCGGTTGCTGAGAGTTCAATCTTGCCATCTTTGCCTACAATAGCTTTTTGTTTAATTCCACTAAGCATAATTCATATTTCCTCCTATCTTTACTACCTTATTGTAACTATGTTTGACTGAGATGATATTTGAGCGATCGCTTTTCTTTGTTGGCGTGGATGGTTCGTTAAAAAGAGCGATCGTTATTAGACAGAATAGAACTCAAATTGGGAATACTAAGTGAAGCGCAGATATTTGCTGTGCAGAATCGAAGTGACTAGCTAGCAGACATCACGCTGTTGAAATTTTAGCAAATGAGAGAAAATTATGGAAACGGTTACAGCAACATTTTCAATTCCTGACTGGATTAATGAAGGCTTAAAAACTAAAGCCTACGAACGTGTTGGAGGTGTTATTCGTGATTTTCGGACAAAGCAGATAGTTGCTATGTTACGTGAAACAGTACCTTATTTAACTCAACCATTAACAATACTGTCTCAATTTGGTTCAGCAGCAAGTATTCTTAATCTGGGTGTTTCAGTAATAGGATTTGTCGTTGTAATTAAACGCTTATGGGAAATTGAACAGCGCCTTAAAATTGTACAAAAAGATGTCAATAAACTCAATCTTAAATTTGACCTTTCCGTTTATGCTAACTTTCGTGCAGCCCTTGATTTAGCGCGTGATGCTTTTACAATGAATAAGCTTGAAAATCGTATCAATATGGCAAATTTAGCCATCAACCGATTTTTAGAAGCTCAACATATTTATGCTGGTTCTTTTGAGACTGTATTAGAAGAAAACATTGAAGTTGCTGATGAGTATCTAAAATCATTATTTTTAACTTATGTAGCTAGGGCACTTTGCTATTTAGAATTAGAAGAAATTGATACTGCACTACATTGTTTACAAGAAGGTGCAGAGTTTCTATCTCAAAGTGTAAAAAAGTTTATTTTATCAACATTCCAATATCTTAATCAAGAAGAAAAAGAGCAATTTTATAAAAATCATACAATATTAGTTCCTCCTACACATCTCGCTGTAAATAACGTGATTAGTGGTGTTATTGGAGGATGGACTACTTTAAGACCAAAAGTAGAACCATTTTTTCTTGAAGCATCTCTATTAGCAATAGAGCCAATAATACCAATACCAGGAGTATTATTAGCATTAACTACACAAATAGCACCAATAACAGCAGCGCCAGTAGCTTTATTCTCTGTAGCAGTATTACTAAAAACATTACTAGATCAAAAATCTAAACAGGAGGTAGAACCAAAATTAACTCAAAAATTAGAAAAAATTGAAGCGCAGATAGAAGCATATTATTGTTTTGAGGCATATCAGGCAGAAATTCAGGCAATGTCTAAGTTAAATATCAATTTCAAAGATTGGCTTACACTAACTCCATTATCTGATATGCAAACTGAAAAATTAGAAGTTTTATATATTATTCCATCTACACCTTTACAAGTTGAAGTATGCAATTATTCAATTTTTGATTATGAATAATATATAATATTTAGTTTTAGTTTAAAAAATTAAAATTTAAACTTGGATAAAGGTTTGTACAAGTAATTTTATAATGTTAAAATTTTCAATTTATTAATTCACTATCATCATCAAGGTCTTTATGAATATATACGCCATTGGTATGAAGAAATCTGAGTAATGCAAAACGTATTATTCTTTCTAAACCAATGTAAGTTGGTATTCTCTTGAGAACCTTTTTTAAATCTTTGTCATCCACATTAGGTTCAGGTATACCAACTTCATTTATACTTTGATACATTTGTTCTATATATGGTTTAAAAATTTGCCCTGTATGAAGATACTTACTTCTTATGTCATGAGCTGCTTTTATATTTATTTCAATACATTCCTCTTTAAGTTTCATACTTTCATCAGTACTTTCTGTTTTACTAAAAAATTTCTTATTAAGTAAACTTTTGAGAGTTAAACTAAACTTTTTCCTTACTTTATATGATCCACTTTTTAAGTGTTTAATATCACTTTCTTGAGCTACGCACGCTAATCTAATAAATATTTGTTTAGTTTCTTCATCATATAATTCATTATCAGTATATTCATAAAAATTTGACAGTATTTCTCCACAAGTAATTAAATCAAGATATGCTTTTTCTATATCCTGATCCATGATTTGAAGTGAATTCAAATAAAACTTGCCAGCGGCCAAGAAGTATCTATGTAGTTTTTCATATTGAGCATTGCGAGTTAAGATAAACTTGATTATTGCTTCACATTTATCAAATGTAAGTGGAATTTCAAGGTCTTTTCTGGGGAAATGATTATTAATACCAAAATAGTAGTTATAAATTGAAAATATTGGTTCATAATTTGGCATCCAAAAAATTCCATAGCTTTCTAATATTCCATGATTATCAAACCTTTTTCCATAATAAACAGCGAGAGCAATAGATATACTGTCACCAATATATGAATTATCAGGAATTACTATTTGTTGATCTGGTTCAGGTAGAAAATTAAAAGTGCAAACATAGTAATATATACTTATTTGACTTTCATTATATTCATTCTCTCTCTGTGTATTTTTTAAAGCTTGATTTCTCATACTTGGATGTGCTGGTGCAATAAGTAATTCATCATTTTCATAGTCACCATTGAATCTAGCTGGTGATGAAATTAAACATTTGTGAATATTAGGATGTGATCTTAACTTTGAATTATTCATAATTAAAATTGTGAGTTTAAAACGTGAAAAAAAAGAGTAATCTTAATCTCAGTCTACAAATCTAGCACAACTTTCACCTCTCCTCTGCGGTTCGTAAAAAAAAGGACGAACCCGAAAAGTTCGCCCGTAACATAGTATTATGCTGTTGCTAAATCTAAACCCAAATCTAAATCTTCGCTTCTTCTCTCACCAACTTATCCCAACCTAAATCTTTCAAATTATTATTCCGACGTAGTGGACGAGTCACTAACTCTAACATGTCACGCGCATTCGTAAAGCCGTGAATTTGAGCAAAAGTGAACTCCACAGACCACTTTGTATTAATACCGCGTGCTTCCAACGGATTAGCGTGAGCCATACCAGTAATTACCAAATCTGGTTTCAACTCATAAATCCGCTGAAGTTGATTGTAATTATCCGGCTTCTCTACAATCCTTGGCAGAGGTGAATTCATTTCCTGGCAAGTTTTCTCCAGCAATGCCAACTCAGCAGCTTGATAGCGCTTATCCATGTAGGGAATGCCGATTTCGTGAACTGTCATCCCACAACGGATTAAGAATCTGGCTTGGGAAACTTCCAACAAGTTATCACCCATGAAGAATACAGATTTACCGCGAATCAGTTTCACATAATCTTCCAAACCTGCCCAAATTTGTGCTTCCCGTTCATCCAAACCCTTGGGAGTAATACCGAACACCGAGCAGATTTTCTCAATCCAAGCGCGAGTACCGTCAGGGCCAATGGGGAAGGGTGCGCCAATGAGTTTACACTTGCGGCGACGCATTAAGGTGGTAGCTGTGCGGCTGAGGAAGGGGTTGACACCAGCGACATAATACCCTTCTTCCAGTACTGGCAATTCTGTGAAGCGCTTCGCGGGTAGCCAGCCGGAAACTTTGATGCCTTGTTTCTTCAGTTCCAAGGTTAACTGAGTAACCACGGGGTCGGGAAGGGAGCCAAAGAGAACTAAGGGTGGATGATCTACGTACTCAGATTCATCTTGGGCGACATCTTCTTTCTTTTTACCAAAGTTGAGCAATTTAGCGATCGCATTCCGTTCACTTTTCTCTGTTTCCGCCACCGGAGACTTATCAGGACAACGGTTAGCCATTGCTGCTAATACGGTGTCTTCTCCTTGGGTGAAGGCGTAATCTAGACCATTTGCCCGCGCAACAACGATGGGAATGCCAATTTCGGATTCTAGCTTCGGTGCCAAACCTTCCAAATCTGTTTTGATAATTTCGGTGGTGCAAGTGCCAATCCAGACAATTACACTAGGATTGCGATCGCGTTTAATCTGCAAGCACAACCGCTTTAACTCTTCATAATCACTCAGTTGTGCCGAAATATCGCCCTCTTCCAACTCTGCCATTGCATAGCGGGGTTCAGCAAAAATCATTACCCCCATCGCATTTTGCAGGAAGTAGCCACAAGTTTTTGTCCCAATCACCAAAAAGAAGCTATCTTCAATTTTTTGGTATAACCACGCCACGCAGCTAATTGGGCAAAAGGTATGGTAATTTCCAGTTTCACATTCAAAGCTTAAAGCTTCTGGTTGTTGAGCGACAGTCATTTTGGTTTTTTCTCCCCTTGATATTTAATGGCAGTTCAACCAATTTCAGATTTTAGATTGATAATTTTGGATTGAAGGCTGGGACAATAAAAGTATCCTCTGTCTAACGACAATTTCCCTAATTCCTCATCCAAAACCCCAAATCTAAACCTTAAAATTGCGAAGAACGGCAATAATTAAGCGTTGGGGAAGAGGCGGGCAATTTCTGATTCATCAAAAACGCCTGCTGGCAGTTCTTCCCCCAAAAAATCGTTACTTTCTTCAGCCTTTTGCAAAGCTGTTTCATCACCCCAGACATCTGATAACACGTCTTTAAACGCATTCTCATCTAGTGAACTATCTTCAAGTTCCTCGTCTTCATCCAGCTTTACTTCTATCGCAGCTGTTGAATCGAAGGCAATTTCCCCAAACTCATCTGCTTCTAAACTAGAGGTTTGCAGAGACTCATCTTTTGAGTTGTGTCCGTTGGTCAAGGAAATATCGCCAAAGCCATCCTCGGTTTCCTCCAACTCGCTGATCCCAAAGCTTTCATCCTCAGAATCCACCATTGTGAACTCTTGAACTACCGCCACCGCCGCAAAGCCATTTGTATGAGAATGTGTCAATGTTTCATCTTCAGGCTTTTCGTCAATGACATCTGCTGCTGCTTCCACGAATCTCTCGACATCTGGGTTGACGACGAAGCGATTACCGAGAGCTAAATCTGGGTCAAAATGCAAATCCAGCACGTCAATTAGGGTATCGGCGTCAGGATTAAGTTTGGCAAAGGGCAACATTAACTGCGCTAGCTTCGGTTCTAGGGCGTTAAGAACTCCCAGGATGAGGTAAGAAGGTGGTCGCTTCCCGCCATCAGGGGTGTACACTGATTCCACTTGCATGTGCAGGGTAATCCAGTCTCGATTATTCTGGAAAAATTGCAACCACTTTTGCTTTATTGAATCTGTAAAGCTATGAAAGAATGCCATGTTATTGTCCCCCATCCTGAGAACTTGGTGATTTATACAATCATCAAGTCTAGTTCCTCTTCTGAATTAGGAACCTGGGGTTTACCCGGATTTAGATAAAAATCGGACAACAAAGCGAACAACTCCCGATCTGGTGTGTCATTCGGTACAACACCTTCAGGACGCGCTAGAATTTGGTCGGCGATGTTGAGATAGTAGTCGCAAACGTAGTCTAGGGAAGGATCTTGCTCTGCCATCTCAAATAAAGTCTTTCCTTTCACACGGGAAACACGGATATCTTCAATCAAAGGCAAAACTTCCAAAACTGGCATGGGCACAGCTTCTATATATTTTTCAATCAAGTCGCGCTTGGAGGTGCGATTGCCAATTAACCCAGCTAAACGCAGTGGGTGAGTTCGGGCTTTTTCGCGGACTGAAGCAGCAATCCGATTAGCCGCAAATAAAGCATCAAAGCCGTTGTCTGTAACAATCAGGCAGTAATCTGCATAGTTGAGTGGTGCTGCAAAACCACCGCAAACTACGTCACCCAGAACGTCAAAAAGAATTACATCGTACTCATCAAAGGCGTTGAGTTCTTTAAGTAATTTTACGGTTTCACCGACCACATAGCCGCCACATCCAGCACCCGCAGGTGGGCCACCAGCTTCTACGCAATCAACACCACCGTAGCCTTTATAAATCACATCTTCCGGCCAGACATCCTCGTAGTGATAATCCTTTTCTTGGAGGGTGTCGATAATTGTCGGAATCAAAAACCCAGTCAGGGTAAAGGTACTGTCATGTTTGGGGTCGCAACCAATTTGCAGCACTTTCTTGCCACGTTTAGCTAGGGCGACGGATATATTACAGCTAGTTGTGGATTTGCCGATACCACCTTTTCCGTAGACTGCTAGTTTCACTGTTGTTTCCCTCTTATAGCTTCTTGTCAAACTTGTGGCTCAAACATTTGCCTTCACCTTTCCTGAGATGGCGATGCGTGAGGTCTGTGAATGTCATTATTGGGCAAATTACATAGAAAAGAAAGTGGCTCCTAATCTGTAAAACGGTCTAATATGATGAATTAAAAATTAATTGTATCTATTTAGGTTTTTATCAACCTAAAAGACTTTAATAGCTCTAAAAATAGCTAAAAAAAACTTTTTATTACTTATTTTTATAAAAATAGTTACAAAATACAAAAAGCTAGAATAGGCTTTTTTGAATGCTTTTCATGGAATTAGCTGATGTTTGTACAACGTGTTTTCAGCGCATTGGGGCGCAGGGTTAAGGGTAAAGCGAGGTATATGCAGCCCTATGCTGAAAATACTATTGGAATTTGCGTTAGCGTAGCTCGCCGTACCACTTCCCTGCGGGACGCTACGCGAACGTGGAAGCAACCTACGCACAGCGTTCCGCAGGAAAGGTATCGCAGATAAATTGCCAGTTTTTAGTCGATAGTCACAACCATTTAATTGCTGCTTGAGAGTAAGTTAGTGTGATTTTGTAAAAAATTATTAAATTGTCAGATCTTATCTAAGATTGTTAAATCTTTCGGCTGCCGCCTCCTTCAATGGCAGCAGCCCACTTATGGGCAACACTGGGAGCGAAGCAAATCAGGACACCTCATTTTCAATTCCGTGGATTTCCTGTAATGTTTGCCAGCCAGCTTGCCATTGGGAGTTATCTTGTAATAATTTGGCATTTATCCAGAAACGGACTTTAGGATCACAAGCAGAAACCATTTCGGCATAAACCCACTTAGCCTGATTTTTACGATTTACTACTTGGAAGTGCCGCCAGCCATCAACTTTTTGCTGTGCTGTCCACTTAGAACCAACTAGGTAAGGAAATTTTTGTTTTTTAGTCATTTGTCATTCGTCATTCGTCATTNNTCCCCAGTCCCCAGTCCCCAACTAAGCCAAATCACCGTTACGGGTAAACTTCTGGCAATGCAACTCACTATCTTGCTGAACACATAGCGAAAACCATCTTATATGACTCCAGCAGGTGTTGATGTTGTTGGTAATTTTGCGCTTTTTCTTGGAAAGGCGTTGTCTTACAACTTCATTAGGGCACAGAATTTCTAACGTACCCGTACCATCTTCGTAATTGACGATGCGAAATAAACAGTCTTGCAACATAGCACGGCTGCTGCTGTCGAAGAAGCGCTTAAACCGCTGTAGCTTTTCCCCTTCAGTCATTTGGCTGATGGGTTTTATTTTAAATAACTCTTCATCCTCAAAGTCAAAGTCATCGTCTTCAAAGTCGTAGGGGTCAATCATTTTCAGCATCCACTAGGCGACCTGGAATTATGGTAACTCTGTGTGGGGACAGGGAAGGTTTATGCAGATGACTGTGCAACAACTGTTAGATATATCTCAGTGAGATTCTGTAAAGTACACCTGTTGTTGTTTATATAGCCTTTATACTGTAATTAAAGGTCTACTGACCACCTCTTTAGATGCCAATCAGCAGCTATGGCGTTTAATTTACCAAAAATTCCCAACTGGGTAAAAATAGTTATCAGTTTTCTAGCGTCTTTATCGCTTGCAGCTTTTAGTGGTGTTATTGGCAACCAAGCAGATAAAGTGTTTTCAGAAAAGCTATTGCCTTTAATTAACGAGCCAATACCTGTCAAACTATGGGTTTTGGCTTTAGTTCTATTAATTACTCTGTTGCCGCTTTCATTGAGTACAATACATTATCATAAAGCGCATCAAATCGCAATCAAGCTTAACGAACTGGATGAATCTCTACTATTACTTCTACCTAAGCTAGATGTAAATCCAAATATTCATGAATCACTCAAGCGGCTCTTAGAGCAATTTATCGAAAAAACACTCAACATCATGCCACTTCTAGATGGGTGTGGTATCGCAATTTATGCACCAGATCCTAGTGATCCAGATTTTTTAACTACTTGGTGTCAATCACAATCACCAAATGAGTATGGAAATAAAGTACGTTTCTATATTGGTAAAGACTCTAATCCAAATCGGGGATGTGCGGGTTGTACTTTCATTGACAAAAAGCGACGGGTTGTACACTTATCACGCAGCAATAATATGTGGCACGCGGATGATCCGCAATACGTTTTTAGCAAAGATAGAACTGGCCGTATTTTAGATTATGAAACATTGATTACTATACCAATAATCGGAGGTACGGATAGTTTAGGAGTTTTGTGTCTCTACAGTAGAGATGTGACAACTTTTGATTCTAAAGCCACCCAAGAGTTGCTATTTGTAATTGCTAATCGCCTAGCTGGAGTTATGCTAGTAGCGCGTAATTACCAAGTACAACATTCAATTACTAATTAAAACTCTAATTTCAGCACATAGATAGATACTATCTGAGTTTAATTAAGTCCTGATCTTTGTTTTGCCGCCAAGGAGATGCCAAAAAACGCCATAGCTTTGGTATGAGCTTATCTTTACTAGCTAATTCGAGGGTAACTGAACCATAATCTGTACCATATTTACGTTCAGCTTCCTGAAATTGGCTTAGGCTTTTCTTCCCGCGCATATAATCTTTGGATTCTCTCATTAACAGAGATTGGCGTTCTTCGGCTGTTAAACTTCTTATATGAATATCTTTCACCTTTTTCACCACTATTAAATAACGATAGATAATTTTACTGGTTTATATTTAGTTTTTATGCATTTTCTGACAGGAATCTTTTCATGACAGATCGTAGTATTATACATTCATTTTACTCAATTTATCAATAAAACTAGCTGCGACTCCCTAGAAACTCATTATATTCATTGTGCTAGCACTCTGTTAACAGAAATTTACTGAATATCAGCAATAAGTTAATTTAAATTAAATTTCTGATGATTATGATGCTAGGATGCTCAGGGCGATCGCTTTAGTGTGTCTTTAGCCTGGGAAATTTGTTTGTAGACAAACCAAAAGACGGTAGCAAAACCAGCAAGGGCGGTAATACTACTACTCTACAAAGACGTGAAGACCGATCCAGCTAAGAGCTTACCTTTTTTTACAATGTCTTTATGGGAGACTATTTGTCTCTCTGTGCCTTGTGCGCCTAGAGTGGTTTCTCTAAAAGCCTGCCTATATGCAACCTACTAATCCTAATCAATTTACAGAAAAAGCCTGGGAAGCGATCGCCCATACCCCGGATATTGTTAAACAATATCAACAACAGCAGATAGAAAGTGAACACCTGATGAAAGCGCTGCTAGAACAAGATGGTCTAGCAACAGGGATTCTCACAAAAGCGGGTGTTAACCTCCAAAAACTGCGCGATCGCACTGAACAATTTTTTAAACGTCAACCAAAAGTATCTGGTAGCAGCAGTTCTGTCTACTTGGGACGCAGCTTGGATACGCTTTTAGACCGAGCGGATGGGTATCGCAAGGAGTTTCAAGACGAATATATTTCAATTGAACACTTATTGCTGGCTTACGCTAAAGATGACCGCTTTGGCAAAGCTTTATTCCAAGAATTCGGTTTAGACGAAGGCAAGCTAAAAAATATTATTAAACAAATTCGTGGGAGCCAAAAAGTGACCGACCAAAATCCAGAAGGCAAATACGAAGCACTGGAAAAATACGGGCGTGACCTCACCGAAGCTGCACGTAAAGGTCAACTCGATCCAGTGATTGGACGGGATGATGAGATTCGTCGCACTGTCCAAATTCTCTCTCGCCGCACCAAAAATAACCCTGTGCTAATTGGTGAACCGGGTGTTGGTAAAACTGCGATCGCTGAAGGATTAGCACAGCGCATTATCGCAGGCGATGTACCCCAATCCCTCAAAGACCGCAAGCTGATTTCTTTAGATATGGGTGCTTTGATTGCGGGGGCAAAATTCCGGGGTGAATTTGAAGAACGCCTGAAAGCGGTATTAAAAGAAGTTACTGAATCTGGCGGCAATATTGTTTTATTTATTGATGAAATTCACACCGTTGTCGGCGCTGGTGCAACCCAAGGCGCGATGGATGCGGGTAACTTATTAAAACCGATGTTGGCGCGGGGCGAATTGCGCTGTATTGGGGCGACAACTCTGGATGAATACCGCAAACATATCGAAAAAGATGCTGCACTAGAAAGACGCTTCCAGCAAGTTTATGTCGATCAGCCAAGTGTAGAAGATAGTATTTCGATTTTGCGCGGGTTGAGAGAACGTTATGAAAACCACCACGGGGTGAAGATTTCTGATAGTGCTTTAGTTGCCGCCGCCGTATTGTCGAGTCGTTATATTAGCGATCGCTTCCTCCCTGATAAAGCCATTGATTTGGTAGACGAAGCCGCCGCTAGACTGAAAATGGAGATAACCTCCAAACCAGAAGAACTCGACGAAATCGATCGCAAGATTCTGCAATTGGAAATGGAGAAGCTATCGCTGCAAAAAGAAAGCGATGCAGCCTCTCGTGAACGTCTAGAAAGACTCGAAAAAGAAATTGCTGATTTCAAAGAAGAACAAAGAACGCTGAATACTCAATGGCAGTCTGAAAAAGATATCATTGACAAAATTCAGTCTGTTAAAAAAGAGATTGAACGGGTCAACTTAGAGATTCAGCAAGCAGAACGCGACTACGACCTTAACCGCGCTGCTGAGTTAAAATACGGCAATTTAACCAGTTTGCATCGTCAATTGGAAACAGTAGAATCTGAATTGGCAAGCACTCAAAAAAGTGGTAAATCACTATTGCGGGAAGAAGTCACTGAAGCTGATATTGCCGAAATTATTTCTAAATGGACAGGAATTCCCATCAGCAAGTTGGTGGAATCTGAGAAAGATAAACTGCTGCATTTAGAAGATGAACTGCACCACCGCGTGATTGGACAAGAAGAAGCAGTCACAGCTGTAGCGGATGCAATTCAGCGATCGCGGGCTGGACTGGCTGATCCTAATCGTCCCATTGCTAGCTTTATTTTCCTTGGGCCTACGGGTGTGGGTAAAACTGAGTTGGCGAAAGCGCTAGCGGCGTTTATGTTCGACAGTGAAGATGCACTGGTGCGAATCGATATGTCTGAGTACATGGAGAAACACGCCGTCTCCCGCTTAATCGGTGCGCCTCCAGGATATGTGGGTTATGAAGAAGGCGGACAACTTACAGAAGCGATTCGCCGCCGTCCTTACTCAGTGATTCTCTTCGACGAAATTGAGAAAGCACACCCCGATGTCTTCAATATATTCTTGCAAATTCTCGATGATGGTCGCGTCACTGATGCCCAAGGTCACAAGGTGGACTTTAAGAACGCTATTATCATCATGACCAGCAACATCGGTTCACAGTACATTCTTGATGTCGCTGGGGATAACGCCCATTACGACGAAATGCGCCGTCGGGTGATGGAAGCAATGCGAAATAGTTTCCGTCCAGAATTCCTGAACCGGATTGACGAAATCATCATCTTCCACGGTTTAGATAAGAAGGAATTGCGGCAAATTGTGCTACTGCAAGTGGAGAGATTGCGCCAAAGATTGAGCGATCGCAAAATATCCCTCAAACTCTCGGATACTGCACTTGACTTTTTAGCAGAAGTAGGATATGACCCCGTGTATGGGGCGCGTCCACTGAAGCGGGCGATTCAGCGAGAGTTGGAAACTCAAATTGCTAAATCCATCTTGCGCGGTGAATTCAACGACGGCGACACCATCTTTGTAGATGTCCAAAATGAGCGTCTTTCTTTTAGTCGCTTACCTGTCGAGGTATTTACTAGCTAATTGAAGCAATTTTCAGGTATTTACCCATTAGCAAGACGCTTTCTCCACGAGAGAAAGCGTCTTTGTAGTGAACTATTCTAGAAAAATGAACTTAGCTTCTGCAAAAAACTCCTCTTCCTGTGAACTTGAGGTACGATCCAAAATGCTTTTGCGATGCTGAAAGCCCCCAAAACTCTCAATATTCAGATCAAGCCGATTCATCCGTGAGGTTAATCTAAAATCTAAAATCTAAAATCCAAAATTGATTAACCCTTACAAATAACTTGTCGCATTTTACGCATATTTGCAGGCAATTCTAAATTCATTGCTTGTTGAATGAAAATTGATGGAATTGGAATCAGAGGGGTAGCTTGGACAGTGTAAGCAAGTATTGTGCCATTACCACAATCTTTGAGTTCTAAATTGGCGTTAAAGTCCTCAAAAGTCCCTTTTTCCATGCGAAATTGAATTTGCTGCCCCAGCACTTCTACAACGTTGAGGTAAATTTCCACTTGAGCTGTGAAAAAGAAGAAGGCTTTTTGTGCTGCTTGATACAGACGTTTCACTTCACCTTTATGTAATACCTCGCTCTGGGTGATATCGGGAAAATATTGTACCCAGCGGGGGTAATCAGTTAATTGCTGCCAAACATGCGATCGCACCATCGGCAAATACATCCAGGCAGTCACCGCACCACCACATGTCTTGTGCGATCGCGTTTCTACAAAAATTTCACCCTGTACCAGCAACTTTTGCTTGTCTTGATTCCAAGCCATATCTGAACCTGCAATAATTGAGTCTGATATATAAGACGCAGACATAATGATTTAAGTTACTCCTCAACTCATCCACCTAAAATGGAGTTGAAATTACAAGCCATAAAACTTGATTTAAATCCAACCCATTAAATTTAGTTCCAGTCTAATCCTTATTTTTTCCGGAAACAGTGATTTTTTGCTAATTATTTCAGTCACTTTACTGTAAAAACTGTATTCTTTCTCACAATTAACACAATTAGTACTTAAGTGAGTTTTATCAAAGTAATACTTGTAAATGAAAAACTGCATTATTAACAGCTAGAATTGCACAAAGACGAACTAATATCAAGTACCTTACCCCAACTTTTGGATAGCATATCTCGATTTTTACGTATTATTTCTGATGAAACTGCAACTTCATCGTAACTTCATATCTTAATTATCAATATTAAATGTAATGTCTGTTGAGTTGAGAGGAAAAGTAAGTGAGTCAATCTTCTTTAAATCGTAGATTAATCCAGATTTTTGGTATCCTTCTTGGCGTTAGCGTCGCCGTCTGGGTACTGAGAGGCTTTGGTATTCTCACCTTTATTCCAGGTGGAATAATTTGGCTATTACTACTTGGGGCGATCGCAATTGGGATTATCAGTTACGCCCAAAGGACATGGTGGCGTTTTTAACAAGAGAGGACTGCCAAAAGTATTTAATATTGAAGCAATGCCAACAATTTACTAGGGGAAAGGAACATGGCAAAGTATCTATGTACTGTTTGCGGCTATGAATATGACCCAGAAGTAGGCGATCCAGATAGTGAGATAGCACCGGGAACAATGTTTGAAGATATACCAGATGATTGGTCATGCCCCGTTTGCGGTGCCACAAAAGAGGAATTTGAACTAGTTGAAGAGTGAAGATAACGGCTAGCCTAGTAAAGTACGTGCTATTGAGAAATTTTAGAACTTGCTACCGTTACAAATTGTAGTTATTGGGGGTGGGGCTGCGGGATTTTTTGGCGCGATCGCTTGTGCTAAAGCTAATCCTGAAGCCGAAGTTACTTTACTCGAAGCCAGTCGCCAACCTCTAGCGAAAGTGCTAATTTCTGGCGGCGGACGCTGCAACGTCACTCACGCTTGCTTTGATCCGGAGGAATTAGTGCAAAATTACCCCAGAGGTGCAAAAGCTTTGCGGGGTGCTTTGACTCGGTTTGGGCCTCAAGAAACAGTAGCTTGGTTTGCTGCTAGTGGAGTCTATCTAAAAAAAGAAGCCGATGGCCGGATGTTTCCTGTCACCAATACTTCAGAAACCATTGTGGAATGTCTGATTAAATCGGTGGCGAAATCTGGGGTAAAACTCCGTATCGGTACACACGTAACTTCAGTGAAACGAACCTCAGCAGATGGGGGGTTTGATATTCTTTTGAAGTCGGGAGAGACGATTAAATGCGATCGCTTACTTTTGGCAACCGGCAGTAGCCTTGCGGGTTATAAAATTGTCCGAGAATTAGGTCATCAAATTGAACCGCCAGTACCCTCGTTATTTACCTTCAACATTGTCGATCAAAAGCTGCGGGATTTAGCTGGAGTTAGCGTTAACCCTGCCCAATTGCGGTTATCTGCCGGCGGAAAATCCAAATTACAACAAACTGGGCCATTGCTAATTACCCACTGGGGTTTGAGTGGCCCCGCTGTTTTGAAACTTTCTGCTTGGGGTGCAAGAGTCCTGCACGAAAGCCGCTATCAAGCCACATTATTGATTAATTGGCTACCTGATTTGCAACAAGAACAAGTGCGAGAAAAAGTTTTAGCAGTTAAGGATAAATGGGGAAAGAAAGCGATCGCATTGCATCGCGGCGTTGAGTTACCCCATCGTCTCTGGCAATATATCATTGCCCGTGTAGGCATTACTACAGAAGACCGTTGGGCAGAAATATCTAGTAAAACCTTAAATCAACTGGTGCAAGAACTTACTCAGGGACAATACTTAATCAACGGCAAAGGAGCCTTCAAAGAAGAATTTGTTACCTGTGGCGGCGTCAACCTCAAAGAAGTCAACTTCAAGACTATGGAAAGTAGATTAGTTCCTGGTGTTTATTTTGCCGGAGAAATCTTAGATATTGATGGCGTTACCGGCGGGTTTAACTTCCAAAGTGCTTGGACAACCGGGTATTTAGCAGGAATAGCAATGGCGACTAGCGACTAGTACCGCAAGGCGGAATTAAAAATTAAAAATTAAAAATGAAGACAGCGTAAGGGTTTTGTTGATTGGGAATGGATGGTTTATTTCCGCCGTGCTGTACTAGTAGTCTGTCAATAAATAATTGATGGATAAATTCCTTGTAGAGACGGCGATTTATCGCGTCTCTCTAACCTCTCTAACCTGAGCGCCGACTTTCAGCGCTTAGACTTTTCTGCGTGTTAACCTCAATTCATTTACAAAATATCTACGAAGAAGCGATCGCTACTTAGCTATATTTACTTATAAAAATTCATACTAATTATTTAGCATTTCCCACCTTGCCACTCCACATTCACACCAGCCACCCTAGAGAAGGCAAATTTTTCCGGGTGTATTACTTTTTTCATGAAAAATATATGATCACTGATAAAAATACTGCGTCTGAAATTACGTTACACGCTAGCCAGTATATGCTGCATGGTTTTCCAGTACTTGGTGTTCCTGATGAGGAGCGTGCTGTTAAATACTTCAGTCTCAATCCATTTCTGCCAAATGCCCAGAATCGTTGTCCAATTGAATGTGCCTATTGTGTCTGTCATCAAGACCGTGACTGGCATCATTATCCACAAAACTTTCAGGATGTCTCATCTCCGGTTGACTTGCTTGATATTTTGCTAAACTGCATTTTTGCTACAGAGGAAGGACAAAAGGGTTTTCCGATTTCACTATGCGACTACTCTGATCCCTTTATTCCAGCCCATCGAGAACGTGTACTCTCAATTCTGGATGCACTGATTGACCGCAAAGCCGCCAACATAGTCTATATCACCACCAAAGTCCATCCTGGTCAATCTTTTCTAGAGCGCCTCAAAACAACTCTAGAGCGACCTAATTCACTTCGAGTCACTGTGTTTGTCAGTCTACCACCCTTGAAACCAGGCTATGAGCAAGCCTCAATTCAGAGTCGGGTACAGTTGCTACAAGATTTAGTAAAACTTGGCATTCCGTGTTGTTGGTATCTGCGTCCACTGGTTGAAGAGTGGTTTGATGAAGCTTTAATGTGGCAATTAGCACGCACACTGTTACCTCATGTTTCCCGTCACGTTATTTTGTCTGGGCTTGTCATGTCTGAGGAGATTGAAGCGAGTCTGTTAAAACAAGAGTTAATCGTTCCAGAATGGGATCGTACACAACCAGGACGTAAGCAATACTTGTCATTGGAATTCGAGTCAAAACTGCGCTCAATTCTCAGCACAGTTGCTAGTGAACAAAGTATTTCTCTAGGCCCAGTGATGGGACATCGGCTGTGCGGTACTAATGGCAATCATGCCTATGGCTGCTTGATTTGCGCCAAACAAAACCGTTATTGCCAGCTTTTTCAACTTCATCACTATGGTGAAACGATCGCAGCCGAAGATAATCAACGCCTCAAGACACTACTGATAGGCTCATCTTTACAACGAGAGCCATCAAAAGAAGAATGTCGGTAAAGTATTCCAACCTGAAGCGAAGTTAGGAAAAATCTGATTAGCTTACTGCTACGCGTCTACAAAATTATTGTATTGGAACATAAAGAGGGAAAATTATTTTGCCATCATAGATCAATTTTGAACACACCCAACAATGAAATTCAGCGAAATCCTCCGTCAATTTGGTGACGCGGCCACCAATAATAGCCTGACTAGCAACCCAGACCAAGACCCAGAAATTACAGGGGTAGCAGCCATTGATGAAGCTAGCGTCGGTACTCTCTGTTACGTAGAAGGTGCAAAATTTAAATCTTTTGTCGGTAATACCAATGCTAGTGCTTTAATTTTGCCCCAGGATGAAAAATTACAGGCGCTTGCACAAGAGAGAGGTATTGTTTGGCTAGCAACCCCAGATCCGCGATTATTGTTTGCCAAAGCGATCGCACTTTTTTACCAACCATATCGCCCTACCCCAGAAATTCATCCCACAGCTGTGATTCACTCCACCGCAAAAGTTGGTAGTGATGTTTATATTGGCCCCCATGCTGTGATTCAACAAGGGGTAGAAATTGGCAATGGCGCAATCATTCATCCCAATGTAGTGATTTATCCAGATGTCAAAATAGGCGATCGCACCACCTTACACGCCAACTGTACCATCCACGAACGCACCCGCATCGGTGCAGATTGCGTCATTCACAGTGGTGCTGTTATTGGTGCAGAAGGCTTTGGTTTTGTTCCTACCCGGACTGGTTGGTTCAAAATGGAACAATCAGGCTGTACAGTCTTAGAAGATGGTGTAGAAGTTGGCTGTAACACTGGCATTGACCGCCCAGCAGTGGGAGAAACACGAGTAGGTCGCAATACAGTGATTGATAACTTAGTGCAAATAGGTCATGGTTGCCAAATCGGTTCTGGTTGTGCGATCGCAGGTCAAGTTGGCATGGCGGGAGGCGTTAAACTCGGAAATCGCGTTATTTTGGCTGGACAAACAGGAATAGTCAATCAAGTGAAGATGGGAGATGGGTCGATGACATCTGCTCAAACTGGAATTCACAACGATGTTGCACCAGGAGAAATTGTCTGCGGAACTCCAGCCCTTCCTTACAAACTATATCTCAAGGTATCTGCTGTTTATGGTCGCCTGCCAGATATGTATCAATCGCTAAAACAGTTGCAACGTAAATTCAAAAATAGCAATGATTAAGCTACTTCTGTAATGGATTTAAACCCCTGACTTTTTAAGGAACTTTGGGGGTTTAAGTCCTAGCCTTTGAAGGGCAGTGCGAATTGAAGCCTAAGCTAAATCCCCGGACGCTCTCTACGAGACGCTAAAAGCGAACGCAGACTCGCTAACGCTTCTCCACGAGACGCTACGCGAACGCTAACACAAAACGTAATTGCGTTAGCGAAGCGGGGCGTTAGCAAGAGTGCGAATTGCGAATTGCGAATTGCAAAGCCGCCCTAACCATTTCATAAAATCTTACTTTTTTCTTGATTACATCTTCATCAAACTCAAATTTTACAGTTGGTTCAGCATTTTATGCGTCTGGGGTATTACACGCACGTGCCTGACAAAGCCCTTCATCAAAGCTTGCCACGTCAAAACTTGATCGCTCGAAGGCGCAAGCATAGGTATTGGGGAAAATTGTTCAGATACTGCCAAAGGCGTAACAGGTTGTAAAAATACTGAGATATCTGGACTAACCTCTGCCACCAAGGAAGCTGAACGTTCTAACTCGGCGGGATCTGTGTTTTGAGACACAATTATCTTGACAAAAACATTTAAATATGAGTCATAACATAACTGGAGAAATTTACTATGTTCTTGCCAATGACTTTCGCCGCTAACACTGGGCAATTTGAAATCCATACCTACAGAGTCTAAGTAGGGGAGAATCATTGCTAGTTGTTCTGGGCGATGTCCGCCAGTTTCTAAGTATACAGGTAGACCAGTTATGGCTCGCACTTGGGGTAGAAACTGCGTTAGAAATGAGGCATGAAGAAGTGGTTCGCCTCCAGTTAAGCTAATGCTATCGTGTAGACAAGGTAAATTTTGCTGTTCCACCCATTTGATTAAGATGGGTAATGGGACAGGGTTAGAGTGGATTTCAAAGTCGCGCAATCCAGGCGATCGCTCTATCCGACAAGTTGCAGGTGCATTCCAAGTGTGGGCACTATCACAAAAGTGACAGCGCAAATCACACAAAGCAAAACGAATAAATATCTGACGCGTCCCTACATTCAGTCCTTCCCCTTGAATGGCAGAAAAGACCTCAACCAGGCGTGCGGTAGGTGTAACCGTATTTTTAGCAATCATTTGATGAGAGCAACGCGATCGCGCTGCGTCGGCACAACAGCAAGGATGTTTTTTGGCTTCTTGTTCTATTGTGAATCGTCGCTAGCGATCTCCAATCTCAGCCCCGGTAAATAGCAATTAGTCCTTACTACTACTGATTCCAATATTAGGTTAGGTAATTTTGTAGGACAAAATAATGTTTGGCAGATTACATTATACATGGCAACGAAAGTGCAAAGCTTCATGACTAGCCAACCGACAGAGGTCGATTTTCCAGTTAATTCCCTAAACGACACGGCTATAGTGCAGGTGCCCGCACGGTTGAGCGTGCTGGAGGCTTTAGGGTTTAAGCAAACCTGCCAAGGCTTAATCCAGCCCAATTCACATCCCAAGCAAATCATTATTGATTTTCACCAAACTACTTTTATGGATAGCAGTGGTTTAGGGGCCCTGGTCAGTAATTTTAAATACGCCCAGACCAAAGGGATTACATTAACACTGCGGAATGTAACACCTCAGGTAATGGCAGTCTTAAAACTCACCGGATTGGATCAAGTTTTTCCCCTAGAGCTTGTGGGTGATGGGTCGTTAATCAAACAAGAAGACTTAGTAGATAATCGGAAGACAACTTCCCGTAAAGTAGAGCAGTTACCCACTACTCATCCTTCTGTGGCATCTTGGATGAAACGGTTATTAGACATTGTGGGATCTGTGGTCGGTTTATTAATTACAGGAGTTTTGTTTATTCCGATTGCGATCGCTATTCAAATTAATGATCCCGGCCCAATTTTCTTTAGTCAAACCCGCTGTGGCTGGATGGGTAAGCGGTTTCAGATTTGGAAATTCCGCTCCATGTGTGTGGATGCGGAAGCGAAGAAATCCCAAGTCAAAAACCAAGTGCAAGGTGCTTTTTTCAAGAATGATAATGATCCCAGAATTACCAAAGTAGGGCGTTTTTTACGGCGAACTAGTCTTGATGAACTGCCACAATTTTGGAACGTCCTCAAAGGACAAATGAGTTTAGTCGGTACTCGACCACCTACACCTGATGAAGTCGAACGCTACGAAGTACCAGAGTGGCAACGTTTAGATGTTAAACCTGGTATGACTGGCGAATGGCAGGTAAATGGACGTTCTACAGTCCGTAGTTTTGAAGATGTAATTCGTCTGGATTTGCAGTATCAAAAAAATTGGAGTTTGGTGTACGATTTAAAGCTAATTTTCAAAACTATAGCTATTCTGTTTAATAGAAACAGTGGTGCTGTTTAGCTAATTACCCTTATTCACAATTTTTTTCTAACTTTCAATTCTCACAATAATTGTTAGATACACCCAAGCCTAAACATAGGCTTGGGTAAATTTTAGGTTCATCTACAGCACCAGCTAAGTGTCAGCCAATTTTGGATTAACCAGATGGAGATGGATAAACAAATATCTTTCTTGAAATAAAGATGTTTATTTTTGATCCCAAATTAAAATCGAGTGATTGAAACCAAGTTTGGATTTTGAATTTTGAATCATCCAATCCAAAATCCAAAATCCAAAATATGGTAATTTTCTGCATCAATTTATCCTACCGCCTTCTGAACACCAACTACTTCAACCTGCTGCACCTCTGGCAACAAACGCTTTACGCCTTGCTTAACAAACCCCTGCAAAAAACCAATCTGCTGATTTTGCTGAAACACCTTTTGCAATGTTTGCCGTAAATTCTCCAAATTCAAACCAGTCCCAGAATCTATTGCTATTTCCTGGTGTTGGAAATACTCAACTAGACTTAACCCTGCGACTCTGGTCAAATAAGCTGCACTGACTCCCTGAACTACGCCACCAGCAACAAAGGTAACGGCATTACTTTTCAGAACAGTACTAATAGCCTTTGTAGAAAGTTCAACTAAACCCAGTTTCAGCATTAAACTTCCCATTGCTCCAGCTACGGTTTGTGCTTGTTCAAGGGAAAATTTCTGCTGATAGATATTACCCAAATCCATTACCATTTGAGCATTAATTGCCGCAGTCGCCAGAATATCAAGGGCTGGGACTGGGTTAGCAAAGGCAGCAGCAGCAGCTATCCATTGATATTGTTCAATAATTGGAGTGGCGCGATCGCGTCTGGTTCCATTCAGCCAGTTTTTCGCCTCAGCTTTCAACAACCCAGCTTTTCTCATGGTTGTCACCCAAACCAGGCGTTGTCCTTGCTGTACCAAAGCTTCACCCAACTGCTGCGTCAACTGCTGGATATCTGCTGCTGGTTGTTCCATCCACTCTTGCACAGAACCATCAGCCTCATGCTTTCGGACTTTGATGGCTATAGGAGAGGCCGCAGTTGCAACTACATTTCCCTGCATCCGTTGTTTCAATTGACTAAAGATGCTGGCGCTTTCATCAGTTAAATACTGATCTTGTTTGTTGAAAACCAGGATTGTGGATTGATTTGCTGCCTTTAGCTGCTGTAAGGTTTGAAATTCTGAGTCTGTCAAATCACCGTTTGTCAGGAACAGAACAAAATCAGATTTTGCTACTTCTGCCAAAATAGCCGCATCTGAATTTTCACCGACTTCTCTAAATAAAGGTGCTGTTTCTTCTAAAGACACCAAATTTTGTGTCTCTAGATTTTGCTTTAGCACTTTAATTAAAGTGCTTTTACCTACGGATTTCCCGCCAGTCACAGCCACTTTAATTTTTTGTCTATCTAATTCCAGCAACAATTGGGCAACTTGTTCTCTGAGTGTTTGTAATGCCGGATGGTTTTCTGATTCTTGTGCTAATTGGTTAATTACAGTCTCAGTCTTAGCGATCGCACTTTCCACAGTCGCCCGATCCACAACCATACCATTTAGCTGCTCTAAACTGTCTTTCGGGCGATTTTGTTGGAATAACCACAAACCGCCGCCTACAGCTAAAGCACTCAACAAACCAAACTCACTCACCTGCACTATAGAATCGTGCCAACTGTCCAACATCCACAGGGAAAAGGACAGTCCCAATCCTCCCACTAAAATTGGTCGCTGCAACTTCACAACCATGATTCTCCGCGCCTTTTTGATGGCTATTTCTTCCAGAATAGATCAAAAACCTGCTTTTTCAAGTTCAACAGCCGAACAGCCACAACTTTCTTGACTTAGAGATTTTGCTGAAATTAGCTCCCAAGCATTCCTATATTGTGCAGAACGCGGTTTACGCTGTCTTTTCTCAGCTTCAACAAGGTGTATTTCGCTACCGTAGCCAATAAATATGTCTATTGGGAAGATATAAAACAGGTCAAGATTTTCTATATAAACTAAAGCAAAATTAAAGTCTGCTAGAGTATACGCTTCTCGAAGCATTTGTCGCCGATTGGTTTTAGTGCGGCGATTATCTACAACATAATTGCCAGAAGGTTTATCAAACCAAGCATATTTGACTTGAATTTTAACTAGAGTTCCCTCAACATCAAATACTAAATCATAAGGTAGTCTATCACCAACAGGTTTCAAAACTCCCCAACCACGCTTTAAGGCATGAATAACAGCAGCTTGTTCAGCTATGTCTCCTCTAAGCTTTGTGTCCATCTGCAAAATAAAAATAATTAAATAAAATAAAACCCCGGAATCTTTTCAAATTCCAGGGTTTTATTTTAATTTGGTGGCGGGAAGTGGATTTGAACCACTGACCTTCGGGTTATGCTTACCAACTACAACTTTCGTTGCCCAGATATACTGGTTTGTGGTCTGGACTGTCCCTTCACCCTCGCCGTTAGCGTTAGGGTGTCTGCCTTCCAGTCTCTACACCTTCTCCATTTCTGGAGCTTGGTTCGGGATTACCGCGCTATTGGCTTCCCCGAGTTTGACAGATAAACGCACATAAGTTTCTTTATGTGCCGCCCATAGCAAACTTAACTAATAAGCGTCTAGTTAACTTTGCCCGTTGAGCCCGACGAGCTACCAGGCTGCTCTATCCCGCGTTGCTCTCGACTTATTTATAATAACCTATAGTCAAGAGTTTGGCAACTACAAAAATGATAATTCTCCAATTACTTCTAAACGCTTGTATTTTCCTAAGGTGACAAACTTCTCTGAGAGGCTTTGTGCGGCGCTGGGACTAATCCAACCCATTTGTTGGAGTAAGTGAATAGCAACGGCGTGTTTTGCCCGCTTTGCCCCATCCATAACTTTAATTGCCAATCCCATGCCTTCACCGAGTCTACCAATGCACTGCACTCCTTCGGCTCCAGCTTTACTGACTAGTTCCCCTGGAGTTAAGCGCATCAGTTCCGTATCAAATTCTCCATCTCCTGCTACCAAAGCGGGGTGATGAGTCATCGCACGGACAATACGCTCCATATCCAAGTTAGTACTAGAAGCTAACAGGGCATACAAAGAGGCCATGTGACCTAGTTGCATCAGATAAGTTGGTGCGCCGCAGTCATCATGAGCGCTGATAAACTCTTCCGCTGGCATTCGCAGCAATTCTGCTACTTTGCCCAAAATCAACTGCTGTATTGGGTGCTTGCGATCCAAATAGTTATTCAAGGGCCAACGGCGTTGCTGACAAACAGCTAACATTCCTGCGTGTTTTCCAGAGCAATTGTATTCTAAAGGACTCCGCTTACCTTCAGGAATTGGACACTGGAGTATAGTCGGGTCAAGATCAGCCCGCCAAAGAATATTAAATACCTGTCGGACTTGATCTATTCTGCCTTTATGGGAACTTGTAATAATTGCTAAGTCGCGATCGCTGAGTTGATAGCGTTCCAGTGTACCTGTGGTGGTGACTGCGAGTGCCTGAAATGGTTTGAGGGCTGAACGGATAAATGCAGCAGTTTCAGAATTTCCAGCAACGGTTAAAACCCGTCCTCGTTCGTCGCAGACAACAGCTTGGACTATATGCCTGGATTCAATAATACCTTCCCGCAGCAACCGGACTTCCAGTGCTGTGGCTTGAGTTCGTTTTCCCATTGTCATGGGTTTATATTTATTACCTTTTTTAATTAATTTAGTCATTGGTCATTGGTCATTAGTCCTTAGCTAATGACTAATGACCAATGACTTTTTAAAACAAATGCCAAACTATAGTACCAATAACGTACATTCCCGCCAAGCCAGCAAAGGTAAATTGTAACCGCCGCAGAATGGGTTTGATTTCGTATGCAACAATTAAGCGATCGCGGTTGAGGACTTCCTGTGGTTTTATCCAAGTTTGGCCGTCGTACCAGCCGGACTCTTCATAAAAGACTGTGGGACTACAAAGGCGATCGCACACGTAGAACCAGCCTAAGTACAACCTTACCAGTATAAGCACTAACCCGACACTCGCTCCTGCTGCACCACAGAGAATAAAATGTGCAATATACTTGTGAGGTGCAAAACTTGCCGCAGCTATAGGCCCTGCGAAAAGCCAAGATAAACCCCAAATCCAAACAAGTTTCGTGATATACTCGCGCCAATCTAGAGTAGTATCACGAAACAGCCAGGAAGTTTTTAACTCTTCGTATTCATTAAGCGGTTGTTGGTCTGTAGGAACTGGGCAATTAGAAACCGAAGACCTAATCATGTTGGTTTATCCTCACCCTCATCAGATTCTGGAAGGGAAATACGCTCTGCATGAATCCAGAACGCTTCTAAATTATAAAACTCCCGTTCCTTGGGCATCATGATGTGAACGATCACATCACCATAGTCTTGTAGTACCCAACTCCCCTCAACTTTTCCTTCCGTCCTTAAGGGACGGCGTTGCAACTCAGTTTCGACTTTTCCTTCAATTGCTTGAGCGATCGCCCTGACCTGTACTTTAGAATAGCCAGTCATCATCACAAAGTAATCAGCCAGGTAAGACACCTCTGCTACTTTCAGCAATAAAATCTCACCTGCTTTGCGGTCTGATGCCGCAACAGCGATCGTTGCAGCTAATTTTTCACTCGCCTCTTCGGTTTGGCCGTGGCTTATTACCGCACTCTTTGTCAGTGGGACAGATTGCAATGGGAAATTTCCTTGGAAATAATCAGTCATTAAACCTCAGGTGCTTTCTTCCTTTTGAAACAATTGTTTACATTTACTTACAAACAACAAACAATTGATCTGACCAAATGTGTCAATAGGTTTTTTTGAATACTAACAAAAAAACAGGTGTCTATGGGGCTAGTTTGATAATTGGCTGTTTAGATGCAGTTGCGGATGGTTATTATGCAGCGAGAAATCAACCAATAGCTTTCCAGAACTAATTTCCAGCGAAAATAATCGCAGATTCATCAAACAGCATAATCTGTAATGGAAAGCTAGTAATTCGCAGATAAGGCCACATCTAGCTTTTAGACTATCTGCTAAAAATTACGACACAACACAGCATACTCATAACTGGTCTACCAAAAGAGCAATTCCCATACGTGTGTTTTTAGGTAATTTTAGATACTTAATTGTCCTTTGTCCACGGATTGAATGAAGCGAAGCCGTGGAATTCTCGGTTCAACAATGTACTTGGAAACCTGCTTTTCTATTGCTGTATATTTCCTAATAAAATTTAGCTACCCTCAAAATCTTCTATATCTAGATTTGAGGGCTTGACACTGCCCGATTCTAGCCTTGTAGTAGTTAAATGTAACTTTGCTGCGGAGATTAAACTTCTTGTTTCGTAACTATGCCTGTAGACTGAATTGCTCGACGATCTGCTGTCAATGAGTAACACAAGGACTCATACTGATTTAAAGCTTGCTCAAAAGCATATTGCTCAACGGCATATTGACGACTTTTGTAACCCAGAGTTTTGACTTTTTCGGGGTTTTGGTACAAATCTAAAATTGCCATAGCTAAGGCTTGAGGATCTTCTGGAGGAACGATAATCCCACCACCACTTTGCCTTATGGCTCTTGCTGCCGTACCATTATCGGGGACAGAGGCAACTAAAGCTCCTCCACTGGCAAGTAGCACTTGAATTTTTGACGGCATATTGAAGGATACAACATTTTTCTTTTGCACCACCAAGCCAACATCGGCAGCTGACAACATTTGTGGCAAATCTTTGCGGGGTTGAAATGGTAGTAGCAAAACATTATCTGCGCCGCAGTCTAGACATTCCTGTTGCAATCGTTGTAAACCTTTTGCCTCTCCAACGATGACAAAAACAATATCTGGGATATGACGCAATACAGAAGCCGCTTTGACAACGCTTTCTAAGCCTTGGGTTAGGGCGATATTACCAGAATAAAGTACTACAAATTTGCCATTTAGATTATGTGCTGCCCGGAAAGGGTTATCTTCTTTAGGCAAAGGGCGGATAAAATTTACATCAACCCAGTTGGGAATTTGTACAATTTTGTCAGCTTCTACGCCCTTACCTCGCAAATTGTCCACAAACCCATCGGCGATGACGCTAATTTTACTGGCAGTGCGGTAGGCAAATTTTTCCAATAATGTAAACAACCGGATAAGTAATTTATTTTTCAGTAGACCGACGTGGACAGCTGCTTCTGGTAATATATCTTGTAGATTTAAAATCACAGGACAAGCACGTAACCATCCTAAAAGAGAAACTGGTACACAGCTTGGCAAGGATGGCGATGTTGAGAGGATTACATCTGGACGCCAACCAATGAGGGCGGGCACAAAACTAGTGACAACAAAGCTAGCATCTAATAACACCCGATCTAATAGGTTGGGTTGTGGACGAATCCAAACGTAACTGCGTTGAATTTGAACTCCATTTTTGTATTCGTTGAGATACCACTTGCCCCGATATTCCTGGTAAATTTGACGCTCAGGGTAGTTAGGCATAGCAGTGACTACGCGCACTTCATGCCCACGTTTCACTAGTCCCTCTGCTAATTCAGTCATTAGTGGGGCTATACCAATTGGCTCTGGATAGTAGTTGTAGGAGTAAATTAAAATCCGCATAAAAATTAGTCCGAAGTACCCCGGTTTTTTATTTAATGACAAATACTTGTCTTAAACATCATTTGGAGCTTGAAAACTCCTATATCTAATTGTGACTTCAGACTGCTTTTATGTCAGGGATTTTCCTTAAAGATTGAGTAAACTTTGATATTAGCTACTTAGTGAAATTGTGAATTTTTTTTACTATTTAAGCAATCTTCCAATTGTTCGTTTTTGATTGGTACTTACGTAGAAACCCTAAGTATATTTGGTTTTGTTAACCCTAAGACTAAATTGGGATAGTTAGTCTTAATTCTCCCTAGAGGTAAAGACATAACCAATTTTAGTAATATCTGATATTAATAAGACTGTTTTATAATACTAGTCATTCAATGAGCGATCGCCCTTGTATTTTCTCTTTTTTTGCTGGCTCAGGTTTCCTAGATTTAGGTTTTGAAACCAGCGGTTTTGATATTGTTTATGTCAATGAAATCTTCGCCCCATTTATGGCTGCCTATCGCCATTCACGAGAAGTTCTGAAAATGCGATCGCCTGAATATGGATATCATCACGGTGAAGCAGCAGATGTAACAAAACTTATTGCTGGAAAAGAAGCACAACGCCTTCAAGAATTAGTCAAAGATTGCCGCAAATCTCATAAGACAATTGGTTTCATAGGTGGGCCTCCCTGTCCTGATTTTTCTATTGGTGGGAAAAATAGAGGACATTTAGGAGATAATGGCAAGCTTTCCGCTTCATATATTGAATTAATTTGCCAAAATATTCCCGACTTCTTTTTATTTGAGAACGTTAAAGGTTTATGGAAGACGACAAAACACCGTTTATTTTTTGAATCGCTCAAGCAACAATTACAAGAAGCTGGCTATATATTGACAGAACGGTTAATTAATGCCATCGAATATGGTGTACCCCAGGATAGAGAAAGAATTATACTCATTGGTTTCAAAAATAATTTTCTTAAGAATATAGGAATAAAATTCAGTAGTGAAAAGTTAATATCTGATGGATATTTTCCTTGGAATAATTACATCATATATCCTCAAGAAAAAGTTTTTGCTTACCCCTGGTGTAAGTGTGAGGCATTCAAAGAAAATTCTTTAATACCTTGTCCTGATGGTATACCTGAAGAACTGACAGTTGAATACTGGTTTAGAAAAAATAACGTTTTGAAGCACCCCAATGCTAAGAACTATTTTCAACCAAGGGCAGGTATCACAAAATTTGCTGCTGTTGATGAAGGAGATAATTCCAGGAAGTCTTTTAAGCGTCTGCATAGATGGCGTTACTCTCCAACAGCTTGTTATGGAAATAATGAAGTACATTTACATCCTTATAAAATTCGGCGAATTTCTGTAGCAGAAGCTTTATCTATTCAATCTTTGCCTGCAAATTTTGTCTTTCCAGAGAATATGTCGCTAACGAATATGTTTAAAACTATTGGTAATGGCGTGCCATATTTGGCATCGAAGGCGTTAGCTAAAACTATTATTAACTTCTTAGAAACTGGTGTGAAAAATACTGTTGATATTACTAACCTTACTACCACATAACGTCAACTTAAATACTTACAGGAATTCCGGCATATCTATAAAACCAAAATTTAAGACAAGTCAGTAGCTTGTTTTCAAGATAAACTCGTAATAAATGTGGTTTAATATATATATAAGAAATGTTTTAATTTTTTATAAAGTTTAATAATCAATCACCGGCAGAAGACACGATGGCAGCAGACTATCCAAACATTGATATTGCGCCATTTATAGATCACTCCCTGTTAACGTCAACAGCTACTCCAGAGCAGGTTGAGCAATGGTGTGAAGAAGCATACAGATTCAATTTTGCGGCGGTTTGTCTGTTCCCCGCTCATGTCAAGCAAGCAGTTGAACTTCTCCACGGTAAGAACCCGAAAGTCTGTACCGTGATTGGCTTTCCTTCTGGTGCGACAACTTCAGCAGTGAAACTATATGAAGCTCAAGAAGCGGTGGATAGTGGGGCGACTGAGTTGGATGTGGTAATGAACTTGGGCTGGTTGAAAGCTGGCAAAACTGAAGAAGTCCACCGGGAAATTGCCGAAATTTGCGAAGAGACTGGGCAAACGGTCAAGGTAATTTTGGAAACTAACCTGTTGACAGATGCGGAGAAAAAAATAGCTGCTGAAATAGCTATGGAGGCGGGAGCAGCATTCTTAAAAACCAGTACAGGTTGGAATGGTGGTGCAACAGTGGCAGATGTAAGACTTTTGCAGGAATTGGCAAAAGAAAGGGTGGGAATTAAAGCTTCAGGTGGTATCCGCACTATCAATCAAGCCCTAGACTTAATCGTAGCGGGTGCTACTAGATTAGGCACATCTCGAGGTATCGATTTGATCCGCCAGCGCGATAACCTGGGAAAAGGTGAATAGTCATTTGTCCTTTGTCATTTGTCATTTGTCATTTGTCCTAAGCTAATGACCCTTGACCAATGACTAATGACTAATAACTACTGATGACTAGTGACTAATGACTAATGAGTAGAACCTACAAAGCAACTGGTATTAATCTTAAAACCCAGGCATTGGGAGAATCGGATAAAATAGTCACGATTTTGACACGTGAGTTCGGTCTGATTCGAGCAGTGGCTCCAGGGTCACGTAAGCACAACTCCAGCCTGGGCGGTAGGAGTGGGATGTTCGTTGTGAATGAACTATTGATTGCAAAAGGGCGATCGCTTGATAGGATTACTCAAGCACAGACGTTAAAAACTTATCCTGGTTTAGCTAAAGATTTGGGAAAACTGGCTGCCAGTCAATATTTAGCAGAAATAGTTCTGTGTGAAGCTTTGAGCGAACAACCCCAAGAAGAACTTTATGATTTGTTTAATGAACATCTTCATCGCTTAGAGGCTGTGTCTGGTGCAAATCCATCTGGTGTTTTGGCTCATCTAGCTCATGGTGTGTTTCACCTTTTAGCCCTAGCAGGACTGACGCCACAAGTGCAAATTTGTTGCCTATCTCAACGCCCCATTAAGCCAAATTTTACAGAACCCAACTGGCAGGTAGGATTTAGTATACCTGCGGGTGGAACGGTTTCTTTAGAAGCTAGGGAACGTTTGCGAAGAGAGGGACAGAGGGAGATGAGGGCAGAGAGGCAGAGGAGCAGGGGAGCAGAGGAGCAGGGGGAGATTAATGACCAATTCCCTGTGCCCCATGCCCCATTCCCAATGCCCCATGCCCAAACAGTTGTTGTGCATCGGCAAGAAATACCTGTGATTTCTTGTCGTCTGGGTGCTATAGGACTGGCTTTGCTTCAACATCTGTCACAACCAGAGATAATACAAATTGATGGTGCTAGAGATCATGACTGGGTATCTGTTGAGCAGATTTTGCGCCAGTATGCTCAGTATCAATTAGGTCGCCCTATTCGCTCTGCTACTTTGATCGACTCTTATTTTGCTGCCAACCATGATGCAACCGTCTGATTTGGATAAAAAAATCCTACCTTTGTCACCAAGCCTCGCCAAAAAACAGAATAGGGTATCAGATCCTACAGTCAGGAATCACTTGAGTGCCGTTCCCAAGTGTACACCTAGTCAAATAAATGGCCAAGAAATGTCTCCAAAAGACGTTTCTAAAAACGACCAAGGTTGGACAGCGGAGATCCCAAAAACTGATGTTCCAAGTCAATCAGAAACACAATCTGAAAACAAATTAACCACTGCTGAAGCAGATAGCAATGGCAATCGCAATGGGCAGAATTTGCCAGTAGCGACTATCTCAGAAAAAGAACCACCGAAATTAGATGGATCTGGTTCAGGTGGAGAAGCTGTTGTAGGAAACATAAAACAGCAAGGATTTTTGCCTGTATTAAGAAACCCTAATTTCTTGGCACTTTGGGGCGGTCAAGTTTTCTCTCAATTAGCAGATAAAGTTTATTTGGTGCTGATGATTGCCTTGATTAATACTCAGTTTCAAGCAAGCAATCAGAGTATTAGTGGCTGGGTATCAGTCTTGATGATGTCTTTTACTATTCCAGCCGTTTTGTTTGGTTCCGTTGCTGGAGTGTTTGTCGATCGCTGGTCAAAAAAAGCTGTGCTGGTAGCAACGAATATTTGGCGCGGCATTCTGGTTTTGTCAATTCCCTTTTTGTTGTGGTTGACTCATGACTGGAAACCCATAGGATTGCTACCCGTGGGTTTTGTAATCATCTTGGGTGTGACTTTTTTAGTTTCCACACTGACGCAGTTTTTTGCCCCGGCAGAACAGGCGGCAATTCCCTTAATAGTAGAAGAACAGCATTTACTCTCGGCTAATTCGCTTTACACAACAACGATGATGGCATCGGTGATTATTGGGTTTGCCGTTGGAGAACCGTTGCTAGCGATCGCAGATGGACTTTGGCTGCAAATTGGTGGTAGTGGTAGTTTGGGCAAAGAACTTTTAGTCGGTGGCAGTTATGCGATCGCAGGACTAATTTTGTTCCTTCTGGCAACTAAGGAAAAACACCACCACCCCGATACAGAATTCCCTCACGTATTCTCTGACTTGCGGGACGGTTTTGCCTACCTCAAAGCAAATCATCGCGTCCGCAATGCTTTGCTTCAACTGATTATCTTGTTTTCTGTTTTTGCAGCATTAACTGTTCTGGCCGTTCGGATGGCAGAAATAATTCCTAACATGAAAGCCTCACAGTTTGGTTTTTTACTAGCTGCTGGAGGTGTTGGCATAGCTGGTGGAGCAACAATTCTCGGTCAATTTGGTCAACGCTTCTCTTACACCCAACTAAGTCTGTACGGTTGTATGGGCATGGCAGCATCCCTGATTGGTCTATCAATATTTACAACTCAACTGTGGCTCGTCTTGTTACTGGTAGCGTTACTGGGCATCTTTGGGGCACTAGTGGGAATTCCCATGCAAACCGCAATCCAAACAGAAACACCTCCAGAAATGCGTGGTAAAGTTTTTGGCTTGCAGAACAATGTAATTAATATTGCCCTTTCCTTACCTTTGGCATTAGCTGGTGTTGCAGAAACCTTTCTGGGATTACAGGTAGTTTTTTTGGGATTAGCTGCGATCGTCTTTTTAGGAGGTATATTAACCTGGTATAACTCACACAAGTAGTTATCAGCTAACAAGAGTTATTATTCATTACCTTGATGTAATTAATAATTTACTTAAAGCTTTTGTGTTCATGGTAAACTATGTCCAGTGAAAATTTATCGCATACTTGCCGGATATGAATCTGACATTAGTCAGAATAAGTTGTTTAAATATCAGAGATTAACAACTTATAATTACAATAAATAAAGCCACAAATCCATTGGTTTAATCAGCTTAAAATAAGCTTTTTAAACTAGAGTATTGTGGGAATTTTTAATAAATAAAAACCAGCAAGTATAGTTAGATAAAAGAAAAATCACAAAAATCATACAAGTAATAGATTAAACCCGCTTTTCTTACAGCTAAATAAAGAATGCGTATAGCCTGGATTGGAAAAAAATCACCCTTTTGCGGCAATGTCACCTACAGTCGAGAAATTACAAATGCCTTGCTAGATAGGGGACATCAAGTTAGCTTTCTTCACTTCGCCCAGGAAGAGTCTGAACCTGACAATTGGCCCAATCTTCGAGAGGTTTCCCTGCCTTTCATTTACAAGTCACAGGTTTATACAATTCCCACTTTTAAAGCGACTAAACTTTTAACCGATTCACTGCGGGAAATCAAGCCAGATGTAGTCCATGCTTCCTTGACGTTATCTCCTCTCGACTTTGTTCTACCAGAAATCTGTGAGGAACTGAGATTGCCCCTAATTGCCACTTTTCACACACCGTTTGCTGGGAAGGGGGCAAAACTGGTATCGGGAACACAACTTTTGGCTTATCAGCTCTACGCGCCTTTTTTAGTTAACTACGATCGCGTGATAGTATTTTCTCAAATTCAGCGGGAATTATTGGCACGGATGGGCGTCCGGGAAGAAAATATTGCTGTAATTCCCAACGGTGTTGATACCGCTAAGTATTCTCCAGGAATTTCTCAAGTCAAAACAGAATTTAAAGCCGAACGCTTGTTTGTCTATCAGGGTCGGATAGCGCCAGAGAAAAATGTCGAAGCCCTCCTCCGCGCTTGGAAACAGTCGGCAATGGCGCCTGGTAGCAAGTTACTAATTGTTGGCGACGGGCCTTTGAAGTCTTCCTTAGAGCCGTTTTATGGTTCAGAATACGGCATTATCTGGCTGGGATTTGTTGCCGATGAAGACCGACGCATCGAAATTTTGCGGGGTGCAGATGTATTTGTTTTGCCTTCATTGGTTGAGGGTTTGTCTCTATCTCTGTTAGAAGGAATGTCATGTGGGTTGGCTTGTTTAGCAACAGACGTGGGTGCAGATGGCGAAGTATTGGAAAAGGGCGCAGGTGTAGTTATTAGTACCAAAACAGCGCGATCGCAATTAAGAACGCTCTTGCCAGTGTTGCAAGACCATCCTGAGTTAACAACCCTACTGGGGCAAAAAGCCAGACAGCGTATATTAGACCGCTATACCCTTAGTAAAAATATTACTCTGCTGGAAGAACTTTATAAAGAAGTTTTAGCACAGCGACCTCTACCTCTAAGTCGTAGAGCTTAGGGGTGGTTCGTTTAAAAAATTGACTTTGACAAAGGATTTTAGCCTTAACTAAACTGTGTAGTTTACCTATCGATCAATTAATCTTGGAATTATCCACTAAAGACCATCCTAAACTGGTTGGCTGTTCATAAACCCGCTTTAGAGTATTTACATCTCTGAAAGAAATAGGTGGCGGGTTACGAACTTGAGAAAAATATAGCGCATCAGTTTGTAGCGGACTATGACCCCAAATTCCCAAAGCGTGTCCGAATTCGTGGCGGGCTGCTGCTTGGATATACTCACCTGTTTGACTGGGACTTAATAAGATGGTGAAGCGGTGGGATAAAATTTTGTTGCTGGTGTATAACTCGTAAGTAGTTTGTGCCGATCGCGCACGAGGTATATTACTACTAGGGGAAATTTGTAGAGGTGGCGCTTTTCGCACAATCGTAATATCAGCAATTTCTGGCTGTTCGACTATTGTTAAAGGTAAATAATTACTCCATTCTTGTACACCCTGCAAGACACCATTAACCCATGCTTGAGACTGTTTTTCGCTGATGGCTTTTGGTGGTTCTACGTAAACTCTAATAGGAAATCGCGACCAGACTAAATAACCAACTTGGGTTGTTGTGACTTGGGAAAAGTAGTCACCACTATTAGTACTATCTTGCCACTGTGCGAGTGTGGGCGGTAAGGGATGGGATTTTGGGGGAAATGATGGAGATAGAGAGATTATTAAGTTTGAATATACATATTTTGGTATTATTGTAAACCCGTCACTTGACTGGAGATTAATAAAAACGATTAACAGCCCTGTGCCAATAAATAAGGCAAGAGCTGTCATTAACCGTCGTGAAATTAAATTTATTAGGCTCTTAAGTATTGGGTGTTGGGTTATTTTCCCCATTTACCTATCCTTATTTAGGCAGCCAACCAGCACTTAAAACTACTGTTAAACCAAGAAAAATTACTGTCAAAGCCCAAGTAATTCGGTTTAAAGTGTTTTCTGCACTTTTAGTGCTGCTAAATAGCTGGGCTTGCCCGCCAATTGCACCAATGCCATCACCTTTGGGGCTATGCAGTAAAACCAAGATAATCAAACCAGTGGCGGAAAATGCCCAAATGCCTTGCACTATATTAGTAGCTGTCATGGTAGGAATCTCTTTTATAAAAAGTTTCAAAAAACAGAAGTCAGAATTCAGAATTCAGAATTCAAAAGTTAGGAGTTCACTAAAAACTCCTAACTCAGCACGGGCTGAACGCCCCGCTATCGCTAACAGCACTATTTTACAGTCCTACTTGCACGGGGGTACGAGTGCGTTGCAGCTCATATTCTGCTGTTTTCAGCAGCGATCGCCCGGTCATTTCTGGTGGCTGAGGTAGCTGTAAAATCTCTAGAATTGTGGGGGCGATGTCGGATAGCTTGCCATCGCTTCGCAGTTCGACATTTGTACCATATCCAGGGATTTTAACTTTCTCGCCTTCCACTAAGATAAAGGGGACTGGATTAGTGGTATGAGCCGTCCAGGGATTACCCCCATCATCTAGCATATACTCAGCGTTGCCATGATCGGCAGTAATAATTGTTGTCCCGCCGGCTTTGATAACGCTCTCTAACAAGCGTCCTAAACAGCGATCAACTGTTTCAATTGCTGTGATGGTAGCGTCGATTTGACCAGTATGCCCTACCATGTCTGGGTTGGCATAGTTAATCACAACTAGAGAATACGTACCCTTTTGAATCGCAGCGATCGCAACATCTGTAACTGCTACTGCTGACATCGCTGGGGCGTGATCATAAGTCGCTACCATTGGACTGCTTACCAGTTCCCGATCTTCTCCAGCAAAAGGTTCCTCCAGACCACCATTAAAGAAATAGGTGACGTGGGCGTATTTTTCGGTTTCGGCGGTGCGGAACTGATTCAAACTGTGATTAGCTATGACTTCTCCCAGAATGTTACTGAGATTCTGCGGCTCAAAGGCTACAGCCACGGGTAAGTCTGAATCATACTGTGTAAAGGTCACAAAAGACAGTGGTGTGATTTGCTGTCTTTCAAAACCGTTAAATGTGGGACTGACCAAAGCTTGAGTCAGTTGTCTAGAGCGATCGGGGCGGAAGTTGAAAAATATCACCCCATCCCCTGGTTCTATTGCGCCGGGAGCAATTCGGATTGGGTTGACAAATTCATCTTTTACCCCTTCGGCGTAAGATGCTTGCAAGATTTCTACAGCCGTGCGATTATCAACCACACCATCTTGAGTCATCACGTCGTAGGCACGTTTGACGCGATCCCAGCGGTGATCGCGATCCATCGCGTAGTAGCGACCGCTGAGGGTGACTATGCGCCCAATTCCTGTGCGGTTTATATAATCTTGCAATAGTGTGATTGCTCTTACACCGTCAGTTGGGGCGGTGTCACGACCATCGGTAATGGCGTGAATACAAACTTCTGGAATTCGCTGGTCTTTGGCTAAGTCAAGTAGTCCGAATAGATGGGTGATATGTGAATGTACCCCTCCCTCAGAACAAAGGCCTACTAAATGCAGCTTGCCATTCCGAGAGCGAACTTCCTGGCAAATTTTGACGAGTGCTGGGTTTAAGGCAATAGAACCGTCTTCAACCGCATCAGAGATGCGTACCAGTTCTTGCGGTACTACTCGCCCAGCGCCAATGTTCAAATGACCAACTTCCGAGTTGCCCATTTGACCTTCTGGCAACCCTACGGCTTTTCCTGATGTGCGGATGAGGGTATGCGGGTAAGCTGTCCATAAACTGTCCACTATGGGAGTTTTAGCAGCAACAATAGCGTTTCCTCGCTTTTCCTCGCAGTAGCCCCATCCGTCTAAAATGACTAGCACCACAGGAGCAACAGGTGCTTTGGTCATAGTAAAATTGCCCTTTACTTTTTGTAATACCCGAATGATACCACTGCTAATCCACGCCGCAAGTGAATTTTTGCTTATTAATTTATTTTATGAAAGACTTGCAGTTTTTTGAATGATTTTTCAAACTTTAGCAATTTTTATCTAATGTAGGTGGTCGCTAATAAAAAGTGATTACTTAGTAGTAGCATTTTAGCACTACTACTAAGTCTGTACTCTATCTATTATTTCTTTTTACTGGAAGCTTTTGCAGCTTTTTTAGCAGCTTTTTCAGCAGCGATCGCAGCTAACTTTGCTTGTTCTTTTTCCTCGGCAATTTTCTGGAGATAGTAATGATAGTCTCCTAAGTAAACCCGGAATTCACCATCACGAATTTCGACGATTTTGTTAGCTACTTGAGAAATAAAGTAGCGATCGTGGGAAACTACGATTGCCGTACCGTCATAATTTTTGAGCGCTTCTTCCAGCATTTCCTTTGCTGGAATATCTAGGTGGTTTGTCGGCTCATCTAAAATTAGTAAGTTCGCGGGACGTAAGAGCATTTTTGCCAACGCCAAACGAGCTTTTTCTCCTCCACTTAATGCCCCAACTGCCTTAAATACAGTATCACCGGTAAATAAGAAGCGTCCCAAAAGCGTGCGGACTTCTTGGTTATCCCAGTCTGGAACTTCATCATGGATAGTTTCCATGACAGTTTTCTTCAAGTCCAAGGCTTCAGCTTGATTTTGCTCAAAGTAACCAGGGATAACGTTGTGATCCCCTAATTGAACGCTACCTTCTGTGGGTGGTTCCATACCCATAATTACGCGCAGAAGGGTAGATTTTCCAGCACCATTGGGGCCAAGAAAAGCAATGCGATCGCCTCTTTCAATTAGCAGATTTGCTGCCAAAAACAAGATTTTATCACCATAAAGATGAGTTAAATCTTTAATTTCTACTACCTCGCGTCCACTGCGGGGTGCAGGGGGAAAACGGAAGTGGAGAGTTCTTACCCCAGCAATGGGCGCTTCAATGCGCTCGATTTTGTCGAGTTGCTTTTCCCGGCTTTTTGCCTGGGTACTGCGGGTAGCACTGGCGCGAAATCTATCAACAAAGGTTTGCTGTTTCTCTAATTCTTTTTGCTGACGTTCGTAAGCACTCAGTTGTGCTGATTGACTTTCGGCTTTTTGTTCCAAATATGCCGAGTAGTTACCAAGGTAGGTACTGGAAACGCCACGTTCTGTTTCCACAATTTGGGTGCAGAGGCGGTCAAGGAACTCTCGGTCATGGGAGACTATTACCATCGGCGTAATCAGCCCTCTGAGGTAATTTTCTAACCACTCAATGGTTTCTAAATCTAGGTGGTTAGTCGGTTCATCCAGCAGCAACAAGTCGGGTTTTTGCAGCAGGATTTTACCTAAACTCATCCGCATTTGCCAACCACCACTGAAGGCACTGACGAGGCGATCGCCATCTTCTAGCCCAAACCCCATTTCTGGTAAAATTTTCCCGATGCGTGCATCTAAGTTGTAGCCATCCAATGCTTCAAATTTGCGCTGCAAGCGATCCAACTTGTCGATCAGTCGATCCAGTTCCTCTGGGCTAGCCGTTTCCATCTCTTGTGGTATGTGCGCCAGAGATAACTGTACTTCGTTGGCTTCTTTGAAGACAGTCCAAAATTCTTCTCTAACGGTGCGAGTGGGGTCTACTTCAAACTCTTGGTTAAGGTAGGCTATATGTAAGCTATTAGGACGAATGATTTCGCCGGCGGTGGGTTCCATTTCCCCAGAGATGATTTTAAGTTGGGTTGATTTTCCAGCACCGTTGACACCGACTAAGCCAATGCGATCGCCTGGTTTAACTTCCCAGTTGATATCTTTGAGAACTTCGCCTGTGGGATAAATTTTACTTATATGTTCTAGTCGCAGCATTAAGTTTCTCTCAGGTAGGGAGTGGGTGGTTGAGGACGAAGTACTAACACCGCCTCTAATATTAACAAAAATTAACTATAAATTCGTCGCGATCGAGTTTGGAAGCCGCAAACTAAATTTGGCTTGAGCCACGGATAAAATTTACCACATCTATACTCAAGGCTGGCTTTGTGTTACTTGTCTAACTTCTTCGACACTGAAATCAAATGCCTCAGCTACTTGTTCCACTGTCACCCCCAATTTCAACAAGGTGGGTATTAATTTTAATTTTGCTCTATGCTCACCTATTTGGATGCCATCATAATAGAGTTTCGCGTTTTGAACTTGGTTTATAGTTAAACCTAATCCCTCCGCAACTTGCTCAATAGTTAACGCTAAATCTAATAGACGAGGTACTGATTGCCGTAAACCTTCCAAACGCCCTTCTTCAAATGCTTCTTGATAAATTTTTGTATCTTTGAAACTCATGGTTCCTATGTTGTAGTCCACCAATTTCTCTACTCCTTGATCAGAAGAATCCTACTGCGCGGCTTGTCTGACTCCTTCGACACTCAAATCTAGCGCCTGTGCTACTTGTTCTACAGTCAACCCGGCTGCCAACATTGCTGGTACTGCTTTGAGTTTACCTTGCTCAATACCTTGAACCCTACCTTGTTCAATGCCTTGAACCTTACCTTGTTCAATGCCTTGAACCCTACCTTGTTCAATGCCTTGAACCTTACCTTGTTCAACACCTTCCTGAAAGGCTTCCTGATAAAATCTGGTTTGCTTTAACTCGCTTAACCCAAACATTTCCTCCATCTCCTCCCTACTCATTGTGGGAAACTTGTAAGCCAAAATAGTCTCTATAAATTGTAATAATTGCTGCTGTTTTGGTGGTGAGCTTATTTCTGACTTGGTTCTATCTATCAACACCCTAGCTTGTGCGATCGCTATATCGTCGGTTGCAATTACTAATTTAGCAGTTGCAATGCCAATTGGAAGCGATGCACCTTCACCTAATTCATCCAAATAAATACGCCTGACGCGCCCACTTGTGAAAAACTCACGGTAATGTTTGATATCTCCTGTATCTACATTCCTATTGGGGTATAAAACCACAGCACCCCAGTCATTTGATGGTTGATTCTGACGGAGGTATAAACATATTTCTGCAATTAGCCGTGAATAAATTTCCCCATCAGCTTGAAATTGCACTTCAACAAAGTAAATCGGATTCTCGCTTCCTTGTGTAGGCAGAAACACACCATCGATTCTGAAGGCTGTTTGTTTGATTTCAACTGATGAAAATTGATAAAGGCTAGCTTCTTCTGGAGGATTACCAATAAGTTCAAAGAAGATATCAGGGAATTCTTGAAACAGCCGATAAAAGATGATGTCTGTTTTCACAACTTTATATCATTTGAAGATTTTGATTTGCTGTTCATTTATTACTTTATTCTTCAGAACCATCTCGTACTTTGAGCAATTGCTCTTTTGCTATCCCTAATATACGTGAAAGGGGCGGTAATAAAATATCATCAAATGCTTCTCCGGCATAAATATTATTCAGTTCCGTAGGAGATAATTTAAAAGTATCGCAGAATTTTGCAAACTCCTGGTTACTCAAGTCAAGCTCTTTTTGCCTATCCTGAAGTAAAACTGCGATCGCTCTAGTTCCATGCTTGGGGCGCTCACTAGTTTTTACATATTTTTCCATTAAAAAATTGACTTTTCTGGTATCGCCACCGATTTTTTTAATTAAATCAGTACAAGCCATTTTCAGCGCTTTCTTTAAGACTTCTTCTTCATTTAAAATTTTAATAATTTCACTGGCATATTCTGGTTTAAAAAATCCCACCAAATTACCTTGATGATAAACTGGTATATAAGGATTGTTGGTTTCAATTTGCCAATCTAAAGGCTCATTGCGTAGCGACATAGCTGCACCCCTACATATTTTCAGATTGCACCATTTTAAAACCATTTATTCCTTAACTGCCAGTAAAATACCCTAGCACTGGCGATTAGAAATCGCAGCTATACAGACAAAACCCACCTCCGTGGGTTTCAACTTGCTGGAGTCCACGCAGACGGGCTTAGTTTGTATAGTCATTACGTATTTCTTCCAGAACCTCTAACTCAGCCAAAATTAGCGATCGCCAGATGAATCAATGCGATTCTACTACTCACACACCTAGTTTTGTGATTCATATTTTTCATAAATTATTACAGCAGCTTCCAGGTATCGATCTAGTAAATGACGATCGGATATATCAGGTAATATTAATTCGACTGCCCTAGTGGTTTCTATTACTCCACCACAATCTTCTCCATCTTTAAAAGCTGCGATAGAACCCCATAGTCGAGCTATCGCAGTTTGAATTTCTTCCCTTTCAGGCAAATACCATATTTCTCGACTAATTTCATTACACTGTAAAGGAGTTAAAAAATTTGGCTCGGACAAAGCTTGCTGAATATATTTATTAAGCTGGGAAAGTTTGTCCGATTCAATCTCGGATGAATATATTTGTATGCATTCTATTGCCCATTTAATTGCCAAACTATAATGATATTTTTTAATTTCAGTGCAATTGGATAAGCCCAAAGTATTTCTTTTTGCGCTATAGTTTGTTTTACATTTTCTATTACTTCTTTCATAGATGTAACTATATCTAATCTAACTTGGAGTAAAACTTATAAGTATATAATTTCTTTCACTTTATTCTACTTAAGGTGTCTCCAAATAACAAATGAGCGTCATAAAAATTGTAGTAATTATCCTTCCCAGTCTTGACGAGTATCGCACAGAAAATTGTCTGCGTAGGCGTAGCCCGTCGTAGACATCGCATCATCGAATAAATAGGGGCAATGCTCTGGAAAAGTTCGTAATGGTAAGTTAGTTTCTCGTAGCGCCAAATCAACACCCGCTTCAAAACCATCTAACAAGGCTTCTTCTATTCGAGACTTTAAGCTAGGGTTCTGCCGCAGATGTCTGTGGATGGCGCGACGCTGTTCTCGAATTGTTAAAAACCAGCTGCGAGAGCGTTGTTCGGGTTGATACTCCCACTTCAAGAGATGACCGAGTAATACACTCAGACGACTCACGAGTTCCCGAAACTCCTGTCTCCCCAAAGCTTGAATTTCTTCTTGCAGGTGTTGCCAGTCTAGTTCCATAACTAGCCTCTGTTCTAACGCTTTAGCCTGCTGCTGTGTCCAGCCATAGAAATCTTGGTCATACAAAAAAGGTTTGTCCATAGAGTTGAATCTTGACAGCAAGAAATCACAAGCTAGTTTGATCCGATTTTGTGCTAAATCGCCCTTAAAAAACTTAATTACGAATTACGAATTACGAATTATTTAACTGGCCTTCGCCTCATCCCCGGATGCTTCAGCCACAGCCGCCAATCTATCTGCCGCAGCTTGCACAATTTGAGCTACTTGGCTAAGAGGCATGTGCTGGATTTGTCTCAGAATCAGACTCAAATCTGAAGTTTCTGGAATTGGCTTACCATCAATACAGCTAATTAACTCTTCCATTGTGTAGCCTGCTTTCGATGCGATTTGAGCCAAATTTTCTGTATCTGGAACCTTCACACCTTTTTCCCACATCTGAACAGCAGTAGCAGATACTCCCAAAAGCTTACCAAATGCTCGCTGACTCATTGAACCGCGAGCTAGTTTAATGATTTCAATCAGTTTTTGTTTGCTTTCGATCTTCACTGCTTATATAGCTAGCCAACTTTATTTACAAGTTTACTTTCAATAATACAAGTTTACTTTTATATTGACAGCCTTGTGTTTTAGTACTAAACTATATCTCTGGTTGTAAATCGGCAACTACAGGCATCAAGCTAGTAGAATAACCCATCTATCTTTAATCAACCCAAAAAACTTAGTTTGCTACAGCACTTCAGCTAGTAGTTAGACTTTGCTGCGAAGAAATAATATCGAAGGTGCATCATGTTTCGCAAGCCACGCAAAATTAACCAATATCGCCGCAAAGGTAAAAATCTTATAGCCACTAATAAAATTAAACCAGAACAGTGGAACATTTCTGACGCAGAAACCAAAGAAGCTTTAAAAGTTAAAGGCTACGATGTTAAGCAAATCAAAAAAATCCACCTTCTGAAACATCAAGTGTGTATTTCCTACTGGGATGCAAAAGGCAATATATGCAGCAGCTTTTTTAGCTACCGGATTTTTGTACGTTGGCAAGAAGAAGTGGAAAAGCTAATTTATACCTGTGAAACCCTGAAGGAATGGGCGAAGCTAAATTACGTTATGAAGTACGAATTTGCTTATTACCATTATCCCAGTGAAATAGAAGATATACTCCATGCGATATTAGAAAACCACCTGTCCGTGTTAAAAGCAACAGTGCAACAAGTGGTTTTACAGGATATTTAACAGCAAAAATTATTACCATTTGTAGAGACGCGATTCATCGCGTCTTTATCCAACCAAAGATGTGTTGCAATCATTAATTGAATTGGTATTAGTTAGCGGCAGAAGTCGCTAACTCCGCGAGACGTTCTTGCTGGTCTAGAGATATACAAGATTGGATAAGTGTCTCTAAATCACCATCCAAAACAGGGGTAAGGGAATAATTCTGACCTAACCGATGGTCGGTAGCACGGTTATCTTTATAATTATAGGTGCGAATTTTTTCCGATCGCGATCCAGTACCAACCTGCGATCGCCGCATGGAAGTTACAGCTGCTTGTTGTTCGCCTAACTTGATGTCATACAACTTCGCCCGCAGAATTTGCATAGCCCGTTCTTTGTTTTGCAACTGGCTGCGTTCTTCTGTACAGAAAATGCGTATTCCCGTTGGTTTGTGCATCAAGTCAACGGCTGTTTCCACCTTGTTGACGTTTTGTCCACCAGCACCACCAGAACGAGCTGTAGTCATTTCAATATCTTTCGGGTCAATGTGAATTTCCACATCATCCACCTCTGGCATAATCGCCACGGTAGCTGTGGAAGTATGAACCCGTCCTCCAGATTCAGTTGCCGGCACGCGCTGCACACGATGCACTCCAGCTTCAAACTTTAGCTGGCTGTAAACATCATTACCTTTAATTTCGAGAATGACCTCTTTCCAGCCACCCATTTCTCCGCGAGATTCGCTCACTAGAGAAACTTTCCAACCTTGAGTCTGAGCATAGCGAGTGTACATCTGCATCAAATCGCCAGCCCAAATACTTGCTTCATCGCCACCAGTACCAGCGCGAATTTCCAACATGATATTCTTTTCATCATTGGGGTCGCGTGGTAGCAGTAAGACTTTCAAGCGAGACTCTAAATGTTCTATTTTTTCTTCAAGTTCTTTTACTTCCAGTGATGCCATTTCTTGCAACTCTGGGTCACTTGCAGATTCTTTGTAAACCTGACGCGCTCCGATTAAGTCTTCTTGGGCTGTTTTCCAAATTTCATAAGTATTAACAACCTCTTCCAAAGAAGAACGAGACTTAGCAATTTCTTGATACTCATCAGGATTGCTAGCGGTATCGGGGTCGCCAAGACGACGTGTTAATTCATTAAAAGTTTGTTCAACGGATTTTAGTTTGTCCAGTAAGTATGATTCAGCCATGACGATTGCGATCGCTCCTTAAAAAAATAACAAATTGGCTCGAGCATATAAATGAAAATCGACCCAGCTGATGCAGGGCCGTCGTTAACAGCAGAGCCAACTCGCTACTTTTTGTCTTGTTCGTCGCCAGATGTTTGAGTGCTGCTCATACCGTACTTGCGGAGGAAGCGCTCTACTCGACCCTCAGTGTCAATAATCTTCTGAGTACCGGTGTAAAATGGGTGATTTCCAGACCAAACATCTACATGCAATTCTGGCTTGGTAGAGCCAATGGTCATAACAACTTGACCGTTGCAGTAAACTTTAGCATCTGGATACCACTTGGGGTGAATATCAGCTTTAGCCATTGTTCTTTTTGTGATGAATCTATATAAATTATAACTTTCAGCGTTCAATTGCAGCTAGAAGAAGGGAGAAGGGAACAGGTTAGAGGTAACAGAAAACTATCACCTGTCCCCTGTAACCTATCACCTTCTTCATCAATACCCAATTCCCTAACGCTTAGAGTACTGAGGTGCTTTCCGAGCTTTATGTAAACCATATTTCTTCCGCTCTTTTGCTCTCGGATCGCGAGTCAAGTAACCTTCGGTTTTCAAAGGTGGGCGGTTGTCTGGGTCAAGTTGGCACAAAGCACGAGCAACTCCCAAACGAACAGAATCAGCCTGTCCGGTCAAGCCGCCGCCTTCTGCTTTTACCAAAATGTCATATTCGTTTTCTAATCCCAGAGTTTCCAGGGGTGCTTTAATGACTCCCAGGTAGTTGGGGTTAAATTGGAAATACAAGTTTCCATCTTTACCGTTCACAGTCAGTTGACCTGTGCCTGGAACCAAGCGTACCCGTGCTACTGCGTTCTTACGACGGCCAGTACCCCAGTATACGGCGCGACCGCTATTAGCATCTGCGACTACCATTAATTTTCTTCTCCAGGAATTGTATTAACTTTTAGTTCTTTAGGTTTTTGAGCATCATGGGGATGCGTAGGCCCAGCATAAACTTTCAGCTTGGTGAACAACTGCTTACCGAGGCTATTTTTAGGTAGCATACCTTTAACAGCTTGTTCTAAAATCCGCTCTGGTATGCGGTCTTGTAGTTTAGCGAAAGTTTCGGTTTTCATCCCACCGGGACGACCAGAATGGCGGCGGTAAAGCTTTTGAGTGCGCTTTTTGCCTGTAACTGCGACTTTCTCGGCATTGATGATGATTACGAAATCACCTGTATCTAGATGAGGCGTATATTCGGGTTTCTTTTTGCCTCTCAATACCTGGGCGACTTCGCTGGCCAGGCGACCGAGGCGTTTATCGGTGGCATCTACTATGTACCACTCACGCTCAAGGGTTGCTTGAGAAGGAAGGTATGTTTTAACTGTTGTCATTTGTCATTTGTCCTTTGTCATTTTTAATTTGTCATTAGTCATTTGTCTTTTGTCATTTGTAGTTACTAAGAACCAATGACTAATGACTCTTGACTAGTGACGAACTTTGGCAAGGTGTCGTACCAAATCTCTTTCGGAAAGGGAAAATCGGGATAGCCGACTCGCAACAAACACAAGCCTTGAGGCGGTGCGGCATATTTCACTTCTTCCCGGCGTTCTTCTTTCCAGAGTTCGGTGAAGCTAGAAAGTGTTCGTTGTCCAGAACCTACTTCTACCAGCATCCCTACCAACAGCCGTACCATGCCATACAAAAATCCATCTGCCTGTATTTCAATATGGATAAATGGCCCACTGCGACGACACTCTACTGCTTGCACCTCTACCCAGGAATGCGATCGCTTTGAGCCTGCACGGTGAAAAGCAGCTAAGTGATGCTTTCCCAAGAGAGGTTTCAAGGCAGCTTGGATTAAAGATTCATCCAGGGGTGCATAATAATAATGCCAACTGAAGGGTCTTACAAACAAGTTAAGCCGATCTTCAGTATATATTGTGTAGCGATACCGTCGATAGGCTGCACTAAAGCGAGCGTGCCAACGGTTATCGACACTAGCTGAAGCCCTGATTAATATATCTGGCGGCAGGTAGCTGTTGAGGATTGTTGCCCACTTGTGAGGCGGAATAAAACCTGTTGCTTCAAAATGGGCTACTTGAGCAGCAGCGTGAACTCCAGAATCGGTTCGCCCAGCACCGTGTAATGTTACATGATGCCCAAGAATAGTAGCGATCGCAATTTCAATCTCTTCTTGGACTGTCCGGTGTTGTTTTTGCCGTTGCCAGCCATGAAAATGAGTGCCCAGGTATTGGATTACCAAGGCTACTCGATGAGTTTTTGTAGGCTGGTGGCTTTCTAACATACAGATTTTGTCCTTTGTCTTTTGTCATTTGTCAGTTGTCCTTTGTTATTCACTAATGACCAATGACTAATGACCAATGACTAATGACTTAAACCAATTCAATTATTGCCATTTTTGCATTATCGCCCCGACGCGGTACGGTACGCAGGATGCGGGTATAACCGCCCTGGCGATCGCCATATCGAGTTGGAGCTTGCTCAAATAGAGCGTGAACCAGTTGTTTGTCGAAGATATAGCCAAGAGCTTCCCGGCGTGCTGCCAAGGAGCCATTTTTAGCTAGAGTAATCATTTTTTCCACTTCACTTCGGAGAACTTTCGCTCTAATTAAAGTGGTGGTGATCTTACCATGACGGATCAACTCGGTGGCGAGCGATCGCAGTAAAGCACGGCGTTGATCGGCTGGTTTACTGAGTTTTTTGACGCGACAACGGTGACGCATAATTATGCACTATGAATTATGAAGGTTTTTCTTAAGGGTGTTTAGAGCCTCTTTCCATTGGCAAGGTGATGCCCAAGCGTCGCTGCAAAGCTTCCACAACTTCTTCTGCTGACTTCTGCCCAAAGTTCTTAATTTCTAAGAGGTCTTCTTGGGTATAATCCAGCAAATCTGCCACAGAGTTAACTTGTGCCCGTTTGAGACAGTTATATGCCCGCACAGAAAGTTGCAACTCTTCGATGGGTATCTGAGCAGTTGGGTCGTCTGGAATCTCCGAACCTGTATCTGTTGGTTCTAGGGAGATGTCTTTCAACGGGTTGAATAAATCTACCAAGATCGCAGCGGCGGAAGATAGTGCTTCTTGAGGGGAAATACTGCCATTTGTCCAAACTTCCAACAGTAGTCGGTCTTTTGGAATCAAGCCTTCCCCACGAGATTCTTCAACACTGTAGTTGACTTTTCGCACCGGCATAAATATTGAGTCGATTTGCAGAAAATCCAACGATGTGGCTTCCTCACGTCCTCGCTCTACAGTGCGATAGCCTTTGCCTTTCTCGATCCGAAATTCCATTTCCAGTTTTCCACCCTCAGCAATGGTGGCTACATACTGGGTCGGATCGATGATTTCTACTTCACTGGGCAAATCAAAATGAGCCGCAGTGATTGTTGCTGGGCCGTTAACGAGTAATCTACCAATCTGAGGCTGTGAGGAATAGTTTTTCAGGATAACTTCCTTCATTTTCATGAGGATTTCCAGTACATCTTCCCGCACGCCCGGAACTGTGGCAAACTCGTGTGAAACGCCTGCAATCCTCACTGCTGTAACTGCCGTACCCTCTAGATTGGATAGTAAAACCCGCCGCAGTGCGTTGCCAACAGTTGTTCCTTGACCACGCTCTAGAGGTTCCAGAACAAATTTACTGTAATGGTTCCGACTTTCGTCAGTATTCGACTCTACACATTCAATTTGAAACTGCGCCACGGATGAGCCTCCCTTTTTCTAAGGTGCTGCTAGCAGACAAGTCAATTGCCTCCCGAATTGAATTTATGTCCTGTAGATTATAGGTATATCAAAACTACTACTATGAAATTACGGTATAGTTTGACGCCCCTATTGAGCTTGCAGGCGCTGATAATATTTTGGGTATCCTGAAGCTTAACAGCTTTCCCTGTGGGAAAATCTGACACGCTTTTGGTCGCCCAAGTTTTCACTTGATGACAGTTTGCACGTTAGACGCCCAAGCTGTCATTGCTGGCTGTAACTTTTCGTCCTCACTGCCCAAGTCTTAGTGTTTAAACTCGACGGCGCTTGGGTGGACGACAACCATTGTGAGGAATGGGGGTAATATCCCGAATCAGGGTAATTTCCAGTCCTGCTCCTTGAAGCGCCCGGATAGCGGTTTCTCTACCTGCTCCTGGCCCACTGACCATTACCTCAATTTGGCGCATTCCTTGATCAATGGCTCTACGGGCTGCACTTTCAGCAGCAGTTTGTGCTGCAAAGGGAGTTCCCTTTTTTGCTCCCTTAAAACCGCTAGAACCAGCGCTAGCCCAGGAGATGACATCTCCGTTTTGATCGGTAATGGTGACAATGCTATTGTTGAAAGTAGACTGGATGTAAGCCATTCCACTGGGTACATTCCGTTTCTGCTTCTTGCTCCCGGTTTTTTTAGTTGGTTGTCTCGCCATACTTGTTTAGTTGATTTAAGGTAAAACTTGCTCGGATTAGCAAGCGTTGCAAAATTATTTCCCTGGAGCCTTCTTCTTCCCAGCCACTGTCTGCCTTCTGCCTCGACGGGTTCTGGCATTGGTGCGAGTTCTTTGACCTCTGACTGGTAAGCCCATGCGATGACGACGGCCTCTGTAAGTACCAATGTCAACTAAGCGCTTGATGTTCAAAGACTCCAAGCGCCGCAAGTCGCCTTCAACTTGATAGTTGCTTTCTATTTCCCCTCGCAGGGCTGTTACATCAGCATCACTTAAGTCCTTAACGCGGGTGTCTGGGTTCACACCAGTAGCCGCTATAATTTCTTGAGAGCGTGATAACCCAATTCCGTAAATGTAAGTCAGACCGATCTCGACGCGCTTATCGCGTGGAAGGTCTACTCCGGCAATACGTGCCACAATGAACTCTCCCTATTGTTTTCGCAATTACTGTTGGTTAGAAAAACGTGATTAATCGCGTCTTTTCGTTTTAATGATGATATGCGTCCTGCAACTGGCTCTGTTGGTAAGAGCGTTATCCTTGACGTTGCTTGTGCTTGGGGTTCACACAGATCACCATCACGCGACCACGACGTTTGATCACGTTACACTTTTCACAAATTTTCTTGACTGAGGCTCTAACTTTCATGCCTTTTATTTTTTGACTCCAAATATAAAATTATAGCATTTCTAGGGAAATTAATCCAGTTAAATGACTAATAAACAGTCAAAAAAATGGTTTTATGGTAAAATTCTCTACATATACTTACTTCTTACGCAAGCGATAAGTGATTCTGCCTTTGGTCAAGTCGTAGGGGGTTAACTCTACCTTGACGCGATCGCCGGGCAAAATCTTGATATAATTTCGGCGAATCTTGCCGGAAATGTGTGCTAGCACGTTAAAGCCATTGTCCAAGTCAACGCGAAACATCGCATTGGGCAAGGACTCTGTAACCGTGCCTTCCATTTCAATCAAATCTTGCTTAGACAATTTGTTTTTTCCTCAACTCAACAATTTGGTGTTCAGTTGCAGCGCTTCATCTGCAAATAAACACACTTTAAGAAATATATCAACGGTTTATTAATATATCTTAGCTAAAATTGATCTTTTTTTTGTTAGGGGGAGTGGGGACTGATGATTGGGAAATAGTGAGTGATAAGTGGTGAATTCCCTACTCCCCACTCCCTACTCCCTACTCCCCTTTCAAGAAGCGATTACCTTTTGTAGTTCACCAGTGACATCTTCTTGGGACTGATTGCCATTGACTGTTAGGAGTTTTTTGCGATCGCCATAATAATCAATTAAAGGTGCAGTTTCCGCGCGGTATACTTCTAAACGACGACGAATCACCTCTTCGGTATCATCTTTTCGTCCTCTAGCTAGCAAACGTGCTATGACAATTTCATCTGGTGCATCTAAATTGACTACCCTTTCGCCACCTTGATGTATTGTTTCCAGTAACTTCTCCAAAAAAGCTGCTTGAGTAACTTTCCGGGGAAAACCATCAAGAATCCAACCATTTTTGGCATCTGGTTGATCGAGGCGCTCCTGTACCAAGTCTTGCACTAGCTGATCGGGTACTAACTCACCGCTATCAACATAGCTTTTAGCTTTGATTCCTAAAGGAGTTTGCTCTTTCATGGCTTGTCTTAATATTTCACCCGTAGAAATATGGGGAATATTCAAGTGTTCAGCCAAAGTTTGAGCTTGTGTTCCTTTACCCGCTCCAGGTGGCCCCAAGAAGATTAATCGCGTCACTATTATTTCACCATTCCTTCATAGCGCTGAGAGATGACATAAGTTTGGACTTGTTTGGCTGTCTCAATTGCCACACCAACTAAAATTAACAAAGAGGTAGCACCTATCCCCTGGAAAGTTTTCACATTCAAAGCACTTTCCACTGCGGTGGGGATAATAGCAACAAAGCCCAAAAAGATTGCACCCAAAAAAGTGAGTCGGTTAGAAACGCGTTCAATATACTCACTAGTTGCCTTACCGGGACGAATTCCAGGAATACTAGAACCCATTTTCTTCAAGTTTTGCGCCACGTCTACTGGGTTGAGAATCAACGAAGAATAGAAGTAGCTGAAGAAAACGATGGAAACCATGTACACCAAGGCATAGACCCAGGAACTAGAACCGCCTGGACTCAAATAAGTGTTAACTATATTCGCCAATTCGGCATTTTTAGTAAAATTGGCGATCAGCAATGGCAAGCTGAGGATGGCAGCAGCAAAAATAATTGGCATTACGCCGCCTTGATTTAGCCGCAAGGGCAGATAGCTACGCTGTTCTGCCAAAACTCTCCGACCTACTTGGCGACGAGCCGAAATAATTGGGATGCGGCGCATTCCTTCTTGCACAATCACAATACCAACAATTGTTGCTAGGAAAACTAAGATCAGCACGATCACGCGACCCACGGTTTCCCGACCACCTACTTGTACCAAGTCGATGGTATCGCCCAAAGCTTTTGGTAATGACGCGACAATATTGACAAAAATCAACAATGATGCACCATTTCCAATACCCCGTTCTGTAATTAATTCTGATGCCCACATGACGAACATCGAACCAGCAGTCAGAGCGATCGCAGTTTCAGCTACGAATATGGGCCCTGGGTTTAAAGCGAATTGCTGAAGGAATAATGCCGAAAAAGCTGTACTTTGCAGAATCGCCCAACCTACAGTGACGTAGCGGGTAATTTGCGATATTTTTCGCCGACCGGCTTCCCCTTCATTTTTCTGTAAATTTTCTAAAGTTGGAATCGCAGCGGTGAGTAATTGGATGATAATAGACGCATTAATGAAGGGCAAAATTCCTAAAGCAAAGACTCCCAAAGTCGAAAGTCCTCGCCCGGAAAATATATCCAATAAGCCGAATATGGAATTACTGCCCGATATAGCTTCGGCAAATCTCGGTCTATCAATGCCTGGGACGGGTAAGAAAATACCCAGGCGAACCAAAATTAAAATACCGACAGTGACAAGCAGCCTACCTCTGAGGCCAGCTGCCTGCGCCATCTGCATAAAAGTTTCTTGAGCCGTTGGGGCTTTATCTCGACTGATCATAGAGTGCTACCTTTATAGTGAACCAAGCACTGGCAGCGAGTTGGCTTGCATTTAAGTGCGCTGTTCCGGCTCACTCATAAGACTTCACAACTACCACCAGCTGCCTCAATTTTGCTACGAGCTGAAACTGTAAAAGCTGCCGCTTGCACTTTGAGCGGAATACTCAATTCCCCGTTACCTAAAACTTTTAATGGCCCTTTGACAGCAGTCAGGATACCTGCGGCTTTCAATGAGGTCAAAGTTACTTCCGTATTAGCGGGAAGGGAGGCTAGCTTCTCTACATTAATCGTAGTGTAAATCTTCTGATTAACGATTGGAAAGCCCTTCAGCTTAGGTAAGCGGCGGTACAATGGCTGTTGACCACCTTCAAAACCCGGTCGAGTCCCACTACCAGAACGAGATTTTTGACCCCGCATACCTAGACCGGCACTAGCACCTTGTCCGGCAGAAATACCTCTAGCTACACGCTTCTTGCGTTTCTTTGAGCCTTTTTGTGGCTTAACATCATGGAGTCTCATAAGCTAAAAATGTCATTTGTCATTTGTCATTCGTCATTTGTCATTGTCGTTTGTCATTTGTTCAGAACAAAGAACTACTGACTAAGGACAAATGACTAGTTAGATGTAGAGATTTTGAATAGGAATACCGCGATCTTCGGCGACTTCAGAAAGGGTACGCAGTGTAGATAAGGCATTAACTGCGGCTCTAGCATTATTGAGCGGATTGTTGGAGCCTAGTTGCTTGGCTAAAACGTTACGAACTCCTGCTAATTCCAACACAGTTCGCACAGCACCACCGGCAATTACCCCAGTACCAGGTGCGGCTGGACGCATAATCACTTTTGCACCGCCACCAACACCATCAATAGGATGAGGGATGGAGTTTGATTTAGTGATTGGGATATCAATGAGGTGTTTTTTGCCGTCGGCTACGCCTTTTTTGACGGCGCCAATTACATCTGAGGCTTTGCCTACTCCAACTCCAACTTGACCGCGTTCGTTGCCAACGACAACGATCGCTCGGAAGCTGAGTTTTTTACCACCTTTGACCACTTTACTTACGCGGCGGATTTGGATAACCCGCTCTTGCCAAGTGGTTTCTTCTTTTTTGGCACGCTTTGTTTTACTTTTACGCTCTGTTGCCATAATTTATGCTCTGGTGAACGTCATTTGTCAGTTGTCAGTTGTCATTTGTCCTTTGTCCTTTGTCATTTGTCCTTTGTTTATTCACTAATGACCAATGACTAATGACTAATGACTCAATGACTAATGACTTTAGAAATCTAAACCAGCTTCGCGTGCTGCATCAGCTAGTGCTTTGACACGACCATGATATAAGTTACCACCGCGATCAAAGACTACTTTGGTAATGCCTTTTTCTAGCGATCGCACTGCAATCAACTTACCAACTTGCGCCGATGCGTCGCGATTTGCACATGACGCTAAACTAGATTTCAAATCTGGTTCTACGGTCGATGCGGACACGATTGTTTGATGCTGAGTATCATCAATTAACTGGGCATAAATATGCTCATTTGAACGAAACACCGCTAAACGCGGACGTTCTGGGGAGCCAATAACTTTGCCACGAACGCGTCGATGACGACGATTTTTTGATTCTCTACGAGTAAGTTTCATTTCTACTTCTTACCACCCTTACCAGTCTTACCAGCTTTCCGTCTAACCACTTCACCGGCATAGCGAATGCCTTTACCTTTATAAGGTTCTGGTGGACGAACAGCACGAATTTTGGCGGCTGTGTTACCTACGATTTCTTTGTCATAGCCACTGACAATGACGTTAGTGGTACCTTCTACAGCAAACTGAATTCCTTCTGGTGGTTCAATTTGCACTTGATGGCTGTAACCCATATTCAAAACTAGGTTACGCCCTTGAAGTTGTGCCCTATAACCAACACCTTGAATTTCCAAACGGCGCTGAAAACCCTGGGACACTCCCTCAACCATGTTGGCAACTAAAGTGCGGCTCAAGCCGTGCAATTGCTTCGATGTCCGAGTTTCATCCCGACGATTTACGTGTAATATTTCCCCCTCTTGAGAGAGTGAGACATTATCTCTGAGAGTGCGAGAAAGTTCTCCTTTCGGGCCTTTCACCACAATTTTCGTACCATCGATCGCCACTTGAACTTTGGCGGGAATAGTAATTGGACGTTTACCAATACGAGACATGAATTTTTGTCCTTTGTCCTTTGTTATTTGTCCTTTGTCCTTTGTTATTTGTCTTTCGTCCTTTGTATTTCGCTAATAACAAATGACTAATGACTAATGACCAATGACTACCAAACGTAACAAAGCACTTCGCCACCCAAGTTCTGACGCCGCGCTTCGCGGTCAGTCATAATACCACTGGATGTAGAAATAATGGCAATGCCAATGCCGCCTAGTACCCTTGGTAATTCTTTTTTATTGGAGTAAACACGCAAGCCAGGCTTACTGACCCGCTTTAAGGCGGTGATCAGAGGCTGACGGTTTTTACCCTTGTATTTCAGGGAAATCACCAGATTGTGTTTTACCCCTTCTTCTGCTTCTTCGATTTCAGCAATAAAGCCTTCCTCCCGTAGCACTTTGGCAATGCTCCGGGTCATTTTTGTCGCTGGCACTTGTGTAGTTTGATGCCGCGCCAGGTTGGCATTGCGGATGCGCGTCAGCATATCTGCAATTGTGTCGTTAGCCGCCATCGTTCCCTCTATAGATGAACTTATTGATCGCGAAAGGGCATTCCTAATTCTTTAAGTAAGGCGCGTCCCTCTTCGTCGTTTTTTGCTGTGGTGATGATGGAAATATCCATCCCACGCACTTGATCGATGCTGTCGTATTCGACTTCTGGAAAAATTAGCTGTTCTCGTACACCCAAAGTGTAGTTACCGCGTCCGTCAAAGCTTTTAGGGCTAACGCCGCGAAAATCTCGAATTCTGGGTAGTGACAGGCTAACTAGCCGGTCGAAAAAGGCATACATCCGTTCGGCTCTGAGGGTAACCATGATCCCCACAGGCATCCCCTGACGAATCTTAAAGCCAGCGATCGCCTTTTTCGCCCTTGTCACTACTGGTTTTTGACCAGTTACTAAGGCAATTTCGTTGATGGATGCCTCTAGTGACTTCGCATTTTGAGCTGCTTCACCCAAACCTCGGTTAATCGTAACCTTTACCAACTTCGGTACTTCATGAACGTTGGTATATTGAAACTGATTGATCAGTTTGGGGACGATTGTCTCTTGATATAAGGTTTTGAGTCTTGTTGTCGCCATAGTTTTTTGTCCTGATATCCCTGGGCTTGGTCAGGGAACAAAGTTATGAGTTATGAGTTATGAGTTATGAGTTATGAGTTAAATTTAATTCTTAACTCTTAATTCGTAACTTCTAACTATTTATCCAGAATTTCGCCAGTTTTCTTGAGTTTTCTGACCTTTTTGCCTTCTGAGGTAAAGGTGTAACCAACACGACTGGCAACGTTTTGCTTGGTGGAATAAAGCATAACGTTAGAGCTATGAATCGGGAATTCTTGGGTAATAATTCGCCCTGATTCCCCTTCTTGCTGGGGTTTGACGTGCTTGGTCTTGATGTTGACACCTTTGACGATGACTTTACTCAGTTGGGGAAGTGCCTGAGTAATTTCGCCAACTTTTCCTTTGTCTTTACCAGCAATCACTTGTACAGTGTCGCCAGTTTTAACGTGCATTTTGTGGAATACTTTGGGCGTACCCTGTTTGGTTGCCATTAAAGCACCTCCGGAGCCAGAGAAACAATTTTAGTAAAGTTTTTATCGCGCAGTTCCCGTGCAACTGGGCCAAAAACCCGTGTGCCTCTGGGATTACCGTCTTTGTTGATGATTACAGCGGCGTTATCATCAAAGCGAATGCTCATGCCGCTGTCACGAGATACAGCTTTACGAGTTCTGACAATTACTGCTTCCACAACATCAGACTTTTTGACAGCCATGTTGGGTGTAGCATCTTTGACAACTGCGATAATCTTATCGCCAATAAAACCATAACGACGATTGCCTCCGCCTAAGATGCGGATGCACATTAGTTTGCGGGCGCCGCTATTATCTGCGACATTCAGGTAAGTCTGGGGTTGAATCACAATTATTCTCCCTTGTAATGTTGTTAGAAACTAACAACGATGAGGTTTAAGCAGGCTTGACGTTCAGGACTTCTGTGATTTTCCAGCGCTTGGTTTTACTCAGGGGTCTAGTTTCCTGAATGCGAACGCGATCGCCTACTTTACACTGATTTTCTTCGTCGTGAACTTTATATCGTTGGGTGTTAACCACAATCTTGCCGTACTTGGGGTGAGGAGCGCGGTTTTCTATGGCAACTACCACAGTTTTTTGCATTTTATCGCTCACTACCAAGCCAACTCGTTCTTTAACTGCCATAATCTCCTACTTTTCTTCTTTAGCCGATTGACTTGCTGCCCGTTTGCGTTCTGTTTCTAGCGTCAGCAATTGGGCTAGGCGGTGGCGCATTTGTCGGAACTGGTGGGGCTTTTCTAATTGTCTGGTGGCTTTTTGCAAGCGCAACTGAAATAGTTGTCTTTTGATCGCGACAATTTCATCAGAGAGCTTCTCGTCACTTAATTCTCTAGCTTCTGAAATTTTGGGAAGAGGCATAAGCTACTCCTGCTCCTGTGGTTGAGAGCGCACAATAAACTTAGTTTTGATGGGCAGTTTAAATGAAGCCAAACGCATAGCTTCACGGGCGATTTCTTCAGAAACCCCGCCGATTTCAAACAAAATTCGTCCTGGCTTGACTACAGCTACCCAAAACTCTGGATTACCTTTACCAGAACCCATCCGGGTTTCAGCAGGACGCATGGTTACAGGTTTATCAGGGAAAATCCGAATCCAGATTTGTCCACCCCGACGAATATAACGAGTCATTGCCCGACGGGAAGCCTCGATTTGACGCGAGGTAATCCAAGCAGGTTCTTGAGCTTGGAGTGCAAAATCACCGAAGTTGAGGGTACTACCACGGCTGGCTAGTCCTTCCATCCGTCCCCGCTGTTGTTTGCGGAATTTAGTTCTTCTAGGGCTTAACATGGTTTGTTACTTGTCATTTGTCATTTGTCATTTGTCATTTGCCATCTGCCATTTACTAATGACTAATGACTAATAACTAATGACGATTTATCCTTCATTTGAGCGGTCTTCAAATTGCTGGCGACGACGTTGTTGTTGACGGCGACGGGGTTCACGTTCGCGATCGCGTGGGTCACGTTCGCGATCGCGGCTTGCTGGTGGTAGCGGTTCTGGTTCCTGTCCAGGAATAATTTCTCCCTTAAACACCCATACTTTGATACCCAAAATGCCGTAAACAGTTTTTGCTGTGCAATAAGAGTAGTCAATGTCAGCCCGTAAGGTATGTAAAGGTACTCTACCTTCACGAGTCCACTCTGTCCGGGCAATTTCTGCACCGTTGAGGCGACCGCTAACTTGGATTTTAATACCTTGGACACCAGCACGTTGGGCACGTTGAATCGATTGCCGCACTACCCGCCGAAAGGAAACCCGACGTTCCAATTGTTGAGCAATGTATTCAGCAATTAGGTAGGCATCAGCATCAACTCGTTGAACTTCAACTACATTGATCCGAATTTGACGATTACTACCCAACAATCCTTGGAGTCCGGTACGTAAGGATTCAATACCTTGTCCACCACGACCTACTACTACCCCAGGTCTAGCTGTGCGTACTTCCAAGTCGATTTGGTCGGCTTTCCGCTCAATCCGTACTTCGGAAATTCCGGCGTTGTTTTGAGCCTGTCTACCCAGCTTTTGTTCTATATATTGACGCAGTTTGTAATCTTCTTGTAGAAGTTCTGGATAACGATCAGGAACAGCAAACCAACGGGATTGATGTTCATGTGTAATACCCAGACGAAAACCAACTGGATGAATCTTCTGTCCCACGAATGCTTCCTCTAAAATTTCTTACTTTACGCAATTTATTCGTGTAAACGTGCTTATTTTTCTGGGGCGGCTGCAACGGCCACAGTAATATGACACGTCGGCTTGCGAATTTGGTAAGCTCGACCTTGCGCTCTTGGCTGGAACCGCTTCAACGGCGGCCCTTGATCGGCATAAGCCTGAGTAATCACTAGTTGAGTCCGATCTAACCCAGCGTTGTGTTCGGCATTGGCAGCAGCGCTTCTGAGAACCTTCAATATGGGTTCAGTGGCGCGATAGGGCATGAATTCCAGAATGATTAACGCTTCTCGGTACGATCGCCCGCGGATTTGATCGAGTACCCGACGCACCTTGTAGGCCGAGATGCGGATAAAACGAGCGATCGCTTTTACTTCAGTAGTATTAGTAGCCATAATTTTCTCCAATTTTATCTTTCGTCCTTTGTCCTTTGTCCTTTGTCCTTTGTCGAAAGCTAATAACTAATGACCAATGACTAATGACAAATGACCAATGACTAATAACTACCTACCCGCTTTTTTGTCGCTTTTTCCATGACCCCTGTAGGTGCGTGTTGGGGCAAATTCACCCAATTTGTGTCCTACCATCTGTTCATTTACAAAAACTGGAACGTGTTGGCGTCCGTTGTGAACAGCGATAGTATGACCTACCATTAGAGGCAAAATTGTCGAAGCTCGTGACCAAGTTTTAATAACTTCTTTTCTGTTGTTGTCGTTGAGCTTTTCAATTTTCTTTAAGAGATGATCCGCAACGAAAGGACCTTTTTTTAGAGAACGACCCATAGTTCAATTTTGGATTTAGGATTTAGGAATTAGGAGTGAGGAGTTAGGAGCGAGGAGTTAATAAGTTTAGATTCAACTCATAACTCATAACTCATAACTTCTAACTCTTTAAGATTCACGACCACCGCGACCGCGTTTAGAAGACTTACGACGACGACGCACAATCAACTTGCTGCTAAGTTTCTTGCGATTGCGTGTCTTTGCACCCAATGTGGGTTTACCCCAAGGTGTAACAGGCCCCGATCTACCGATAGGCGCTCTACCTTCACCACCACCATGTGGGTGATCCACTGGGTTCATGACGCTACCTCTAACCTTAGGACGGCGACCTTTCCAGCGATTTCGTCCGGCTTTACCTGCACTCAGGTTTCTCGCGTCGGTGTTGCCTACTTGCCCAATGGTGGCGTAGCACTCGCGTCGAATTAAGCGGACTTCTCCTGAAGGCAACTTGAGAGTTACATAATTACCTTCTTTTGCCACGACTTGGGCGCTAGCACCAGCAGCACGGACAATTTGACCACCTTTACCAGGAGTGAATTCTACGTTGTGAACACTAGTACCTAAAGGAATCTTCGAGAGCGGTAAAGCATTACCATCTTCAAAGGGAGCCTCTGGCCCAGAAATAATTATTGTTCCAACTTTCAACCCGTTGGGATGGAGAATGTACCGTTTTTCGCCGTCTTGGTAATACAAAAGGGCAATTCTGGCATTGCGGTTAGGATCGTATTCAATTGCTGCGACTTTGGCAGGAATATTATGTTTATCCCTTTTAAAATCGATGATCCGGTAAAGTTGTTTGTGTCCGCCACCCCGGCGACGACTAGTAATCCGTCCGTGATTATTCCGACCTTTGGCGCGATGCTTCGAGGTTGTTAGGGATTTTTCTGGCTCGGTTTTGGTAATTTCCGCAAAGTCAGAGATTGTAACTTGGCGAGTGCTGGGGGTATAAGGGCGATAAGAACGGGTACCCATATTTATTAAGTGCTGAGTGCTAAGTGCTGAGTTTGAAATTTTGAGTGTTGAGTTTTGAGCATAGTAACTCCTAACTCCTAACTCCTAACTCCTAACTTTTTTAGACTTCTGGGAATAGAACTTGTCTAATCTTGTCTTCATCCCCAGGTGCGACGGTGACGATCGCTCGCTTATATTGGGGCTTATAACCAATAAATTTACCAACGCGCCGCTTTTTACGCGGTGGTAGGGTGGTGTTGACTTTTACAACCTTGACCTGAAATAAATCTTCGATCGCAGCCTTGATTTCTGGCTTTGATGCCTTTGGAATTACTTCAAAGGTGTACTTATTTTGCTCCATCAAGATGGTCGCTTTCTCTGTAACGATTGGGCGACGCACTAAGTCGGCAAGGTCGCGGGGGTCAAAGCTAGGCACTGTAGACCTCCTGAATTTTTTCTAGGGCTGATGCCGTAACTACAATTTTGTCAGCGTGCAGTAAATCAAAAACGTTTAGCTGGTCGGCTGCAATTAGTTTTAAATTTTCAATGTTGCGGGCTGATAAATAAACGTTATCTGTATCCGCAATTTCAGACAAAATTAACAGTGCCTTGCTTTCTGGTACTACTCCCCAACGGGCAAGAGCTGCTACTAATTCTTTAGTCTTGGGGCGAGATAGCTCGGTGCTAAATTCTTCTACTACTATCAAATCGTCAATGCGGCTGACAAATGCTGTCCGCAGTGCCAAACGTCGCTCTTTGCGGTTCAATTTGAGGTTGAAGTCTCTGGGTTTTGGCCCAAAGATCACACCACCACCACGCCACAATGGTGAACGAATAGAACCTGCACGAGCGCGACCAGTACCTTTTTGTCGCCAAGGTTTGCGTCCGCCACCTCTGACTTCAGCACGAGTTTTCGTACTGGCATTTCCTTGACGAGCATTGGTCAATTGCCGTACTAAGGCGCGGTGCACAATATGAGACGCTGTTTCTTCTTTGGCAACGCGCAACTCGAAGGTCGTCTCGCCGACCTGTTCTCCTTGCCAATTTTTAACTACGCTTTCAACCATCTTTGTTATTTGTCCTTTGTCATTTGTCATTTGTCATTTGTCTTTTGCCATTTGTCCTTAGCCAATGACTAATCACTAATGACTTTTGACTAATGACTTTTGACTATCCCACTACTTTTGCAGGCACAACACTTACTAGAGCACCTGGTTTACCAGGAATAGCTCCCTTAATTAGCAATAAGTTGCGTTCTGCATCAACTCTTACTATGGTCAGTTTGCGAATTGTGATGCGTTTTCCACCTAAACGCCCTGCCATCCGCTTACCTGGATAGACACGACCTGGTGTTGTACCAGCACCAATAGAACCCGGCGCTCTGTGGTTTTTAGAACCGTGTGACATAGGCCCACGAGCAAAGTTGTTGCGCTTCTGGTTTCCCGCAAAGCCGCGACCAATACTTGTGCCAACTACATCGACAATTTGACCTGCGCTAAAAATATCTGCTTTAATCTCTTGACCTAAAGCATAATCGCTAGAGCTATCGGTGTGATATTCATTTAAGTGACGCAATGCTGGGGCAGATGATTTAGCCAAATGGCCCAGTAGTGGTCTGTTTAGTGCCTTGGGTTTGACTTCGCCATAACCAACTTGAATGGCAAAGTAACCGTCGGTTTGTTTCGTTTTAACTTGTGTAACAGTGCATGGCCCTGCTTGAATGACAGTCACAGGAATAGCTACTCCTGCTTCGTCAAATATTTGGGTCATGCCCAGCTTGGTGCCGAGAATACCTACAGACACAATAACTGGTTCTCCTTTCTACTTGCTGACCTTGGAATTGGACTCTAGAGGACACGCTTTGTACGCATCAGTTTAGGCTGGGTTAGCCTGCGAAATTTGGAATGGCTTTAATAAGCCGCTCCAAATGCTTTCGGACACAACAAACCGTGTCCGTACTGCTTGGTGAATCTGTTTAGCTTCACTCACTAGATCACCAGAACAGCCACAAGTCCCTTCATATTGGGAAGGGGTAACTTCTGGAATCAATGCAAGGCGCTACAGCTTTAAGCTGTGTGCAGCAATGCTTTCGTCCAAGCAATTGCTCTGGCACTTTCTGGAGGCAGCGCTGTCGGCGGGTTTTCCGATTTTTACACGCCCCAAGGGCGGCTTCCCGGAGATTGGCTACTGCCGTGTTGCAGTTGGACTTAAGCGGTTTTTACCGCCCAGTATCCGCTAACTGAGACTGACGTAATGCCATGAAACCAACATTGCTGCTCAGTCTTTACTTCCCTAAACACCTTAAACTATTGTTTAAGATTTTGCCTACTTTTTCAGAGGCACAGGAGTAAACTTACTCTGGAGCTTACATAAGCTCCAATGTTGACCTGAAAGCTTTTCTAGTTTACCAGTCTATGATCAATCTGAGTCAGATTATCCAATTTGGATTTATTCGTTAGTTTTTTATGCTAACACTACCCCAGAATGACAGTTGAGAAGTTCACTACTTTGCGTTTTTGGTCACAATCTAATAATATAAATTATTTATTTATGTTTGTCCAGTAATTTATAGAGTTATTTTTAGGGAGTGGGGACGAAGTAAGGGAACAGGAAATAGGTTACAGGGTACAGATTATCACCTATCACCTGTCACCTCTCCCCTAATCCCAATGCCCAATGCCCAAAAAAATGCTTTTAATCTATCGGTTCAGGGTAAATAATAGAGATATCTAAGTGGGATAAGACGAAAATCTATGGCACTAATTACCACTGGCAACGGTTTAATCCGCGATCTGGAAAAATTTGGCGCTCTTGGAGTGTATGTACCTCTGGAAGGGGGTTATGAAGGTCGATATCAGCGCCGACTACGGGCTGCTGGCTATACCACCCTTCACATTACCGCTAAGGGACTGGGTGACGTAGCTGCGTATCTCACAAGAGTTCATGGAGTCAGACCTCCTCATCTTGGTAAAAAAAGTACTGGTAGCGGTGCAGCAGTAGGTCAGGTGTACTATCTACCCCCAATTCTCAATTCTCATCTAGAACAGTTACCACCAAAGTCAAAGGGGCTGGTCTTGTGGATTATTGAAGGGCATATTCTTTCTAATGAGGAAGTTGAGTATTTAACGAATTTACCTCAGCTAGAACCACGAGTAAAAGTAATTATTGAGAGAGGTGGCGATCGCGCTTTCCGTTGGACTTCTCTAGAAAAAACTCTGTTAGCTAGCTAACACTTACAAAAGTGAGGAAGGTATGAATTTTAACTCATAACTTCCTCACTCTTGAGATATTGGCAATTATTGATCAAACCAGAAGCTCTATGTGCAACTTAAATGCTCATTAGTTTGTAAGTTTTTTGGTAAATCCCTGCAACCGGATTAACACTGGCTTCGCCCAATTTCCACCCAGCAAATCGTGCAACAGGGTATAAAAACAGGGGATGATAAACAGCGTCAGCACTGTTGCCAAAGATAAGCCCGAAAACACTACCACGCCTAATGGTTGCAGAAATTCTGAACCTTCCCCAATTCCTAACGCTAGGGGAAACATACCTAAAACTGTGGTAATGGTTGTCATTAATATTGGTCGTAGGCGTTGAGGTGCAGCTTTCAAAATCGCAGTTTTCCGGTCAACTTTTTCCCGTTCGAGAATTTGATTGGCCAATTCCACCATGATGATGGCGTTATTAACTACAATACCCACCAGTAAAACCGCGCCGACAATCACTGTCGCGCCAATGGCAGTTTTGGTGATGTAAAGTCCAAAAATCCCCCCAGCTAATGCCAAGGGAATTGTAAACATAATTACTAGCGGGTCGATGAGGGAATTGTATTGCACCGCCATCACCACAAAGACTAAAAAGGCAGCTAATCCACCTAATAGTTGTAGTGAGCTTTGGAGTTGCTGATTAGATTCTGCTGCTGAACTGGGTAAGCGGCTGACACCTTCAGGTAAATCTAGACTATCTAGTACCGTACTGACCTGTTCTAGGGCCTCACTAAGGCTAGCTCCCTGTGTTAAGTTGCCAGCAATTAAGAAAACCTGACGCTGGTTGATTCGCTGAACTTCTCCTGGAGCTTGAGCTTCAGCAATTTTGGCAACATCACTCAAGCGAATTTGGCGATTGTTATCGACAAACAATGGCAACCTTTGCAACTGAGAAGCTGCTTGCAATGATTTTTCATTCAACTTGACGCGAACATCGATTAAACGGTTGCCGCGTTGCAACTGAGTTGGTACGCTACCTTCAAGAGCAGTCTGAATTGTTTCCCCAATTTGTGTGGTAGTTAAACCCAAAGCTGAAACTCTCTCCCAGTCAGGAAGAATCTGAATTTCTGGTTGGCGATCGTCTGCATCGGGACGAAATCTCGCTAATGTAGCTTGTTCTTCTAAGGCTGCTAGTACCTGACGACCAGCTTCTTCTAAATTATTTACGTCATTTCCCTGAAGCATCACGTCAACATCAGCACCACGGATCGGAGAGTTGCTGAGAATCAAACCCCGTACTTGACCAGGGGAAAGGCGCAGGCGAATTCCTGCTAAATTTAGCTTGTTCAACTCTTGGGTAACTCGTTCTACATAAGCTTGGACATTAGTACCCGCCTTCAAGGTAATATTGCTGGAAGCTCGTAGGGCATTAGCATTGGTAGCGTTTCCAAAGAGGGAGCCACCAATTGTAGAGAAAACATATTCTGTTTCTGGCTGCTTGCGGATAATCTCATCCACCGCAACCATTACTTTTTGGTTGGTTTCTAAAGGTGTACCGGGAGGAAATTGGGCGTTTAAGTTGGCTTGTCCGGTGTTGATGCGGGGAAGAATTTCTTGGGGAATTTGCGGTGCCATCCACAAACTGCCGCCGCCAAAAAGGATAATAGCGATCGCTACCGTAGCCACCCGCCAGCGTAATATCCCTGCTAAAAAACTGCCGTATCCCCTCGTAGAAGCATCAAAGCGGCTATTAAACTTTCGTAAAAACCAAAATTCGCTCAGACGGCTAGAAAACTTCCATGCCAATATCCGGGAAGCAAGCATTGGTACAACGGTTACGGCAATCAAAATTGAAGCTGCAACTGAAAAGGTGATGGTGAGAATTAACTCATTAAATAGTAGTGCGATAAAACCGCCGATCAGCAAAAACGGTAATACAGCTACCAAGTTTGTACTAGTAGAAGCAATTAAAGCTGATTCTACTTCTTGGCTACTTTTTTCTGCTTGATAAATTAGTTGCTGCGAATTCAAGCGGGTTCTATTATCCTTACCGGGAGTCATCCCAGCCCCTTCGGCAATGTTCTCTAACATGACGATGGAGTTGTCTACCACAATACCCACACCCAGCGCTAGACCACCCAAACTAAAAACGTTGATAGATAAGCCAAATAGCCCCATCAAGATGATGGCAGCTAGGGTTGCTAAGGGGATGGCTAGGACGATGATGAAAGTTTGTCGTAGAGAACCAAGAAATAGGAGAACTGCGATCGCAGCTAGTCCAGTACCAATCAACCCAGAACTGGTAACATTCGAGATAGAGTTGCGAATAAACCGTGATTCATCCAAGGTGGGTGTAAGAACTGTCCCTTCGGGAATTACCCCAGATTGCCGGAGTTCTTCTAAGCGTTGTTTCACACCCTCTACAACGTTAATGGTGTTAGCATCGGGCTGCTTTTGGATGCTGACTTTTACAGCTTCTTCCCCGTTGAGTAGAACGTACACCCGTTGTTGTTCTGAGCCATCAATGACTTCAGCAAAGTCGCGCAAATAGACGCGGCGGTTGGGGACTGGGGATTGGGTACTGGCGACTGGGGACTGGGTACTGGTGACTGGGGAAGAAGGAGCAGAAGAGACTTCAAAAGAAAGATTGCTAATTTCATTGGCATTTTGGAACCGCCCAACGGTACGGGTTAAGGGTTCAGAATTCTGCCCTAAAATCCGACCACCAGAAATATCTATGTTGCGATCTCTGAGTTCATCTAAGACATCGGTTAAACCTACACCCAAAGCTTGCAACCGATCCAAATCAATATTGACCCTAACTTCTTCTTGAACTCCTCCCGATATATCTACCCCTGCAACTCCAGATACAACACTCAGTTCGCGGGCTAGTTCTTCTTCGGCAAAAACGCGCAAATCAACGCCTTCTAGAGAGGGCGAAGTTAATGCCAATTCGTAAACTGGCAATTGGGAAGGATCGACTTTAAATAAGCGTGGTTCTTCGATGGCGTCTGGTAATGTGCTTCTAGCTCTGTTAAAAGCAGCTGTCGCATCGTTTAAAGCTTGGTCAATATTGCCACCTGGTTGAAAGAACAGATCCAAATTTATCTGTCCCTCACGAGTTTGGGAAAAAATCTGTACCACACCCTCGGTAGCCGCAAAGGCTTCTTCTAGGGGTCTGGTAACTTCATCAACTGCTACCTCTGGGGAAACTCCAGGTGCTTGTATTCGCACACCAATTCGAGGATAGGTAATTGATGGTAGTAAATCTACGGGTAACTTGGCGATAAAAAAGAACCCTAAGACTATCACTGCCAACGTCAGCATGAGTGTGCCGATGTGTTGGCGGATTGATATGGCACTGATACTAAATCCGCCGCCGTTTTTTACTTGCTGCATTACTGTCGCTGCGCTCCAATTAAAAAGGCAAAATGGAAAATTCCAAAAGACATTTTGAATTTTTAATTCCCTGTAGGGGATGACTCTGCTGTTTCGGAAAGAATTGATAAACGTACAGCGGCTCCATCTTTTAGGGGCTGACCACTGCGAACAACATAGCGCTCCCCGGCTTGTAAGCCAGATAGAATTTCCACTCTGCCATCAACCCTTTTTCCTAAAGTGACAGCACGCGCCGCTACTTTTGCCTTACCTTCTGTATCTTTCACAACAAATAGCGTCCCAGATGGGTTTTCTTGCTCTCCTCCTGCTCCTTTTGCTGCCCCGGCTTGTTTTTGAATAGCTGTTTGTGGCACTACTACTCGCTGTTGAGTCTGAGTTTCAAAATTGACTCGCGCCAGTAATCCGCTGCCAATCTTCCCTTGAGTATTGGGAATCACTACTTCTACAGGTATCAAACGAGATGTGGCATCGGCAGCGGGGGAAATACGCGTAACTCTGCCAGTTAATGTTTCGCTGGGGAAGGCATCTAAGCGAACTTGTACAGATTGCCCAACCTGAATTTGTGATAGTTCTAATTCGGAAACTTGCACGACGACTTTGACACGGTTAAAGTCACCAATTTTCAAGACTTCGCTACCTGCTTGCAGAAGGTTGCCTGGTTCTGTCACCTTTTCTGTGACTACGCCAGTGATTGGTGATGTGAGTCGAGCATAAGACCTACGCTCTTTGGTTTGGGCAACCAATGCCTGTTGGGCAAGTACTCTACCTTGGGCGGCAGCGACGGCTTGCTGTTCTGTACGGACTTGCTCTTGGGCTGCCCGTAGTGCCTGGGCGGCTGTTTGCGCCTGGGTACGTGCTTGTTCGGCTGATTGTTGAGCGATCGCTCCGGCTTTGAATAGATCCTGTTGCCGTCTTGAGTCTGCCTGAGCTTGCACCACTTCTAACCGCGCCCGTTCAACGTCTGCACGGGCATTACTTACCTGATTAGTTGCCCTAGCTACTTCTGATTTGAGGGCTGCTAGTTCTGCTTCTGCTTGCTTTAATTCGGTCAAAAGGATGGCATCGTCTAACTGCCCGACGTTTTGCCCAAGCTTTACTGTATCGCCCACATCTAAGTTCAAAGCCAACAACCGGGCTTCTACCTGCGATCGCACTGATATAATCCGAAAAGGTGTTGTATTACCTGTGTACTCTGGTTGTGTTTGCAGCGAGTCCGTTCGAGCGATCGCCGCATCTACAGGTGTTCCACCACCGCGTTCTCCACCACCAGGTTGCTGAGATTGTGCTCCTGCTGATTCCTTGGGCAGTGATCCGCAACTCGCCGTCAACAGTCCTATACCCACCAAACAGGGAATTAATAAACTTCTTACAGAATTGGAAGAAAGGGAATAATTTCTTTCTTTCCCTTTTTCACTTATTGCACAAGTGCTGTTTGCAAGAAGTCTACTCTTTAAATCTGCGGTAGCCACTTCAGTTTTCACAACTGAATCTAACTGGATATTAATTAGTTGGTTAGTGGCTACTTGATCTGTCATTTTCACCTGTTTGTGCGGCTTATTTGCATCCAAAATCATTTATTTTTCTCCTATTGGGGAGCTTTTGGGGTTAAACAGCCGTGTTTTAATCAAGTAATTTTGAGAGATATCATTAACAAAAAACGGCGAGAATGAATAAGCTGTCTGACAGTAATTTTTTGCATCAAAAACTACTGTTTTCCCACAAAAGTCCAAAACTTCTCACCGCTCTACTTCTTACGCAGAGGTAGATAATCTTCTTGCAGTTAACAAATTATAAACTTAGTATAAATATTTGTCATTTTTCTCGAATCTACCCATAGGCTAAATCTGGCTTTTTCTAAAGATATGAGCCAAAAAGTTTCATATTCTAACATAATGGGCAGTCTTAAAAAATGATTTTTTATACATTCAATACTAGATTCTATTCTACTGCAACTTTTAGTATTTGCAGTACTTTAAAATGTTAAAAATATTAAAGATTTATTGCTTTTTATGTCTATAATGTAATGGCAAACACTATTTTTTCTTACCCCCTTGCGTAAGATGGCGAGAGACAGGGCAATCAGTGTTATGGCAACAACAGTCAAGAATTAGCTTTTGCCAAAAACATATTTGGATTAGGTGAGGAAGGTAAGACGTGACATCTCTGTTAAAAATTGCACAAACTGCTGATGAATCCCAGATTTCCGAATTTTTCCAAGAATCAGCGGGTAATTGGCGATCGCAAAGGCGTTACTACACCCTACCTGAAGGAGAAACCAAGGAAATGGAGAGTATCGTTACGATCAATTTTCTTGAGCAGGGCTGTGATGAATTGCAAAAGCTAGCTCAGATGCACGATTTGTTTGACACAGATAGTTTTATCTGTGGTGCAGCAGTTACATGGGAAAGTACGGATGTGCTGAAAGCAAGGAAAGAGTCGCAAGGTTCGACGATATTTGGGGTTGTGGGAAACATTTTGTATCGCGATCGCGGCTTTGCCATATCTAAACCAGTCACCGCCCAGTATTATTTCTCCAACCCGAAAACACTGTGTTTGCGAACTGAATACAACGGTTCAGTGTTTGAGGAAGAGTTAAAGCTAATTGGCAGCAAATACCGCACCAGACAAACCATTATCTCCCGTGCTGGTGAGCAGTTGATGATTGGTCAATATTTAGAAAAGAGAGTGGAAAGTTAAGCCTCGTAGGTTTGGTTTGGGGACTAGCCAGCAACTTTATATAACTTTTTATAACAGTTTTTCAACCATTTTCCCAAAAAGTCAGTTGCTATGTAATCATGGAAAGTGAAATGAGAATTAATTCGGCGACAGTGTTTGTTTTTAGTATTGACAGGCTTTTCCCTTTTGGTATTACAGACTTCTCTCCGAAATCTAAATCTCTACAAACTTATGATTTTGGAGACATTTAATGTCAATTTACGTTGGTAACCTCTCCTATGATGTTACACAAGATGCGCTAAGTGCTGTATTTGCAGAATATGGTGCTGTAAAGCGTGTTCAACTACCTACTGACCGTGAAACAGGTCGTTTACGTGGCTTTGCTTTCGTGGAAATGAGTTCAGAAGATGAAGAAACGAAAGCCATTGAAGCTCTTGATGGTGCTGAGTGGCTTGGTCGTGACCTGAAAGTAAATAAAGCCAAGCCAAGAGAAGACAGAAGTGGTGGTGGTTCCTTCGGTGGAAACCGTGGCGGTGGTGGCGGTGGCTACAACCGTAACCGCTACTAAGTTAAACCGACGAAAGTAACTTAATTTAATCTGGAAAAGGCTCAGGCAAAAATGCTTGAGCCTTTTTTGTGGAAAACTTTAACTATTTGAAGAAGAATTCAGGAGCCAGAATTCTGTTTCGATAAGATTTAAGACATCATCCAAATATAGCCGTAGCCACATAGGNNCAAGGCTAGGAATAGTAATACTTTTACCTCCAGCCTCCAGCCTCCTGCTATAACTGCAATTTGGCTATGATGCCGACATAAATTTTGATTAAGAAATGCTGAGTTCCATCAGTTCTTCCGCTATTTCAAAGTTAGCTGTGACATTTTGCACGTCATCCAAGGCTTCTAGAGTGTCAATTAACTTGAAAAGCGATCGCGCCTGATCGGGATCAGTAACTTCTACACTATTACTAGGAATCCAGCGCAATTCGGCATCAGTTACCTTAAAGCCTTGATTTTTGAGTGTCTGGCTAAGGGTTTCTAAATTTCCAATATCAGTAAATACCTCAGCCATCTCATCTTCATTCATCTCATAAGACTGGGCATCACCTTCGAGGGATGCTTCTAAAAGCCGTTCTTCGTCAACCTCACCCTGCACAACACAAACGCCTTTTTGGTCAAACATCCAGCTAACACAACCTGTTTCACCAAGATTGCCACCATTTTTACTAAAAGCTACACGCAAGTCAGCAGCGGTACGATTGCGATTATCTGTAAGGGCTTCGATTAAAATCGCTACACCACCAGGGCCATAACCTTCATAGCGAATCGCTTCAAAGGTAGCACTATCGCCGCCAAAATTGCCTGCACCTTTAGCGATCGCTCGTTCAATATTATCATTAGGGATACTCGCTGCTTTTGCCTTGTCAATTGCCGTCCGGAGTTGAAAATTCAGCGCCGGATCTGGTACACCGCTTCTAGCAGCAACGATAATCGCTCTGGATAACTGAGTGAAGGTTTTGCCCTTTTTTGCATCTACTACGGCCTTCTGGCGCTTAATATTTGCCCATTTACTGTGTCCTGCCATAATCTGAAATTATCAAAACTCTATTCAAGTTTAGGATATACCTAGCTTTTGCTCCGATGCTAAAAGGGAGTGGGGAAGTAGTAGTGCTGAGTGGGTAGTCTTACTTCTTTACTCAGTACTCGAAACTGTTTTGCCCAATACCCAATTTAATTAACATCATGCACGATTTTTTTTACCCTCCTCGCCATGCCAAGCGAAAAAGTAAGAAAGTGTCACACTATTTTAGGAGCTTACTCCTTGTATTATTAGTGGGCATAGTAGCTTTAGTTGGATGTCAAAGTATTCTACCTGGTCTTAAGGAAGATAAAATAATTCATTTAACCCTGTGGCAAGGTGTAAATCCGCCGCCAAATCGGGATGTACTGCAAAAGCTGGTAGACAAATTCAATCAATCCCATCCAGATATTCAAGTTGAGTCACTTTATGTTGGACAACAGGATCAGCAAACGCCTAAGATTTTAGCGGCAGTGGTAGGAAATGCACCTCCAGATTTGTTGTGGTATAATCCGACGATCGCAGGTCAATTGGTGGAACTCGACGCACTTTTACCTTTGGATGAAATGCTCGAAAAATCTTCAATTCAAGCCGAAATTGACCCTGCTTTGTATGAATCGATGAAATACAACGGTAATATTTGGTCTGTGCCCTTTGCTACGAATAATGTTGGTATTTTTTACCGTCCGAGTTTGTTTAAGGCAGCGGGTATTACTGAATTACCCCGCACTTGGCAGGAGTTTGGACAAGTTGCAAGGAAATTAACTCGTGATACTAATGGTGATGGACGAACAGATCAATATGGGATGTTTCTGCCTTTGGGAAAGGGAGAATTTACAGTGTTCACCTGGCTACCGTTTATGTGGAGTGGTGGCGGCGAGTTGGTGAGTGGTGATTCACAGAATGCGGCAGCAGTAGATTTGCAAGAGAATCAAGGAGCGATCGCTGCTTTGCAATTCTGGCGTAATTTAATTACGGACGGTTCCGCTATTTTATCTGGCCCAGAACGGGGTTATGAGACGGATGACTTGCTGACTGGTAGAGTCGCAATGCAATTAAATGGCCCTTGGACTCTGGGGCAATTTCAAGAAACTGGTGTCGATTTTGATGTTTTTCCAATTCCGGTTGGAGAAAAACCTGCTACTGTTATTGGCGGTGAGAATCTCTTCTTTTTCAAAACCACACCGGAACGTGAAAGAGCAGCTTTTAAGTTTGTCGAATATGCTTTGAGTGAAGAATTTCAGACAGAATTAGCATTGGGAACTGGCTATTTACCGGTGAATTTGAAGTCTCGTCAAAGTCCAAAATATCAGGATTTTGTAAATAAAATACCCCAGGTGAAGGTATTTTTAGATCAAGCTAAATATGGGCGATCGCGTCCGATATTTCCTGGTTACAATCGCATTTCTGACAGTGTAGGTCGAGCAATTGAATCTGTATTGTTGGGTAAAAGTTCGCCAGCAGACTCACTCAAAGTAACCCAGCAACGCTTAGATTTGATTTTTAAGTGACATGGGTAATTTGTAGAGACGCGATTCATCGCGTCTGTTAATCACGCATCCCGCTTAAATCACAAAAGGTTCAAGTTCACTGTTATACCACTCATCTTTAACCCGTTCAGTAATCAGCGGTCTAATGATAAACTTAGGCGGGCAACCATCCAGAACATCAATCCGCACGCATGAGTAAGGCAGTCGGTTCTGGAAATTGTAGTCATGACGACCCACAAAAAGCATTGAATCTGCAACTTTCCGAGTGGGTTTACCTGCAATCTCAGCAAAAGTCTCCATCAATTCAGTTCCACCTCGGCGTTGATAGCGGGGACGATGACCACTACCACCAGAGATAATGCAGTTAATGTGAGAGTCAGCAAATCCGGTATCAGTTGTGCAAAGATGCTCTAAACAGTGAGCGTGTCCATTTAAAATCAAATCGACTATGGGACGTTCTTTAATTAGAGAACCAAGAGTTTGTGCCACTTGTTCAAACACCCAGCGCAAGCGATGGCGAACCGCCAAGGTTTGTGCCTGATTCCATTTAGTAGCTTCTGTGACGTATGGTGGATGGTGGAAAAAGATTACACGTCCGCGCACTTCGGAGGTATTCCAAGATTCGATTAGTCTGCTTCGCAACCATTCAAGTTGTTCAAAGTCGATGGCAGGCATTTGATGAGATGCTAGTTGTTTTTCAATATCGATTTTGATTTCGTCTATTTGGTCTAATTTGGCGCTAAGGTCATCAAGTTGTTCCGCTTCACTTGGTTTATCTGGGTTGAGGCGATCGCATATTTTCAAAATCTGCAATTCTTCTTGATCGATCTCATCGCGACGCTTTTGCAATTCTCGGCGGTAAATTTTCCCTTCTTGAGTCGCAGGTAAGGGTGACGGTGTATTAAAGGTATTAGAATCCAGTGCGAAAAAGTCAATCCCGCCGTAACGAAAGGTGTAATAGCGATTGGGTAAGCGGGTAAACTGTCCAGGTTGATAACGCAAACAGCGTCCTGTATCAGTCTTCGCAGTGTAGTGGCGATCTAAATGACGTTCTAACTCTTGTGGGGACATCGCCTGGGTGTAGTCCATAAATGCCCGTGCATAGGCATTACCTTGATACGATCCATGCCAGCCAATCTCGATATCTTTGTAGCGGAACAGGCGACGTAGTGATGATGTTGTGCCAGTCAATAAACGGTACATCAACGGCACATCGTAGTAATCATGATTACCGAGTACTGGCAAGAACGGCAGATTAAACACCATGCGGTCATAAGGAATGCTTTTCGGGTTGTCACCACCGACAAGAAATTCCCGGTAAGGCTCAATAAAATTTGTTGAATAATACTCTTGGGAACCCACCACATAGATTACATCGCCTGTGTGCAACACAAAACTGCAATCATCGCGGTGAGGAAGCATCAGTTCGGCAACTTGTCGTTGGGGGTGGTGTCGAGAATGGGACTTAGTGCCAGAATCACCGATAACTATAAAGGAAAATTCTGGATTATCCTGCCTGCGATCGTCAATAACTAGACTGGTTTGATCAATTCCCCGTTGCACAAAACTTGGATGCATCCATCGCACCCGTTCCTTCATCTTTTGAATTTTGACAGGAATTGGTGGATCGGAAATCAATTTCATGGCTGATAACTCTTGAATGCCTAATGCACACACCGATTGTAACGAAATATTTAATTGTCATTAGTCATTTGTCATTAGTCATTTGTGAATAACTAACGCCCCATCCCCAATTTTTAAGGCAAATTTTCTCGCAGTAATGCTCGAAAGCCTGCTTGTTGAAAATGCTCATCAGCAGTGAGTGCTTCAGTGATTCCGCTATATTCCATCACAATAAAAGATACGCAATCGACAAATCCCCATTCTTTCTCTGTTCGTTCCCGATATAGCTGGAAAGCACGTTCGTAGAGTTCCTGGGAGAGGGGGACAATTTCTACTTTGGAGTCTGCTACTAGAGAATTTAATAATATAATTGCCGCTTGACGATAAGGTTGTTGGGATAAGGCATTGCCAATTTCCAACATCACAGCTTGGGTTGTTACCAAACGAGTTTCTGCTGCTTGTAACATTTTAGCCAGATGTAAGGCACGGTCATGTAAGCGATCGCTCGGTGCAGATAAGGCAATGGCAAATGATGTATCAAGAAAGACTTCAGAATGCATGAAAAGTTTACTTAGTAATTTACTTACTGTATAAATATTTATCTATATTGGCAGACCAGTCAGCTGGCCCTTCGAGGTTGAGCGATCGCGCCGTTTGCAGAAATGATACCGTTTCATGTTCACTTGGCGGTAAAATTTCAACACTGATTCGTACGCGGGTATTGATTGGCAGTGCGATCGCTTCAGCCGGATAAAACACTTTGCCATTAAACACAGCTGTGATTTTTTCTACCATTTTCCTCAAAAATTGCTTCTAGTCTATCCTAAGCTGGTTGTGGTGATACGGGTAGGGTAGACGACGCTTTAATTAGTGAAGATACGTATATTTGTCTTAAAAATTATCTCGATTTTTCACAATGAACTACACCCCACTGTCCACTTACCAACCAAGAAGAGTCAGATTTTGCTACTTTCTCAATAACTTCTGATTTTAGACCAACTGCAACTTCTGACTTCAAAGAAGACTACTGTTTTAAAGCTTATAATCAATGATTTTTAATCTAATCTTTACCGCTCTGATGGAGGTGCAAACTGTGCAAGTACCTCTGCTCCTGTCAGATTCTTGGTTTCATTGGCAAAACAGTAATATTTGGGCTTTTCATCAATGAATATCTGATGATCGAAAACAAGACCTTCACAGCTATCGAATAGTCCAACAGGTATGAAATACTGGTTACTTTGTTTCAATTTGTAAAATAGATGGCTACCACACTTCTTACAGAATCCACGTTCTGCCCATTCTGAAGATTGATAAACTCCGATATTTTCTTCACCAGAGAAGCTAACATCACTTTCACACTCAACTACTAACAAAGGGCCTCCACCCCAGTTACGACACATACTACAATGACAGGCTCCTACCTGATTACTCATACGAGTTGTAGAAACGTTTACTACTCCACACAGGCAGCTACCTTTTGCAATGCTCACATTAGACATATTTTTTTCTCCGATCCGAAAAATAAAATGTATTTAAATTGCTTACATTGACGTAAAACTCCAATTTTAAAATATGGAGTTTTGCGTATATGGCGTAGAGTGTGATGATTTTAGCTTTTGTTTTATAATACAGCACTAGCAACTCGACTTTATTCCTCAGAAATGCAACCAAACGAGGCAGTATTTTTTAATTCGCTCAGGATGGACGGGTGAGGTTTGTTGCTCATACTGGCTTTCGCTACAAATAAGCTGATAGTGTAAAAATATTATGTGTATAGTTTATTTACAAAGTCATTTATGCCAAAAGCAATTTGGAATGGAGCAGTTTTAGCCGAAAGTGATAATACAGTAGTTGTGGAAGGCAACCATTATTTCCCTGTTGACACCATTAACAAGCAGTACTTCACAGAAAGTAATACCCACACTACTTGTCCTTGGAAAGGTGTCGCTAGTTACTACAGTATCGACGTTGATGGACAAATCAATAAAGATGCTGCTTGGTATTATCCCAGCGCTAAGGAAAAAGCTAAGAATATTGAGGGCTATGTTGCTTTCTGGAAGGGTGTAAAAGTTGAGGCTTAATAAGGATTCCTGGAAGTATTTTAGTTTCAGGTAATTGATATTATGTCCGACTAATTACTCATAAAATAATCAGCCCACCTGTGCGGGCTGATTATTTAAACTGTTTGGAAATTTTTATACGTAATTATACCTTCGTCTTACGGAATGCTGCTTGCTTTCTCTTCGCCAGCCAAGCCAGACTACAAGCAAGTATAGTACCAGCGATCGCACTTGGTTCCGGCACTCTTGTTGTCACTATAAGGTTCCCGGTTGTAATAGTTATACTGCCTCCATTATTACTACCACTGTTAATTTCCCCAGAATTGCCAACGGTAATGCCGCCTCCTGGTGCTGAATTATTGTCACCACCGTTGATTTGCCCAGAATTGCCAATGGTAATGCTGTCTCCTATTACTGAAATATTGCCGCCAACGTTGATTTGCCCAGCAGTGCCGTTGTTAGTTGGAGCCGTTACGTTAGTACCATTATTGACAGTCAGTCCACTAGTATTGATCTCTACACTATTGTTGCCGTTTATAGTGCTATTGATAAATGTTACATTGCCAGTACTGTTATTTATCTTCACATCGTCACTAGTAACAGTACTATTTATCAACGTTAGGTTACTAGAATCGTAACCATTGATATTACCAGCGATCGCAAGCCCAGAAAGTGTAACATCGGCGGCGTTAATATCAAACACGGGGAATTGATTATTGCTACTGATGGTTAGTAAGTTAGCACCTGGGCCATTAATAGTAAGATTTTTAGCGATCGCAAGTGCCCCACTCGTCAGGGTAATTGTACTAGGATTACTGCCCAATAAGAACTCTAGCACGTCATTGCTAGTTGCAATGTTGATCGTATCTCGCAATGAGCCAACGCCACTGTCATTGAGATTGTTAACCGTCAAGGTAGCAGCCCGTGCTGATTCCACTTGCATTATTACCCAGCCCAAAGCAACGGCTGTGGAAATAGCTTGAGCGACAGCCTTTTTTCTATTGTTTTTTATCACTTAAAACTCCCGGTATTAATTTGTCAAAGAATAAAAAAGTTACTTGTACAATTACATAGATACATCATAATGTTTAAATTTAATTTGCAAAGCGGGTTTTAATAATTAACAGATTCAAAATGTAATTGAATAATTTTCAAAAGGCTGTGAAATATTGCCCGTATCGCTAGAAATGCTTCAATATGCAGCGAATAGCGATCGCATATTCATAACTTTGACTTGAATCAAAGGTGGTTCACTCGGCATCAATACCTTTCCACAGTTGAGATACAGGTATAGTATTTCCGATCATCGCATCGTACCAACTTTTCGTAAATCTGAGTTGTGGTAGTAATAGTATAGGACTTGTATATATAAGTTTTGCTTAAGCTGTGGTAACGAAACAACTTCATTGATAAGTTTTGTTTAAGCGTTGTGAACGAAGACATAAGTTTTGTCACAAAAACACAAGCATTCTGGACAAAACAACTTGTGTTGTGGACGAACGGACAAGTTTTCTGTAACAACGGATAAGCATTCTGGACAAAACAACTTGTGTTGTGAACGAACGGACAAGTTTTCTGTAACAACGGATAAGCATTCTGAACCAAACAACTTGTGTTATGGACGAACGCACAAGCTGTGGTAACAAAAACAACTTTATTCTTAACGTCCGCTTCTGTTTTGGTAACAAATTGACAAGCTGTTGCGCCGCGGAAACTTAATTTGTAACGTCGTTGCCGCAAAAGTACTTAAATTATTCGTGTGAAGAGTATTTTCTTTAAGCTTCGCATCGCACGAGTAGCAAAATTATGCTGATGCCAAGCTTGATAGAAATCGGGGTAAGGCATATTCTGGGCGCATTCCCAGGCCAAATCGTAGTACTCATTATCCAATTGCCAATAACCAGTTAAAGTTTTGACTACCGCAATGCGATGCTGATTATTCTGTATAATTTTCCCTAAGCTTGATGCTGCCAGCCTACGGGTGGAGTCATCCACAGTAGTTGATTGCAGCAGTTGCACCAAGGTGGCGATCGCAATTTCATTGCCAGGGTCGATTTCCCCTAAACTTGATGCTGCCTGGCTACGGCTGTTGTCATCCACAGTAGTTGATTGCAGCAGTTGCACCAAGGTGGCGATCGCAAATTTATTGCCAGGGTCGATTTCCCCTAAACTTGATGCTGCCTGGCAACGGGTGGAGTCAGCCACAGTAGTTGATTGCAGCAGTTGCACCAAAGCTGCGATTGCAAATTCATTGCCAGTGCCGATTTTCTTTAAGCTGTTTGCTAGTGACTCCCAAATAGAGAAGATCGCAAATTCATTGCCTATGTCGAGGATTTTCCCTAAGTTAATTACTGTCCGCCTACAGGTGAAGCCATTTACATCTTTTGATTGCACCAGTTGCACCAAAGCGGAGATCGCAAATTCATTGCCTGTGTCGATTTTCCCTAAGTTATTTGCTGCCCGCCAACGGGTAAAGTCATTCACATTATTTGATTGCAGCAGTTGCACCAAGGCGGAGATCACAAATTTATTGCCAGTGCCGATTTTCCCTAAGCTATCTGCTGCCTGCCAACGGATGTGGTCATCCACAGTAGTTAATTGCAGCAGTTGCACCAAGGCGGCGATCGCAATTTCATTGCCAGTGCCGATTTTCCCTAAGCTTTCTGCTGCCCGCCAACGGGTGTAGTCATCCACAGTAGTTGATTGCAGCAGTTGCACCAAGGCGGCGATCGCAATTTCATTGCCTGGGTCGATTTCCCCTAAACTTGATGCTGCCCGCCAACGGGTAAAGTCATCCAGATTAGTTGATTGCAGCAGTTGCACCAAGGCGGCGATCGCAATTTCATTGCCAGTGCCGATTTTCCC
>NZ_KV757621.1 GCF_001712795.1 Nostoc sp. KVJ20
TTCTCTCGTTTATCTCGTTCCTATGCTCTGCATAGGAATGCCTGATTAGAGGCTCTGCCTCTAGTCAGATATTGAGTCAGAGACTCAATGAATGCATTCCCAGGCGGAGCCAGGGAACGAGGAAATGCTTATCAAGCTAGTACCGCACGGCGTAAATAAGCCACCCATCTTAAACGTCTGAAACCCTTGCAAACAATTAATTACGAATTACGAATTACGAATTACGAATTCCGCCTTGCGGTACTAGGTTTTTAGGACTTGTGTTACACCGTAGCCTTTTAGGAGAGAGGTTTTCTATATACCGTGAAAAGTCAGAATTATGCGGACATGATATAGGACTCATATTTGATTTCTGAAAAAACTCAGTACAACTAAGAAGCCTTCTTTCCTGTTGCCTGTTGCCTGTTGCCTGTTGCCTATTGCCTATTGCCTATTGCTTGTCTACGCAAATTCGTTCAGAAATCAAAGCGGATTCCTATATAATTCCTAAATTCTAACTTAAACCTTCACTATTCACTTTACAAAAACATGACAATTTCTCAACTATTTAACATTGCTAATCTTTTCGTATTGCCATTTTGGGCGTTGATGATTTTATTGCCAAACTGGAAAGTTACACGACAGATAATGTCATCATATCTACCCTTTTTGCTGTTAGCTGGAGCGTATGTGTATTTATTTGTCAACAGCACCACGCCAGAAAATGCCCAAGATTTCTCGAATATACAATTAGCTGATGTTGCTCGGCTTTTTGCAGATGAAAAAGTCGCTGCAACGGGTTGGATTCATTTTTTAGTGATGGATTTATTTGTCGGTCGGTGGATTTATTGGGAAGGGCAGAAAACAGGTACTTGGACAATTCACTCCCTGGCTTTGTGTTTGTTTGCTGGGCCTTTAGGATTACTGTCTCACATCTTGACTGACTGGATTACTAAGACATTTTTTCCCAAGTTTCAGCAGGATGAAACGGCGACAGTAGCAGAACAAGAAGTATCATCAACTGGCACATAGTATTAGGGGCGCACATCTGTGCGCCCCTACTCATATTAGGTAAATTAATAATAGGCAATAATTTACTACCATTACCTATTACCTAATTTTAAAATCATTAAGCTTTGTCATGTCTATAGTCGGCATCTAACCAACAGCGTGGTAGAACTTCACCAGAAGGAAAAACAAGATTTTCTTTTTTAAAAGTATCAGGTGGCTGTTCCTCTTCACCTTCTTGTTCTCGTCCCTGGACGACATCACTATTCGGGTCAAGCAGTTCTTGAATTTCCAGAATTTTTACCAATTCGCCAGAATTTTTGATTTGTAAAAGCATCGAAATTGCCTCAATAAGTTTGCATGAAAATTGTAAGCGAGTTTCAAGATAAACTCACTCAACATCTCAACCGATTTAGAACGTTGAGATTCCTTAATCGTTAAAGGACATTTTTACCAGATACGCACACATAAATTACACAAATTAAGCTATGTGTCTCGTTGGTTTTTATTTTTATAAAATTGACATAGCAAACAAATCCTCAATTTAGCATTCCAAAGTTAATCAGGGAATACTGACCGAGAAAATTGTTTAATTCAAATAATCTTGGTTTTAGAGATTAGATTTCGCGTTGATATTTTTCCAAAATATCTACTAGAGTGACTTGGCATTGCAGTGGTAGGAAATCGATTAAAGGAAGTTCACTTCTACCGCCGCCAATTTTGACTGGAATTGATTCTAAGACTTTGATAACTTGGTCTTCATTTACATTGTTGGAAGTAATTAAAGGATACAACTGTTCAGCAACAAGGGTATGCAGTTTGGCATTAGATAAATAAAGATGCCATTTGGCAATGTCTATGTAGACATTTTCGCCAATTTCAGCTGCTAGGGCTTCTAGTAATTCCGTGGTGTTAGTCTTAGCCATAAAAATAACCCTACATTAAGAAAGTGTGCGAAATCTCAGGCTTTTTTACATTATCGCTCACTTAAAAGGCTGATTCTACTACCACAGGTTACAATAACCCCAGCATCAGCTGTCCGTCTTCAGGTGGATTTGGGTGGAGTTTCGCTGTAGTTAGCGATCGCACTAATATAAATCAGATGCACCAAAACTATTCCTGTCCAACTTGCAGTCAACAACGGCAGCCACTCCCAGGTAGTGCCTTTCAAGATATGGAAAAACCATAACCCAGAATTAACAGTAGAAGCGATCGCTACATGCACGGCAAAATTCATCCGGTCATCGATCTTGCGGTAATCAGGGTCTTTGCGATCGGGTTTGCGAGGCCAACGAGGAGGCATAAATATTTGTTACAGATTTAAATACACCCTACCTATTCTAAGGTTTTTGGGGCAGTGGTGGGCGTTCCCTACCTATTACATAAATTTTTGCGTTGCCTTGGTTTCCTACAATATCCTTTCTGTTGTCCTAGCTGCTCGTCCTTCCAGACTACCCCATGTTTCTACAGCTAAAATTCTATCCCAAAAATAACACCTAAAAACAGACACCTTGAAAGGGCTGGTTCTACTGCAATACTTGTCGGGTTTTGGGGGAAAGGGGAATGGGAAAGGGAAAAGAAAAAACCTTTACCCCTTAACCTTTAACCTTTTCCCCAAACCAGATTCCGAGTTAAAAGTGATTAACCGAGAAGTATTGGGTTTGAATTTACCCCAATAATCGTTGCCAAGTTAGTTCTTGTGTCGCTTCATCCAAATGCCAGCGCAATAAATTAGCGGGTTGATTCTTGACAATTTCAGGCAAACCAATCGCTTGTCTAGGTGCATTGGTAGCCAATAAAATGGCTGTTTCTACGTCACAAATCCCCCACTTAACCAAATTCTGCACTCCCACTAATAAGGGTAAAGTCGTCCCCGATAAAGTGCCATCAGCCAGTCGCGCCGTACCATTTTTAACTTCAATTTCCCGACTGTCCCAAGGATACACGCCATCGGGTAGTCCCAGAGGTGAAAGGGCATCACTCACAAGAAACAGCCCTTTCTCTTGATAGCTAGCGCGAAGCAAAATTTGCAGCATCGTCGGTGAAACGTGTTCACCATCAGCAATAAAACCACACATCACATCAGGATGGGTAATTGCTGCGCCTAATAATCCTGGTTCACGGTGATGTAATGGTGGCATGGCATTGAAAGCATGAGTTACCATCGTTGCACCGAGTTCAAAAGCAAGTTGCGCTTGGGCAAATGTTGCCTGAGAATGTCCTAAGCTAACGGTAATCCCCAAAGAACGCAAATATGGAATAACTTTACCTGTGGGATCTAACTCCGGCGCTAAGGTGATAACTTTCACAACGTGGGCATAATCTCCCAAAACCCGCTTTACCTCATCAATTGTTAAGGGTAACAAGTACTCTGCCGGGTGTGCGCCGCGCTTTTGAAAATTCAAAAATGGGCCTTCTAGATGTACTCCGAGAATCTTGGCACCTGCTTGTTGACTGGGGATAATCTCAGCAATGACTGCAAGCGATCGCTGAATCTTTTCTACTGAAGTTGTCACAAGTGTCGGCAAAAATCCATCTACCCCGACATCCCACAAAAATTTCGTTATTTTCTGGAGTATATGAGCATTTTCAGCCGTCAAATCAGGAAATGCCAAACCCAACGCACCGTTAATTTGCAAATCAACGCCGCCTAGAGAAATCCAGTCACCTCCTAGATTTAGTAGGGACACACATCCGTGTATTCCTACCGTACCCATTGGCAAGATTTGCTCAATTATGCCCTCTTTGTTGACCAAGAGCATCTGCAAATCTTTGTAACCAGGCACTCTAGCATTGATAATATCTACAGGATTTTGTGTTGCTTGGGTCATCACACTGACGAGAAGATAGCTAAATCTGATTTTAAATGCAACCAATCTCAATAAATCAATTCAAACAACGCCAATAGATGAGATGATTATCGGCATTACCTAGCTTCCATAAGCTAGCTCAAATAATTTTGAATTTTGAATTTTGAATTTTGAATTATTATGACTCCCTTAGTTGGTATTATCATGGGCAGCGATTCCGATTTGCCCACTATGAAAGATGCGATCGCAGTTTGTGAAGAATTTGGCGTAGAGAGCGAAGTGGCGATCGTTTCTGCTCATCGTACCCCAGAACGCATGGTGCAATATGCTCAACTTGCACACCAACGCGGTATTAAGGTAATTATTGCTGGCGCTGGTGGTGCTGCCCATCTCCCTGGAATGGTAGCGTCTTTAACTCCCCTTCCTGTGATCGGTGTTCCTGTACCCACCCGGAATTTACAAGGTGTGGATTCTTTGTATTCTATTTTACAGATGCCTGCTGGTATTCCTGTGGCGACAGTGGCGATCGGTAATGCCAAAAATGCCGGACTTTTAGCAGTACAAATCCTCGCAACTCACCAACCAGAATTGTTAGCAAAAGTGCAACAATATCGCCAAACCCTATGTGAATCAGTAATTGCAAAGCAAGCAAAACTAGAACAACTAGGCTATGAGCAATATTTACAGCAAATGCTTTAAGGTAATTCGTAATTCGTAATTCGGTAAGAAATCTTAACAGCACAACAGGGGGATGAGGGAGCAGGGGAAGAAGAACTATTGATTGATTCTTGAGCCATGCCCAATGCCCCATGCCCAATGCCCCATGCCCAATGCCCACGAAATTCCAATATTGAAGCGATCGCTCCAGAATCAATGCAGCATTCTGAAGTATCTTGATCCTGAGACCTTAGTCAAAAATTGAGAGCTAATGTGCCAATTGCTCGGAATGAATTGCAATGTTCCAACGGATATTTGCTTTTCTTTTGAAGGGTTTTCTGCACGGGGAGGAAAAACGGATGATCATAGCGATGGTTGGGGCATTGCTTTCTTTGAGGGAAAGGGATGTCGAATGTTTTTAGACGCTCAACCTTCTGTTGCTTCTCCGGTAGCTGAGTTTGTGCGGAATTATCCCATTCACTCAACCCATGTCATAGCCCATATCCGCAAAGCTACTCAGGGTGAAATTGCCCTACACAACTGCCATCCTTTCCGCAGAGAATTATGGGGTCAATATTGGGTGTTTGCCCACAATGGTAATTTGCCAGATTTTGATCCAGAAAATTTGGGCTTTTATCAAGCCGTAGGTGATACCGATAGTGAAAAAGCATTCTGTATGATGCTAGAAACATTGCGATCGCGTTTTCCTAAAGGTAAGCCTGACATAAAGGAACTGTACTCTGTGCTGCGAGAAATTACTGCTGTAATTGCAGAGTTGGGTATATTTAATTACTTATTATCAAATGGAGAACACTTTTTTGCTTATTGCTCAACTAAACTCAGCTACATTGTTCGCCAAGCGCCCTTTGCGGCTGCCCATTTAATTGACCAAGATATGACCGTAGATTTTCGAGAAGTGACTACTGAACGCGATCGCGTCGCTGTCATTGCTACTACTCCCCTCACTGACAACGAAGTTTGGACACAAATTCAACCGGGAGAATTACTAGTTTTTCAGGACGGATTACCTCTGAAATATGCACTCAGTTAAGAATCTTATCCTGTTAGCAAATTCCAAAATTAACCAGATTTTCCCATTTAGATACTTTCTAGATGGGTTTTGTTTTTCATATTTATAACTAACGAATATTAACCTCTTGCAGGTAATTTACTCCCTGAAAATATTCAATTCTAGTAGCTGAGTTTTTAGGGATGGATGAATTTGTTCTTTTTGTAGAAGCTACCTTTTGATTGTCAGCCAGGACACGTTGCTTTTGAGTATACTCATTCAATTTGATTTGAGCTTGAGCATAAACTAGAGTATCTTGGGGAATATTTCGGAGAAATTTTACAGCCCGACTAAAATCACCAATAGATGCTTTCTTGTAAGCTTTTTGTAAAAAGTAAGCTGCTCTGATCTGCCGCTTTCGATTGTATTCAGCTAACTTGTCTTGAACTAAAGCACCAGCAGAACTTTCTTTAGGAATTTGCCGCAGATATTGTAATGCAGTAGAAAAATCTTTTTCAGTTGCTCTTTCGTAAGCTTTTGCTAATAAATCTTGCGTCTGTGTTTCAATGTTGGCGTATGCTTTCTGAACTAGTTTATCTGTTCTAGATTGCCAATATAAAATATCTGGAACTTTAGCAGCAGCATGAAGAACATCTGACCATCTGCTCTCATGAAAAGCTATTTGTGCTATTTGGTGTTGCTGTGCAGCAACTTGCCATTGCTGTTGCCATTCTTCAATTGTCGCTTGCGCTTCTGGATAAACATTGCTGTGGGAGGGAATTGATTTCGCTAATGCGATCGCTTCTTGTAAATCCCCAGCTTGATATTCTTTTTTCGCTTGATATAAAGTATCTGTTTCTGAATATGCAGGTGCAGTATTAACTAAAGAATATACACCAAATCCCATTAATAAAGAATTAGCCGCCAGTCCTACTTTCATCCCTGTGAATAACGGGGATGATTTGCCAGATACAGGGTTTGGAGAATTATTATCCTCAATCGCCACCTCTAGAGGAAATTTATCATCTGTTTCTAATATTTGTGATGGCTCAGTTTCCCAGATTATTTGTTTAAGTACCCGCAGCACCTCAGCCGCAGACTGAAAGCGGTCTTGGTAATTGTAGCGGATCATTTGGCTGAGAACAGCAGCTAGATAATCGTTAACTGGCGTGTTTTGAGAACGCCAAAAAATTTCATTAGTATAAGGATCAGCTTTTAATTGTAATGGTTCTAACCCAGTCAAAGCCTGGATGGCAATCATCCCCAAAGCATAAATATCACTGTTGGGCTGTGTTTGTCCAATAAATTGCTCTGGCGGTATATATCCCAATGAAGTGACGGGAATTCGATAAATAGGCAATTCCGCACCTATCCCAAAATCGATAGACTGGATTGAGCCAAAATCAATCAAAACTAACTTGCATAGGGCTTTGTCTTGACTGTAGGTATCACTAGTGCGTCTGATTAAGTTTTCTGGTTTGATATCGCAATGAATCACACCTTGAGAGTGAACAAATTCTAGAATACCTAAGACATCTATCAGGAATTCTACAACTTCCTTTTCACTCCACAGACACCCCCAATGTTGATCAATAGGCAATTCCGCAGTCAGCGCATGTCCTTCTATAAGCTCTTGCACTAAATAAAATCGCTCGTTTTCTTCAAAGCAAGCAATGAATTCAGGAATTTGCTGATGGCTTCCCAGAAGCTTGAGGGTTTCAGTTTCAGTCAAAAACATTAACCTCAACATATCCAAATAGCCGGATTCGGAACTGCTAACCTTAATCTGTTTAACAACGCATTTGGGATTCTCTGGATAATCTACGTCAACAGCAATGTATGTTTGTCCAAACACCCCTGCACCAAGGCTTTGGACAATTTGGTAACGCCCTTGTAGTAATTTACCGATTATGTGGTGGGTCATGACCTGGTTACTCAGTAAGTTCTTTTATTTAGTTTTTCTGACATTCCCTCCTGTTTCCGGAATGCTTGAGAAATAAATAACGAGAGTTTTGATACCTTGAATACCAATACTTTTCGGATAAACCCAACAATCTCTCTTTTGCTCTAAGGAAAGGTTAATGGACTTGCGGGTAAAGGTAAATTCAAACCCTTTCTCTTTCCCTTTTAACCGAAAAGTATTGCCTTGAATGCAAGTTTAATTTCTCAGTATTTTTGCGTAATCAAATATAGGAATCCGGTTTGATTCCTGAATTTACTTGCGTGGGTAGGGAATAGGGAATAGGGAATAGGGAATAGGGAACAGGAAAGAAAGCATAGATCAGTACTGAGTCTTGTTCAAAAATTAAATAGGAGTCCTATATAATATTTGATTAAAATTCTGAATCTGTCTAAGAGGTTGTTTGAAAAATCTATCTAATTTATTACAGTTCTGGCGACTGGAAGTCACGGGTATACAGACAAAACCCACCTCCGTGGGTTAAAAGCCCTTGATTTTTCACGCTTTCCACCCTCGTAGACTTGGTTTGTGTAGTAGCGAATTCTATTCGCCTAATAATAGTAAGTACATTGATTTTTTAATTGTTTAACTATTGATTTCTTCATCGTGTTCAACTACTTCAGATTTATCTTGTAAAGGTTTCACTACTCGTGCGATCGCTTCTTGAATAAAAGCTTTAATAAATTCATCTCTGCGATTAATTTGAAACTGTTTCTGCACAACTTCAGTCATTCCACCATCACCCCAGTCTTGGTCATGACGAAAATATTCAATGAAACTTTTACCAGCAATTCGTGTTAAATAAGCTGCTGTCACGCCTTGAATGGCTCTACCAACCAGAAAGGTAGCAACATTGAGTTGCAAAGCTGTAGATAATAATTGAATTGCTCCCTTAACAATACCTAAACTGGCAATAGTTTTCGCTAAAGAAAGTGCTAACTCTCGTCCCCGTTCCATATTCAATTCACAGCCGTAGACTCTGCCAATTTCTACAACCATTTGAGCGTTGACTGCGGCTGTCGCCAATAAATCTACGACTGGTATAGGTGTCACTGATACTACACCAGCACCAATCCATTGAAACCGTTCCACGATTTTGTCAGCTTGACGGCGACGCTGGCCATCAATGAGTTTTCGCGCCTCGTCTCCCAATCGCAGAGATTGCAAAAGAATGTTATCCGCCACCAAATCTTCACCCTCGGCGCGTAAAACAGCAGCGGTGCGCCGCAGTAAAGGAACAATATCTGGTTCCGGCTGGAAGGTTTCGCCAGTTTCTAGTTGTGCAGATTGGGGATTCGCAGCGATCGCTACCACATCATTAGTAGCAATAAATCCCCGTACCCGTTGACGCAACCTAGCGAGGATGGATTCTTTATCTTCATCTGTATATAAATCGGTTTTGTTGAGAACCAAAAGCGATCGCTTCCCAATTTCTGCCAACCCCCGTAGCGGCTCATATTCTGAGCGTCGTAAATCATTATCTACCACAAATAACAGTAAATCTGCTTCTGTTGCCAGTTCTCGCGCCATTTGTTCCCGTTCCGTTCCCGCTACACCCGCTTCTAAAATCCCCGGCGTATCTGTAATTAAAATCTTGCGTTCTAATCCCTTCAACCGCAGACAATAAGTTTCCCCAACCTGAGTTGTACCCATCGGTGCATCCACTTGACCGACCATGCGTCCCATGATCGCATTTACCAGGGAAGTTTTACCAGCGCTTCCCGTACCAAATACCACTACTTGAATTTCACCCCGTGCTAGATTGGCTTCAATCTCTCGTGATTTACTTAATAAAGCTTGGCGTGTTACTTCATCTTGAATTTGCGCTACCTGTTGGCGCACAGCTTGGAGAGTTGTAGAAGCAGCATCAGATTTACCAGCAGGAATTTGTGCCGCAGTCACTCGTTTAGGGTTACGGCGCGATCGCTTTTCCCCAGATTGAATCACCAATACATAATAAACAAAAGCTGCAACTAAGGCTCCAATGAGGACAATCAGCAGTAACAGCAGCAAATTGCCTAGCAAAGGCGAATAGGATAATTGCCAGTAGAGCCGTGATAGGGAATCAATTAGCCACAGGGCTAGCCCCAAAATGACGATCAGACCGACAATCAGCGTTACTATGCGTGACAGAGGCATGGCTGGGAAAGATTAGTAAATATTCAGTAGGCAGATGCTTCTAATCTTAATAGTTTCAGCATTTTTTACCAGAGTCGTAGGAAGGAGGTAGGAGGCAGGAGGCAGGAGGCAGGAGTCAGAAGGCAGGAGTCAGAAGGCAGGATTCTGAATTCTGAATTCTGAATTCTGACTCCTGATTAAAAATTGCAACAATAAATATATGTAACTGTGTACATCAATGTATCAGGCAATATTTTAAAATGCATACCATAAGCAAAAAGTCAACAAAAAAAGCTTGGGCTAATGCGATCGCAGAACCGGCAAAAGAATTTCCTCTTACTCAACTGTCGATTCTTTCTGGCAAAATTCCAGAGGGTTTGCGTGGCACACTTTACCGCAATGGCCCCGCACGGCTAGAACGCGGTGGTGAGCATGTGGGACACTGGTTTGATGGAGATGGGGCAATTCTCGGCGTCCATTTCACGGATGCAGGAGCCAGTGGAATCTATCGCTATGTGCAAACAGCAGAATATCAAGCTGAAACTCAAGCGGATAGGTTTCTTTATGGTGTCTATGGGATGCATACGCCAGGGCCCATTTGGAAGCGCTGGGGTCAACAGATCAAAAATGCAGCCAATACTTCAGTGTTGGCTTTACCTGATAAATTGTTGGCTTTATGGGAAGCAACCAATCCTTATGCCCTTGATTTGCAAACTTTAGAAACGAAGGGATTGGATGATTTAGGCGCTTTAGATAACGGATTACCTTATTCTGCTCATTACAAGCGTGATTCACAAACAGGCGAGATTTTTAACTTTGGAATCAGTATCGGAAGTTCTGTACAACTGAATCTCTATAAAAGCGATGCTACTGGCAAAATTATCCAAAAAACTGCTTTTAAGCTAGATCGCTACTCTATAATGCATGATTTTGTTTTAACTCAAAGATATCTGGTGTTTTTCATGCCACCGATGCGGATGAAAATGCTGTCAATGATGCTAGGTCTGAATACCTTTAGTGAATCTCTGTTGTGGGAACCTCAATTAGGAACCCAGGTGTTAATATTTGACCGCGAAAACTTATCCTTAGTTAGTCGTGGCGAAACCGATCCTTGGTTTAATTGGCATTTTGGCAATGGCTATGAAGATCAAGACGGTTCGGTGATTCTGGACATGGTGCGATATTCAGATTTTCACCAAACTAATGAATATCTCAGAGAATTTGCCAGTGGTGAGACACACACAGTTACTAAAGGAACATTGTGGCAAGTACATCTCAACCCCCAAACTGGTAAAGTTACAGAAACACAGGAAGTTGTCAACCAAAAATGTGAATTTCCTGTAGTGCAGCGATCGCAAGTTGGGCAACCTTGGCGCTATACTTACATATCATTAATGCCCCAAAGAACAAATACAGACAAAGAATCCTTCAGTGCGATCGCCCGCTTCGACTACAAAACCGAAACCCTCACCGAAGCCGACTTAGGAGAAAACTGCTATCCTTCAGAACCCATCCACGCCCAAGATGCCCAAAACCCTGAGCAAGGCTGGGTGCTAACTGTTGTATACGATGGTAATTCTCATAGTAGTGAAGTTTGGATATTTGATAGCGATCGCCTGGATGCAGAACCCGCTTGCAAACTAGGATTACCTAGCGTCATTCCCCACAGCTTTCACGGTACTTGGAACCCAGCATAACAATTTGGGGAATCAAGCAGGGGAGCAGGGGAGAAGAATTTTCTCCTCTGCCTCTTTCCCATGCCCAATGCCCAATTCAATCTAATCTTTGAGAATTGCTAAGTGTAAAAACGTAGTATCCTACATACTGGTATATAAAAATAATTCCAAAATCATGAGGAAAAACCCCATAGGATTACTACTTAGCGGAGTGATTGTCAGTTTTGGATTGTCATCATTGTTGGCTCAAGCACAACAACAGGTTTCTGATGCCCAAGTCGCGGCGATGGTAGAGGCGCTGCGACTAGCTGCACCGCAGACCGGCATTGCAAATGATGGACTTTACAGTGAATGGCAAGTTAAACCAGAAACCTTAAAAGGTTGGTCGAAACATTGTCTCAAAAAAGAACTAACACCGACGCAGTTTGAAAACAGCCCTACGACAGCACGCCAAGTTATATCCTGTATCACCCGCCGAGAGTTAAATAAGCAGTTTATAGCCAGCAGCAATAATGAAACCGCCGCTGTGCGTGGCGTCGGTTGTTGGTGGATGACTGGTAACTATACAGGCTGCAACAGCGGATTTACTGCTGCATATCTTCAAAAAGTTGTGGGTTTTTACCAGCAACAGCGTTCAAAACCAGCAATCCCTCCATCTTCATTACCAAAATAATCGCCGTGATGTGCCAATGATTATGCGATCGCAATTAAGGTAAATCAATCCTTATAGTACAACATAGTACAATGCATTTAACACCAACAGTTTTGATATCTCCCAAGGGCGAACGAGCGTCGGGCGGTTTCCCTCCTGCCTCCTGCCTTCTTTAATAAAATCTTTAGAGGAATCAGGTTTTGTGCATAGAGCAAAACTAATTATACCTACAAAGGATTGTTTGACCTTTGCCAATCCTGTTAAAATGCATCGATGTCAAAAAAGCAACATCTCTTAAACAAAAAACCCGGTTGGTCTTTGGATGAGCGAGATCCAAAGTTCATAGAATCTCTGATGCCCCTGTTTGGCTTTTTGTATCACTACTATTTCCGAGTTCAAACTAGTGGCTGGGATAACATTCCACCCCAACAAAAAGTTCTATTTGTCGGTTCGCACAATGGGGGACTCGCTGCACCCGACATGGCAATGGTGATGTACGACTGGTTTCGCCGATTTGGTGTGGAGCAACCCATTTATGGCTTGATGCATCCCAAAGCTTGGCAGGTTAGTCCGCCACTAGCGCAACTGGCTGCCAAGGCAGGAGCAATCATTGCCCATCCGAAAATGGCTTATACCGCCTTGCACTCTGGAGCTAGTGTGCTAGTTTATCCAGGTGGAGCCGAAGATGTGTTTCGACCCTGTTATTTACGTAACAAAATCTACTTTGCAGGGCGGCAAGGATTTATCAAGTTAGCGTTACGGGAAAATGTGCCGATTGTGCCTGTGATTTCCTGGGGCGCTCACGATACGCTAATTGTGCTTGCTGACATTTACAAAGTTGTGCAGCAACTCCACGAGTGGGGGATGCCTTGGCTGTTGGGGATTGATCCGGAAGTTTTTCCGATCTATCTTGGACTACCTTGGGGATTAGCAATTGGCCCTTTGCCCAACATTCCATTACCTGTGCCCATGTACACACGGGTTTGTCCGCCAATTGTATTTGAACGCTACGGCCCTGAAGCAGCTAGCGATCGCCACTATGTCAATGAATGTTATGAATTAGTTGTTAGTCAGATGCAGCAAGAGTTAGATAACTTAGTGAAGCTAACTGCTAAAGCCAATTCTCTATGATGATACATATAATTTAGTCTGCCTACTGCAAAACAAAAGCCCTTCACGCAGCGTCTTACTCTCAAGGCCATTTTCAGTTAAATAGACCATACCAGACGGGCACAGCATTGCTGTGCCCGTCTTAGCGATGCTTACGGCGGGTAAACTACACCACAGTGAATGTGAATCAAGATGGTAGGTTCTCAGATATATTGGGCAACCTAAAAGTAAGCGATCGCCTTTTAACTTTTGCCTTATTCGGTGAATACAGTATTGCGTAGAGACAGAGTGCCTTGTCACAGGCATTACACTCATTCAATTAAAATCAGGAGCTAGTGAAGCATAAATGAGTCTACTGTTAAAATGTCTTTTAGCGGTCAATCACAACCCCCTCAACCGTTATAAAAAACTACTAAGTAGCCTTGCTCTCTCACTTTGCACCCTGAGTTTTGGCGTACAAGCTGCTCAGGCTGAAGGTAGTCGTACCCTGTATCCTAGTACTGCCCCAGCCGGCAGTAGTAGAGCTAACCTAGAGTGGCGTACTGATACTTATGGCGGTCTGGTGCTGCGACGAACTTTACTGAAAGTCTATGCCAATCAAGGTGAGTATATTCTTTTGGGTTCCAGCGCAGTTGGGGTAAATAGTGGTAATGTGCGCGTTTACAACCCCGGTCGTGTCAGTGGAAGTATTGGCAGTGAAACTGTTCCCGGCACAGCAGATTTTGTGTGTACTTCTCAAGCTGGGCGGGGCTTTATCTCAACTCGCCAACAGGAGTTAAATGGCCCCCGTGCTATTTCTGGCGGAGGTAATCCCAACGGCTATATTCCCTGCTACTACCAGGCTCCATCCACTGGAGTTTATGACATAGTTTTTTATGGGCCGGATGGAGGTAACTCTTCCGTTAATGGCGCTCCCACAGGTGAGATTGATTTGAGTAGTGGGAACAACTTTAACGATCAACAAAGAACTAGTGTTGCAGCTTGGGATGTAACGGTACGAAGTAGCGATCAAACTTCAACAACTGACTTTAACGGGCGGTTATTTAGCTATTATCTAGCTTTATTTACTGGTAATAACGGTCGATATCTCAACTTCCCGGTCTATCCAATAACCACAGATGGATTCCGATATAAAGTAGAACTCAGAGGCACAGATCCGAATGGATTCGTTCTCTATGGTAATCAAACTGGCTTTTTTGACAGTGACGGGATATCACCCTTGTATCACGATATACTAGGGGCGGATAGTCAGCTGGCAAATCCCCAAGGTGGCGTTGGCTTGGCTCGTCCCCAATACGCTACCTTTTTCAACTCCATCGACACCAACGTGCTTCCATACGTTGACCGTTACAAACGAGATGGCACTTTAGAAGGAACTGGTACTCCCATTAGCCCAATTATTCCTATTATTAGTAATTTACAATTCAACGGTACAGTTTTAGGAAATAACAGTTCTTTTGGCACAGGCGGTACTTTATCTTTTGATAGCAACGTCACAGGCACTTACGAACTCATTATCAGCCGAGACGGCAGCAATTTTGATCCTACCAACTCCCAAAACCGTCTTATGCGAGGGATTATGGCTACAACGGGACAGCAAGCGATTAGTTGGGATGGTAAAGATAACAGTGGCAATTTTTTCCCGGTTGGCAGTGATTACAAAGTTCGTGTCAGAACTTATGGAGGCGAATATCACTTTCCTTTGCTTGATGCGGAAAACAATTTTACTGGTGGCCCTACCATTACAATGCTGAATGCTACTAACCCCATAGGCAACAGTAGAGGATTTTACGACGATCGCGGTTATAAAACTATCGCTGGTACTCAAATCGGTACTTCTGGTCAAGTACTCTGTGGAATTAATCCACCAAACCCAGCCTTCAGCGACCCACTTAATGGTTTTGACACCGCCAGTAATGACCGGAAATTTGGTCAGAATGGTAACGCTGGTAATGCTGGGACATCATGCAACGGCTCTTTTGGAGATACTAAAGGGCTGGATTTATGGACTTATTATCCTGGTCAAACTGCACCAACTCCATTGAACATCATTGATATAGTTTCACCCAGCGCTGGCAAAATTATGATCAACGAAGTTTTGTATAGTGAAACTGGTACTGCGACTAATACTAATGATGAGTTTATTGAACTGTATAATCCATCTTCATCGCCTGTAGATTTGAGTGGTTTGAAGTTGGCAGACGGACACCTGACGGCTAATGATAATGATAGTACTAACGGCTTTACTTATACATTTCCTAACGGCACAACTTTACAACCAGGCCAATATGCTGTGATTTGGATTGGGGATAACAACGCCAACCATCAAGCCACAGCAGCATCTTTCCAAGCTTGGTTGGGACAGACTCCCAAACTCAATAACTCCGGTGATGATATCTGGTTGTACGATAGTCAGAATAAAATTATTGACTATATCGCCTATGGCAGTGGTAATGAGGTTAATACACCTCCTGCAAGTGTTCTCAATCTTTGGGACAACACATATCAGTCTTCCTTAATTGGGGCTAGCAATGGACAATCTATCAGCTTGACCCCCAATGGCCAGGATACTAATGTTAGTGCTTGCTGGGAAGCAACCACCAGTGGAAACTCTAGCACACGGTGTACAAATTACCTACCAACTAGAGACACTGATACTATAGCTAATCGTGTTACCAGTGTTGGGGAAAGTAATAACGGTGCTACTGCTGTGAATGCAAAGCTTTTGTTAGTAAAACGCATCACCCGCATCAATAACCAAGATTTAACCGATATTGTCGATGGTCTGAGTAACGTTGCTATTACTGCTGCTAATTATGTCCCAGAACCATTCGCCTCTGATGATAACTATATTACATGGCCGGCTGGCTACCTGCGGGGATTGATCAATGCTGGAACCGTCAAACCAGGAGATGAGTTGGAATACACTATCTACTTCCTCTCCCAGGGCCCAAGTAATGCTACTAACGTTAAATTCTGCGACTTAGTACCTAGCAGTACTACTTTTATTTCCACTGCGTTTAATGGTAATACTCCTGGTGATGGTGGTTTAACAGTCGCAGATCAAGGTATTGCCCTTGCCCTTGGTTCTAGCAGTCCCACAGTTTACCTCACCAATATAGAGGACGCAAGCGATCGCGGACGCTTTTATGCTGCTAATGAACCAGCACCATCATACTGTGGTACTAACACCAATGGAGCTGTGGTGGTAAGCATCACGCGGAGTCCAGATTTACCCAATTTAGCCAAAGATTTTTACGGTTTTGTCCGCTTCCGCGCCAGGGTGAAATAAGAAAAAGTGAGGAGTGAGTAGTTAGCCCGCATTTCTCACAAGCTCAAGGCGTTTGATGGAGCAGAAGAGAAGTAATGAATAATGAGTAATGAGTAATGAGTAAAAACTTCTTACTTCTTACTTCTTACTCATTACTTCTCCCCTGCACAAGCGCAGGCTTTAAGAGGTGTAGTGAGAAATCCGAGTTAGGAATTAGCAGTTTTGAATCTTTAACTCCTAACTCCTAACTCCTAACTATTTTCCTAGCCGCCGCTGACTGGTGGAATTAGCACGACTTCATCCCCATCTTGTAGTAGGGTATCTGGTTCAACAAATATTAGATTAATCCCAAAACGGGTGATATCACGCCATTGGGAGAGTTCAGGGTGTTCAGCTATGAGGCGATCGCATACTGCTTTGACTGGCATACTATTAGGAAATTCCAGTACCAGTTCCGAAACCTTAAAGGCTTCTTGATAAGCAGCGAACAATTTGACGGTAACAGTGATTGCAGATTTAGACATACAATATATCTTTGGCAGTACCACCAAGTGGTTTAATACTTGAGAAGCACCCTGAACTCTTGAGGTTTATTATACATTAAATAACTTTGGTAATTAGTGCATAATCTGCCCTTGCGATAACAGTAGCTCTGCTTTTATGGTGGGTGTAAAAACTTTGTCTTTCATATGACTAATTCAAACCACGTTAAAGACTGGACGTGGTTTCTCTTAGACCAATGACCAATGACCAATGACAAATGACCAATGACTAATAACTCTCGCATTGCCGTTTGATTATTCAGCATTGAGGATTTTTGGCACTTTGAAAAATTCGCCTTCTTGTTCAGGCGCACTGTTGAGAATGCTTTCGCGGTCAGGATAGGGTTGCAATTCATCCTCTCGTGTGACATTGCTGACATCAATTGCCCGTGTTGTTGGCGACACATTACTGACATCAAGTTCATTCAGTTGTTCGATATAGTCCAGGATACTTCCCAACTGGGTAGTGAATTGTTCTTCTTCTTCTGGAGTCAATTCTAAACGAGCAAGATTAGCTACTCTGTGAACTTGTTCTTGGTCAATCATTTTTTTTAGTGAGGAGTGAGGAGTGGGAAGTTAGGAGTTAGGAGTTAGGAGTTAGGAATTATTAACTCCTAACTCTTCACTTTTAGAAGAATACGTCAATTTGCGATCGCCCGGTGGTTTTCAGCCAGTTTTGGGCTTCGATGTAGTTATTGGGAGCCATGCGAATCGCTCGAATCCAATAGTCTGCGGCTTGGTCAAAAAGTGCTTCGCCAGCCTCGTTATCTCCAGATTCTTTCTCCTTTTCGCCTTGGTAGTGATAAATCACGGCGATGTTATTCAAGGCTTGGGGCATACGTGGGTTTAACTCAACTGCCTGGTGATAGAGTTCTAAAGCCTTTTCGTGGTCGCCATTGCTGGCATAGATTAGCCCCATATTGTAGAAAATATAGCCGCGATCGTTAGTATCTTCCTCAAGTGTTAGGGCTTCTTCATAGTATTCCAATGCCTCCGCATATTCCCCTTCCGCTTGGGCCGACATCCCATCTCGATAATAAACAAACGCTTCTTTAGCTTTTTTGTTGGTTGGCAGGATCTTCAGGATGATATCTGCCATCACTGTAAAGGATTTGTCAACAAAATTATCGTTCTTTTGTGTTCTTGGCATATGTGTCTCTGGGTATTGGGGACTGGGGATTGGGGACTGGGGATGGGGCATGGGGCATTGGGCATTGAAAAGAGGCAGAGGGGCAGGGAGCAGAGGAGAAAGAGGTAATTTTTTATCCTCCCCCTTGCCCCCAGCCCCCTGCTCCCCTGCTTCTTCCTCAATTTCCCTCATCTCCCCAATTCCTTAGTTCATTCAATAGCTAATTTAACTGATTTGCGGGTGCATTCTTCTCACTTAGGGGTATGATACATTCCGCGCTATTATGCCGAGAGTTGTTTACCAAGGTGCTAACTGGATAGGCAACCATTGCTGGCGCTGGATAGGGACGCAATAGCTGCTGTAGGGTTTGGGGCGTTTGCACTTGCGAATCTAGCCATAAATCGTAATCTTGTGGCTCCAAAATCACTGGCATCCGCTCGTGGATGGGTTGGAGTAATTCGTTAGCTGCCGTTGTCAAAATTGTACAAGAGATTATTTCCTCGTTGGCAGGCGTTCCCGCTTCGGGTTGCCGTAGGCATCGCCATCTCTCCCACAAACCTGCAAAGCCGAAGGGTTGCCCATCTTGGAGACAAAAATAAAACGGCTGCTTCTTACCTTCTTGGCGTTGCCACTCATAAAAGCCATCAGCTATCACTAAACATCGTCTGTGCTTAAAAGCCGAGCGAAAAGCGGGTTTTTCGACAACAGTTTCGGCTCTCGCGTTAATCAGCTTTGCCCCCATGCCTGCATCTTTTGCCCATGACGGAATTAACCCCCAATGTAATTGCTTAAATTCACGCTTTTCGCTTTCGGGATTTTGTAACACTGTTGCCACCATTTGCGTAGGCGCAATGTTATATTCGGCTGCTAAATCTGGAACTGACTCGACATGGAAAACTTGAGATAATCCTGCTGATGACTGGTTTAGAGTAAATCTTCCACACATACTTTTATTCTCGACCATTGACTAAATTAAACATCTCAATTTAGAAATAAATACTAATTATTTTTATTTTCTCAGATAATTTTATGTAGTACGTTCAGACGCTAAATATAAAAAAAATATCCGGTTTTGGGAAAATCTTTTGGTAAGATATTGTATTTTAAACCTTCAGTTATCAACATATTCCTAACTGGATTTTAGCATGAAACTACTGCGTCTGTACGATTTTTTACCTTCTGGCAATGCTTATAAGATACGTCTTTTATTGACACAACTAGGTATGCCTTTTGAGAGGATAGAGCTTAACATCTTGAAAGGCGAGACTCGAACACCAGAATTTTTAAGTAAAAATCCCAACGGTAAAATACCTGTTCTGGAAATCGAGCCAGGGAAATATTTGGCAGAATCAAATGCCATATTAGTCTATTTAAGTGAAGGCACAGAGTTTTTACCTTATGATCGCTTTTTACGAGCGCAAGTGCTGCAATGGTTATGTTTTGAACAATATAGCCATGAACCTTTTATTGCTAAATCAAGATTTTGGATTTCTATTTTAGGTAAAACTGAAGAATATGATGAAGCTATCAAGCAAAACCGTGAACCAGGTTATGCAGCACTTAGGCTGATGGATAAACACTTAACTTCTCAAACTTTTTTTGTAGGAGAGCGTTACACGATCGCTGATATCGCCTTGTTCGCCTACACTCATGTAGCTGATGAAGGTGGGTTTGATTTGACACAATTTCCTGCTATCCAAGCTTGGATAGAAAGAGTCAAGGCTCAATCAAGGTATATCAGTATTACACAAGCATAAAAATTAGATTTTGTGAGTTTATGTCTCTCGTTTCTTGGTTCTAGTAGAGCATTTAAGAAGTGAGATATAGCCTCATATTCAAGAGGCAGAAGAGGTTTCAAAAAAGGTGTTAGTAAGCAGCAGCTAAGTATCAGTATCAATTTCTATCAGCTTTTGCCGCGAGGATAAACCTGACTTAATTCTGATATGAGATTTAGGTAAATCAAATTTCTCTGCTAGTAGTTTAATTAACTCTTCATTAGCCTTACCATCAACTGGAGGAGATTTTAAATACACAGTCAGACTGCCATCAGGTTCTTCTTCAATCTTTTGCTGTTTTGAATTAGGTTTTACCTTGACTTTTTTGTGCATAACCTATTCCGTGTAATTGTCGCAGCCACAACCAACCTAAAACACAACCCAATACATAATGAGGAAAATCCCACCAAACAAAGGTGGTGCCAAGTAACAATTTACCTATCAAGGTGGCGCGAATCTCCTCTAATAGTGGCGGATGCCAAAGTTGCAAGAATTCTAGTATACAGGTGATGACAAAAACCCATATAGGAATTTGAATTATCGCTGCCCGACTTCTGAAAAACCAAAATGCGAACAGACACCAAAATATTTCGTAAAATACAGCTGCTCCGTAGTCATTAAACCACTGATCAGCAGGGCCATTATAATACTTAAACAAAAAGCCCATCGGTATAACGATGAGCGCCGAAAGAATAATAAATATTGTTTGGTTACGGTTGTGGCGCATTTTTTACAGACTAGAGACTAAGCAAAATTTTAGCCTCTACTATCTCTTTGTCAATAATTCGCAATTTGGGATATTACAGGTTAAGGATATCTTCTGCTACCTGCACCCACCACACCGATTTTGTGGCGATAGGAGAGTTCAGCACCGAACCACCCGGAAACACTGGTTAGTGTACCGACAATAAGCGAGATTAACAATCCCCAAGGTACTATTCGGGATTCAGCGTCGCCCCAACGCAGGAGAAAGTTGATGAGTGATAAAACTAAAATAGAAACGTTAAGTATCAAATGTGCCCAACCTGCGGTACGTTTACGGACTCGTTCAATTTTCAAAAAGTCGCTGAGGCCGATCGCAGACGCAAGTAAGCCTCCAGCTAATCCGAGTCCGATTAACCATAATGAAGCCCTAGCCCAAAAGAAGTCACCAGTTAACCAGTAGCCGATATCACTTCCCAACGCGGCGGCTAAAAAGGCTATGGGAAAGATCACACTCAATGGATGCAGAGGATGTCCTGCGATCGCAACTGTGCTAGGTACGCCGGTATCACGATACTCACTGTCGTTACTTTCAATAACTGGTGGAATATTTGGAAAAGGTGTTGAACTTGTTTGTGTGGTTTCTGTAGTTTCCATTATTAGTATCCTGAATTTATGAGCTTTATATTTTGAAGCTGAAAGATTTTTTCTAAAATAAGCTTCAGCTTGTAGGGTTAGTTTGTCTAGTTATACTTTTAGTTTTTCTACTGCTTTATTCAGCACTTGCTCTCTTAATCTAGAACTATTTGGCATGATTAATTTAACTCCTGCTGAAAACAACATATCTTGAAGGTAATTTAATAAAATTTCATCATATTTTTATCTATCTAGCGATGTAATATGGGTTTAAATGTTGTCTATCTAAAAGTATAATGATATTATTTGCAATAAAAAATGCTTTTATATCCAGGTTTGTGAAGACGTAAACGCATTCTTTGGCAACTAGCACTTATCTCAAAAAGTTCACCGAAATTCTAACTTTCTAGGCAATTAAATACATAGGCTCCTACTTTTATCGAACAGAATTCAGAAGTCAGGAGTCAGAATGGGCAGAGGGGAAAGAACTTGTACAATAACTCTCCTCTGCTCCCCTGCTCCCCTGCAAAAGCATAAGCTTTGAGCATCGGTGAGAAATCCGAGTTTGTGACCTCTGGACTTGGAACGGTTTGTTATAAAATTGACACAAGCCCTTTCTTTATTCGGCGGAGTTCTCCTGACTCCTTTGATACAATGCTCTCAGAACGCTTTACCGCAGCCCTGACTTATGCCACCCAACTGCACGCTAACCAAGTTCGTAAAGGTTCAGGTGTCCCCTACGTTGCCCACTTATTAGGTGTCGCCAGTATTGCTTTAGAATACGGAGCAAATGAAGATGAAGCGATCGCAGCCCTCTTACACGATGCGATCGAAGATCAGGGTGGCGACGCAACACGGGAAGAAATTCGCCACCGTTTTGGTGACAATGTAACAGCAATTGTAGATGGTTGTACTGACGCTGATACAACTCCAAAACCCCCTTGGCGACAGCGCAAGGAAGCTTATATTGCTCATATTCCTACTGCTTCTCCATCAGTTCTGCTCGTGTCACTAGCAGATAAATTGTATAATGCTCAATCTATTCTCAAAGATTATCGCATTTTAGGTGAATCACTTTGGGAACGTTTTCAGGGGCGCAAAGAAGGAACTCTTTGGTATTACCGGGCGCTTGTAGATGCCTTCAAAAAGACTGAAAGCACTGTAATCATTGACGAATTAGAACGGGTAGTTGCACAAATTGAGGTATTAGCATCTTCATAAAAAAGTTTATTTACCCAGAAGTAGAAAAAAAATCATAGGAACTAGACAAATAACCTTTTTACAGACACGATATAGTCATGTCTATCACAAGAAAAAATTGGCTTTTAGGTTCTCTCTCTAGATAAAAAATCTTTCCCTCGGTAGATAGTATACTTATATTATTCTCATTGTTATGTTACTAATATGACTATAGTAAGACAAAACACCCTTAATACAAACGTAAATTCTTCAGTAAGTCCTCCAGAGAACTTAGCAGAAAAATATATTGAAGCAGAGCGTATGCATGATGTTCTGCTTTTACTGCAAAACTTGATTAACAGTGAAGAAGCCACTGTAAAACTAATTATGGGTTGTCTCTATGATGTTGGTTCAGTCAATCTGATCAACCAAAAGCTTCGCTCAAAGCCTCTAAACAGGGTGATGAAATTAATAGCCAGAATGTCCAAACCAGTTTTTAAAACTTTAGCTTTTAATTGGTTTAAGAAAAACTGTCCCCAACTGATTACTAGTTGGCTACATACACAAGTGTCTTTTGGAAATCTACCAAATATACCCCAACAAGTACCAATCGAAGTTACAGAACTACAACCATATTCCATTCCACAGACAGAAAATTTGAGCCAAGAGATAAAAAATCTGCGTTACCAAGTGAGATGGCTAGCTGGAATTGCAATAATTGCGATCGCTGTTTTGGGAGTCGCAGCACTTAGTTAACCTGAAACCCATAAGTAGCACCGCAATCAAGTTTAATTGATTCAGCAAGCTACTTTTGCTAACGAGCAGCTAAAATTATTTATGAAAATTACCAAAAATCCAGCATCATTTTTTCAAAAAAACTATTCATGTCTGGAGTAATAATTACAAATTACAAATTACAAATTACAAATTACAAATTACGAATTACGAATTACGAATTACGAATTACGAATTATTATGCCTCTGCCCAAACCGATCTTAGAGGACATCGAAATACATCTGCTTTTGGAAGGGATGTATCAATACTATGGTTATGATTTTCGGGATTATGCTATTTCCTCACTTAAGCGCCGCATTCATAGCTTCATGCAATTAGAGGGGTTAGCAAATGTTTCTGCATTACAAGAGCGGCTACTCCACAACCGGGCTTATTTAGAACGATTTTTGCTTGCTCTGACGGTGAATGTAACATCAATGTTTCGTGATCCTAGCTTTTATAACACCTTCAGAAATCAAGTTATCCCCTTCTTACAAACCTATCCATTTATTCGCATTTGGCACGCTGGATGCTCCACCGGTGAAGAAGTATATTCAATGGCAATTTTACTTCAAGAAGAAGGACTTTACCACCGTTGCCGCATATATGCTACTGATACGAATGAGAAGGTATTACAAAATGCCAAAAGTGGGATTTTCTCTCTCAAATTGATGCAGGAATATACTCAGCTTTATCTAAAAGCCGGCGGCAAAAAGTCTTTTTCAGAATATTATACAGCCGCTTATGACAATGCTATTTTTCGAGCATCCCTAAGAGAAAATGTTGTTTTTGCCCAGCATAACTTAGCAACTGACGGTTCTTTTAATGAGTTTAATGTCATCCTTTGTCGTAACGTTCTTATATATTTCAATCAGGTACTTCAAAAGCGGGTACATGAACTGTTTTATAATAGTCTTTGCACCTTTGGAATTTTGGGTTTAGGACGACAAGAATCCATCAGGTTTACCCCTTATGAGCAGTACTATGAGGAGATAGTCAGAGGCGAGAAAATATATAAGAAAATTGCAGGTGGCTGAAGAGAATGCTCTGAGAGGGTAAAATAAGCAGCGCCCTGAAAATTATCAATAAAATTGCGTTTGCTGTCAAAAGACAGTCTGTCAAACATTTTTAATTGTGTTCAGAAGACAGATATAGCGATCGCTTAAGGTAAATTACAAGTTAGTCGGTAAGTGTAAAGCTCAGTCACTTCAGTGCTGAAATACAAGCGACTCGTGCGGTTTTAACCGCATTCAGGATTAATTAATTTTTAGTACGTGGGATGGTAAAATATACATACTCCACAGGTAGAATAACCGCTAGCACAAATGGATAATCAACCCCAAAACGATTGGCTAGGAAAAAATAATGGATAGTGGGTAGCGAAAACACCACGATAAACATAAGCTTTGATGCCAACGCGCATCTAAACCAGTAAACCTAAAATTTTAACGAAATTAAACGTATCGTGGGGCACACGAGAACGAGGGAATTTACTCTCTAACGCTTAGGGAGATGAAGCCCACTGGGATCAGCTAAATTAAACTAGAAGCTTTGTTTTATAAACGGGTTTCCGGTTTAAGTATTGCCGAAAGGATAGATGATTTTAAGGCGCGTCTATGAACTAAGAATCTCAGTCGCTTCTCCCAAAGGGAGACGCAAGCGCGAACAGCGCTGAGAGTGTCAAACATTAACGTCTATAAAGGAGATTGTCGATGCAACTTCTCGAATGTCCTCCTGTTGCAGTCATTGCTGGAGAAAATGCCGTTCACGTTTCTCAACTCCCTTCTATATGGCAAGACATTGCTAGAGGAACCCCAAATATCGGACTTTCCCATCCCCAAAACTATGTTGAGATGGCGCAGTTGTTCTTATACAAATTAGAACATGGTGATGTTGACTTATTTAGCGATCGCCCCCAACTGGCTCACTTGATACCGTCATTTTCCCAGCTATTTGCACAACTGGCATGGGAAACTCTTGACTTTTTTGGACAAGACTTTCTCAAACACAGCTATCCGAACTTTGCAGAAATTCTCCATAATGTGGAGTCAAAGGGGACAGATTATGCTGATGAAGTAAAAGTGGCTCGCATTGGCATAGATTTGTTCAACGAGTTTGGTTATGAATTACCAGCAAGTTTCTACCATGTGCATCTAGCACCAATTTACCGCGATCATGTTTTTGAAGAACGTGCCTTACGATTTGATAAACGCGATATCGAACACAAACGTTCTTGGGATGCCATACTCCATGCAGGTAAGGTATTTGCTATCCAAATGAAAGTACAAAGTATTGCTTCTAAATATGGTTTTACTTATCAACATGGCTGCGGTTGCAACTCTCATCTATCTTCTATTGATGTATCTCGTGGGGCGTTTGAATATGAGTTGAGTCCCGAAAAACGTCAGCGATGGATTCGCAGTTTCATCTGGACTGCTTGGTATGAGTATGCCTTTTTTGCGATCGTACCTAATACAAGTTATTTGGTTTAATACCAATTTTTTATGAAGCTGCATATAATTCGATCTCCACTAGCCCCCCTTAATAACTACGGTGTATACACAAGTCTGAAATAGCTGATTAATCAAGGTTTTACCCCACCCTAACCCTC
>NZ_KV757622.1:0-141456 GCF_001712795.1 Nostoc sp. KVJ20
CTTTTAAAACATCCTCTTAGAGTCAGCTTTGATTCACCAGAATACACAGTAGACGCAGTAGGAATGGGAACATTGCGTCTGTTGGAAGCAATTCGAGACTACCAACATCGTACCGGAATTCAGGTGCGATTTTACCAGGCGGGTTCTTCAGAAATGTACGGTTTAGTACAAGCAATACCTCAAACTGAGACAACGCCCTTTTATCCCCGCAGTCCCTATGCCTGTGCGAAAGTTTACGCTCACTGGCAAACTGTAAATTATCGTGAATCTTATAATTTATTTGCTTGTAACGGCATACTTTTTAACCACGAGTCACCACGGCGGGGTGAAACCTTTGTAACCCGCAAAATTACTAGAGCGGTGGCTGGTATCGTTGCTGGGAAGCAGAAAAAGATTTACATGGGTAATCTAGATGCCAAGCGAGATTGGGGCTATGCAAAGGATTACGTGAAAGCAATGTGGTTGATGTTGCAGAAAGACCAGCCAGACGATTACGTAATTTCGACTGGTGAAACCCACTCAGTGCGTGAGTTTTTGGAACTGGCATTTAGTTATGTGAATCTCAATTGGCAAGATTATGTAGAGTTTGATGAGCGTTACCTCCGTCCATCTGAGGTAGAGTTATTGATTGGCGATTCTACCAAAGCACGCGAGAAGCTAGGCTGGACACCATCAGTAACCTTTGAAGAACTAGTTTCCTTAATGGTAGAAGCAGACTTACAAGCATTGGGCCACACTTCACCCAATGGAAATGGTTCGCAATTTCCAGATGATATTGCGACTATTCGTCAAAAACTAGGCGCTTTGCACTTCTGATTCGGATCACAGAGGATAAAAATATGACAGCCTTAGAACTAAAAAATAAACGCATTCTCGTCACCGGTGGGTCGGGGTTTCTAGGTCGTCAGGTGATAGATCAACTGTGTAAAGCAGGAGCCGATCGCGAGAAAATTACAATACCGCGATCGCGCGATTGCGATCTACGTGTCTGGGAAAATAGCCAACGTGCAGTTGACCAGCAAGACATAATCATCCATCTAGCAGCTCATGTCGGTGGCATCGGTCTGAACCGTGAAAAACCCGCAGAGTTGTTCTACGATAACTTGATCATGGGAACCCAGCTAATTCACGCTGCCTATCAAGCTGGAGTAGAAAAATTTGTTTGTGTTGGCACAATCTGCGCCTATCCTAAATTCACTCCAGTACCATTCAAAGAAGATGATCTTTGGAATGGCTACCCAGAAGAAACCAACGCCCCTTACGGAATTGCAAAAAAAGCACTTTTAGTTCAATTGCAATCTTACCGTCAGCAGTACGGTTTTAATGGGATTTATCTACTGCCAGTCAATTTATATGGCCCAGAAGATAACTTTGACACAGGAAGTTCCCACGTTATTCCAGCATTAGTTCGTAAAGTTCACGAAGCCCAAATTAAAGCGGAAAAACAACTCCCTGTTTGGGGTGATGGTAGTCCCACCCGTGAGTTTCTGTATTCAGAAGATGCAGCGCGAGGGATTGTGATGGGGACTCAATTCTATAACGAATCGGAACCAGTTAACTTGGGAACCGGTTATGAAATCTCCATCCTGGATTTAGTAACTCTAATCTGCGAATTGATGGAGTTTAAGGGGGAAATTGTGTGGCAAACTGACAAGCCTAATGGTCAACCCCGCCGTTGTTTAGATACTGAACGGGCCAAGCAAGCCTTTAATTTCACGGCTCAAGTAAGCTTTGAGGAAGGACTAAAGAATACCATTGAGTGGTATCGTCAACACGCTGTATAACTATGTACTGCTGAATGTAGAGTGATACAAGCTGGGCAATGTCCAGCTTATTTTTTTGGCGATATAAATTTTATGGACAAAGTTAATCATCAACTAAATAAAGCAGAACTGCGTCGCACTCTACTCAAAACACGTCAATCAATGTCCATTGGAGAATGGAGAGAAAAAAGCGATCGCATTAGCTCTCATTTACAAAACTCTACTTTGTTTACCCAAGCAAAAACAATACTTGCTTATTTCAGCTTTCGCCAAGAACCTGACCTCAGTCCCCTATTTGCCAACACCAAATACTGTTGGGGATTTCCTCGCTGCGTTGATAAATCCTTATGTTGGCATATTTGGACACCTGATGATTCTGTCCAAAGCGGCGCTTATGGCATTGCTGAACCACATCCTGACGCTCCAATCTTAGATGCTGCGGAAGTAGATTTGATTCTTGTCCCCAGTGTAGCTTGCGACCATCAAGGATATCGTTTGGGTTATGGCGGTGGATATTACGATCGCTTGCTCAGTTTACCGCAGTGGCAGACAAAGCCGACTATCGGAATTGTCTTTGATTTTGCCTATATCTCCCAAATACTGATTGAACCTTGGGATAAACCACTACAAGCTATTTGTACGGAAACCGGATTGACTCGAAAAGGTTGAAGGATTCAGGATAATGAAGACATCTCATAAAATGTTTTATGACTAACCCAACGTCATCTACCACTGAGCAAGAAGCAATAATCGACGATATTATCGCAACGAGCCTCCAAGCTCAACAAAAAAATGGCCCAGACCTCCGCCAAATTCATAGCAAAAGTCATGGACTCCTTTGGGGAGAGTTTATTATTGAACCCAATCTTCCTGAAGACCTGAGAGTAGGTTTGTTCAAAACGCCCCAAACCTACCCTGTGTGGATTCGTTTCTCTAGCGGTGGTTCACCTCAAAAGCGTGGGAAATTCCACTCCGATAGCCAGCCTGATGTTCGTGGTATCGCCATCAAGGTGATGAATGTGGACGGGCAAAAAGTCTTGGATGATGAAGAAAAAACTCAAGATTTTATACTTAACAATTATCCGATTTTCTTGACTAAAGACGTTCGTGATTATGCCGATCTTTCTCAAGCAGGTAGTGGAAAACTTAGCCCAGAAAGGCTGGAAGAACTTGGTTACGCCTTTGCTATCTTGCAAAAAATTGGCAGCCACAAGGTAGGAAATCCACTTTTGATTCAATATTGGAGTATGGCTCCCTTTAAGTTTGGCGAACGGATTGTAAAATTGTCTGTCAAATCTCAACAGCCTGAACAACCACCAGAAACACTTCCAGAATCAGAAAATTACCTTCGAGAAACGCTGGTAAAATATTTGACTGAAGAAGGAAGAGAAGCGTCTTTTGACTTCCTAATTCAGTTTTATGTAGACGATGAAAAAACGCCAATTGAAGACCATGTTAAAGAATGGCAAGAAGCAGATTCACCATTTATTAAAGTTGCAACTGTCCGCATTCCCAGCCAGAAGTTTGACTTTGAAGAACGCAAACGTTTAGATGAGGGTTCGCTATTTTCCCCTTGGCATACACTGCTAGAACATGAGCCTGTTGGAAGTGTGAATCTCTCTCGCAAGAGGCTTTACAGCGAACTTGCAAAGTATCGACGAGAAGAAATTGCCCAACGTTCGCGGGAACCAAAACCTTATGTCGCGGTTGAAGATTAACTACTGTGAATTTGCTTCAAACTGTAAGAGGTTGTTTGGAAAGTGTGTGTACAAAATCAGACTTTCTAGCAATTAAATCTAATTAGTAAAAATTGAAATACCAAGATTACCGACTTTTAAAATAAGTCAGTAATCTTGGTTTAATGAATAAAGAATTGTATAACTGCTGTAGATCGTTTTTATGAGACTAATGGCTCAAGAATCTGAGAAATATTTAATTTCTGCAACATAATGCCTTTTATAAATTGGGAAAAATTATGAATAAAGATAATGAAATAACTTCAACGACTTCTTTGATATTCTGGAAGAATTAGGGAGTTCAAAAAGTGAAGAGACTTAATTGTATTAATATGTGAATAAATTCCATAACAGAATTAGGTGAATTTCCCAGATTTTTAATGATAGGTTAGAATAAAATTAAGCAAATTCTCAAGTAAAGCCATGTCTGACTCAGTTCAGTATGTCACTAACACAGAGGGAAAAAAAGTTGGAGTACTGTTAGATTTAGAAACTTATCAACAGCTAACTAACTTATCTGTAGATTCAGAATTATTGATTGGTTTAAATCTAGATGAGTTGCAAGCATTGGCAGAAAGTTATTTATCTCCCAAAGCTCAGATACAGTTACAGGAATTATTAGTTAAAAATTCGGATAATGATTTGTCAGATGACGAAACTGAAACCTTAGACAGATTATTGGCACAGGTTGACCAATTAAATATTCTTAAAACTAGAGCTAGATATACCTTAAATATTTTTCAAAATAAACAACAACTAGCGTGAGTGTTTACATTCCTGTTGAATTACAAAATAAAATTTGCAAAATCAAATGCTGAACTGGAAAAAATCACGATCGCAAATTCTGCTAATGTATGCGCTGTTGGGAGCGATCGCACTGGTGATGCTCTTTCCTTTGCTATGGCTAATAAGTACAGCCTTAAAATCGCCTACGGAAAATATTTTTCAGTCACCGCCACAGTTGCTACCCAGTCAACCAACACTAGATAACTTCTCTAGTGTGTGGAACTCTCTACCTTTTGGACAATATCTGTATAACAGTACTTTGGTGTCAGTGCTGACTGTGGGCTTAAATCTGCTGTTTTGCGCTTTAGCTGCCTATCCGTTGGCAAGATTGTCCTTTGTCGGGCGAGACTGGATTTTTGTGGCGATCGTCTCTACGATTATGATTCCCTTCCAAATCGTGATGATTCCCCTCTATATTTTGACAGTCCAGTTAGGTTTGAGAAATACTTATTTAGGGATGATTTTTCCGAGTTTAGCTTCTGCCTTTGGCATTTTTTTGTTGCGCCAAGCTTTCATGAGTGTCCCCAAAGAAATAGAAGAAGCCGCCAGGATGGATGGCAGCTCAGAGTTAGGATTATGGTGGCATATTATGTTACCAGCAGTTCGCCCTGCACTAGTAACTTTAGCTATTTTCGTATTCATTGGTGCTTGGAGTGACTTTTTGTGGCCTTTAATTGTCATCCAAGACGAAAGTTTATACACTCTTCCTTTGGGCGTCGCGAAGCTAGCAGGGACATTTTCCCTTGATTGGCGGTTGGTAGCTGCTGGCTCAGTAATTGCGATCGCCCCAGTCTTGTTACTATTTCTGTTTTTACAACGTTACATTGTACCCACGGAAACTGGTAGCGGCGTCAAGGGTTGAAGGGGGCAGGAGGCAGGGGGCAGGAGGCAAGAGGCAGGAGGCAGGGGGCAGGAGGCAGGGGGCAGGGGGCAGGGGAGGAAAACTATTGATTATTGCCCAATCCCCAATCCCCAATCCCCAATTCAATAAGCACCAGTCTTTTTAAATACCACCCAAATAGTTTTAACAATCAGACTCAGGTCATAAGTTACAGACCACTTGCGCTGATAATCTATATCCATCTTGACAATGGTTTCAAAGTCTGTAATGCTGGAACGTCCATTAGCCTGCCATTCTCCGGTAATGCCTGGTTTGACTCGCAATCTATCCCAGTGGTGTGGATCGTAATGGTTAACTTCATCAAGAGTCGGTGGACGAGTACCAACTAAACTCATGTCCCCTAGCAAAACATTCCAAAATTGGGGTAACTCGTCCAAGCTAGTACGCCGCAAAAATTTACCCACAGGAGTAATGCGAGGATCGTCAACAGATTTAAAGATGTGACCTTTAGCTTGGTTTTCAACCAAATGCTTGAGTTTATCGGCATCGACGATCATGGAACGGAATTTCCAAATGCGGAAAGTTTTTCCGTTTAAACCACACCGAATTTGGGAATAGAATATTGGACTTGGCTCATGAATAAAAGTAGCAATTGCTACAGGAATTGCTACCATAAATGTAATAATCAGCCCTACAATGGCTCCAACAATGTCAATTAATCGTTTTCTCACACTTAAAGTTGAAGGGTGTGAAGGCTGTTGCGAACAATTAACTGAATAAAGATAAAGATTATTCACGAGGGCTAACTTATTTTATAACAGGAATTTTTGCATCAGTAGTGTAGACATAAGACATAATTTTTAGGCGATTTTTACTACTGTTGGTTGTCGCCACTACTGAGTGTTAATATACACAAATTTTAACCAATAAAAAAACCAAAAACCCAAAATTTACAGAATCTTTCAATTAAAGTGATAGATTGTAAATCTACAATATTTTTTCCATCCAATAAAAAAGATCCTACTACGGTACACATCCAAAAAGTTACTTTCTTGAAGTACTAGTAGCACTTTGCAAAACTCCAAATGCTTATGAAGTAAGCATTTGGAGTTTTGAGCCGATACGTATCATTTTTGATGAAAAACTCCACCCATAAGGAGATAAAGTTTTTGGACATGGGGAATGGGGCATGGGAAAGAAGTTACTAATGCCCAATGTCCAATACCCCAAGCGACGGGGCGACTATCCCTATCCACCCACAAGAGGATGGAGTTTTCCGTCGCTTTCAATGAACCTCTAAGGCAAAATTCACTGTGTATGGTTCCTCCAGTGATTGCTGATTACTAGCCTTGATTGCATCTAGATAGCGACGCAAAGACAACAGTTGTTGGGAATTGGGACGATAAGTGAGACTCCCTTGTTTTTCAAAAAGTGGTGCTGTGGCGATCGCCTGATAGTCAGGATTTTCTTGCGAACTCTGGGTGAGCCAGGTTGATTCTGTGACTGAAGGTATCAAACCGGAAGGCAATTCGCCTTCCAAAAAAGCCAGCAAGCGTTGCTGACAAGTGCGAGTATTAATCCCACGACCCTCAAATAACTGGATAACTTCACCGAAAGATAAGGATCGCTCTGGTAGCAACCGTAGCAATTCTGTAAACAAGAAATAATCAGTGTATTGTTGCCTGGGTATATCTAATATTTGGGGATGCAGAGGCAGCATCGCCAAACCATAAGCAACCCGACTGCAATTAGGAGCGCCGTTTTCGCCGAGATATAAATCTTGCATAATCTTGGCACTGGGGAGTTTTTGCCGTAGCCAACGGTTCACCGTCCCGACACAAGCCACTCCACCAGTCAGGATCGCTTGATTAATGGATTCTGTAGGGATGCCACGAGCTACCAATAACTTGTTGAGTTCTCGATTCAGGCGGCGCACAAAGGGGATAAATACCTGGCTTTCTAAGTCTCGTCGCTGCAAAATCCACCGTTGATCGGCTAATTCCAGGGTAAAAGAGTCTTGGTGTTGCAAAATCAGCTTTAAGGCTAATGCCGCATCTAATACCGCCTGTCCCAGTAGAGAACTTTCTAGACGCTGCTGGAGGCGAATTCGAGCGGTGATATCTGGTTCTCCGACTCTGGGTAGTTCTAATTCTTCCAACCCTAAAGTCTGCCAACGCATTTGGTCTAAACCAGGAATTGAGGGTTGCCATTGCCAAGGATTACTGGTAGTAGTTTTGCGGCTTGGTGTTTCTGAGCGTGATTGCCGAGATTTCGGTGGCAATAGCAGTTGGCAAATAATATCTTGCTCAATTCCCTTGCCAGCATAAGCAAAACTGTGGAGCATGAAATCATTGTATGTCAATTGCTGCAAGCTTTCTGGTACATTCACCAGCAACATTTCTGTGGCAGTTGTCCCAATGTTAATCACAAGGGTGTTGCCAACAATGGGATGTTCGCTGGTTTTTGCTGGATGAGAACCTTGAGCATCGCTTAATTTTATTTGCTCACCGTTAGCAGCATCGAGTTCCGGGAGTAAACTAGCGATCGCTTCTTCGACAAAAAAGACTTGCTGTGGATGTTGAATGAGTTTGCTAGTGAGTAAAGCTTCCCGCACGTTAAAGCGGTATTGTTCCGAGCAGCTAGATGGACAGGTGCAAATTACACCAGCAATATTATTGATAATCTTGGGAAAATTTTGTTCGCTGATTCCAACAGCAGCAGCCATTAAACTAGGGGTAGTACAAGTTTTTTCGGATTTGAGGGTTAATAGTAGCTTAGAGAGCGATCGCACAACCCAAATCAAAGGCCCTGCGGAAAATTCATTTAATTGCAAAACAGGTTCCCATTTCTGTCGTTCACTCTTGTAGGGAATGGCTACTTGTAAATAGGGCTTCAACTGAGCCGAGTAGAGATTATTTGTCGTCGAATCTGCTGTTGCTCTCGGTGTTGCAGGAGTGGTAGCCGAGCGATCGGGCACTTTATCTTGGGCAACAGCCGCAGGTGCCGATTGCTCATGTGTTTCTACACTTTCGTTTTCACCGTGAGGGATAGAAGCTGTAGGCAGATAAACCTCTGTTGGTAAACGAAACGATTCCTGGAAGGAACTTGTTCCCGGCGGATTTTCTGCTGACCAATAGATAGGATGTACAACAAAAGTCGAGCGATTTAACAATGCGGCAGAAATTCCTGTTGTACCTAAATCAATTCCTAAATACCAGACTGATTCTAGAACATTGGGCGAAACTTCTGGATTATTTATGGAGTTGGAAATTGATGGTAAAGAACTTTCTTGAACAGGAGTTGTGACTTCCTTTTTTTTTTCAGTTTCTATTAGGGGAACTGCCAAACTGGGTAAAGCAGCAGTTGAGGTATTCTCTACTGCTTGAAGATTTTCAGAGGAAGTTGTGGGGATTGTGTCTTGAATGTTATCAAGTAGTTCCGAGAAAAGATCCAGGTTAGTAGCTGGCTGCAACTCAGAATTTAGCTGCTGATCAAAATTAGCCAAATCCCGATCTAATTGCTGCAACTGTTCTGCATCTAAAGAAATATCAGGTACGGCTGGAGCCTGGTTTGACTCAATAGAAAGCAAGTTTTCTTGGGGTGAAGCAGCGATGTAGTTATCTGAAGAAGGTTCTGGCTGATCATCGGGAATTAATGCTTCCGATGTGGCAATATTTTCTCTGCGATCGCCCGGCGTGTCGTAGACAGACACGAAGCTAACAGTAGGCTTTGGCAACTCAATTTCTGTTACTTCAGGAGTAACTGATGCTGTAATTGTGGTATCCTCCACAGAAGATGATACTTCCAGCAGTTGTTGCTCACTATCAGTATCAGGCAATAGGTCAGTTAGGGTATTAATTGTATCAACACTAGCTGGCTGAGTGTCGAGTTGCACCGGGAAACTGTCTGTTTGTGGGGTAGAGAAGCTAAGAAGTGAGTCTAGGTTAGTCTCCTCTTCAAAAAATAGTTCTTCCTGTGGTTCTGATGAATCTGTGGTTTCTCCTAAAGTCTCTTGGGTTGAAAGACTCGTCTCTGGTGTCACAACCGTAGAATCAACAGTTTGAGGAACAGGTGGAGCCTCAGCAATATTCAACGGTGATGGAGAGGCTGTAGAAGCAGATAAGTCATTTGTGGCAATATCGAGGCTTGAATTATTAACATCACCAACGCCAAATAAACTAGCGTAAAGTTGGTCTACTTCATCACCAATTAATGCAGAAATATCTTGCGATAATTCGGTCGTGGTTTCAGAAGATTCAGAAGAATCTAAACCAAGCTGCAACAGCACTGCATCTAAATCTTCTGTGAGGGTAGTCTCCTGTTCCTCAGAATTAAGAATGAGTGGAGATGAAGTTTCTGGCTGTATAAGCTCCAAAGATTGGGGCGTAACTTCAGCAGCGATCGCAGTTGGTTCAACTAATGATGCTGGTGAAGATAGTGTTTCAGATTCTCCCCTCAAGAAAGATGGCTGGGAACTAGGGGATTCTTGCTGCAAATGCTGGGTCAAATTATTGAGAAAGCTGGCCATCAGCTGTTCGCCTTGCATCCCCTTGCTATGCATTCTTGCTAATGCTTGCGACAGGGATTCGTAATAAGTATTAATGTTGCGCTGTAGTGCCTCAAAGACTACATTCACCGTCCCATCTAGGGATAATAGGCGTTGATCCAACTCCCTGGCTAGATGGGTTAACCGCTCCACACTGTCTGGTGATTCTAAAAAAGTTTGACTTGCAGAGTTTGTGTGATTAGGTGCTCTTGAAGAACTGGCGGAATTTTCCCCCGTCTGTCCTACCAGTGGCGTTAAAGTTGGCACAAGACGACTCATGAGTACCTGTAAAAACTCGGTAATCATCTGCTCCTGGTTTGTCAACTGTTGCGCTAGGGAGTAGTTTTGCAAACGTTTTTGTTCTAACTGTCTAATTTCCTGTATGAGAGTGGCTCGCTCTTGCAAAAGCGATTCTAATTCCGATCGCAACGGCTGAATCAATCTCGAAAATTCATTTTTTAATTGTCCGGCGCCAACACTATTCTGTTCTTGACTGGGTTCAATCTGCGGTAGTGGATACTGGTTATAATCACGATCAATAAATTTTGTTAACAAAGGCGAGCGCGATTCTTCAGAAGACTGATTTGGGATGCCGCTCTCTAATGCTTCTTTTTCTTGCAACTTCACCAAGAAGTCCCGAATTCTTTCTAAAACTTCTTTAGGCTCTTGCGCCTGACCAGAAAGAAATCTAGACAGGCGCTTGCCACCGCTGGCAAGCAAGTTGTCAATGTCTGCAATCAACTTTTGAATTTCATCTGCACTGGAAGTCACTTTTGTCACCTTACGTAGAAAATTATGTCAACTAATGTGACAATTACAAAAAAGGCAGGAGGCAGAAGGCAGGAGGTTAGGAGTATCAATTGAAACTAAAGTTTCACTCTTCTAAAGCCCAGTTTATAAAAAGAATGATACCGAGATGCACAGGGCGAGGTATAAAGCATCCTTATTTCAATCTCACGTTTTTAAACGTGGGTTCCTCCTGCCTCCTGCCTTGTCTACGACACGCTGCGCGAACGACCTCCTGCCTCCTGAATTTACAATCACCGTAATCCTATGGGGATCTTGCTATACGCAGCATCAACCATAGGAAAAATTTTGAGTGGACAAAGCCACTACTTGAACTTGTGACTGTCATTATGTTATGGATTACTGGGAGTCGTGGCAATATTCAGTCAGCGTTTGTGGGAGAAGCTTAGTTTTGCAGGTCAAGTGGTTGCCTATTTTTGCAAATCGCTAAAATACCTGAGCAATAATTTACTCCCTTTAGTATCATTGATGTTGTTTGCCTATATTCTTAACTAATTAAGTTTGCAGTGCAGCTAGCCCCTAAGCAATACAACCGCCGGCTATAAACTACTTTTTGCAAAACTTTTGTCCTGTTTAAACTTATAGGTAAAGATTATTTAGAAAAACGTTTTTGTCGCTTTCTTATGTAGCATAGTTTAGTTTTCTCTTGGAAAGGGAGCTGTGCAATGATGGCTTAGGCTAAAAATGGCGCTCTTGTTTGTTGTGTGTATATAGCAGCTTCAATAAAAATGTGGTAATGGAAGACCGATATAGCTTGCAAGCACAGGCTAATCCCTGGATGATCACCTCCGCTCCCTTTTTTCAAGGGTTGCCAGAACCCGCTGTGGAATCAGCCCTCATCCATCTTGTCACCCGTACTCACCCAGCCAATCAGGTAATTCTGCTGGAAAATGACTGGGGTGGTTCTGTGTATTTTATTATGGATGGATGGGTAAAAATTCGCACCTACAATCTGGAAGGAAAAGAGGTAACACTGAATATTCTTGGCAAAGGGGAATTATTTGGTGAAATGGCGGCGTTAGATGAAGTACCTCGTTCCACAGATGTGATTACCTTAGCCCCGACGGTAATTGGTAGTATGCCTGCTCAGGATTTTGTCAAATTACTTCAAATAGAACCCTTGGCAGGAGTTAGATTGGCGCAACTCATGGCACGACGATTGCGGCAAGTAAATCGCCGATTGCGGTTGCGCGAATCTGATAGCCAGTCACGGGTAGCAGATACATTGCTATTTTTGGCAGAAGGACAGGGAAAAAAAGGGCAGACAGGAACCGAAATACCCAATTTACCTCATCGGGAATTGAGTAGTTTGAGCGGACTGGCGCGGGAAACAGTAACACGAGTGTTGACAAGGCTAGAAAAAAAAGGCTTGATTAAACGGGATCAAGATACTATTTGTATTCCCGATTTGTCAGCCTTAGAAAGAATGATAGTTTAACCGATCGCGCCCAAGATTCCTCAACTTCTCTACGAGACGCTACGCGAACAGCTAAGAAAAGTTGGCGATGAATGGGCGCTCTGGGACTGGGCACTGGGTACTGGGGAGAAATTATGAGTAAGATTTGGTTGGGCTATGAATCTCCATATAAATCTTCCCAATCCCAAGTAAAACCAGTCCCCAATCCCCAATCCCCAGTTTAAGAACTTGTCAGATATGAGTATTTTAGATTCTCTGCCAGATGAGCCGGAGAAAGATCCATCGCCTGAATCTCCAACTCCTCAGAATCATTGGTTAGACAAAGAACAGCAGTTAATGCCTCCTCAAATCAAGGCTGTTGCGCCCTTGAGGATGGTGGAAACGGCGTTTTTAGCCAGTACCGCTAGCCTAATTTGGTTTATTAATTTCTACTTTCCCTTGGGCCCTGTTTTGCGGATATTTTTTCCGGTGCCGATCGCTCTAGTTTATCTGCGTTGGGGCAAACGTGCAGCCTGGATGGCAGCACTCACTTCTGGGTTACTGCTGACAGTATTGATGGGGCCAGCCCGCAGTTTGCTGTTTGTCATGCCCTACGGGTTTATGGGCGTGCTTTTGGGAGCAACGTGGTATCGTCGTCGTGTTCCCTGGATTGTTTCTATCACCTTGGGTACGCTGTTGGGTACTTTGGGAGTTTTTTTTCGGCTGTGGTTGCTTTCTATATTGTCGGGTGAAGACCTGTGGATTTATGTGATTACCCAAGTGACTGAGTTCATTGAGTGGGTATTTTTGAAGCTGAGTTTGTTGGTGAGTCCCAGCGTATTTTTGATTCAAGTGGGAGCGATCGCTTTAATTCTACTCAACAACTTTATCTACCTTTTTGTGGTACACCTAGCAGCATGGTTCCTTTTTGACCGTCTGGGTAACCCCATTCCCCGCCCACCACGCTGGGTACAAGTCCTCATGGATTATGAGGTATAGTCATTTGTCATTTGTCATTTGTCATTAGTTTTTGGTTAAATGATGAGTCCTAACTAATCAGCAATGCCCAATGCCCAATGCCCAATTCCCAAATTCGTATTTATACCCAAAAAGAACAGGGTGAAGAATGGCTACGACGATATCGTGGCTGTCTACCCGTATTTGCTTGTGTTTTAGGATTTACTGAAACTGGTTTAATTCCAGGAATTTCGGCGGCTGGTCGCACTCCAGAGGATCGGAAATATACTGCTTGTGCAGATGCCGAATTTTTGTATTATGGCCCGGAATATAAAGCCCAATATCCCTTACCTCCATTAGCAGCTGGGGCTTCACCTGTGCTGATTTCTCGCGCTGTCTTTGAATCACTAAAGATACCAGTTCATTTATTTAATGCTGGTTTACCTCAGCCTCCTGCTGTGCCAGTAATTGATTTGGGTGGCGCTCCTGCTAAGTGTTTAAGTGGAGGTGCTGCGATGGAAATCACAACGGTACACCACTTGTTTGAACAAGGGCTACTTTGGGGAGAACGCCTTGCTGCCAATATCCAACAGGGGTATCTGATTGTCGGTGAATGTGTCGTTGGAGGCACTACAACTGCCCTGGCAATCTTAACTGGTTTAGGTATAGATGCTGCCGGAAAAGTTAACAGTAGCCACCCTGTTTGTAACCACGCACAAAAATTTGCATTAGTGAAAGCTGGGTTGGAGAAGATGAAGGGGAGCAGGGAGCAGGGAGCAGGGGGAGAAAATTTTACTTTGTCCTTATCTTCCCCTGTTAACCCGTTGGAACTTGTTGCTGCTGTAGGTGATCCCATGCAAGTGGTGGTAGCTGGGATGGCGATCGCAGCTAGTCGTAGTTGTGGTGTAATGCTTGCTGGTGGGACGCAAATGCTGGCGGTTTATGCGCTCATCAGTGCGATCGCTCAAGCTTACGCCTTATCATGGCAACCAGAAGCAGTAGTTGTGGGCACAACCCGCTGGGTAGCAGAAGACCCTACTGGCGCTACAGTTGACTTAGCCCTCAACTTAGGAAAAAGCAGCTTAACTCAGAGTGGAATAACCCCTCCTCTATTGGGAACTTATCTGAGCTTTGCTAATTCTCGTTATCCCCAACTGAGAGCTTATGAGGAGGGCTTTGTGAAAGAAGGTATGGGTGCTGGAGCCGCTTGTATAGCCGCCCATCTTAGCCAAGATTGGCAGCAACCTCAACTTTTGGCAGCTATTGAAGCCCAACTTGAACGACTAAGTACAGCATTTCATTAGGACTTCCAAATACAAAAATACTCAATTATTTCTGCTATTGAGAGCGATCGCACCCTAATAACCCCAATGCACCCTAATACTTGTCCGTTAAGGGAAAAAGGGGAAGGAAAAAACCTTTAACCTTTACCCTTTAACCTTTTCCCAAACCAAATTCTAAGTTTAAAATGCAAAACCCGAATAGTATTGCAATGCACTCAATCAGACGAGAGTGCAACCAGAGATAATTTGATTATTTATAAATATTCAAAAAATACTTCAGGTACTAATCTTAATTCTCCAGATTGAAAGCGAGAGATATCTATCCATAAAGCTCTATGCTTATGATTTTGTGATTCTGAAAAAATTAAACTTTCCAGTTGATAAAATTTTGAATCAGCAAAGTCACATTGATAAAGCTGAATAATTTCATGACCTTGCCTACCATTAAATGTAAACAAGTTCTCTATACAACCTAGATATTTAATATTCGTTAAGTCTGCCTGAATTTCTTCTTGAAACTCCCGTTTTAAAGCGTCGTGGCTGGTTTCCCCAAATTCAACCCCACCGCCCAAAGCACGATAAAAGGTTTCTTGTTTGACGGGATCGTAGCCTTCAGAAAGAAATATGCGTTCGTCATCCCGAATTAGCCCCAAGGCTATTACCCGAATTTCACCTGCTTTATTCATTTTTGTAACTAATTATCGTAAATAGACTGAGGACGACTTTCGCTATCCTCAATCGGCCAATCTGGATTTTCGCCGCCGATGTACAATTCTTCAATGGTGACATATTCCTGACTTAGCTGAGTGAGGGCATTGATTAAAATATCTAGAGCGATCGCATCACTCGTTCCCAAATCAAACCAACAACGCCCCCACTGGCCCTCATATTCAAACTCACCGATATTATGCATCAGTGCTAGCAGACTTTTGTCATATCCTTGTTCATCATAATTCATGTAGCTGATATCAAGTCCAGTGTCCTGCACCTGAAGATTCTCGGCATTAAATGCACCCAATTTACCTAGATAAAACCAGGAATTGAAAACTTCTTCTACATATTGCTTTTCACGCGCAGAAGGATTTGTGCTGAATTTTAGCCAAATCCACATATCAAAAGGATTAATTTCGCGGAACTGAATCTCCATTTTGGTCTAATATCTCAATTACTCTTCTGGAAATAAGCATATCAAAGTAGGGCATGGGGAATGGGGCATAGGGCATTGGGAAAAAGTTAATCGCCAATGCCCAATACTTCAACAAAGTTTCACAGTGAGCCTGTCGAACTGCTCAGTACAAGTCCCTATGCCCGATTATCCAGGATTATTGAGGCTAGCAGCCCTGTTGCGTTCACCCTCAATTTGTTTGACTAAATCACCTGGGAGTTGAGATTTTTTAGTCAATGCTTTGTCAAAATTAGCGATCGCTTCCTGGATCATCTGTTGGCTTTTTTCTTTTTGACCCAGTTGTTTAAGGATTTGGGCTTTGAGATAATAAATTTCCGGATTATCGGATGTGGTTTTAATCGCCCGGTTGACATACTCTAGTGCCTGTGGATACCGTTTTAAATCTCGGTAAGCAAGGGCAACACCCCGATCCACTAGATACTGAGGAGCAGCATTTTGTTCTAAACGTCTAATTGCCTGATCTGGGCTAGCAAAAGGCAAATTAACCGCTAACAGTAAATCCATATAGCCTTTGATTAAATTCAGTTCTGGATCGTTGGCAGAAATTGCTTCGGCTTTGTCTAAATATTCATAAACTTGTCGCAACCGACTAAAAGCTTGCGGTACACCATTTACAGTACCTTCACGGGTAAGAACTACTGCACCCTCTAAAAAATGGCCAACAGCAGTGTATAAATTACCACGCAATGGATCGCTAGAAATCAGTTTTTGTCCGTTTTCTAGAGTTTTCTGACTATAAGTGCCTAGTTTAGCCCAATCTTTATTTCCGTATGCTAAAGATGCCTTCATCGCATAAGCTAAAGGTTCATTTGGCTCTTTGGATACTGCTTGTGCCAGATAACGCTCTGCGGCTGGATAGTTGCCTTGTTGGAAAATTGCTTTAAAAGCTGCTTCTGTTTGGTCACCAATTTGATGAGGTTCGCGATCGCGAAACGGATCGCCAGCCAGGGAGGAATTTACCCCCAAATTAAGTGCGATTGCCCAAGGGGCAACGCCAAAGGCGATCGCAGCAGCAAAAGCAGTCTGAGTAAGGGTAGTGAATTTAGCAGACACTACTAATCGAGGCGAAGAAAACCTTTTAGTCATTTTAACCCTTAGAATAATTGCGGTTGAAATAGTTGTATGTGTTACTTAGAATGCAAAAAATGGTTAATTTTAACTTGCCTCTGCTTCAAGCAAAATTTTTTATATAGAGGTTGACTTTAGTCATTTTTCCATGTTTCCAGGCTGGTTATAGCCATTGTTTAAGGGTGAGTCTGCCACAATGGAGAAAAATGTGGATAATTTTTGCTGCTAGATTAAGGTGTTAATCCTTTCTTTGAATTTTTCAGATGCTCTCAGTGTAGCTAATCAGTAATTTGCTGACTTTTTGGTAATCTTAACAAATGCTCTATCTCCGAAATCTAATTTATCACCCTACAGCGTGTCCAACAGCGATTCTCAAATCGATCAACTTGGAATTAGCACCCCAGCAGCTAGGTCTGATTATTGGCCCGAGTGGTTCGGGAAAAAGTACCTTACTAGAGATTTTGTCGGGACTAGCTGAACCCACTACTGGCGGACTGTTCTGGCGGGAACAAGAACTTATGCCCGAACAGCTACAACAATTGGCTGGGTTGGTATTTCAATTTCCAGAGCGGCACTTTTGCGGTGGTTCAATTTTAGAAGAATTGCGTTTAGGACATCCTGAATTAGGGTCAGAACGAGTCAGACAGGCGTTGAGTGAGGTGGGATTAGAGCATTTATCGCTTTCCGCCGCCCCCCATGCTTTGAGTGGTGGTCAGCAACGACGTTTAGCTTTAGCAGTGCAATTGATTCGCCAGCCAAATTTACTGTTATTGGATGAACCCACAGCAGGATTAGATTGGTCAATGCGTCGGCAACTGGTAAATTTATTAGCGAAACTGAAACAAGATTGGACACTGTTGATAGTGACACACGATCCTGGGGATTTGTTAGCGATCGCAGATCGTTGTTGGACACTCAACCACGGCGAACTACAATCAGTAGACCCAAAGACACTAGAATCCAAAGTTAAAGAACCTCTACCATCCGTATAAGAAAAGAGCAGGGGAGCAGGGGAAGCAGGGGAGCAGGGGGGCAGGGGAGCAGAGGAGAATAATAATTCCTGACAAATGACCAATGACAAATGACAAATGACAAATGACAAATGACAAATTGCCTGAGATGGCAGAAATCTGGCAGCAAACTCTCAATTGGCAGCCAAATGTCGAACAGCAGGAACAATTCCAAAAACTTTATGAGTTAATCCTAGAAGGTAATCGCCAACTAAATTTAACTCGGATTACTGACCCCCAAGAGTTTTGGGAAAAACATCTCTGGGATTCTCTACGAGGAATTGCACCCCTGTTATCAGCAAATTTATCCCCGGCTTCCCCTGCTCTCATCGATATTGGTACAGGCGCGGGTTTTCCGGGTATTCCAGTGGCAATTACTGTACCTAATTGCACCATTACTCTTCTGGATTCCACACGGAAAAAAATTAATTTTCTCGACAATATATTAACTGAACTTACCCTTACCAATGTCAAAACTCTTGTTGGTAGGGCTGAAGAAATCGGTCAGCATCCCCAGCATCGACTAGCTTACGATATTGCATTGATCCGTGCTGTAGGGGCAGCCTCCGTCTGTGCAGAATATACTTTACCACTGCTCAAACAGGGAGGTTTAGCCATAATTTATCGCGGTAATTGGATAGAGGACGAAACAACTGCTTTGCAGAATGCTGTGAAGCAGTTGGGTGGCGTCATTGAATCAATCGAACAATTTACAACACCCCTGAGTCACAGCATCCGGCACTGCGTGTATTTGCGTAAGGTAGCTACCACACCAGTTCAGTTTCCCCGTGCTATTGGTGTACCTACTCAAAAACCCCTTTAATTAATTCGTAATTCGTAATTCGTAATTATAAAGGGTACAAGTGTCTACTCATTGTAATTACGAATTACTTTGACAGGAACGGAAGATCAACTTTTATTTATTTCCTTGTCCCAATGTTTAAGCAAATTTACTTGCTGCTGCAAATCGCTTGTTAATCTCATCCCAATTAATCACGTTCCACCAAGCATCTAAATAATCGGCACGGCGATTTTGGTAATTGAGATAATATGCATGTTCCCATACATCATTACCGAGGATGGGATATTTTCCTTCACTTAAGGGACTATCTTGGTTAGCTGTAGTTGTGACTTCCAGCTTGCCATCTTTGTTACGCACTAGCCAAACCCAACCACTACCAAAACGACCAGCACCAGCTTCGTTAAACTGTTTTTTAAAAGCTGCAAAACTGCCAAAATTTTGATTAATTGCGGAGGCAATATTTCCTGTTGGTTCTCCCCCACCTTTGGGCTTCATAATTTCCCAGAACATTGAGTGGTTGACATGACCACCGCCATTATTGCGTACTGTTCTGCGAATATCTTGTGGTACACTGTCAAGTTTTTGCAACAGTTCTTCAACACTTTTGCCTTTGAGTTCTGGGTGTTTTTCTAACGCTGCATTCAAGTTTTTTACATAAGTTGCATGGTGTTTATCATGATGAAACTGCATCGTTTTGCCATCAATGTGTGGCTCCAGTGCTTCGTAGGCGTAAGCTAAAGGTGGTAGTTGGATAGCCCCTGTTGTATTTGGTGTTGTGTTGGGAGTTGTGTTGGGAGTTGCAGTGTTTCCTTGGTCAGGAGATTTCTCTGCCAATGCACAAGCCTCTAATGTAAAAGCACCCGCACCTGCTGTGAGTAAAAACAAGAAATGGCGTCGATTAATAGTCATATAAGTTTTTGCAGCGAATCCATTAAGTCTCTATTGCAGTTTTTATTTTCTTAGATTCTGGCTACAAAAAATTGGAAATTTGCGATTATTACTGGCAGTTTAATAAACTTTTTTAGATTGCACAATATTTGGCGTGTGCCTGTTCGGTGCTACAAGAATCCGCGAAGCCTGTACCCTGCTGACTGAAGACATTTACACAACCAAGGGTATCGTTAGACTACGGCTGATTATTAAGAAGTCAAACACTAAAAGGAAGCTAGCTACTCGATCAATCCCAGTGGTTGAAGACTTGCGGCGGTTACGGTCTAATTCATCAATAACGCACTGAAAAAGTTTGTTCAACAGTTAGATTTAAATCTGGAAATGTTGGCGACTCTATACGGTCGTCTCCTCTAAACTGTTTACCACGATATTCACCCTCATCACTTAAAGAGTAAATTGTGATTGTTGGCTGTTTGGGGTCGCCTATCAATTCTTTGCTACCCAAAGCAGCATAATCCACAATCCAATATTCTTGAATACCCATTTCTTCATAGTCAGCAAACTTTTTATGATAATCATCTCTCCAGTTAGTACTGATGACTTCAATTACTAATGGAATTGAATCTGGTTTACTAAGAATAGATTGTTTCTCCCATAATGGTTCATTACCCAAGTTAGAAAAATTCATTAATAAAACATCAGGATAGTACCCTGACATTTTATTTTCTGGCTTCACTGTGGCGGTTTTAGGTATACCGTAATTAAGTTTAAGACGAAGACACTCATACCCTAACATCATTGTTAAAAATGCTACTATTTGCTCGTGTTTGCCTGATGGTGGCGGCATTTGAATAATATCTCCATCGTGTAATTCATAACGAATGTTTTCCGGTTGTGTTTCTAAAAACTCTAAATATTCATCAAATGTAAATAGTTTTTGTAGTGATTGAATCATTATTTCATCCTGATTATGGATATAAACACTTCTCACTGCTGTAACCTGAAAATTAACAGTTAACGGGGTGTAGCGGCCAAAGGTGAAAGTAAATCGGCATGGGCCAGCCAAGATTCTTACTCAGCAAGAGATACAGCAAATTTTCGCTATTGGGTTAACAAATGACCGCGATCGCACGACGCAAGAGCAAAGTCAGAGTTACCCGCTTATAATATTCTGTCTCCAGTTTTGGGATCAAACACAAACAATTGATTCAAATCGAGCTGTAGAGAAAGCCGATCGCCTGGACGCGGACGCACATCCCCACCTACCTGAATATTCAACACCACCGCCGAACCAGGTAAACCAGCACGAATCAAAGTTTCCCTTCCCAGAGGTTCCACCAGTCTAACTTCAACCGATAGCAGCCCTGAATTTTGAGTCCTGTTAATGGTTGCGGGATGTTTCGCCCCCTCTGCGTTCGTGTTAATTTTTATATGCTCTGGACGAATCCCCAAATTAAAACTGTGTCCCTGACGCAAATGTAATTTCTCTTTCACATCTGCTGGAATTTCTAATAACTGTCCACTCACATCAAAACCGTTATTTTCATAGATTGCAGGCAAAATATTCATTGGTGGATTGCCTAAAAAACTTGCCACCATCTGATTAGCAGGACTTGCATAAATAGTCTGAGGATCGCCGATTTGTTGAATCCGCCCTCGATTTAGTACGACGATTTTATCAGCCAAAGTCATCGCTTCAACTTGATCGTGGGTGACGTAAATAGTTGTAATGCCTAATTCTTGATGTAGCTGTTTCAATTCTGCCCTTGTATCATCGCGCAATTGGGCATCTAAATTAGATAAGGGTTCATCAAGTAAAAATACTTGTGGTTCACGAGCGATCGCTCTCCCTAATGCTACCCGTTGTTGCTGTCCCCCAGAAAGTTGTTTGGGTTTACGATCCAGCAAGTGATCTAGAGAAAGCGATCGCGCCACATTCATCACCCGTTCTTGAATGATTTTGCGGTCAACCTTCCGCATTTGCAAGCCAAAAGCGATGTTCTCCGCCACACTCATGTGAGGATAGAGAGCGTAGTTTTGGAACACCATCGCTACATCCCGTTGTCTGGCTGGGATATTATTCACCAAGCGATCGCCAATAAAGAGTTTACCTGATGTAGCGGTTTCTAAACCAGCGATCGTTCGCAAAATTGTAGACTTACCACAACCTGATGGCCCGACTAAAACCCAAAATTCGCCATCAGGAATTTCAAAGGTAATATCCTCAATAGCGGTGACATTATTGAATCTACGCTTAATATCTTCTAGACGAACATTTGCCATGATCTGATTAAAGTTAATAGTTAGGAGTTAGGAGTTAGGGATTTTAAGTTTTGAGTTTTAAGTTTTAAATTAAAAACCTCTTCAACTCATAACTAATAACTTCTAACTCATAACTGTGTCCAAGCAGGGTGAGAGAGTAAAGAAGCAAAGACTCGTACTCCCCGAAGTTGATTAGAGAGGGGTAAGTGACCTTTAGGCGCACTCAAATCCCAGGTAAACTCATTAGGGTATCTCGTCCACGTATTACCTGCTTTCCAGCCAATTTTCGGCCAGAAATTCTCCCAATTTTTACCCAAACTTAACCAGATTTCTCGCTGCACTGAAAAGCCAAATTTACCTTCGGAGTGGACTAACCAGAGGTTGTTAATGGTTTGCAAGTCAATAGCCGAGGTATTTTCTACCTCAGTAAAATACAACCATTTTCGTTGTACAGCTGTTGGCCCTGATAGTTCACACATTTTTTCGATGGTGACGCGATCAGCTGCTTGGAAGTCTTGAACAGCAAGTAGCTGTTGCAAAGAATTGTAGTTAATCCCGCACTCTGATTTTAGAGGTACAATTCCCTCAGGAAAACAAGAGCGCAGAAATTCTTTGGCTTGAGGTGCATCAGAGTTGTAGAGGACTTGGTAAGCTTTGCCATCAATCCAATTCGCTGGGTTCTCACGTCGTTTCAGTAAAAATTCCATCAACACGTCTAATCCCTCATTACCCAACTCAGCTAATTGTGGGATTATCTGCTGTTGGACTTTTTCAGACCCAGCGATTAACGGTCGTCGGAGGGAGTCGATGTCATTTGCAGGGCCTGATAAAATCATTGGGTCTGTCATGCCATTCTTGTGTTAACGGTCAGTGAAAGAGCGGTAAGCTATCGGGCATTCTCTAAAGTGAAGCACTGATAGCGAAAAGTAGTTTACTATTTTTGATCGTACAAAATTGCGATCGCTTCACTGAATCCCACACTAAATCCCCAAATAATGTACAAGGGGAATAGGGGGAAAATCTGGAGACTAGGGACTGGGAACTGGGAACTGGGGACTAGGGAATGGGTACTACGACTGAGGGGACATGGAGGACAAGGGTGAATTATTGAAAAAATCACCTCGTGTCTCTTCCCAATCCCCAGTACCCAATACCCAATCCCCAGTACCCAAAATACAAGCCTCCCACATAAGGTTTTTTAACTAGCAGCGTATCGATTAGGAGTGTGTGAACGATGTACGAAAAGATTACCCCCCCCGCAGCCGGAGCAAAAATCACCTTCAAAAATGGTGAACCAATCGTACCGGACAATCCAATTATCCCCTTTATTCGCGGCGACGGCACAGGTATAGACATCTGGCCTGCTACCCAAAAAGTTCTCGATGCTGCGGTAGCTAAAGCATATAAGGGTCAGCGTCAAATTAGCTGGTTTAAGGTTTACGCTGGAGACGAAGCTTGTGATTTATACGGTACTTATCAGTATTTACCTCAAGACACTCTCACAGCAATTGAAGAATATGGTGTAGCTATTAAAGGGCCTTTGACTACTCCCATTGGCGGGGGAATTCGTTCTTTAAATGTGGCGCTGCGACAAATTTTTGACTTGTATGCTTGCGTGCGTCCTTGCCGTTACTATGCAGGTACGCCCTCACCCCACAAAAATCCCGAAAAGCTGGATGTAATTGTTTATCGGGAAAATACAGAAGATATTTATTTAGGCATTGAGTGGCGACAAGGTAGCGAAATCGGCGATCGCTTAATTAAAATTCTCAATGAAGAACTAATCCCCGCCACCCCAGAACATGGGAAAAAACGCATTCCTCTTGATTCTGGTATTGGCATCAAACCCATCAGCAAAACTGGTTCTCAGCGCCTAGTGAGACGTGCCATTAAACACGCCTTGCTATTACCCAAAAACAAGCAACAAGTGACTTTGGTGCATAAGGGCAACATCATGAAGTACACCGAAGGGGCTTTCCGCGACTGGGGTTATGAACTAGCAACTAGTGAATTCCGCCAAGAAACTGTCACTGAACAAGAATCTTGGATTTTGAGTAACAAGGAAAAAAATCCCAATATTTCCTTGGAAGAAAACGCCCGCCAGATTGAGCCTGGGTTTGATAATCTTACCCCAGATAAGAAAGCGCAAGTTGTCAAGGAAGTTGAAACTGTTCTTAACACAATTTGGGCAACCCACGGCGATGGCAAATGGAAAGAGAAAGTTTTGGTGAATGACCGAATTGCTGACAGTATTTTTCAACAAATCCAAACCAGACCGGATGAGTATTCGATTTTGGCGACGATGAACTTGAACGGCGATTATTTGTCTGATGCTGCTGCTGCCATTGTTGGGGGATTGGGAATGGGACCAGGAGCAAATATTGGTGATTCTAGTGCCATATTTGAAGCTACCCACGGCACTGCACCCAAACACGCCGGCTTAGATCGGATTAATCCTGGTTCAGTGATTTTGTCTGGTGTGATGATGCTGGAATTTTTGGGTTGGCAAGAAGCCGCAGACCTAATTAAGAAAGGTTTAAGCGATGCGATCGCCAATAGTCAAGTCACCTACGATTTAGCCCGGTTGCTAGAACCGCCAGTTGAACCCTTAAAATGTTCTGAATTTGCCGACGCAATTATTCAACATTTTGGTTAAGTACACTGATGCCAGTCAACTGATTTACAAACAGGCTGGCAATCCAATACTGCTTGGGTAAAGCATTTTGAACTCGGAATTGGGTTTTGGGAAAATGTTAAAGGGTAAAGGTTAAAGGTTTTTTCTTTCCCCTTACCCCAAACCCAATTCCCCAAAACCCGGCAAGTATTGGCTGGCAATCTTCCGAACACGCAACATCTGTCGATAAACTAGCGCCTTTTGCGTGAGGCGATCGCTTCTTAAATTTGGCAAAATAGTTAGGAGTGCGATCGCCTTTTTCAAAGCATTTGGGATACAAAGCTACCAAAGCCTCTAGTCTTGGGGTAGCGCACCGTACAACAGTACGAATAAGCATAGGACATATTTATAGTAACTATGGCGTAAACTTTTTCAACATAGATACACGACACTAGTTATAATTTCCTATAAGTTGAAAAAACTCTTAAGATTTAGCGTAATTATTGCGCTTCTCTCAGACCGACTAGCTGACAACCACATTAGGAGGACTATCTATGGCGCTTGTACCACTGCGGCTGCTGTTGGATCACGCAGCTGAAAACGGTTACGGCATCCCAGCTTTCAACGTTAACAATTTGGAGCAGATTCAGGCAATCCTGAAGGCTGCTGTCGAGACAGATAGCCCCGTAATTTTGCAAGCTTCACGCGGCGCTCGTAATTATGCAGGAGAAAACTTTCTCCGCCACTTAATTTTGGCGGCGGTAGAAACCTATCCTCACATTCCCATTGTCATGCACCAAGATCATGGCAATGCTCCTGCTACCTGCTACTCAGCAATTAAGAACAACTTCACCAGCGTGATGATGGATGGTTCTTTAGAAGCTGATGCAAAAACACCCGCTAGCTTCGAGTACAACGTCAATGTTACCCGCGAAGTTGTAAATGTAGCTCATGCTTTGGGTGTGAGCGTTGAAGGTGAACTCGGTTGTTTGGGTTCTCTAGAAACTGGTGCTGGTGAAGCTGAAGATGGTCACGGGTTTGAGGGTACACTCGACCACTCACAACTTCTAACCGACCCCGATGAAGCTGTTGAATTCGTAGAAGCAACCCAAGTAGATGCTTTGGCTGTTGCCATTGGCACAAGCCACGGTGCTTACAAGTTTACCCGCAAGCCTACTGGGGAAATTTTGGCAATCAGCCGCATTGAAGAAATTCACCGCCGTTTGCCCAACACCCACTTGGTAATGCACGGTTCTTCTTCTGTACCTGAAGATTTGCTTGCACTGATTAACCAGTATGGTGGTGCAATTCCTGAAACCTACGGTGTACCTGTAGAAGAAATCCAAAAAGGTATTAAGAGTGGTGTACGTAAAGTAAACATCGACACCGATAACCGTTTGGCTATTACTGCTGCTGTACGTGAAGCTTTGGCTAAAAAACCAGAAGAATTTGACCCCCGTCACTTCCTCAAGCCTTCCATCACATATATGCAGAAGGTTTGTGCTGAACGCTATCAGCAATTTGGCACAGCTGGCAACGCCAGCAAGATTAAGCAAATTTCTTTGGAAGATTTTGCTGCTAAGTATGCTAAGGGTGAACTTAACGTTGTTACCAAAGCTGCTGCTAAAGTTTAATTTTGACAACTAAATAAATAGGAGCATAGCAAAACTATGCCCCTAAAAAACTGAGATTTTTAATGTTGTCAGAAACCGGGTAAACACCCGGTTTTTTGTTTTATTCATCAAGGATTAGGAATAAGGCATGGGGCATTGAAAAGAGGCAGAGGGACGGGGGGCTGAGGAGAGGAATTTTCACCCTGCTCCCCATTCCCCATTCCCCATTCCCCATTCCCCATTCCCCATTCCCCAATCCCCATTCCCCAATCCCTAAAACACCCGATGCTGCAAAGAGGGCATTTGACGGCGGACTTGTTCGAGCCTAGTAGGCTTGATTTCTGCGATCGCAATTCCCGGCTTTTCCCCAGCATCGGCTAAAATTACACCCCAAGGGTCAATAATAACGGCATGTCCGTGGGTTAGACGGCGGCTGTAGTTGTTACCTGTTTGGGCAGGAGCAATGACGTAGGCGGTATTTTCGATGGCTCTGGCTTGTAGTAATACTTGCCAGTGGTCTTTGCCAGTAAAGGCGGTAAAAGCAGCGGGAATAAAGATAACATCAGCTCCCTTATCTGCCAGGTGACGATACAGTTCAGGGAAGCGGACATCATAACAAATAGAAAGTCCTAGATTACCGAGTTTTTCTGAGAAATAGACGGGGGGGAGTTGCGTACCAGCTACAACCGTGCTGGATTCGCGATAAGTGTTACCGTCGGGGACATCAACATCAAATAGGTGTACTTTGTAGTAGCGGGCAAGTTCTTGACCGTTTGGGTCAATGAGTAGAGTTGTGTTATAAACTTTGCCTGTATTGTCTACGGGAAGTGGAAAGCTGCCGCCCAAGATCGTAATTTGAAAGCGTTGAGCCATTTTTTTGAGAAATTTTTCACTTTCAAGAGCGATCGCATCCCCTTGTGCGAGTTTATCTTTTTCTTCTCCCATATAGGAAAAGTTTTCTGGCAAACCCACCAATTCAGCACCTTGACGCACGGCAAGCTCTATTAATTCTTCTGCCTGTGCCAAATTTTTCTGTAGATCGGGCACACTGGTCAATTGAATAGCGGCGGCTAAATAAGACTTCATAGATTCAACAACGAACAGTTGATTTATGGAAGATAGATTATCAAAATATATCGCTACTTCAACATTTGTGGAACTTAATTAGAAATACATCAGCTAAGATTTTCTTCTAAGAGACTTGTTTTATTGTTGCTCTTAATCTTCCTCTGGGTTCTAACAAACTAACTAAGATCGCAATTAGGTTGTGATCAAACCCTGATAAAAGCTGTCTGGTATGAAAATTTCTGTATTTACATAGCAACTAATACCAATCTGGACTGGTGTGAATTCTTATGTTTTCAAATCGGTATAAATTTAGTTATTGAAAGCTACGGGAAACTCCATCCCTTTGTGGAGAGGGATAATCGCCCCGTCGCTTGGACATTGGGCATTGGTAACATAACATCATTCCCCATGCCCCATGCTCCATTCTCTAATGAGTTGTTTTTGAGGTAGAAAATTCCTAAATATCTTATCAAACTGTATACAAATGTAAACAAGTTTGAAAAACGATAAATTACGCCTCTCAAACTTGTTTATAAAAATTAACCTCAAGTTAGAAGAACATGGATAACTCAAAAGGATTTTATTGCCTATTGAGTTTCAAAGATACTTTTCAAGAGTGGAAGCTAATGTAGTTTTAGGCACGGCGCCAACCACCATATCGACTTTTTGTCCACCCTTAAAAATCATTAATGTAGGAATGCTGCGGATGCCGTACTGACTAGCAACATTAGGATTTTCATCAGTATTGACTTTTACGACCTTTATTTGACCTTTGTACTGTTCGGAGATTTCATCGACAACAGGAGCTACCATACGGCATGGTCCGCACCAGGGTGCCCAAAAGTCAACTAAAACGGGTACATCGCTATCGAGTACTTCTTGCTTGAAACTAGAATCGGTAACTTGTGCGGCTGTTGACATGCCTAAAACCTTCGCCAATAATATCTGAGCTTGGTGAAAATTCTACCATAGCAAAAACCTCAGCTTGGGAGTGCGAGGATGTACATTTGCAAAGAAGCTCTAGAATTTATTTACAAACATAAGGAACCGCCCGAACAGTAGTCCGGGCGGAGTGTGGTGTGAGGAGTGAACGGAAACATTCGTCTCCGCTATCTCTATTGTAGGTGACATATCGGATTTTTCCAGCAATTGTTTAGGGGGCTGGAAAATTTATTTAAGGATTCAGGAGTAATGAGTGGCGTTTAAGTGTAAGTATTTAATCATCACGCAGTAGAGAGGGTGATTTGAGAGACATTCAGTTGGGAAATGAAGCTTAATAGGCATACAGGCATAAATAGAACCACCACCACTCGCTTGCCACTAGCGATTACCATAGCACACAGATGTATTTCGGCACATTTTGGATGAATAATCTGGGTTTTATGCCAATAAAAACTGCCCTGTTTGCCATCCTTCAACACATTTAATAAGTATTTTGCCTGCTTATCTTATGCCTTTCTTAAATACTTACCCTTGGAAGCCATTAACCACTCCCAAAAATTTTGTATCTTTTAAATACCAAGTTCGCCGGATTGTCAAGTATTTTGTTTAAATTAAGAATACATGCTTGGTCTGTACAGTAGTAGCCTGTGTTAGATTGAGCATACTGACTATAAATTTTCCCTCTGACGCAACTGTCATTATGGTGATTACAAAAAGTAGGCTTGTTTTGGGTGCTACGGCAGTGACACTCTCCACGATCGCTGTTACTAGCCTTGGCATTCATTCGCGAGGTCAGGCTTTATTTAAAGCAAGTCCCAAAGAATTGGTAGATGAAGTTTGGCAAATTGTTCAGCGCCAATATGTAGACGGTACTTTTAATCAGGTAGATTGGCAGGCTGTTCGTAAGGAGTACTTAAGCAAGTCCTACAGTAATCCCCAGGAAGCGTATAAGTCCATTCGGGAAATGCTGAAAAAGCTAGAAGATCCATATACCCGGTTTATGGACCCACAGGAATTCAAGAATATGCAAGTGGATACCTCTGGGGAACTTACAGGGATTGGGATCACGATCAGTCAGGATGAAAAAACAAAGCAATTAGTTGTAATTGCGCCAATCGAAGATACGCCAGCGTTTAAAGCTGGTGTTTTAGCGAAAGATGTCATCCTCCAAATCGATGGCAAAAGCACCAAGGGAATGGATACTAATCAAGCAGTATCCTTGATTAGAGGTGAAGCAGGAACGCAAGTCAGCTTAACTATTCAGCGCAATGGTCAGACGAGAAAGTTTGACATCAAACGAGCGCGGATTGAAATCCATCCGGTTAAATATTCCCAAAAGAAAACTCCAGCAGGGAATCTTGGTTATATTCGCTTAAACCAGTTCAGCGCTGGTGCTAGTAAAGAAATGCAAAGCGCCATCAAAGATTTAGAAAGCAAACGAGTAGCTGGATATATCCTTGACCTACGTGGTAATCCAGGCGGCTTACTTTACTCCAGTATAGATATTGCCCGGATGTGGTTGAATAAAGGCACAATTGTTTCTACCATTGACCGCAAAGGTGAACGAGAGCGAGAAGTCGCAAACGGACGTGCTTTGACAAATAAACCGTTGGTGATATTAGTGGATAAAGGTTCAGCCAGTGCCAGCGAAATCCTGTCAGGAGCGTTGCAGGATAACAAACGTGCAACTTTGGTGGGTACTCAAACCTTTGGGAAGGGATTAGTGCAATCAGTACGTCCACTAGAAGATGGCTCAGGATTAGCGGTGACAATTGCCAAATACCACACGCCCAATGATAGAGATATTAATAAGCATGGTATTGATCCAGATGTGAAGGTGGATTTGACCGATGCCCAGCGACAAGATTTGTGGCTCAACGAACGTGACAAACTTGCTACTTTAGCAGACCCTCAATTCGCTAAAGCAGTGGAAGTGATAGGTAAAAAAATTGCTGTTAAGGGCACAACCACAGCAGAAAAATGAAGAGGCAGGAATAAAGTTAGGAGTTAATAGTGAGGAGTTAGGAATAAAGACTGTCATTGTCAACTCAAAACTTCTAACTCAAAACTCCTAACTTAAACTGGTTGGCACTTCCCAGCCCGAATAAGTCCGACACGCCGAGCGATCGCTTCTTCTTGCGAGCTAAAAGGCCCCCACTGTTCTATAATTTCTAAATTATCGTCGCCAACTTGGTCGCTGGGGATAATTTCGCAGTTTCCAGCAGAATGCTTGACAATATACCAAGTTTGTGGATTATTCATATTTTAAATAAAAATCTTGTTTTTATAGTCAGAATTTTACTGCATATAGAAAATATCTTTGCACTTGCTGAATTTGGGATTTAGCAAGTGTAATCGTATAATCAGTTTTTTACGGATCAATAATATCCTAGATGCTTGAGGGTCGTTTCTGTAGCTAACTCTACACTCAAAAGATTTTCTCTGTTAATTCGCTATCTTTTGGCCGTAGCAGAAAATCTGGATGGACTGATACAGATTAGAAAGTAGTTGGCATTTTAAATATACATGTGTTACATCTATATAGAGAAGAGTAAATACACAAGGATATATGATGCCAGTTATCAGAATACCTGATCCCATTTACAAAAGGCTCCAAGCTCTAGCTGTCCCTTTCGAGGATACACCCATCACTGTTATTGAGAAGTTATTGAATGAATATGAGGCACGTTATCAGCCTCAGCAAGTTTCTGAAACTGAAAATTATAGAGTTATTGAACCTGATGCTGTAAGCAATTTGCACCATACCAGAGTGCTTCGAGCCGTCATTGGTGGTCAGGAAATTCATCAACCGAACTGGAACAAAATTGTTGATGCAGCGCACGAAATTGCTATTCGACAAGGATTTTCTGTAGAGGATCTGATCAAACTAACTCTATCTCATGTCGTTAAGGGTGAAAAAATTAATTCTGGTTTTCACTACTTGCCAGAGGTAAACATTTCTATACAGGGTGTAGATTCAAATCTAGCGTGGCGTAACACTTTGCACTTGATGAAGAATTTGAAAATGCCAATCGAAATATACTTTGAGTGGCGCGACAAAGAGGGAGCAGCGTATCCCGGTGAGAAAGGGAAGTTCATTTGGAATGCTAAATAGGATGCGAGAATCACAACTATGAGAGCATCATTTGATGAGTTTATATGATTAAATGTGTTACATATGAATTCATAAAGATAAACATTCATGTACGATCTACAACCAAGAGTAGAACAGCTACAATCCTTATATAGACTTTGCCATCAACTTACAAATGTGATGTTTCAGCCAATTCACATCGTGCGATTAGATGAACGATCGCTCAATATATTTATATTAGCTGGGCAAGATGAAGGAATAGAGCTAGAAATTAAGCCAGATGGTAGTATAGAACCATGAATGTAGTATAGAACTATGAATCAGGTAAACTATACAGCAATGAGCGACCAAGAGCTAAAGAGTTACCTTCTTACCCACAAGGATGATAAGGAAGCCTTTTATGCTTACATGGATAGACGAAAATCTCGTCATCGTGATGCTGCAATACAATTAAATGATCCGGCTTGGGAAGAAAAGATAATAGCTGTGATTCAGAAACAATTAGGTTCTAATTGATAACTTAATCATTTCATATTCTTAATCGAGGTGGACAAAATTTTTGTAGCCCCTCGATTTCTCACATAAATTTACTTTTGGCTAATACCTCCGCTCTTTTGGCTCAAACATAGTAATTGCCACCGGACGATATTGAATATCAATTCCCGCTGGTGAATAGTAAGCCATTGTATGTTTAAGGAAGTTTGTATCATCTCGCTGAGAATAATCTTCGCGGAAATGAGCGCCCCGACTTTCCTGGCGATTTAAAGCTGATGCCAAAATAGTTTGTCCCACTACCATCAAGCTTCGCAATTCCAAAGCTTCCACGAGTTCGGTATTCCAGCAACTACCTTTGTCATCTAAATAAATTTGCGGATATTGCTGTTGTATTTCTTCTAATTTGTGCAACCCTTCACTCATTAATGCCTCAGTGCGGAAAACACCACAGTACTCAGTCATACAATCCTGAAAAGCTTGACGGACTTGGTTAATTCGGTACTGTCCTGGTTGTTCTAGCAAAGCTTGAATTTGTAGCTGGGCTTCTGTTACATACCGTTGCTCATCTACAGACGGTAACTTACGTTTTTGGACAAATTTGGCGATCGCAGCCCCAGTCCTTTTACCATAAACCACACACTCCAGTAGTGAATTACTCCCCAAACGATTTGCACCATGTACGGAAACACAAGATGTCTCACCCGCAGCAAAGAAAGCATCAACTAAGCCATCGCCACTACTGCGGACTTGCCCATCGGTGTTAACTGGGATACCACCCATACAATAGTGAATTGTCGGCCGGACTGGCATCGGTTGAGTTACCGCGTCAACGCCTACTAAGCGATGGGCTTCTTCCCAACAGAAGGGAACGCGACTCATAATTTTTTCTTTGCCTAAATGACGTAGATCCAAATAGATAAAGGGGCCACCAGCACTTCCATCAAGATGAATACCACGTCCGGCGCGAATTTCGTAAGCGATCGCTCGTGAGGTAATATCACGAGGAGCCAGTTCCATGCGACTAGGTGCATAATTCGCCATAAAGCGATCGCCTTCACTATTAATTAGATACGCCCCTTCTCCCCGTACCGCTTCTGAAATCAGCACCCCTACCGGATATAAACCAGTGGGATGAAACTGCACAAATTCCATATCTTCCAGGGGCAAACCTGCGATCGCAGTCATCGCCAAACCATCACCCGAAGAAGCGTAATCATTAGAGGTAGTGTTATAAACGCGACCATAGCCCCCTGTGGCGAACATCACTGCCTTAGCCCGCACCACTTCAATATGTCCATCCAAAAGATGGAACATTACCACACCCTTCGCCTCATTTTCTTCTAAAATGAGACGCATCACGTACCACTCTTCATAAACTTGCACCCCATAACGCCGCAAATTATTAACCAATTCGTGCAAAATCGCGTGACCAGTTTTGTCAGCGGCGTAGCAAGTGCGGTTGTGGGAATGTCCGCCAAAAGCCCGTTGGGCAATGCGCCCATCGGATAAGCGAGAAAACAAAACGCCCATGTGTTCCAAGTCAATCACCACATCTGGCGCTTCCTGGGCGAGAATTGCCACAGCATCTTGGTCTGCTAAGTAATCAGAACCCTTGACAGTATCAAAAGCGTGTGCTTCCCAACTATCTTCTGAATCAACATTTTTCAGTGACGCAGCCATACCACCTTGAGCCGCAACTGAATGGGAACGAATTGGATGGGTTTTAGCAACCACAGCAATATTTAAACTAGGGTCAGTGCGGGCAATTTCTACAGCAGCGCGACACCCTGCCAATCCACCACCAACAATAATCACATCATGTTCAATCATATTTAGCCCCCGACTGCAAACCACTGCTGTTCTATTGTAGAGATGTGATTAATCAGGTAGTGCATTGCAACAGCGGCATCTCTACAAAAAAAATTCCCTGCCTATAGACAGGGACATTATGACAAATATTTGAAATTAGGAGTGAAAAGTTAAAAATGAAGAGTTATGAGACAGATAAAGTAACTCATAACTGATAACTGATAACTCCTAACTCTTTAGCTAGTTGCTTGTACAGGTTGTTGCTGAGACACATTACCTGGCATGGGTTCCATTTTGGTTCCCGGGCCTACAGGAGTGACTTCAATATGATTTAACAAGGTAGTGACAAACGCAAACAACAAGAAAGGTAGCGATAGCAGAACGACAAGACCCGCCGTCGCTAAAGCGTACACAGGTCGCTTGGCACCCATTAACGCCAAAGCTGATGCCAAACTTAGAGTAATCGTAATTAACCAAACAATTATTTGACCGTAGATATCACCAAAAGTCAGAGTACAGACAAACCGATACTTTTGAATATTATTTTCGCTCATCACATTAGCCTCAAGTCTCTCCTAATAGGTTCTACGTTAGAACTATGTTTGCCTTGTAGACAATTTCTAAATATTTTTGCAAGCTTTGTAATATCACTTCACAATCAAGCCGCCAAAAGTGGCAAGTCAGCTATGCTGAAAAAAAACTTCTCCCTTTCATCAGAAAGGTCGCAATCCTGATGACCTCTTCAACAAATACTCTCTTTTCTTTAAGCCAAGATAGATTTTGTCATCTGCCAAATTCAGGATATTCACAATATATAGCAATCCTATTTAATTTTGTGAAAATTGCAACCCACATATCCCCGACTTGTAAAAGTTGTCGGAGATATTGTTTATCAGGAATGATTCAAGATTGTTATAGTATTTAATTTTTTGCTAGTAAATATTAACGAGAGAAATCAAGTAAAGTACAGGATGTAAAAACCGATTTTTTGGTGTTAAATTTTGAGTACTGCCCGAATTTGTTGACTAAAATCAACAAAAACCTTTATTTTTCGTGGCAATATTGTTTTAGGAGTGAATGTGAATACTATTTTTCTTCGTAAAGGTGTTTTTTGGTTGCCAAGTATAGCTGCTCTTGCATTTCTGAGTAGCGGCTTATCTGCAACTGCTCAGACAGTGGAAACGTTGAACACTCAGCCCTTAACTGAGCCTTCCGCAACCGTAGCGTCTTCCAACGAGTTTAGTGCAGAATTAGACACTGCAAACCAAAATCTCTCTACAGAAACAACTGAGCAATTTACAGTAACAAATTTAACTGAGGTACAGCAGTTACCCAACACTGCGATACAGGAAAACGCCAGTGTAACGTCTACACCTATTCCAGGCACAGTGGCAACCTCATCTGTAACACTCACATCTAAGTTTGTAGAATCGACTTCTCAAACTACTGCTCAACCATCTGATACCAGAGTGGCGCAATCGGATATTGATTTAGGTAGAAGTACCCGTGGCGGCAGCAGCTATGTTGGCATCGCTGCTAACATTGGTTTGAGCGGTGGGGACTCATCTTTAGGCGACGGTAACTTCGCGGTAGTCAGCAAAATCGGACTAACAAATTCTATATCTGTGCGACCCTCAGCCGTAATTGGGGACAACACCACAGTTCTACTTCCCATTACCTACGATTTTAACTTCCAATCAGCAGATGCTTTTAGCGAGCCTTTGCCTATTGCACCTTATGTAGGAGTGGGTGCAGCTTACAAAACTGGTGATGATTCGCAATTTGCCTTTTTAGTATCTGGTGGCATTGATGTGCCTTTAACTCCTCAATTCACAGCGACGGCCTCTGTGAATGCAGGATTTTTCGACCAAACTGATGTGGGCTTATTGTTAGGAGTTGGTTACAACTTCAGTGGGTTTTAAGAATTAGGAGTTAGGAGTTAGGAGTAATTAAGATTAAATTCATAACTAATAACTCCTAACTCCTAGCTTTCTACTTAGGGGTAACTTTGTCAATCACCTTGATTTGTCCATCGTCTCCTACCGTCCAGACATCGTAAACACCGACCACATCACCATTGACATCAACATCTACATTGCCGCTGGCTCCTTGATAGTTGATATCTTGACCCTGTTTAAGCAACTTCAGTCCCTCGCAGACATCGGTCACTTCTGTTCCAGGCGCATTAGCCACTTCACGGATTTTGCTAGCTACAGCAACGCCTGTATTTTCCTTAGCAGCTTGTGCTGCCAACGTCAATAAAGCAGCAGCATCCCAAGCTTGAGGAGCGTATTCCCCTGGCGCACCACCCTTTTTATCCTTCCACAGTTTGTTGAAACTTTCTAGTGCTTTACCATCGGAACCGGGTACTGTACCGATCGCTCCAGTTAAAATATATTTACCATCACTGCCTTTGCCAACTTGTTCTGGGAAAGTAGGTGATTTAACTCCATCTGTCAACAAAATCTGTACTCCCTTGGACACACCTTGCTGATAGGCGGCTTTTAGAAACAAACTACCAGTTTCCGCGTAGAGTACAGCCAGTACTGCATCTGGCTTACCTGCAAATGCCGCCGCCGCTTCTGTATCAAATGTCTGGGCTTTCGGGTCATAGCGGACAGGCTTATCTTTATTAACGATAGTTCCACCCAATTTTTCAAAAGTTTGCACAAATGCTTTTTCAAAGCCAACGCCATAGTCGTTATTAATCACGACTGTAGAAATTCGCTTGAAACCTTTTTTATTGGCAAGTTGGGCTAAAGCTAGTGCTTGGTAAGTATCGGGGGGAGCAGTACGTGCCCAAAAGCCTTTAAAGTCGCCTTTTTGAGCTTTTTCAGTAAAAACGGGACTGGTACTACCAGGGGAAACCAGCATCACTTTATTCGGCGTGGCAATGGAAACTGCTGCACTAGAAACGCTACTGGCAAAGGAACCAACTACACCAGCTACTTTATCTAAGGTTGCTAGTTTGGTCATACCGGCAGCACCAGCTTTGGGGTCGGTTTGGTCGTCTACTTGCACCAAGGTAACTGGTTCGCCATTCACTCCATCGCAAGCGTTGACTGTATCAACAAGTAAAGGGACAGAACCTAGCATCTGCTGTCCTACAGAAGCCAAGTCGCCTGTTGTCGGTAGCAGGGAACCAATTTTTAGCCCTTTAGAACTGCTTGTGGTAGTTGAGTTTGCCGCTGGGGTTGCGGTACTTCCGCTGTTAGCTGTGCCATTGGGGGTACTATTATCGCCACAAGCCCCAACTAGGAACCCAGTTGCTAGGGTAGCTATACCGAAGGTTAAGGCTGCGCTAATTTTTCTCATAAATAAGTTTAACTCCTCAGATATTTAGGAGTCTAAAATAAGATTCAAACTATATTTATAAGTTAGCTGTATCTTAATCAAGACTCCAAAGGATAAATCATATCATCCATCTTCAGGAGTAGAGGTATTTACCCCGGCATTAGTAATTATTTTTGTACACGGAATATATACCGTGTATCAAAGGCTGGAAAACGGAGAGGGAGGGATTCGAACCCTCGGTACGGAGTTGCCTGCCGTACAACAGATTAGCAATCTGCCGCTTTCGACCACTCAGCCACCTCTCCTGACTCACGAATATCAATGTTAGCAGGTTTGTTGGGAAGAGTCAATAGTCATTTGTCATTGGTCATTGGTCGTTGGTTATTTACAAAACACTAGGGACTAAAGACTATGGACAAATGACTAATTTTTTAAAGGACTTGCGATCGCATCCAAGCTACGGGCAAAGAGCGTAACTTTTGCCACTGGGGGACGTAGGCGCGTCGAGTGAAGGCATTATAATCGTTACGTTCAATTACGCTTAATATTCCACTGTAATGCATCAGAGCCGCCCACACAGGCCAACGACCATCAGAAGATAAGTGGGAAATTCCCTTTTCTGCTTTTTTATAAAACTGTCGTGCTCGATCAATTTGAAAGCGCATTAGGGAACGCCAGCGTTCATCCACTACACCCTCGAACAAATCTTGTTCGGTGTAGTTGAATCTTGCCAAATCTTCTAGGGGAATATAGATCCTTCCCCTTCGGGCATCCTCGCCCACATCGCGCAAGATGTTGGTGAGTTGCTTGGCAATTCCTAAGGCAATTTCTTCTTCGATGGGAATATATAGCTGTTTTTCACGGTTCCAGGGAGCTATATTTCTGGTAGTATCCAACCCCATTACTGCTGTTGACATCAAGCCGACAGTGCCAGCAACACGGTAACAGTAGAGGTATAACTCCTCGAAGGTTTCATAACGACTGCGATATAAGTCCATGCGTTGACCGGCAATCATATCCCTAAAGGGTTGAATGTCCATCGGGAAACGTTGAATGGTATCTACCAAGGCTACATCGAAGTTGTCCAATGGGTGTCCAGCAAACATCGATTCGAGCTGCTGTTCCCATAGGTCTAGGGTTTCTGGCGTGGTGATAGCAGATGCGGGCCCATCCACCAGTTCATCTAAACGGCGACACCAAGCATAAATTGCCCAAATAGCAGGACGTTTTTCTTTGCTCAGGAGCAAAGTACTGAGGTAAAAAGTCGTGGAATACTTGGCTATGAGGTGACGACAAAGTTCGTAGGACTCGTCCAGAGAGACCAGCGTTTTCATGCGCGGTGGGGATTCAGGCAGTTGCAGCATTCGTTGCGGGCGGTCGGGTGAGCGTTTGCAGGTTTGAGGAATTTGCTACCGGGAGGGCCTCTGAAATCGCCTGCGCTGTCAGCTTACCAGAAAGTACGGCACCTTCCATACTGGCTAAGTAGCGTTGCATGGTGTAATCCCCGCTGAGATAGAAGTTAGCAATGGGGGTTGTTTGTGAGGGACGGTACTGTTGACGACCAGGGGTCGCTTGGTAAACTGAACGGGGCGTTTTCACCACATGAGATTTCAGCAAAGTTGCTGGATTGTCTCCTCCAAAGTGGTCGGGGAAGAGTTTTTCTAACTCGGCGATAGTTGCAGCCACAATCTCCTCATCGGATTTGGCAATCCAATCTTTTGCCGGGGCTAGAACTAATTCCAGCATCGAGCGATCGGGGTTGGCGTATTCACGGCAGGTATTGCTCATATCAGCATAAACGCTTAGGAGGGGCGATCGCGAAAATAGCAAGTGATCAATTTGCGTAAGTTTACGATCAAACCATAGATGCACGTTAATTACAGGTACGCCTTCCAAGCCTTCTAGCTTTTGGAAAAACTCCATTTGCTTCCAAGGTGCTGGCAAGATGACCTTTAGAGGGTCAACGGGCATGGCAGATACATACAAATCTGCCGTGAAAACTTCATCTTCTTCCCCATTCAACCCCCTAATCAAGTATCCCTTCACGGTGCCATCGGCGTTTAGCAAAATCTCTTTCAAGGGGGCATTCAAGCGGACTTCTCCGCCGCGTTCGGTGATGTAATCTACTAGGGGCTGACACAACCGCTCTGTTGGCGAACCATCCAGAAAGGCCATTTTCGAGCCATTTTTTTCCTGGAGGAAACGATTTAGGGCAGTTAAAAGAATGGTTGCCGAAATTTCATCTGGGCCAATGAAATTCAGCGACTTGGCCATGGCAATAAAAACTTCTTTATTGACCCGTTCTGGAATGTTGTGTTTACGCAGCCAATCTGTCCAGGAATATTTGTCCATTTCTTCAACGTACTTTTGCCCCTGAAGCATGACCGGCAACAACCCGATGCCAAAGCGGATTTTTTCTGGCCATGTCAGCATGTCGTTGTTTCGCAGAATTGCCACTATACCATTAATCGGTGCCGGCAAATCTGGAAAATCAAAACGACTGTAAGTACCTGGTGCATCCGGCTGGTTGAAGATCATTGTGTGTTCTTTCCACTGCAACCGATCTTCAATGTCCAGTTCTTTGAATAACTGCAACATATTGGGATATGCCCCAAAAAAGATGTGCAGTCCTGTTTCGTACCAGTCTCCATCAGCATCTTTCCACGCGGCCACTTTACCGCCCAGAACGTCTCGACGTTCCAAGACAATGGGTGTGTGACCTGCGTCTGTAATATATTTCGCGCAGGAAAGTCCTGCTAGTCCCGCTCCCGCGATCGCTACTCGCATGTAACCCTACTGCTCTTCAATATTTCTTAACCGTTTTATCGTTCTCATTATACGTTGCAATCCGTTACATTTGGCAGTTATTGTGCGATCGCTTCCCCAAAAAACTTTTTGCAAAGGAAATTTTATCTACGCGCACCTGCCCAAGTAAATTGCCAATACCATTGTTGGTAATAGCTTTGCGGCGTGAATTTCATCTATATTTACATGATTAACATGCAGAAGATTTAGGAAAACAAAAGTATTTCCTTTGACTGAAAATAATGTAATCCCAAATGTTGTCTTAAAGTAGTTGATTTCTTTGCTAATTCGTGTATTTGCTTTGAGTAAATGTCTGGTATTGGTTAAAGACTGCTTTGAAAACTTTCTGCTCCCCTCAGGGTAGGATAAATATTTATGTCCTCTAGGTTCAACAACCCAGTTGTTTACCTCACAACTTATAGGTAAAAGATTATGAGTGTATCGCAGGAGCTAAAGCGCTTTGGACATCACCTGATTCTAGGTATTTCTGGCACGACATTAAGCGATGACGATAAACGCGCACTCAATGAATTAAAACCGATTGGGGTGATCTTTTTCGCTAAGAATTTTTTGGATGGCACTCCATATCAGGTTTGGCTGGAAAGCTTCAAGGATTTGAACAGCCAAATACGAGAATATGCTGAACGTGACTCAATGTTCATAACTCTGGATCATGAAGGAGGTCGTGTAATTCGTACACCACCGCCAATTACCCGTTTTCCTCATGGGTTGTTGTTGCGATCGCAGTCCTATGAAGTAGCAAAAGCCACAGCTATAGAATTAAAATCACTGGGCATCAATTTATCATGGGCACCTTTAGCAGATATTTTTTCCCATCCCAACAACCCCGTGATTGGGCCTCGCGCCTTTGGTAACACTCCCGAAACAGCTACTCAAGGTGCGCGTGACTACTACTTTGGACTTCGAGATTCAGGAATTTTGGGATGCGCCAAACACTTCCCCGGACATGGAGACACCAGTAAGGACTCTCACATTGAACTACCAATACTGAATTTAACTCTAGAAGACCTGCGACTTCGAGAACTTATACCCTTCAGAGCTTTAATCGAAGTACAGATTCCTTTGATTATGACTGCTCATATCTTATTTCCCAGGATAGATGCTGAAGTGCCAGCAACCCTTTCCCAAACTATCCTCAAAACCATACTGAGAGAGGAACTTGGCTTTAAGGGAGTTGTTGTATCTGACGACTTAGATATGAAAGCTATCTCAGAGATGTTTATGAAACCTGGTACTGTGGCGCAGTCATTTCATGCAGGCTGCGACCTGTTTATTGTTTCGCGTAATATTAATTCATCATCTATTGAAAGAACATATAAAATTGCTGAAGATTTCGTCGATTCCCTCACCAAGGGTAGTTTAGACGAATCAGTAGTGGAGGCCGCCAGAGAAAGAATTGAGAAACTACTGGCAGTAACACCGCAATATCCCATACATGCTTTGGATAAAGATATATTATTGCAACATGCTCAACTAGCGATCGCTAGTTGCTATTCATAACCCAATGTGCATTCAAATTGCATATCAGCAATTGCCAAAAATCTAGCTAAAATTGCAATTCTTAATTTTTAATTCTTAATTTTAAATTTTTAATTGTTTAGTGGGTGGTATAGGGGTCGAACCTATTTCTGCGGGTTAAAAGCCCGCTGCACAGCCGGTATGCCAACCACCCTAGTTAAGAAAAAGAAATGAGCAAGTGCGATTGCATTACATCGCAATCTTTGTAACACCAACACTACATATAAATCCACCAGGGAGGTACTGCCCCTCCTATTTCTGTGTTATCAGCACAGCGCCTCGCTTTTCGGCTTCAGGTGGAAAAAGAGGAAGATGGAGGAATCGTAGCTTGCTTCCCGTAGGGTACCCCTACAGTTGCCCATACCCTGGTTTTCAAGACCAGTTGCCATCCATTCAGCGGCATCTTCCATTCAGGGGTGTCTGACGGGACTTGAACCCGCTATGACTGGTTCCACAAACCAGCGCCTCTACCACTTTGGCTTCAAACACCATCAGTGGAATCAATGGGAATTGAACCCATAACCTCCTGCTTGCAAGACAGGCGCTCTAACCATTTGAGCTATGACCCCATCAAATAAGTAAAAAGAGCAAAGTAAAAACTAAAAAGAAAGAGAAATAATTAAATTCATTCTTTTGACTTTTGACTTTTGACTTGTTTAGGCGGGAGTGGTAGGACTCGAACCCACAACTTTCGAGGTAGAAGCTCGAAGCTCTATTCCATTGAGCTACACTCCCAATATTTGGTAGTCCTGGCAGGATTTGAACCTGCAACCTCTTGCTTGTAAGGCACTTGCTCTACCGTTGCCGCATATTCACCAATACCCCTGACTGGATTTGAACCAGCAACCTCTTCGTTCTAAGCGAAGCGCCTCTTCCATTGGGCTACAAGGGCAAAATCTTAGTGACAGGGATTAAACCTGCGACCTGGAGTTCCCGAAACTCCCGCGCTCCCATCTGCGCCACACCCAGATATTTTGGTACTCCCGACAGGATTTGAACCTGCAAAATCTGGACTCTGATTCCAGCACGTATGCCAGTTCCGTCACAGGGGCATATCGGGATGGCAGGACTCGAACCTGCGACTCCATGCTCCCAAAGCATGGCTTCTCGCCGCTGAATTACATCCCGTGGTACTCCTGGTGGGAGTCGAACCCACAACTAAACAGATTTTAAGTCTGCCACCTCTTCCAATTGGGCTACAGGAGCAAGTTTTGGTACTCTTGGTGGGAATTGAACCCACAACATACCGTTTTTGAGACGGCAGCCTCTTCCAGTTCGGCTACAAGAGCAGAGTTTGGCAGCCCCGCCAGGACTCGAACCTGGAATCTTCGCCTTCAAAGGGCGCTATGTTGCCAATTACACCACAGGGCTTTATTGCCAGGGCAGGGTTTGAACCTGCAACCTCATCGTTCAGAGCGATGCGACTTACCAATTCGTCCACCCGGCAATGAATGGCTGCCTCAGTAGGACTCGAACCTACAACCGCGCGGTTAACAGCCGCTTGCTCTACCATTGAGCTATGAGGCAACGAAGCCCCCCAGGTCGGAATCGAACCGACGACCTCCTGTTCTTCAGACAGGCGCTAACTACCAACTGAGCTACCGGGGGATAAGAGAAGAGATGATGACGAGAGCGGAGGGAATTGAACCCTCAATTCTTCAGTTTCGTAGACTGAGATGTTATCCAGTTACACCACACTCTCAGAACGGAGAGAACAGGATTTGAACCTGCGACGGATTAATCTACCCGTTTCCTCTTAGCAGGAGGACGCTTTGAGCCACTCAGCCACCTCTCCATAGTGGGTAGAGCAGGATTTGTAGCTTGCTTCCCGTTCGCGTAGCGTCTCGAAGAGAAGGGTACCTGCGTGCAAAAAAGAACAGTTTTACAGACTGTCGCCTTCAGCCACACTCGGCCACCGACCCATAAATCATTCCCTCGACGAGAATTGAACTCGCATCTGTGCTTTGAAAGAACACTGACTTAACCATTCGTCCACGAGGGCATAATTGGAATTTTAGATTTTAAATTTGGGATTTTGGATTAAAAAATTTAATCTAAAATTGGCAATCTAAAATCCAAAATTGTCTGACACAGGGACTAGGATTTGAACCTAGAACATCGGATTTGGAGTCACGAGGTGTTGCCGTTACACCATCCCTGCATAGTCACGAGGTGTTGCCGTTACACCATCCCTGCATTTGGTGGCAGTGGCGGGACTTGAACCCGCATATACCAGGTTATGAGCCAGGGGCTTTACCATTAAGCTACACTGCGATCGCACCAGAGGTCAGGGCGGGATTTGAACCCGCGCTAATCGGTTTTGCAAACCAACGCCTTCGACCACTTGGCTACCTGACCACTTGGGAGTCCCGACGAGATTCGCACTCGCAATCTTCAGCTTGAGAAACTGACGGCTTAAACTATTTGCCTACAGGACTACAACCAGGGTGACGGGATTTGAACCCGCAACATTTCCGCAGACAACGGAACGCTCTAGCCAATTGAGCTACACCCCGATTTTTTGGAATCTGTGCCTAAACTTTGAAGTTTTTAGGCACAGATTTTGTTGGTGAACTTGCCCATTTCTTATTTAGTTTTCAAGGTTCAGATAATTGACTTTTTACTGTTAAAAACTGTTAGGAAAACAACCGAAACTCTAGGTAGCAAGCCTGTTGTGTATTACGGATGTATTCAGTGGTTTTGATGAGTGCAAACTTAGAAGTTTTTTCGTTTATTGCCTCTACTGCCGATGGTTTGCAAGTAGAAACAGCTTTGTTAACTGGAGACTTTGGCTTATTCCAACGCCTGTCCTTTAGTTGTATGTAGAACATAACTTTGACTCTTGGGAAGCTTGTCTTTTGCTTCACTACAAATATACTACAAAATACTACAAGAGGTGTCAAGGGGTTTCAGAAAGTTTTTTAAAATTGCCTAGAAAAGCTTCTGTACTTAGATTTGAACTTAATTAAGCCCTCTTAAAAGTCAAACTACAGTTATGCTTGGATGAATATTTAAAAGCCTGAAGTGACAGACAACTGCTTCAAACGACAAAAGATAATTAGTGTTGTCGCGATCGCCACTATAGATTACAGCTTGTAGTATTGCTCCAGGCACTTCCCTACAATTGGGTTGAACCAGCCTAATAAGCAAAATCCATACTGCATAAGTTCAAGATCATCCAGCAAAAGGGCAAATTAATGCGCCAGTAGTAAACCCTACCTTTACAGTCCCAGCTAAATTTCAAGGAAAAATGCTTGATCAGGTGCAACCCAGCAACAACGAAAAGGTTATTGCTGGGTTGTATTAATGATGACCCACTTTTTCGGTCAGAATATCCAACTGAATTCTGACTCCTGAATTCTGTTCGATAATAAAGGGTGAGAAGTTATACTCACCCTACTATTTCGTTTATTCGCTCATCACAGAAGCACAAGATTGAGCTTCCTGCCAAAGTTTCTGTAAAAAGAACTCAGCGCGATCGCTCATAGTGGTGACAAACACACCGACAGCATCCTTAGAACTAGCTGATAGCCAAGAACCCCGCAGAGTGACTTCCATGTATTCGGCATCGCACGCACAGAGGGCAATGATTTCTCTGTCATCTCTTTTTACCTCAGCCCTGAGTACTTCTACTCCTGGCAAATCAACAGGAAGCAAAAAGGAAGCGGTAGTGGGTTCAATGCATAAACTTTGCCCAACTCGCAGGGCTAAAATCACTCGCTGCGCTACCCATTCTTCTAGCGACAGAGTGACACATTCCAAATCAAAACTGCTTTCAGTGTAAGTTAATTTCAGCATTCCTTATGCTCTCCTGTTATTCCAGGTTTGCTTGCATATCTATCCAAAACTGTTCAGCAAAAGAAATCGCGGGGTGAATTGGCGCTTTTGGTTTGGTATGCAGTTGCATACCAGCTTCAAACAAGGTGCGATCGCCTTTACGGGAGTTACATCTTTCACAAGCTGCGACTACGTTATCCCAAGTGTGAGAACCGCCTTTGGAACGCGGTATCACATGATCTAGCGTTAGATGTTTGCTGCTGCCACAATATTGGCAACTGTGATGATCTCGTCGCAACACTTCCCGCCGATTCACTGGCGGAACTTTCCACATCCGCTCATTGGAAGTGATTGTCAAACGAATGTGTTTTGGCACATCAATTACCAAACTGGGTGAGTGAACTTGCCATCCGCCTTCTGTGGTAAAACCAAGGGGTTGGGCTTTGTTGGTTACTAACAGCACAATTGCCCGCTTGATATTGATCCGACATAGTGGCAAGTAATTTTGAGAAAACACCACCACAGATTGCTCTAACACTTGCATTGCGTTCGCGCCGCGCATGGAAGATATCGTCACAGCTTAACTCCTTATAAAAAAACCCCCGCTTCAAGTTTTCGGTGAAGCGGGGGTTAGAATTGACCGGAAAATTTTCTGGTCTTATATCGGTACAGTATTCCTATGTCTGTACCCCCCGCCTTGTTCATCTAGTTCTGGTTTTGCAATCAGCGCACTAATGCTGAGATGTCTAAAATCATGATTACCCTCTGTGATTTGCCCATAATCTCGGCTACCATCGCCCATAAATAAATACTCCACTTCCATAACAGCGGATTCCCAACCGGCTCGGCGATTGGTGGCACACAAAATTGAAGTAGATATGGGGTAAATGGATTTCACAGAAAATTTCACCTATTGAACATTCCTTTAAACATACTACACTTGTATTACTATCCTGTCCATACCTTTAAGGAGAAAAAGTAATGCATACGATCGCTCGCACCCCAACCACCGACATGGAAGTTACCAGCATCCGCCTAGAGCGGGAACTCAAAGATAAACTCAAAGAAATCGCTGGGAATCAGGGATATCAAGCTCTGATCCGAGATATTCTTTGGAATTATGTCCAGCAAAAATCAGGTGAGTGGAAGCCTAGATTTTCGCGAGCGGACATTCGAGCTAGCATCGCTGCCACAGCTCAGCAGGAAGAACGCTGTGTACTTACAGGTCAACTAATTCAACCCCAACAACCGATGTTGTTAGGACTGACGAGGAATGGCGATATGGTTCCTCTGAGTGTCGAGAGCTTGGCTGGCTAGTCCTATATTCAGATGAATGCAGCCCAGTTATTATTACTAATAATTGGGCTGCATTCAAAATTTAGCTTCATTAAGATTTTACTGAGAGTTACGGAGATAAAAGAGTAACTTGTTAAACCTACTAGCTTTTTACAACCTGTAATAAAAATTTATAAAGAAAGTTAAGTAATTTTACGTGAGCCAAAGGGAGATTTTGCTGGAATTCCAGAGAAATTACGGTTTATGTATACTTACAGAGAAGATAAAGTTAGTAAATTATTTCAAGATAAAGCAGTAAAACATAAGCTAACTGAAGCATTTATAGGATATCTTAAGTATTCTATTTACCTATGTACCAATGTAGCAATTTGCTTGATACAGTGGAAACTTGGCCATCTGAGATAGAAAAGGGCTATAACAGGTGAGAGAAAGTATTCATACAATATTTGTCAATTATCAGGGTGTAGCAACACAACCAACGGTGAAAAATATGCCAATAAGTTGGGTGCAAGAACAATTGGATTATTATCCGAGGGCGTGCCAATAATGAAAAAGCCTTTATCATCGCCGCCACATTACGTAGATGACATAGATCGACTACAACCTTACCAAGTCAAGCTGATGCAGCATCAGGAAGAACCTGCCCGCCAGTTGGTACAAAAGATTAACCAAATCATTGCCAATAGCTCGATAACGGCATTAATGCTGCAAGATATTGCCCAATTGCTAGGAGTTGCTTTTCAAGTAGATTGCTGCTGCTTGGTTTCTGTGACGGGTGAGACATCCGACGAAGCGACTACTACTAATTGGTGTGCTGATGAGTATTTAGGGTTGCCACATCCCGAAGAAATGTTTTCGATGGAACAGTTGCTCATGCACTCGCCTGTGCTGCAATGTGCTGCCCAAGCATTGACTATTGAAGACATTTCCATCATTCAGAACAGTCTGGTAATTGGGTGTCAATATTTGCCACTACCAATAAAAACTGTTTTGGCAATTCCCACCAGATTTGGTGGCAATAATAATGGTGTGATTAATCTGATTAAATTCCAACCCTATGAATGGAGTGAATCAGAAAAACAATTACTCACAGAAGTGGAGTCGGCTTGCGCGATCGCTTTTTCTAGGGTGGCACAAGCTCAACTCATTGCTCATCAAAAGCAGTATGTGCAAAAGAGCGAGCAGCATCAAAGCTTGATCAAGCAATTAACTATATTGAGTCGTAGCAACTTGGAGCTTAATCAAATGCTCCAGTTAGTTATCGCCTCGACTGCCGAATCTCTACAGGCAGATCGGGGTTTACTCATATCACTAAAATATACAGATCCACTATTTAGGACTCAAGCTAAAAAACAAATTCCCAAAGCGAAAGCTACTGTGATTGGTGAATGGGCTAGGGAAACGCAAAATTCCGGTACTAGTAAACCAGGCACCTTGGCTCAGTCTTTCTTGCTTTCAGACTGTGGTTTATGCCAGCGTGCCTTCATGGATTCTGGAAAAGCAGTAATCTTCGATGACTATACAGACCAAAACGATACCTTGACAGCGGCTCCATTATTTGAAATAGAGGAATTGCCAGCGGTACTTTTAGTGCCATTAGAGAGTCAAGGTAAAATCTTAGGTTTCTTAGTGCTACAGCAATCTGTGATTCGTAGTTGGCAACCAGCCGAATTAAATCTTGTGGAAATGGTTTGCGCTCAAGTGAGTAACGCCATAATTCAGTCACAGACATTGCGCCAAGTGCAAACTTTGGTAGATGAGCGGACGGCGAAACTTCAGAGTAGTCTGGAACTGCAAGCGAAATTGCATGAAAGAACACGCCAGTATGTTGAGCAGCTAAGGAAACTCAACGAACTCAAAGATGAATTTTTGAGTAACATGAGCGATCGCTTGCGCTATCCTCTGACAAATATGTTGATGTCAATTCGGAACTTGCGTTTGCCAGGAATAGCACCAGAGCGTCAAGTTAGATACCTAGATATCCTAGAGCAGGAATGTACAAAGGAAATCAACTTGATTAATGACTTGTTGACACTCCAGAAACTAGAGTCGCCTCATGAAGCCCCGCAATTAGAATCTATAGATTTAAATACTAGAATTCTAGATATAGCAGCATCTTTTGAGAAAAAACTTGCAGAGAAGGGATTAAAAATTTCTGTAGATTTACCAGAGGAATCGCTAAAACTGCAAACTGAACTGGAGAGTTTTGATCGCATCCTGCAAGAATTGTTAACGAATGCCTGTAAATACTCAGAGCATGATACTGTTGTCCATCTTGAAGCTGCTCACCGAGTTGATCAACAAATTGATCAAGTTATCATGAAGGTGACGAATACAGGACGTGCTATCTCCGAAGAAGAAGCAACCTATATTTTTGACAAGTTCCGTCGTGGGAAAGGGCGTTGGACTCCGGGGACTGGCTTGGGACTTGCTCTAGTCAAGTCTTTAGTGCAGCATTTGAATGGAGCGATCGCTGTTGAAAGTGTCCAAATATCCGATTCTGAACAGAGCGAAATTTGCTTCACCCTGACTCTGCCCCAATTTTCTGACGAAAGCAAACCATAATTCTGAAAGTGACTAAAAAACAGAACACAACAGAGAACCCTGATTTCCAGTCTCCTAGTGATGACATTAACCTCGAAGGGGATTTGACTGCTGATACAGTCGCTTTGGCAGCTAAGATAGAAGTCCAAATTGAGAAAATAGCAGAGCGACAGCGACAAATCAGCGCTAAAGTTAAAATTCCCCAACCAGTGGAACGAATCTGGAAGGTTCTGACAGATTATGAAGCCTTATCTGACTTTCTCCCCAACCTCGCTAAGAGTCGTCTAATCGAGCATCCTCATGGTGGAATTAGACTTGAGCAAGTAGGTTCTCAGCGCTTACTGAATTTCAACTTTTCGGCGCGGGTGGTTTTAGATTTAGAAGAATGCTTCCCCAAAGAAATTAATTTCCGCATGGTAGAGGGAGATTTTAAAGGCTTTTCTGGTAGCTGGTGCTTAGAGCCTTATTCCCTCGGTGGGTATGTAGGAACAAATCTTTGCTACACAATTAAAGTTTGGCCTAAACTCACTATGCCAGTGGGAATAATTGAAAACCGCTTGAGCAAAGACCTGCGGCTAAATCTTCTGGCTATTCACCAACGTGTAGAAGAGTTAGCTAGTAAAGAACCGTATGTATAATTAAACGATCATTCAGGAGTAACTCTGGATGATCGTTTTTGTTTATAGACTCGCAGAAATACAAACTTCTGCTTTTTTAGTACCCCCAGGGGAATTCGAATCCCCGTTACCTCCGTGAAAGGGAGGTGTCCTAGGCCTCTAGACGATGGGGGCATCGGACTCAGACCTTTTATAAATTAACCAATTTTCTTGCCTTTGTCAACAGGTTTTGCCAAAAAAAGTTTGTGGCAGGTAAACTGGGTGGAGTAAAAGCTTCAAAAAGATACAAAGACATGGAGACGCACAAAAAATTCCGTAGAAGCTTCTGCGGGAAGCCACAGGATGCTGAGGCATCCTGTGCTCAGAAGTTTGGGGGATACACAGATCGAAAAAACGCTAAATTCAGCAATGGACAAAAGGTATGATGTTGTACCCTGTAAAGTTAATGTCTACGGTTTTTTACAAAAGATTTTGAAATAAATCGCTCAAAATCTACAACATGGAAGCATCTTTTGAAATCACCTTACAGATGGCGATCGCCGTCCTTGCAGGCATTAGCGCCCAAGTGCTGGCTGCATATTTTCGTATACCCAGCATCGTCTTGTTATTGCTGTTGGGCATCTTGTTTGGCTCTGATGGCATCGGGCTGTTGCATCCCCATTTGCTAGGCACTGGACTAGAAGTTATTGTCGCTCTAGCAACGGCAATAATTTTGTTTGAAGGCGGACTTAACTTGGATCTACGAGAGTTAGGTAGAGTTTCAGTCAGCCTGCAATTGCTCGTCACTCTAGGAACCCTGATCACATTGCTTGGTGGGAGTATGGCAGCCCACTGGTTGGGTGAATTTCCCTGGAACATAGCTTTTCTCTATGCTTCCATAGTCGTGGTGACAGGCCCAACCGTTGTTGGCCCTTTGCTCAAACAAATCAATGTAGATCGGCAAGTGGCAACTATTTTGGAAGGAGAAGGGGTTTTAATTGACCCTGTAGGGGCTATCCTCGCCTTCGTTGTCCTCGATACCATTTTGAACGGCGATGCTGACCCCATCAATGCGATCGCTGGTTTGTTGATGCGCCTGGGTGTTGGTGCGGCAATTGGTGGTGCTGGCGGTTATCTGATGAGTTTGATTTTCAAACGCGCTGATTTTCTGTCATTCGAGCTAAAAAACTTAGCGGTGTTGGCGATACTTTGGAGCCTATTTACCTTATCGCAAATGATCCGCAGTGAATCGGGAGTAATGACAACAGTAGTTGCAGGAGCCGTATTTGCTAACTCCTCAGTCCCGGAAGAACGTCTGTTAAGGAGTTTTAAGGGTCAGTTGACAATTCTCAGCGTCTCGGTGCTATTTATCTTATTAGCTGCTGATTTATCCATTGCCAGTGTCTTTGCTTTGGGTTGGGGTAGTTTATTCACTGTTTTGGTATTAATGTTTGTCGTTCGCCCGATTAATATTCTGTTGTGTACCTGGAACAGTGACCTAAACTGGCGACAGAAATTATTTTTAAGCTGGGTTGCTCCTAGAGGAATCGTTGCTGCCTCCGTAGCTTCTTTTTTTGCAATTTCCCTAACACAGCGTGGCATTAACGGCGGTGATTCCATCAAAGCTCTAGTCTTTCTCACAATTATCATGACTGTTGTCTGCCAAGGTCTAACAGCTGGCTGGGTTGCTAGATGGCTGCAAATCACTTCCAAAGATGCAACAGGGGCAGTGATTGTGGGTTGTAATCCCTTAAGTCTTTTGATTGCCCGGTTCTTTCAAGAAGGAGGAGAAAACGTGGTCATGATTGATACTGACCCCCAATGTCTTGTTCAAGCCGAGGCGCAAAATCTCAAAGTTATTGCCAGCAGTGCACTAGATGCTGCTGTTTTGGAAGAGGCTGGACTTGCCTCTATGGGTACTTTTTTGGCGATGACAAGTAATGGCGAGGTAAATTTTGTTTTGGCTCAACGAGCATCTGAGGAGTTTAATCCGCCGCGTGTCTTAGCTGTTTTCCCCCGTAATCCGCAAGCGAGTACTTCTGTTAGTAATAAAGTTAATCAAGCTTTTATCCCAGACTTAGCAATTAAGACTTGGAATGAATATTTGAATGATGGGCGAGTCAAGTTAGGAACAACTACCCTAACTGAATCAGAATTTTCTAGTCAAAATGAGCGTATCCAAGAAATGATTAAGACTGGGGCGTTGATACCGCTATTGGTAGAACGAAAAGAACGCTTACAAGTAGTGCCAGCAAAATACGAGTGGGAAATTGGCGATCGCATTATCTACTTGTTACATGATCCTAGACCTAAGCTTTTAAAACGCTTATCTGGTGCTAACCAGTCTACTCGCCTCTCTTTAGAAAAGTTACCGGAAGTTGAAGAAGTCCCCCTCGCCAAAATATCTCAACTTTTCAGTACTGACACCCCTGGGGCATAAGATGGCGGAGGTAATTTTAGATTTTGGATTTTAGATTTTGGATTTTAGATTTTAGATTTTAGATTTTTCCTTCAATCTAAATAGCACTTACGCAAAATACGTCGTAAGTAGCGGTAATTCATAAATTACCGCTACGGAATAATAGGCTTTTCAATTATTTTTGCGTAAGTCCTACTAAAATCCAAAATTGAATGACTCCCAATACTGCTTGGGTAAAGCATTTTGAACTCGGAATTGGGTTTTGGGAAAAGGTTAAAGGGTAAAGGTTAAAGGTTTTTTATTTCCCCTTACCCCAAACCCAATTCCCCAAAACCCGACAAGTATTGGAATGACTCCTAACTCCCAACCTCCCACTCAGCTTGATGCATTTGCGATTCCTGCCAGAGTAAAGCAGACAAATGCACTATGGCAAGGATTAGCGTCGCTACCGAAATCAGATAACTGTGGATTGTGTAAAGGTGTTCGACGGTAATTGTGTTAATGGCTCCACCGCCAGTCAGGATGTCGCGCAGTTGTCCACCAATCAAAGGAATGGCTTCGATGGTTCCTAGCTCAATGCTAAAACGCCAGTATCCTTCCTGAGTCCAATCTAGGATCATCGCTGTCCAATTCAGCCCGATCGCACTTAGGGTCAATAAAATCCCACTAATCCAAGCAGCCAGCCAACTTTTGCGAAATTGCCGACCTAAAAACATCACCACAATTTGAATGAGAGCGATCGCAATTACTGCGTTACCAGCAATATCATGCGCTCTCCAAAACAACCAGCCGTATGGCAGTTGTGTATTAATCATCTTCAATGAGTTATAAGCCCCGCCTGCTGTCGGTTCATAGTAAAAAGAAAGCAAAATTCCGGTAGAGATATAAATTAGGCACAGAGTCAGAATCACGACCGATATTATCGTCGCTACTCGTCGCAAAATCCTATCGAACTGGGTGCTTTGCATAGCTCACCCCTCCTGTTCTTAACTAGGTATTTATTCTTGTTATATTTTAGCTAAGGAATATTAATAAATGTTGCATTCATCATAAAAAGATGAGTTTTTTAAATTAAATATTGCACCCAAGCTTTTAAGGGTTCTGCTGAACCATACCAAATCCCAGGACTTCTCGGAGAATGCCTCACACCTTCAATCACAAGATTTTCTGCCCCTTCTAAATGAGCAGCTTCAATGGGTGTGATTCCATCTCCCCAAGTGTTACCCTTACCACAGGTTAATTGGTAACTACTATAAGCTAACCAACTACCGCGCCGTCTTTCTCCAAAGATAGTTTTGCCAGCGACACAAACGTAACAAACGTTTTTGTGAAAGGCTCCTGGGTAATTATTGGTGACAAAATCAAGATTGAAGCGCGTCCAGCGTTCTTGGCTAATGTGGGGTGTACCCAAGGTGATGAGAGTAGCAACCAGGGGATGCGCTTCCCAAAGAAATGGCTTGACATCGCCGCGTGCTAAATAGGGCTTTCCTCCCATGTAGATGCGGGATATCCAACCTCCGGCTGAGTGACCAATCAAGTTAACTTGAGTAGCATTATATTGCTGCAATGTATGGTTGATCGTGCGATCTAGTTGTTGCAAAATTGGCGTTACAGGTCTTCCTCCAATAGTGGGTAGCCAGTCGCGCCGTCGCAGTGGAACTGTAGTTGTGGGAAAATCTAACTGCTGTAGAGATTGTTCTAGTTGGCGATAAGCAATCGCGCTTTCCAGATATCCAGGCAAAATAACTGTTGGTAACGGCATTTTAATCTTGGATGCAATATTGAGGGTTTGAACTTTTTTAATGAAGGAGTCGTCATGATTCGGAAGCTAGAATTGCGATGTCTGACTGACTCCCTTGATAAAAACCCAAATTGCTTTAGTGGGGTTTAGGGCGAGAATGTCAATAAAATTGTACAGTTTGCAACAGTTTTAGGGGCTGCTGATGTGATAGTATTTTCACATAGGGACTAGTCTTGGACAAGCAAGTGTGCCATCTATTACAAGCGCGTAGTTGAGTAAAAAAAACAGGCAACTTCAGCAAATGTTGTGATGTACTCAGACTTGTGGGTTCACTTAAACTTTATAAATATCCCAAATATAAATTTTAATTGTGTGCGCCATAACAATAAAAAATCGAAGGTAGTAATTTTTCAAATATCTCTATTAGCAAGATTGAATTGAAAAATATGATACACCGTCATTGATCAATTAAAAATTTGAATAAATGGCAATTTTAGCGATTTTGATTGCCAAAAGAGGAAATTATTATTTCCTTAGAGGGACGCATATATTGCAAAATATTGCAATATAGTCGGAAAGAGAAAATCGCTAGTCAACTGCAACTGAGTCGAGTGAACGATAACAGCTATGTCTTACGTCTCCCTGCTGAAAAATATACCAGATATCTTAAGCCAGCCAATTGGGATAGCAGCTATAGCTTCTCTTGGCATTCACGGTGCGATCGCGATGATTGTGCCATTGATGCCTATGGAGTCTAACAAGCCCAAAGAAACAGCATCATCCAAAACAGTCGGACTTTTGGCATTGAGTCAAGCCGACCAGAATCGGTTGCCCCAAACCACACCCCAAATTGGTTTACAACAACTTCCTCCAATAGCGCCACTTTCTGCTCCAAACTTTAGTGCCCAAACTGGATTACCTCCATTAGCGCCACCGCCATCCAGTCAGTTAGTACTCCCTCCGCTACCCCCATCATCTAATAACTATCGAGTCTCCTCTTTGCCTACAAGGCAGTCTTTGCGGATGATTCCTAGTGATAATTTGCGATTTGATGCCTCTAGAGTTGACACCTCTAAATTCAATACTGGCCCCAGATTCTCTCCGTCGGTTCCTAGTGTGAGTGAGAGTGCCAGCAAATACGAGCCACCTAAGCCCCTAGCTGTAAATAGGTTGCCAGAATTGCAGTCGCAGCAAATACCTGATGATATTTTGCGGAATGCCCAATCTCCAAACTTATCTAACACTGCCCCCATTGCAACAGCACAGGTCAATACGAATGCACAAATGACGCCATCGGCGAATGATGCGTCTAAAATGACTCAAAACCAGCTGATAAATTCTCTCAAACAAGCTCCAAGGACTGAGAATACTGTAATCGGAACTAGGTTAAGCACATCCCAGACAGCCGATTTATCGTTGAAGGGAACTCAACAGACAATTGCACAGCTAGACTCTTACGCAAACCTGAGAAAAGAAGTCCAGCAAGAATACCCTAACGCTGAACAAAAATCAGTCATCCGTCAAATATTACCCACAGATAAGCCGAATCTTGAAGGTGCTGTTTTGGGTGTATTAGTGGTAGATCCTGATGGCAAGGTCTTAGATATCAAATTTCAAGACAAGTTAGTTTCCCCTGAATTGCAATCAAAAGCAAGAGAATACTTCAACAAGCAATCCCCCAAGGGAGATAAACAAATCAGTTCTTATCCCTTTAACCTCGTTTTCCAAAACAACACTAGCAATACCACTGGGGCTACTCAAGAGCAAAAGCCCTCATTATCTGCACCGGGAGTCAATAACAATCAGCTTATTACCCCCTTACCAGCAGCTACTTCTAAACCATTTCCTGATCTGCAAATCAGAAATAACCAGCCCAAGCCTGCATCCACAGGTACTCTCAAACCATTAGCTGCACCAGGAGTTAATAGCAATCAGCCTGAGTTATCACCCACAACTACTCCCAAACCATTATCTGAACTACGAATCAGAAATAATCAGCCCACACCTTCATCGGCTGCTACCACTTCCGAACCATTAGTGCTGCCGAGAGTAAATAGTGGTCAGGCTACATCCTCTGCTGAATCTGATCAAAAATTAGTAGAACGGTTGCGCGAATTGAAAGAAAACAGACAAAAGTCTAATCCAGAAAAATAATCACCAGTGGGTGGTTTTGGATTAATAAACAAGCTAGAAGCGATGAATGATAAAAATTGGAAATTTATCATTCATCTTTAGAATGTCGTTTTTAGCAGTTGACGAACTGGCGATCGCTAGTTCGTCATTTAAAAATGGGATTTTATTCCTGAACTAACTTGCGTAGTCAAGGATAGAAAATAGGAAAGGAAAAATAGATGTGTACTGAGTTTTTTACGCAATCGAATAGGATTTAGATATATAAAAGAATACTCAATTAAATTCTTGTGGAGTGAGTGTTTGCCTGCCCGTAGCCTAAAGCTAGCAAGATGCTTACCCCACAAGAACTAGACGGTATGGTAATTTACCAGCCTTGTTCTGCATTTTGAAATACGTAAGCAGCTACCTCAAGAATATCCTCATGACTTAACTTGCCTTTAAAGGCAGGCATGGCATTTTTGCCATTTTGTACTTGGTGGATAATTGCCTGGATTGAGTCGCGATCATAATTTTCTAAGTACTTTGACAATGCTTCCTTTTTCAAGGTTTTCTGGCTGATAAGGATGTTACCGCCACCTATATGGCAAGAAGCGCAGTTAGCCTCAAAAATTTTAGCCCCTTTAGATGGTTCGGCAGCGAGTGCTGGACTAATGAATGTCAATTTGAATAGAGCGATCGCCGACAGTAAAATTAATAAAAGTATTCTCAACAGAATTTCCTCGCAACAAGCCTCCAGCAAGAGTATAAACGCGATTAATCCCCGATTAAGTCAAATTTGATCAAAATTGGCGGTAACGAGTTCATCATTCCTTCGCCACAGGTTGTTTAGCGTCTTAGGAGAAGATGGGACTCATTACCGCCATTTATACATTTTGTGCGTCACTCTAGGAGTGTGGCGTGTTGCCATGAGCTAATTTCACTGAGAAATCATCTTGTGCCAACGACAATGTTTCTAGCCTTCGACAGTGATTGTACCAACCATGCCAGCACCACGGTGGGGTTCACAGTAGAAGGTGTAGTCACCAGGTGCCGCGTCTGCGGGGAAGGTGGTTGTTTCCTTTTGACCAGGACTCATCAACATCTTTTTATGAGACAGAGATTTTGCTAAATCAGCGCTCTTAGCGGGGTTTTTGGCAGAATCAAACACAACATTATGGGGAGGAACTTTATTGTTCACCCATTCAATTGTGTCGCCTGGTTTGATACTCAACTTTTTCGGTTCAAATGCGAGCATTCCTTTATCGCTACCCAATTTCACCTGATAGGTTTCAGCCGAAGCACTGGGAGTAAAAACAGCAAAGCTGCTAACAACTAAAAGGATTGTTAACACAGCTAAACTAAGGCGTCTCCAGCTTGCCGAAATTAATTTCATAGCTCTCTCCTAACATCTAATTTTTTTCCCTTTCTCATTTTAAATAAAATCAACGCCAAATATGACAATCTGTCATAGATACAATTTTTTTTTAATAATGGGGAGCAATTTATGGCAAAAAGCTGTGCAATCAGTAATGAATGGGGAATGGGGAATGGGGAATGGGGAATGGGGAATGGGGAATGGGGAATGGGGAATGGGAGAAGAGTTTTCCCCCTACCCCCTGCATCTCTGCCTCTTTCCAATGCCCTATGCCCTATGCCCCAATACGCAATACTAATTCCGGGATTTAGTAATAGATTTTTCCACCTCCCCACTTAGTACCAACAATTTTGGGTTGTAAGAGAATATGACCAGCGATCGCTTCCAAGTCATCATCTGTCAGATTTCGCATTGCTGTGAAAATATCTGAACTTTTGATACTGGGGTGTATTTCGGAAATTTCTTCTTCGCCGTCGTAAGTAGTGGGATTTTTCAGGTAATCCACCAAGCCTTCAATGTTATTACGGTTGGGTGTTGCCAGTGCCAAATCCTCTGGAGTGAGTCCCACGTTCTGGTTTACTTTGGTAACTCCCCCGGCATGACATTGGGCGCAAGCGTAATTAAATAAGCGTTTGCCTTCTTTGACTTGTTTAAGGCTGAGTACGGTGACCTCACCTTCAGTATTTAATGGCACTGTTCGGGTAGCTTTGTCCAGTTCTACTGCTGTCGCGCTACCGACAAGCAATTGAAACGAGAGTAAAACAGTGGCCACAACAACGCCAATTAGTCTTCTAAACATGTTTCCCCTTAAAAAAATTTTGACGCTCAACACAGCTAAGAAAGCGATTCTCAATCTCCAAGCTGCTAATTGCTAATGACTCATTGTTTTTTGCCATTAGCTATCAGTGATTAGCCAAAGCCGAGATCACCCTTCAAGTGACTTCGTTATCACCCACTGAGTCGCTAGTACCTTTTGGGTGTGTTTCAGACGATATTTGGGAAATAATTGCCTTTGCATCTTCTAACGCCAAACGGGTCTTTTGGTGTTTGTAGGCGATTCCCAGTTGGTTGCACAGAGAAAACACTTTTTCTACAGGAATGCTGTAGTCGGCTGCTATCTCTGCGATCGATAGGTCTGCAAAACCCATAATGCTTGTTAACTAATAGATAGAGATTGAGTCTCTGTAATACCAATATCACGTTAGGAGTGCAATTTGTTGCCCAAAATACTGTTTAGGGAATGGGGCATTGGGCATTGGGCATTGGGAATGGGGCATTGGGCATTGGGAATGGGGTATTGGGCAGGGGAAGAATTTTTAACTCTTGACTAATGACTAATGACTAATGACTAATGGCTATTAACCTTTTCCCCCGGTAAAGGTGACGCTTTGAATAAAGTAACGATTAAAAAAGGCATAAATGCCTAAAGCTGGCAGGGTAAAGACCATAGAAGCCGCCATAATGTAGTTCCAATAGCTGATGTATTGACCTTTAAAGGTGTTCAGCCCCAAGGGAAGGGTAAACATTTCTGGGTCAAATAGGATAACTATAGGCAGTAAAAAATTATTCCAACTCCCCATGAATACAAAAACTGCCTGTGCTGCTAGTGCTGGTTTTGCCAAAGGTAAGACAATATATCGGAAAATCCCAAAGGTATTTAAGCCATCCAGTTGCGCTGCTTCTTCTAGTTCTTTAGGAAAATTAACAAAAAACTGCCGCATCATGAAGATAAAAGTGGCATTAACCATGCTAGGAACAATCATGCCTTGGTAAGAATTCAGCCAGCCGATCGCTTTCAAAATCAAAAATGTGGGAATCAGGGTGATTTGCGCCGGTACTGCTAGTACTGCCAAAATTAGGAAGAACCAAAAGCGCTTGCCCACAAAGCGTAGTCTCGCCAAGGCATAACCAGCCATTGAGTTTAACAATAAGTTTAAAAGCGTAACGCTGACGGCGATCGCTACACTATTAAACAACCAACGCCAAAATAGCGGTTCTTGGAGAAAGATTTGCTTGTAGTTATCGAGAGTAAAATTCTTGGGGAGAAAGTTGGGTTCACCACTGACAATCTCTGTTAGCGGCTTAAATGATGCTGAAAGTGCCCAGAGAAAGGGTATTAGGGTAATGATGGCATAGAGGGTCAGCAGGACGTATAAGAGGGCTTTGAGCCAGGATAAGCCAGAGGTGTTAGTCAAATTCGTTCGCCTCCGAAAAGTCGTCGCTGAATCAAAGTAATGGCAATGATGACTGCTGCTAATAAAAATGCGATCGCAGCTGCATATCCCATTTGTAAATTCCGAAATACAGCTTGATAAATCAGCAACACCACAGTTAAGGTAGCGTTGTTTGGCCCGCCAGTACCGCCAGAAAAGATGTAAGACTGGTCAAAAAGTTGAAAAGTCCCAATTACCCCCACTGTTGCCACAAAGAAGGTTACAGGCTTAAGCAGGGGAAGAGTAATGTGGATAAATTGCTGCCATCCATTTGCGCCATCAAGTTCCGCCGCTTCGTAAAGTGTTTGGGGTATATCTTGCAACGCCGCCAGATAAATCACCATGAAAAACGGCGCAGTTGACCAAATGTTCATGATCATAATCCCTTTAAGCGCAACTGCTGGATCGCCCAACCAGTTATAAGTAGGTAGCCCCACAAAAGCGAGAAAATCGTTTAGTAGCCCATCAGTGTTATAAATCCACATAAAGATGAGTGTCAGCACTGCTGAAGAAGTGACTGTCGGCAAAAAATAGAGGATACGCCACCAGTTTTTACCGCGAATTGCAGAATTCAGAGTTACTGCCAGAATTAAAGCCAGGATAGTTTGAGTTGGCACAACAATACCTACATATTCGGCGGTGTTTCTCAAAGCAATCCAAACTCTTTCATCTTCAGCTAATCGTGTGAAGTTCCGAAAACCGATGAACTCGTATTCAATACCGCCAAGAAGTTGGACTTTTTGCAAAGAAAGAAAAACGGCGTAGAGAATGGGTAAGACTACAAAAGTTCCCAAAACTAGAATGGTGGGCATCATAAACATATACCCAGCCAAGTCTTCAGTGATGTTCCGCCTGGGGTTACTCCGCCGCCTGTTGATTTCAAACACTACTGAACCTCCATCTAATCTCGCACTAACCCGGCTGTAGCGATGGATTGTGCATGATTATTTATCGTACTCCCAGACAAAAATAAAGACATTGCTTGTGTGAGTTAGCTGGATATGTAAGTTAGGGAACTATATATTTAGTTTCCTTGGGATGCTCACAAAATGTCATATACAGCCTACTTACGTTCGATTAAAAATAAACTCCAGAGAACTGGGAAAACTCAAAAAAGCCTACGGGTCAAAACTATCATAGAACAGTTTGGCTACCAGCGTAGAAGTCAATCATTCATAGATGATTTTAATACTGCTCTTGATGAATTAGGGCTTTGTGCAAATCCTCAGTTGGATTTGCATATTCCGTTAGATACAAAAATAGCAATTTCTCTTAAAGGCGTAGAACCAATAAATGAAGTTGCTGAATCTCAATCTATTTCAGCCAAACTAAAAGAGGCAATCTCAGTTAAACACGATTTTTTCTACTACTTGTTTGATTTTGGCTCTGAACAAGAATATGAACGATTTCAAGCGTGTTTAGATTCTCACCAGCCAGTAGGTATTTTTTTAATTCCACAAGTAGAAGATTTCTTCTCTGATATTGTTGTCAAAATCTTTAATTATGAATTAATTAGAAAATACCAGTATGGCGGCTATAATAGTATCCCCAAAGCTGCCACTAGGAAAATTCCTACAAGTATTGCCTCAGAAGATAAAGATTGTGAAGATGAACAAGAAAATTCTATTTCTGATGCTAGTATTTTTCAGTTTTATCGTTCAACCATGACCAGTATTATACTTGGCAACACTGGTTTAGAATTGCTTGATTCTGAAAAATTCGATCAGTAGTTTGAACAGATATCTCTATATGCCAATAAATATAATTCCGAACAATTTTTTATTTTATTTCATTGTCCATCGGCATTAGAAATCCAAGCTCATCAACAAGAAGATGCTTTAGGCTACTTGGTAGATAGAGTTGCTAGTAAAATTCCTTTTACTTTTACTCTCAGGTGTAAATATCCAAATGAAGCCTCTATTGAATACAAAGAGGAAGTGTACGCCCATTTCCGCCTATTACTGGAACTTCCATATTATGAAATAGAGGAAGATGATGCATCTTTGCAAGATTACTTTGTCGAATTACAAAAAGCTCAAATACAGGCTGAGTCACAGTTACTATTAAAAATGAAAGCTGAACATTTTTATACTCTGAAGTGGCAGCAGGAAAGTAAAGAATATATCTACCTTAAGTATTTTGCTATTAAAACGTTGGAAAGTCTAGGATATGGGTTATCTAATATCGGCTGTGAAGTTGAGTTGACTTCTAGCGATGAAGAAACAATTGATGAAGAGACATCAGACGATGATGAAGAGTACCAAAATGAGATTATTGAAGTCTATGTCAAAAATCAGGTAGTGGTTGAGATAGAAACTCTCAAATACCAGGAATTTCAGGATAATAACCTCTTTTTAGATTCAATTAAAAGAGTTTTAAGGAAATCCAAAGTATGGCCGAATAAACTAGAAAGCCTTTGGTTAGTAATTCCTGGTTTTGAGATAGCACGAAATTATTACCAATTGAAAAAAGCTAAGGAAATATTAGAATATAAGTTTTCTGGATATTATGGCGATCGCTTCCAAGTTGTAATCATGGCTCCTGATTATGAAAAACACCAATTAGTCCCAGTATCCTTTGACTCTATCGACTATCCATCTTTTAATTATGGAGCTAAAAAACCTAGTTTAGTCCAAGCATATCCAATTACTAACCGCGTCAAAGAATTTAAACTTGACTTTAGCCAAGTACAAGGGCTAAATGAAGAAAAAGAGAAACTAACTAGACTCTTGAAGCTGCAATCTAAAGGATATAAGAGTTCAATTGGTGGAATTCTTTTCTATGGCTTACCGGGATGTGGTAAAACTCTACTAGCAAATGCCTTTGCTAATGAGTCTGGGAGATATTTCTTTAAGTTCTCTCCTGCCGATATTGTCAGTGTTTGGATTGGGCAAAGTCAAAAGAATATTCGAGATATCTTTGCTCAAGCTAAGAAAAAGTCTCCTTCACTTTTATTCATTGATGAATTAGACAGTATTGGATTTAATCGTAATGATGACAACGCACATACAGACCAAAAGGCAACCATCAACCAATTACTTATAGAACTAAATAATCTTCAAAATAGTGATGTAATTGTCATTGCTGCAACTAATTATTTGAGTGGAATTGATAGTGCTTTGAAACGTTCTGGTAGATTGGATTGGAAGATTCCTGTTTTTCCACCCGATCAAGTAGAGAGAAGAGATTTATTTCAATACTACTTGTCGAAAATTGATATTAATCAGCTAGTCAACTTTGAAATTCTGGCAGATAAAAGTGGGAGATTTACTTCATCCGATATTGAGTTAGTTTGTCGGGAAGTTAGAAATGCTATTCTTCTAGAAGAAATCAATTCGGCTTTAACAACTTCAGATGTGATTACTTATATCAATAATCTACAAGATGGTGGGTTAAGTCTTAACGAAGAACAAGTCAAAGAATTTTTAGAAGAGTGTAGGAGAATGAGTGTAAAAAATCCTAAGTTAGAAACTCTGAAATTAGAATGGGGATTGTATTAGAAATGGGCTAATAAAAATAGCGTAGGCGTAGCCCGTCGTAGACATTGCACCTTTTGGTAGTTTTGGAAAATAACTTTAGGAATATGAAATATTTTAATCATCGAAAACTGCTGCTAACAAGTCTAGGAGCAATAGCGATCGCCTACATTTCAACTTGTCTATTTTTGTTTGTTCGGCAGCGTTCTTTGATATTTAGCCCCACTCCACAAATTTTAACTCTACCTAGTTCACCCGACTTTTTTCTTCCTTACAAAGATGTGCGTTTATCTATTACCGACTCTAATGAATATATACATGGCTGGTGGATTCCAGCACCATTACCAAAAGAGAAAGTTTCTTTAATTCCAAATGAGCCTGTAAAAATTTTAAAATCACCTAAAACATTTTTATACTTTTGTGGTGCTGCTAATAATAAAGGTTACTACAATTATATAGGCAGACTTCAAGCAATGCGACAGTTAGGGTTTTCTGTATTAGTGATTGACTACCGAGGTTATGGTAGTAGCAAAGGGAATTTCCCTAGTGAGTCTCAGCTTTATCAAGATAGTCAAATAGCCTGGAATTATTTAGTAAAAATACAACAAATACCTCCTGAGAGAATTGTTATTTACGGCGAATCAATGGGGGGAGCAGTTGCTATAGATTTGGCAGTAAAACATCCAGAAGCAAGTGGATTAATTGTGCAAAGCTCTTTTACATCAATGGCAGAGGAAATCAAATATAGAGATTGGTTACGGATGTTTCCCATCGATCTGCTGCTAACACAAAAGTTTGATTCTATTTCTAAAGTTCGTTCTCTACGTCTTCCCGTTTTATTTATTCATGGAACTGATGACAGCATTGTTCCATCCTACATGAGTCAGCAGTTATATGATGCTGCCCCTGAACTCAAACAACTTTTATTAATTCCAAAAGGAAAACATGTCCAAATTTATCAACCTGGAAGTAACTCGTATTTACAAGCAATTCAGAAGTTTATCCAAAAGGTAGAGTCTCAAGAGTAAGAAATAGATCCATCACAATTACCTTCGACACGATTCAAAAATTCGTCCAAGAATCGATTTTAGTTGTAAAACTTACAACTTCCATTGCTAAATAATTAGTAAACCTCATCTTATTCTAGATTTTTTAGAGCGAACATTGCTCAATCAGATCCCCAGATTCCCGACTTTTCAAAAAAGTCGGGAATCTTGTGCCTCACGATAAATCCTATTCTCATTCCCTGTTCTCCCTAGCCTCTAAAAAAATTTGTTACCAAAACAGAAGCCACGGATGAGTCAGCTAGCTGCACCTATAAAATCAACATAAAGTTTCAGCAATATTACTGGCAAAAGTTAAATAATTTACTAATAATCGGAATTGATGCCGACGGGATAGGCTGTAAATAATCACTTATTGAGACTGACAAATCATGGGGAGTGCAAATAATCAGGGGATTTGCAGGTGGTTTCTACCAAAAGTGACCCGCTACAGTTTAACTTTGTTGCTGAGTGCGGTAATGCTTGCTGATGCTGTGGGGGCGACACCGACAAACCGAGGGTTGCAGATAGCACAGCACCCAGGAACCACTCAACAAAATGCCACTCGTGCTGCTGCGGAACGAGTTACTCAAGAAGGGAAGGAGTTTTATCAACAAGGGACAGCAGAATCACTGCGACAAGCGATCGCAAAATACCAAGAAGCGCTGAAGCTTTGGCAACAAGTTGATGATAGACGCTGGGAAGCCGAAACCCTCAACAATATTGGCAAAGTCTACGACGATTTAGGAGAAAAGCCAGAAGCGCTCAAATATTACAACCAAGCTTTACCAATACTCCGTGCAGTGGGGGACAAGGGAATGGAAGCCACCACCCTCAATAATATTGGCAAAGTCTACAACTCATTAAAAAAAAACCAAGAAGCGCTCAAATTCTTCAACCAAGCTTTACCCATAAGCCGCGCTGTGGGAGACAGAAAAGTGGAAGCCGTCACCCTCGCCTATATTGGCAAAGCCTACGACAATTTAGGAGAAGAGCAAGAAGCACTCAAATACTACAACCAAGCTTTACCCATAAGCCGCGCTGTGGGGGACAGAGGAGAAGAAGCCAGCACCCTCATCAATATTGGCATTGTCTACTCTGATTTAGGAGAAAAGCAAGAAGCGCTCAAATACCTCAAGCAAGCTTTACCCATAAGCCGTGCTGTGGGGGACAGAAAAGTGGAAGCCCGCACCCTCAACGATATTGGCTTTCTCTACGGCTTATTAGGAGAAACGCAAGAAGCGCTCAAATATTACAACCAAGCTTTACCCATAATCCGTGCAGTGGGCGAGAGAAGAAGGGAAGCCACTATCCTCAGTAATATTGGCGCTGTCTACAACTACTTTTTAGGAGAAAAGCAAGAAGGACTCAAATACTACAACCAAGCTTTAACAATACTCCGGGCAGTTGGGGACAGGGAAGAAGAAGCCAAAATGCTCTTTCATATAGCTTTTCTAGAATACAGTCGGGGTAATTTACAACCAGCCCAAACACATATTCAAGCAGCTATTGAAATATTTGAAGATTTACGCGCCAAAATAACTAACGAAGAACTACGCGCTGCTTACGTTGCCTCACTCCAACGCTGCTACCAGTTAAACACCTATCTGCTGATGGAACTGCAAAAAAAAAGACCTATGAAAAGGATATGATGCATTGGCACGAGAGCGATCGCTCTCGTGCCTATATTCTGATAGAACTACTAACCGAAGCAAACATAGACACCCGCAAAAAGATTGATTTTCGGTCAATCCATTGCTTTAATCTGCCGATTATCTTCATTTTCTGCCTTCAGCATCGCCTGCTTTAATGGTTGTTGTCCCAACAAGGCGCTGACAAACTGATTATCAAAGTTATTCATGATCGCACTTGGATACTGACCTACTTGCCACGGTGTAGCGTAATTAACACCCGCTACTAATGGCGATCGCAATGAGTCTTGGTGATAGCCGATAAATATTGAGCAATAGTTCATGCTATGTCCTATTAGAATATGACTATAGTCATGACTATGGTTATTATGAAATCAATTTCCAAAAGTAAACTCAAATCTCAACTTCTTGAGTTCTTACGACTTGTAGAGTCAGAAGGAGAAGAAATTGTAGTTACTGATCGCGGCAAGCCAGTCGTGAAAATTTCCAAATACGCGCAAACACCTTCAACAGAGGAGCTATTTGGAGAGATGCGCGGTAAAGTGAAGTACTTTGAGGATTTAACTACACCAACCGAGGAATGGACAAAAAGTGATTTGGTAGAGGCAAGAAAGATTGCTTAGACTAAGTATTACTCCATCGCTTTAATCTGCTGATTAGCTTCATTCTCTGCCTTCAGCATTGCTTGTTTTAATGGTTGTTGCCCCAACAAGGCGCTGACAAACTGGTTATCAAAATTATTCACGATCGCACTTGGATATTTCCCTACTTGCCACGGTGTAGCGTAATTAACACCCGCGACTAATGGCGATCGCAATGGATCTTGGTCATAGCCCAAATTCTTTGCTACTGATTTACGTGTTGGCAAAGCAAACCCTGTTCCTGTCCACTTTTGCATTCCTTCTTTACCTGTGAGATAAGAAATCAACTTCCAGGCTTCGGCTTTGTGTTGTGCTTGCTTATTCATTACGTAGGCAACTGTAAATACCATCGTGCTTTTTTTGTCATTAATAGTAGGCACTGGTGCAGTAGCAAACTCTATTTGCGGAAAAGTTTCAGTTAGATAAGGAATTGCCCAGTTACCCTCAATCACCATTGCCACTTTATTCTGACCAAACATTTCACTACCTGAGTTTGTCCCCACATCAGATTTTTGGGCAGAGGAGCGGTCTTTTTGATACTGGTCAACTACCAACTCTAAACCTTGTAAACCTGCCTCACTAGCAAAGGTAGCAGAACCGTTTTGATCAACGAGTTGTCCACCAAAGGCTTTGATTTTATAAGCCTGACGCGCCAATTCTGGAATTTCACCAAAGCCGTATTTGTTAAGTTTGCCTGTCAATTGCTTCGAGTAAGTCCGTAATTCATCCCAAGTCGCTGGCGGATTACTCAAGCCTGCAAAGGCAAAGGCTTTTTTGTTATAAAACAAAGCAAGGGTGGAATAGTCTTTGGGAAGACCGTAAATCTGGTTCTGATATTTAAAACTGTTGAGTAGGGTATCCTCGAAGTCTACTAAGTCAAATTCGGGGGTGATGTAACTATCTAACGGTTCTAGGACAGTTTGACTCATCAAGAAAGGAGCTTCCAGCGCATCTAGATAAAAAACATCAGGTGCAGCTTCTCCAACTAAACGAGTTTTGATTACATCCATGTATTGGTCGGAAATTACCTCATATTTGACCTTAATTGCGGGATGTTGTGCCTCAAAGTCTTGCAGTACTTGTCTCAAGAGTTTTTGCTCGACGGGAGAGCCTCCCCAACCACTGAGTTTAATGGTGACTGCGGTAGATGCTAACGGTTGGCTTGGTAATTGTAGGCTTTGACAAGCAATAATAGCGATCGCGATCGCCATCATCAATCCCAAAAAATTAAATAATCTTTGCTTAATCACAGACAGATAACAGTTTCTCTCTTCTTACTTATACCTTCTGTTGCTAAGGAGTGAAATTTTACTTATTTGAAATTTTTGTTGAGAATTGCAAGCTAAAATAACGAAAAATTATCAGCAATGCTTTGAAGAAGGCAGAAGGCAGGAGGCAGGAGGTTCAATTTAGAAGGGGATTCAAACTCCCTCCTAAATTGGGGCCACCAAACTAAAAATTTGGCGGGGGTCTTAAACCCAAGACCCGTCCGGTCACGGGCAAGAGTTAGGGGTCAGTTTTCCTCCTGCCTCCTGCCCTCTAACTCCTGCCTTCATTGATAAAGCATACTGAATTCCTCTGCAACCGGATTTATCCAGGGTACTTCACCCATAAACATAGATTATGGATTCTGTTCAGGTTGAAACAACTGCGCCACTGACTCTGGAATTTCCCCAGATTGCCTTACCACCAACAGCAATCTCTCCAAACTCTCGAATTCCCAAGGATACTATTCGCACTAGTTTAAAAGCTTCTACTGCGGATTCTGTATTAGCATCGGTTTACTCCCTGGGAACTGGCGGGATTTTACTCAGCAATTTATTGGTGGAATTGGGTGCTAGTCCAGTGGTATTTGGGATGCTTTGCTCCATCCCTATGTTGGTCAATCTTATTCAGCCGTTGGGTGCTTACTTGTCGGAACGCAGCACCAGCCGTTTTCAATATTCGCTTCGGACACACGGAATTGGTCGGCTGCTATGGCTGATTTTAGTAATTGGTATTGCCAGCGCCAATTGGGGAGTGGTTGATGCTCACCAGTTAGTGATATTGACACTCTTGATTGTTCTATTCAGCAATCTTTTGGGAGGATTAGGAACCGCATCGTGGCTAAGTTGGGTGGCAATGATAGTTCCCCGGCGATTACGAGGCAGGTATTTTGGGCTACGCAGTAGCGCCGCTAGTCTAACTAATTTGGTTTGCGTACCAATAGCTGGTCTAGTTGTATCACATTGGTATGGGGGATCTCTACAAGGTTATGGGGTAGTTCTACTGGTAAGTGTTGTCTTTGGAATTATGGGATTGGGGTGTCAATATTTCCAGGTGGATATGAATCCGCGATCGCAAAACACTTATTATGGCAAGTTAACTCAAACAAGTGAGATTCAATCAGAGGTTGCAAAAGATGAATCTTCTGAAGTGCTTCAATCAATTCATCCACCACAAAACCAATTAGCTAACAGTGTTTGGAAAAACTCTAACTTTTTGATATTTCTGCTGTATTTCAGCTTTTGGACACTTGCTGTTAACCTCAGCAGTCCTTTTTTTAACCTCTATATGCTGGATACGCTGGATTTAGATGTAAGTTACGTGACTATCTACAACAGCCTTCAGGCGGGGGCGACTTTGCTAATGCTCATCCTGTGGGGAAAATTAGCAGACAAGATAGGCAATCGTCCTATCCTCATCTGTATTGGGATTTTGGTTGGAGTCACACCATTTCTGTGGCTGGGAATTAGTATTAATCGCCTTGATATTTGGTTGTGGTTGCCACTATTGCACATTTTAGCTGGAGGTACTTGGGCAGCGATTGATTTGTGCAGTAACAATATACAATTGGCGATCGCACCAATTAAAAATCAGTCTATCTATTTTGCGATCGCAGCTGCCGTTGCTGGAGTAAGTGGTGCTTTAGGCACAACTATAGGCAGTTTCATCGTCCAATTTGCTCAGTCTGGAGGTTTACTAACCTTGTTTGTCCTCTCTGGTGTATTCCGACTAGTAGCCCTTGTTCCACTCATGTTTCTCCAAGAGCCACAAAGAAGTTAGGGAGCAGGGGAGCAGGGGGGGAAGTTGCAGTAAGTTTTTCCCCTCTGCCTCTTGTGCCCCATGCCTCATTCCCCAAACTTTATTCTGCGGCGGTAGAAGTTAAAGACATTGTTTCCCACAAAACCATGTGAGGTGTTGTTAATACAGGCTGGTGTAGAGCAATCAGCTGGGCTAGGGTGTTCTTTAATTGGGTACGGGGTACGATATCATCCACAAAACCATGCTGGAGCAAATCTTCAGCAGTCTGGAAATTTTCGGGTAGTTTTTCCCGCAGGGTTTGCTCAATCACTCGCCGACCAGCAAAACCAATGGTTGCTTTGGGTTCTGCCAAAATTATATCGCCCAACATTGCAAAACTAGCGGTAACGCCGCCCGTTGTCGGATTGGTCAAAACGGGAATATATAATAATCGAGCGTCTTTATGGCGCTGTAAGGCTGCGGAAATTTTCGCCATCTGCATCAAAGAAAGCATTCCTTCTTGCATTCTCGCGCCGCCGGAGGTGCAGACGATAACTACAGGATACCGTCGTTGAGTGGCTTGTTCAATCATGCGGGTGAGTCTTTCTCCCACAACCGAACCCATACTACCACCCATGAAGCGGAAGTCCATAACCCCAAGGGCAATGGGCAAACCATTAATTTGACCTAAACCAGTTCTAACTGCGTCTATCAAGCCAATTTTATCTTGTGTTTCTCGCAAGCGATCGCTGTAGAGTTTGCGATCGCGAAATTCTAGCGGGTCGGTTGGACGCAAATGCTCATCCAGCGGTTTCCAGGTATTGCTATCTATCAATTGGCGGATGCGCTCATCACTGTCTACCCGATTGTGATGATTACATTCGACACAAACCATCTGATTGGCTTTCAGGTCTTTTGTATATGCCAACACTCCACACTTAGAACATTTATGCCACAGACCATCAGCAATTTCACGTTCTTGGCGTTCGAGGCTGGTAGATCCTGACTTCCGTCGATTTGCAAACCAATCAAATAGAGACTTTAAACCACGTGATTCTTCGTTGTTAGCCATTTTTTATTTTATTTTAAGTGGGTATGAGGTCGAAAACATGTCAAACCGTATTGGATTGTCCTTAATCATTGGTCATTCGTCTTTACTAATGACTTAATGACTACATCGTTAAACTACGCTTTTAAGCAATTCAGACCTTAATTTTCATCTTTGGTTGCCAGCTTAACGAAAATACTTATACCAATACAAGTCTCTTGCTATTTTTTTCGGCAGACTTAATTATATGAACGTACTGACAACGCCATGAGAATACCAACCTCCAAATAAAATGCTCTCCCCCTCCTACCCAAATCAATTATTCGTATTGCTAGGTTCTGAACAAGCGGCATCTGTTGCACTAGCTGTGCTTGCCAACGGTTAATCGTCGTTAAGAGGGTAATACAAGTCACAAGCTGAATATTATCAAAATGTGAAGGGCAGATGGGGTAATGTTGGTTACAGTCACGAATTATAAATATTTTTTATGAATGGGCATTGGGTATGGAGCATTGGGCATTGATAAAGAGGCAGAGGGAGTGTGGGGAGTGTGGGGAGATAGAAAAAAGGTTCCTAACCTTCCACACCTCCCACACCATGAGTGATAAATCCGGGTGTACCCTGCTCCCCTTGCTCCCTTGCTTCTTCTGTAGTTCAATTCAAGACGCTGGAAAAAATAACCGCAGGTAACTAGACAAAATAGCTTCACCGCTAAATAGGGTAATCACAGATCCTAAAGCCAAAAAAGGGCCAAAAGGCATCTTTTGTCCTAACTTTTGTCGCGATGTTTCTTGATTTGCGGCTTTACGTCTACGCATAATAACACCAGTGCCAATTAACGCTCCCAGCGCACAGGCAATAAAACTAGCCAAGAGTAAATATTTCCAGCCTAACCAGGCTCCCATCATGGCTGCTAACTTGGCATCACCCGCACCCATTGCAGTTTTACCAAAGGCAATTGAACCCAATAGGGCGATCGCATCAAATAGCCATAAGCCTAATACTGCACCAACTATCGCCATTATCAGGTGATTTACCAATTCCACAAAACTACCTTCTGGTAGAAAACCAACTACCATTTGAAACAAAATCCCTACCACTAAACCCGACTGAGTAAGTGGATTAGGTAGGGTCATTGTATCTAAGTCAATGAGCGATAGCGCTAATAACCAACTGCAAAAAGCCCAATAGCCTATTGTTAAAGTCGAAACTTGAAATACCAAAAAAATTAGTAAAAAAATTATGCCCGTTACCCCTTCTACCACAGGATAACGGACAGAAATTTTGCTCTTGCAATATCGACACCGCCCTCTTAAGGAAATCCAGCCGAATACTGGTACATTGTCGTAAGCTTTTAGCTGGTTTAAGCATTTAGGACAACGAGAAGGCGGCCAAAGAATTGACAACCCAGCAGGTAGGCGATAAACAATAACATTGAGAAAACTACCAATAGATGCACCCAAAGCAAAGACCATTACACTCGCCGGGATGGCGAACAAAATGTCCATACAGTCATTTGTCCTTTGTCATTTGTCTTGTGTCATTTGTGCTTTGTCATTTGTGCTTTGTCAATAACTAATGACCAATGACTAATGACCAATGACTAATACATGTGGGATTCAATTTGACTTAAGGGCACAAAACACTCTTGAGGTAAAAGAACTGGTTGGTTAGTAAAAATAACCTTACCTCGATGAGTCACACGATTAATTGCTACACCGGAAGGTTGCCCAGCTATTTCGGGATGGACTTCACAGTGAGTATAGTATATCTGCCCAGCAGCTCTGATTACAGAGGGATCAATCAAAGGCGATTGGTTTTTTGGGGCGGTAAAATTTGCTTGTCCTTGTCGTAATGCGTACACTATCGACTGTTATTTGATTGCTAGATTTCCCTTTAGTCTACCCGAAACTTATAGCAAAGGTTGCCAAATTGCCCAAGTTGCTATGCAAAATTATTTTTGTTCGATAGCTTTGATGAGTGAGTCTCCCATAGCGCGGCAACCAAGGAGATTTTTTCCTGGAGAAATTATATCCCCTGTGCGATCGCCTTGTTCTAAAACTTGCAATACGGCTTGTTCTATGTGGTCTGCCGCTTTTGGTTGGTCTAAACCGTAGCGCAACATCATCGCCGCACTCAAAACCTGTGCTAAAGGATTTGCCTTATCCTGTCCGGCAATATCTGGGGCGGAACCATGAACTGGTTCAAATACACCAGGCCCAGAAGCGCCTAAACTAGCTGAGGGTAACATTCCAATACTACCCGTGAGCATGGCAGCAGCATCAGAGAGAATATCACCAAACAAATTGCCTGTAACTATAGTGTCGAATTGCTTGGGAGCGCGTACTAACTGCATAGCAGCATTATCTACATATAAATGAGAGAGTTCGATATCTGGATATTCTTGTGAAAGTTGGGTGATGCGATCGCGCCACAACTGAGATACTTCTAATACATTCGCTTTATCCACCGAACAAAGTTTTCCACCGCGTTTTTTTGCCGCTTCAAAAGCCACCCGCCCAATACGTTCAATTTCAGATTCGGTGTAAACCATTGTATTTACACCGCGTTTTTCACCTGTTTCTGTGGCAAAAATCCCTTTAGGTTTACCGAAGTAAATCCCGCCAGTGAGTTCACGCACCACCATAATATCCACGCCTTCTACAATTTCGCGTTTCAAAGTCGAGGCGTCGATTAGCTGCGGCAAAATTTTCGCTGGGCGCAAATTGGCAAATAATCCTAAACCGGCACGTAGTCCTAACAAACCTGCTTCTGGGCGTAAATTGGATGGTAGGGAATCCCACTTGTAGCCACCAATGGCTGCGAGTAATACAGCATCACTGTTACGACAAGCTTCGAGAGTTGCAGATGGCAGGGGTTCACCTGTGGCATCAATTGCTGCACCACCGATGAGGGCTTCTTGGAATTCAAACTTCAGATCAAATTGCTTCCCTACGACTTTCAGCACGTCTACCGCCACTGCCATAATTTCAGGGCCAATGCCATCGCCGGGGAGTAGTGTAATGCGGTAGTTCTGGGTCATAGCTGATGATTACTAGGTAAATGCTTACAGATCAAATATCATACCTAGCAAAATGTACCGATGGAGTTTTTAATTTATTTAGATGTGTGTTGTCTGAATCGCCCTTTCGATGACCAGACACAAAAACAGATTTTTATACAGAACTTACGCAACTGGCATATTATTTTTAGTTTGTAGTGAGGACTTTAGTCCTCAAAATCAGGGCTGTTCGCGGAGTATTCCCGTAGGGTAGCCCTTACTACAAACCAAAAGGTTTAATTTTTTGTGACACTTGCGTAAGTCCTATTATGTAAAAAGTGCACAAGCAAGACGAGAAGTAGAAAAAAACTGCTATGTAGTAACGATTATCTAGACTAGAAAATCCAGATAATCGCTACGAATACCACCTTATTTTATGACCTGTTCCAAACCTTGATGAAGGCAATCACTGAATGTCCACAAGCATTCATCATTACCCCATTTACCGTACCACCGATCGCAGAGCCTATAAAAGGTACTATCTTTGCTACGTTCAGTAAAGTTTTTTCGCCTGCTTTAGAGATTAACTTAATTCCTAAAGCTTTATTTATCTCAGTAAAAGTTTTACCAGGGACAGACATCAAAGCTTTTTGAATAGCCTGTTGTGCTGCCTTAGTTCCCAATTTATTTGCAAGTTCAGATACACTAACTCCAGCAGCAGCAGCTAAGACTAGGGGTTGTGTAGAATCGCTTGTTATGTCAATGCCGTAAATTGTGAAAAGAGCGGATGTTAGCTTAACTTGGAGAATATAGTGTAATTACAACATCACTTGGTATCCCGGCTATTCCCAAAAGGCCATTACTAATACCATTGCCCACTGACCAAAGTGTTGATTGGTAGATGACATTATTTGCCATATTATCTCTATTACCGATCCAGCGCGAATCGTTCACATAAGTTTGCCCCCACTTGTTACCACCTTCAATAGCACTAGCAATAGTTTGCCCGATAACAGGCATTTTCATAATCGATTCAAAATCCATACAGCTTTTACCTGATTAACTGAGAAGACCTAGAGATTTCTAGCTTTAGTATTCCCCGTAGCAAAACTTAAGAATTGGTATTATTTAAAACTTTAGTGAAGATAGGGTAAATAATGCCCATGACTAAAAGCAGCTTTATATAAAGCCAGTTTCAATTTCCGAAACCAACCTGACAAAAGCTGTAGAAAGAGGTTAGGTTAACTGTTAATCACAAGCCGCACCCCAGCAGCGATGGTAAAAGAATTAGCAATTTGCACCCGTGGGCTAACTAAGCAATTTGACCGCCACGTTGCTGTCAATGATATTGATTTAGAAATCCAGGCGGGGGAAGTATATGGACTGATTGGGCCGAATGGCGCAGGTAAAACAACTCTCATCCGAATGTTGGCAACTGCTGAAGAACCAACTACGGGTGAGATTTATATTAATGGCGATCGCCTACTCCGTGACAAGAGTAATCCCAAACTCAAGCGTCGTCTTGGCTACCTACCCGATGACTACCCACTGTATGAGGATTTAACAGTCTGGGACTACTTAGATTATTTTGCGCGTCTTTATCGTTTACGAGAACCACGCCGCACTCAACGTCTACATGAAGTTTTAGAACTAATCCAACTTGGTAATAAACGTAATAGTCGGATTTCTACGCTGTCGCGGGGGATGAAACAGCGCTTAAGTTTAGCGCGAACCATTATCCACGAACCGATTTTACTACTACTAGATGAGCCTGTTTCTGGGCTTGACCCCATTGCTAGGATGCACTTTCGTGAAATCATCAAGGCTTTGCAAGAAGCTGGGATGACTGTAATCATTTCTTCCCACGTTCTCAGTGATTTAGCTGAACTTTGTACTTCTGTGGGAATTATGGAACTTGGCTTTTTGGTAGAAAGTACTTCCCTACAGCAACTTTACCAACGTCTTGCCCATCAGCAAATTGTGATATCAACTCTGGGGAACTTAGAGACACTTTTGAGTGAACTTAAACATCATTCTTTAGTAGAACAGTGGGAGGTAATACCAGGAAAAAACAGCGTGCGGGTGAATTTTTCGGGCAAAGATGAAGATAGTGCTGAGTTGTTGCGATCGCTAATTAAAGCGGGCATTCCTCTGACTGATTTTCACTGCACACAAGAAGACTTAGAAACTATTTTCTTAAACTTAGGTCACAAACAAGCATCTTGATACATCAATAAATATCACTTTTCCATTTTTGGAGAATTTTTCATCCTATGCTCAATTTAATAGACAAAATCGGCGATTGGAATCCGCAACTATTTCGGGAACTCAAAGGTCGCCTGAAGTTTTTTAATGTAGCGATCGCAGTTGCTACATCTCTACTTCTACAACTGGTAGTTTTTTTATATCAGTTACGCGAGTTTCCTGATGATCAATACGCGCTAACTGCTACATACTGTCGTTTACGTCAAGTATATGAACTGCGACAAAACCAGGCTTACCAGAAATCAAATCAACCTCAAATTGATTATTTCAATGATTTCTTCTCAAAGAATTTTTGTCCACAAAACGAAATTGATTGGCAGTTATGGTGGCGAGATCACTGGGAATATATATTCCTCTCTTTGAGTGTAATTTTTGTATTTACCCTCTTAGTTGCGGGCACTTATTTGCTGATTAATGATTTAGCTAAAGAAGAAACTCGCGGTACATTGAACTTCATCCGCCTCAGTCCTCAATCAGAAACAAGTATATTGACTGGCAAGTTGCTAGGAGTTCCAAGTTTAATTTATCTCGTTATTTTAGCAGCAATTCCTTTACATCTGTGGTCTGGAATTTCTGCAAGAATTGCATCTAGTTACATTTTTAGTTATTACGCAATTCTTGCTGCTAGTTGTATTTTTTTCTACAGCGCTGCATTACTATTTGGCTTAGTTAGTCGCTGGTTTAGCGGTTTTCAGCCTTGGTTAGGTAGTGGCGCAGTTTTGCTTTTCTTGTTCACAACGATGGTGCTGGCATCGTCTTATAGCAATAGTTTAAATAACTCAAATACTTGGTTTAGACTCTTTAGCCCTTGGGATACAACAAATTATCTATTTCCTAATTTGTTCAATCTGTCCAAGGCTTCTCCCCTGAGAAGTTTGGAGTTTTTCTATTTACCATTAGGGGCAAATATTGTTAGTGCTGTTGGCTTTCATCTATTGAATTTAGGATTGTGCAGTTACGGAATTTTCCAAGCTCTTAAACGTTGCTTTCGTAATCCTCAAGCCTTAATAATCAGCAAGAAACAAAGTTATTTATTGGTAGCTTTTTGCCAGGTTATGATGTGGGGATTTAGCTTACAACATTGGAACAGTAATTCCACCTTGTATAATCAGGTTGGGCAAAATTTAATTTTTCTAGTTCTATACAACTTGATGTTGGTTTTAAGCTTAATTGCAGTTCTTTCCCCTCACCGTCAAGATGTACAAGATTGGGCAAGATATCGACATCAGGGAGTTTCTAGCCATAAGAGTGTTTGGCAGGATCTAATTTGGGCTGAAAAAAGCCCTGCACTCGTAGCGATCGCTATTAATTTGACAATTGTTACTATCCCCTGGCTAGTTTGGATTTCACTTACATCTGTTTTTGATACAGACCATAGCCCAAATTGGGAGGGTGATAATTTTGACAGGTTGAAAGTACTTTTAACTATAGCTTTGTCTATCAGTTTAATGATGATTTACGCTACCATCGCCCAATTGATACTTTTACTGAAAACTCCTAAACGTTCTTTCTGGGCAATAGGTACTATAAGTGCAGTAACATTCCTACCACCGATGATTCTAGAATTTATTGGTATGTCGTCGTGGAAACATCCTACTGTCTGGTTATTCTCAACTTTTCCTTGGGCAGCGATAGAATACTCTGGCGCGACAACAATTTTTATGGCGCTTCTAGCCGAGTTGACTGTTTTAGCGTTGTTAAACTTCCAGTTGACAAGGCAGGTGAGGTTAGCAGGCGAATCTGCTACGAAAGCATTATTGGCCGGACGTTAGGTAAGTAGTTATCGATAAAGTTAGAACCCCGATTTCTTTGAGAAGTCGGGGTTCTTGTTTTTCATGAATGGTTTAAGACTGCTATATTATCTATTATTTGCCAATATCGGCTGTTAAATTTTTAATAGACACAAGTATTACAACAATCAGAAAATCATGTTAAATATCCCTACTCAAGACCTACGCCATACAGCCATCCAGTTTTTAGAACAAAGTCCCCCACAGCGTCTACAAATTCTTAAGCAACTGGGCATAGCTCGTTATGAGTTTTTAACTAAAATGCGACTAAATGAAGCAAATATCATCTGTATTATGCGGTTTTTTAAATATCCAAGTCAGCTAAAGTTTCCTAATCTGATCGGAGCAGATTTATCTGGTTTAATTTTAGATGATATAAACTTCATTCGAGGTAATTTATCAGGGGCAAATCTACAAGGTAGTAGTTTAATTAATGCAGACCTTTTATTTGCAAACTTTACGAAAGCCGACTTAAGAAATGCAGATTTACAAGGTGCAACTCTTAACGAGACTATTTGGTTGGAGACTCTAGTAGACAAGTGTCATCTTGGCGTAGGTACTGGTTTAAATAATCTGCAACGTCAAGAATTAAAACTACGCGGAGCTAGATTTAATTCTTGAGCAGATGGTAATTAAAACACAAAAAATTATAAGATGATTAAATTGAAATTGACTGGATAAGTTAATGAGTATTAAGTTGCCCCAAAAATTGATGTTGCTTGGCTCAGGAGAACTAGGCAAAGAAGTTGCGATTGCAGCTCAACGTCTTGGTAATTATGTAATTGCTGTTGACCGCTATGCCAATGCTCCAGCGATGCAGGTTGCTGATGCTTATGAAGTTATTTCTATGCTCAGTGCTGATGATTTAGAAGCTGTAGTGACAAAGCATCAGCCAGATATTATTATACCAGAAATTGAAGCCATCAGAACCGAAAAACTGATCGAGTTTGAGCAGCGAGGTATTACAGTTATCCCGACTGCGGCTGCTACTAACTATACAATGAACCGCGACAGAATTAGGGAACTGGCACATCAAAAATTGGGCATCAGAACGGCTAAATATGGCTATGCAACAACTCTAGAAGAATTGATTGCGATTTCTGATGATATTGGATTTAGTAATGTTGTTAAACCTGTGATGTCATCATCTGGTAAAGGTCAGTCTGTAGTGCAGGATAAGAGTGAGGTTGAAAAGGCTTGGAATTATGCGATCGCTAATTCTAGAGGAGACAGTCAAAAAGTCATCGTAGAAGAATTTATTAACTTTGAAATTGAGATAACTTTACTGACAATTAAACAGTGGAATGCACCGACAATTTTCTGTTCTCCTATTGGTCATCGCCAAGAACGAGGAGATTATCAAGAATCGTGGCAACCGGCAGAAATTTCGGAAGAGAAGATATTAAGAGCGCAAGAAATAGCCATAAAAGTCACTGATGCATTAGGAGGAGCCGGAATTTTTGGTGTTGAATTTTTCATTACCAAAGATGAAGTGATTTTTTCTGAACTTTCTCCCAGACCCCACGATACGGGAATGGTGACATTAATCTCACAAAATCTCAATGAATTTGAACTACATCTGCGAGCTATTTTAGACTTGCCAATTCCTCATATAGAACAGCTAGGAGCATCAGCTAGCGCGGTAATTTTAGCATCAGAAAAATCTGATTCTGTTGCTTTTGATGGTGTAGCCGATGCTTTGTCAGAAAAAGATGTAGATATTAAATTATTTGGTAAACCGAATGCTCATCCTTATCGGCGAATGGGCGTAGCTTTAGCGAAAGGTATTAATATCCAAGAGGCTAGAGAAAAAGCTACTAGAGCCGCAAATAAAATCACAATTATCTGATACCACGCTACTTCTGGTTTTGCGATCGCGCTCAAAAGACTAATTAGCGATCGCACAACCAGAAGCAGAAGCAGTGGGAGTAAGTGCCGCCTCCCTCCTTAACTAGTACAACACGGCGGAAATAAACCAATCATTCTAAATCAACGAAACCCTTATGCTGTATTAATTTTTAATTTTTAATTTTTAATTCCGCCTTGCGGTACTAGCTTGATCTGATCTCTACAACCTGCCTGTAAAATTGAATAGATACATCAAGGCTTTTAGGCGCTGTGAACTTTTTTATCGGTTGTGCTGTTTGGGCATATAAAGGTTGGGTAGGCGAACTTTATCCCCAAGGAACTCGTACTGCCGATTTTCTCCATCTCTACAGTCGTCGTTTCACGACTGTAGAAGGTAACACCACCTTTTATGCCGTGCCTAACGAAGAAACTGTAACCCGTTGGGCTGCCGAAACACCAGCAGGTTTTAAATTTTGCCTGAAATTACCGCGAGATATTACTCATCAAGGGTTGCTACAACCTTATATTCCAGCCGCTTTAAAATTTCTGGAGGGGATGCGGCCTTTAGGTAAGCATCTTGGCCCAATGTTTGCCCAGTTACCACCCAGTTATGCACCTGTATTGCTTGACGATTTGACCAACTTTTTGGAAGCTTGGCCGCATACAGAAGCACCCCTAGCGGTGGAAGTTCGGCATTCCGACTGGTTCAGGGAACCCCATGCTAGTAATTTGACGGCGCTTTTAGAAAACCTCGGTGTGGGACGGGTACTGTTAGACTCGCGCCCCATTTACACCGGAGATGATGACCCCCAGCTGCTATCGGAACGGCGTAAACCCAAATTACCGTTGCAATTGAGCGTGACAGCGCCTTTTACGCTGATTCGGTTTATTTCTCATCCAAATTTATCAGTGAATCAGCCGTTTATGGAAGAGTGGGTAAAGCAGATTCAGCAATGGTTGCAGATGGGAGTGCGAATTTATTTCTTTGTTCATTGTCCAATAGAAGCGCGATCGCCCAACATAGCGCGTCACTTCCAACAGCTATTGGAACAAAGTGATACACCAGTTCCACCTCTACCTTGGAATAACCTAGAGCATCCCCCCAATCAACTCAGTTTATGGTGATTTAAGCGAAGTTTTTAATAGTAGTTCTATCAAAGGAGGTTGAAATGAGTCGTCTTCTTTATGAAAGTTCGGTCTCGTACAAAGGATATCTCATCATTCCATTTGTTTTTGGCAAGGCGGATAATTACGAGATTTATTCATATAAGTTGCTATCGGAAATTGGGCATAAAAGCCAGTTTCATAAAGCGGAAAATCCAGCAGGAATTTATGGAAGTGGTGTTAGTAATATTGTTGATATTGCTAAAGAACATATTGAACACAATTCCGAGTTTGTTCCCCAATCGGATAATTTCAAGTCTCGCTACATTTACAAAAACAATTTGATTATCATCTTCCAAGAAAGAGACAAATATTTTTATGACCATTATCCACCAGAATTATTGAATAATATTGCAGCTCCAAAATTATTTAAGTCAGAATATGAATGTTTGAGTTGGATTAAGCAAGGGTTTGATGGGCGACATGTGCAGCAAAGAGCTATTTGAATACCCCCTTAATCCCCCCGATGTATTGGGGGGAAACCGGAAAATAATCTAGTTCCCTCCCCTTTACAAGGGGAGGGTTAGGGTGGGGTAAAAATATTTGATACATCAATCATGACTTTTCAAACAACCTCTTAGGAGTTATATCAAGTTCGGATCAACACTTATCACTTTTTCCAGATTCAGGCTTATAGTAAAGGGCTGATTTATATAAGACTTGTTCTTGATGGGTTTCTAAAGTGCAATGAGATAAAGGGTAAGTTACACAAGTAACAACATAACCAGCCTGTATTTCACTTGGACGAAGAAATTTTTGCTCGTTTTGATCAACTTCACCGCTAATAAGTTTGGCGACACAGGCAGAACATTCGCCTTGTTTACACCCAGACGGTAGGCGGATACCAGCTTCTTCTGCTATATCCAAAATATATTGATCGTCTGGTACTTGAATGCTGCGATCTAACCCAAGTGTAGGATTGATGAATCGAACTTGATAAACTACCATCTGCTGTTTCTAATTATTGTTTAACTGCTTTCATCGACAGACTAATTCGCTTAAGTTTCTCGTCGATTTCTAACACCTGCACTTTGACTACTTGTCCAACTTTGACAACTTTGTTGGGATCATCTACAAATCTATCAGCAAGTTGGGATATGTGTACCAAACCATCTTGATGTACGCCGATATCAACGAAAGCACCGAAGTTTGCGACGTTTGTCACGATTCCTTCTAGTTCCATTCCCGTTTTTAAGTCTCTAATTTCTTTAATTCCTTCTTTGAAGGTGGCATACTTAAACTCAGCACGAGGATCTCTACCGGGTTTTTCCAGTTCACTGAGGATATCGCGCAGTGTGGGTTCGCCGACGCTATCGGTAACATATTTCTTCAGGTTGGTCTTTTTGAGTTTTTCGGCGATTTGTGTTACCTGATTTAATGGCACATTTAGATCAGATGCGATCGCTTCTACTACAGAATAACTTTCTGGATGCACTGCTGTATTATCTAATGGGTTGTCACCGCCGCGAATCCGCAGAAAACCTGCTGCTTGTTCAAAGGCCTTTGGCCCCAGCTTCGGAACTTTCAAAAGTTGGCGGCGATTTTTAAAGGCTCCATACTGGTTGCGATAGGCGACAATGTTATTGGCAACACTTGCCGTAATCCCAGAGACGGAAGTTAGAAGTTCTTTGGAGGCGGTGTTTAAGTCTACGCCGACGTAATTCACGCAGCTTTCTACGGTGTCATCTAACTTCTTTTTCAACAACTTTTGATCGACATCGTGCTGATATTGTCCCACACCAATGGATTTGGGATCGATTTTCACCAGTTCCGCCAAGGGGTCTTGCAAACGGCGGCCGATACTAATAGCACCGCGCACGGTAATATCTAAATCGGGAAACTCTTCTAACGCTACTTTACTTGCAGAATATATAGATGCGCCAGATTCATTCACCATCACCTTAACTGGTTTGCGTTCTATGGTTTGTAATACTTGCGTCACAAATTCCTCTGTCTCACGAGATGCTGTACCATTACCGATGGCGATTAACTCAATCTTGTACTTTTCAATCAGATTTTTGACAGCTTGTGCTGCTTTGAGGCGTTGTTCAGCCGCTTGGTGAGGAAATACTGCTTGATATTCCAAAAATTTTCCAGTTTGGTCGAGGACTGCAACTTTACACCCAGTTCTAAATCCAGGGTCTATGGCCAGTGTTGGTTTCATCCCTGCTGGTGCAGATAGCAGCAACTCCCGCAGATTAGTTTCAAATGTCTTGATTGATTCTATATCTGCATAGACTTTAATCTCAGAAATCACCTCTCCCATTAGAGATACTTTCATCAAACGGTTAAATGCATCCTTCAACATCGCTTGATAAAAATCCCGAATTGTCCGTACTTTGGTTTTAATTTCTTTTGACTCAAGATAGTAAAGTACCGTATCTTCATCGAAAGCAATTTCAAAGCTTAATACTTTTTCGGTTTCACCCCGACACAAGGCCAGCATATTGTGGGGTGCAATATTTTTTACCTTAATTTGATAGTTACGGTACATCTCAAATTTGGTTGTACCTTCGGGATAATCATCTTTGATGCGGGAGACAAATACCCCTTCGTCTAAAAGATAATCGCGGATATATGCGCGTAACTCAGCTTTTTCAGCTACTTCTTCCGCCAAAATGTCAGCAGCACCTTTAAGCGCCTCTTCTGCTGTTTTTACTCCCTTGGTTTCAGAAATATACTTAGCCGCTTCTTCTTCCAAGGAAGCAGTTGCAGCATTTTTGACATTTAGCGACTTGATGAATTCCGCCAGTGGTTCGAGTCCTTTTTCTCTGGCGATGGTGGCGCGGGTGCGTCGCTTTGGTCGATAAGGTAAGTATAAATCCTCAAGTTCGGTTTTTTGTAAGCAGGATGAGATTTTGGCTTTAAGTTCATCTGTAAGTTTACCTTGGTCAGCGATCGCACTTAAAATTACAGATTTTCGTTCTTCAAGTTCTGTTAAATAAGTATATCGATCAGCCAGTTCACGTAGTTGCACTTCATTCATCTCATCGGTGCGCTCTTTGCGATAACGTGCAATAAAGGGAATCGTTGCACCCTCCGCCAAAAGTTCCAGCGCGTTTTGCACCTGATGGGGTTTGAGGTTTATTTCAGTTGCCAGTAGTTGAGGAATGTTCAGCATTAGGTGTCTAAAATGAAAAAATGAAAATGTTACTTCTAAAGGTAATATGCTAGAACCTTATCTTGGCGCAAGACCAAATTTTTCAGCCAATTTACCAGATGATTACTCACAAGAGGGGAATTGGCGAAATAGAAAAAAACCACCTACGCAAGTTTTCAACCCTTTCAATCCCTATAGATGAATAAGCATTTGTATAGGATAGTGCAACGAAACTGAGTCAAGAGAATGATACAAGGAGTTTCACCGAAGGCATTGTGTAATCTCTACAAACTAAGCAAGCTACGCCCAGTCTTTCTTAACTTACTACTTAAAGCAAGCTTGGCGCACCATCAACCACAGAAGAAGAAGTTTTTCGCCCAGCTTTTGGGTACTTCATCTATCGCAATAATTATTCCCATTGGCATAATATACAACGTTGCATAGTCTTTATTTTCTATAATATTTATTTCAAACGACTGTTGTGGCTCAAACCTGATTGGATGTAAGATCAACCACAATTACAAAAACAATTTCAATTTGTTTTATAAGCACAACAACTTTTAGTCCAGAGGTTAGTAAAATGCCTTTGTCTTTCTTGATACCATTGTGTACTGCTTTAGCCACTGGCTACTTGTTCAAAAAAAGTACTGATGAAATTGCATATCTTTCAGGTGTATTTGCTGCTATTAGCTTGATTTTAAGTTTGGTATTAGCGCCTTGGCAGATTCAGTTTGGATTGTTAATCATTGTCTTCATTATTACCAACAGAATTTTGCAGGATAATGAGTCCAAACAATAGGAAAACAAATTACATAAACTGAATAATCACAACCACAACGATTCATACCCTTGATTGCCATCTATAATTTTTCTTGTAATTTAGTGTAACTCTGTGCTACGTCTTGCCAAGGGTTGCACCGTTGTTCGAGTTTAAATTTTGCTTTCGGAAACTCTTAGCTTGGGACTTATCGAGTTTGATCCTAAGTCCCTAACTCTGCAAGTCTTAGTATCCAGAAGTGCTTCATAAATGTACAAATCCTCAAAATAAAAATTCACATAAAGTTTTGATTCTATGAAGTTTTTGTTTAAGTATATTTTCGGTAAATGAAGTTTTGATGAAGTATGACGATAAATTTGCAACACGCTTTTCTCGTGGTATTCTAGTAGGTGATTATATGTAACAATAAACTTGGAGAAAAAACTTAGTTAAAATTACCAAGAGAAATCAAGCAAACCTAATACTCGATAATCTAAAATTATATCAAATACAATGCAATCAAGGTCAACTCCGAGTTGATTAGCCAACCCTAGTTTGCATTAGCTGTTAGTGTTGTCAAAAGCTCTATTTGGATATTCAGTAAAAGTCCACAGAAACCTGTAAAGCGCATTACCGTAGAATGATTTGTCGAGTCTACAATTTACGCAGCCAAGCAGACTTCTGTTACTTATTGGGTTCCCATGTCCAAAAAGAGCATATATACACACTCGATTTGAGAAAAATTGTTATGAATCGGCTTAGTTCCCATTCGAGGTTATAGATACATCTGTGAGCCAGAATAAGTTCTATGGTATGTCAGTAAATTAATAAACTTTCCTGAAACCAATTAAGAACATTTATCAATCCAGTTAAGTTAATGGCTTGAGAAGTTCAGTAGTTTCTTCAACAAGATATCTACAGCAGGATACAACTAATGACAGTTAATAAATGGATTAATCAAAAATTCTGGCAATCCATTTTTATTTGTTTAGCTCCATTTGTTGCACATATAAGTCGAATCCAAGTTGAGCATAAGCAATGTCTACGACGGGCTACGCCTAAGCACACTGCTAAACTTTGTTCAGAGGTCATTTATGGCAAAGCCTTCAACCTTCACTACATCTGTATCTTTTATAACCTAGATATTGCGATCGCACTAAAACTAGTTTTGAAGCGTAACTGGCGCTCTATTGCGAATCATACAAATACCATCATGGAAGCCGCATAGTATTTAGTTGTTAACTCTAGGACATGAGCTTCAACGTTTATTTTGATATCAGCCCTTTCAACATAGCTTCCTAACTTTGTTGTCTATTTACTGAAGTAGAGGTTGAACTGCACAGAAGGTGTGACCAAAATCCAAAACAAAACGTTTAAAGAAACGGGCTGTTTACTGTCTGGTTCATACCTACTATATCGACTGAGGCAAATGTACTATGAAATCTATCTCGCAAATTTCCAGCTTTAAAATAATTCCTTATACTATCTTGTTTATCAGCATTTTATTTAGTATTTCTGGACAATTGCTGATGAAGCATACCATGAGTCATCCAAACGAGGGACTATTAACTTGGGAATTTCTGCAAAAATTAGCATTAGCTATTACTGTTTATTGCTTGGGAGTAGTAAATTGGATATTGGCTCTGCGAACTGTAAAATTAAGTATTGCTTATCCACTGACTAGTTTAAATTATGTCGGTATACTTTTCGGCTCATACTACTTTTTTAATGAAGAGATTACACTAACTCGGATAGCGGGAGTCATCACGATTTTTGTGGGTGTTCTCTTAGTTGTGATTCCACTTAAAAAGTCTATATAAATTTTCTCTAGTAAATTCCATAAAAAGTATTGACAAATGAACATCATTACTTGGCTGCTTTTAATGTTTGTAGTTTTATTGGGAACAACAGCTAACCTTTCACTAAAATATGGACTTTACATTTCTAGCCCTACTAAGGGAGAAAGCACATCTATCCGAAATCTGTTATTTTCTCGTTATTTTTTGATTTGGTTTGTCTGCTATATATTCATGACTGTCTTGTGGCTTTATGTATTGCGGATAATCCCTCTGAGTCAAGCGTTTCCAGTTCTAGGATTAATGTATGCACTTATACCAATTGCTTCTCACTATCTTCTAAAAGAGCAGGTGATATTTAGCCAGTGGGTAGGAATTTCTATTATTATCACTGGTGTGGTTCTTGTTGTTAACTAATAGTTAAAAATGCCATAAGTTGGGTTATTAATATTAAAAATGAAAAGTTTATGAGAGATAAATATCAAAAACATTTCTACAAAAATCTAAATTTATGAATATAGGCATTATTGGCGGGGGTATAACTGGGTTAGTATTAGCCCAACGTCTTTCACATCAAGGACATACTGTCACTGTATTTGATAGCAACAAGCAGCTTGGTGGACTTACAACCTATCATGATTATGGGTTATTTACCTGGGATCGTTTTTATCACGTTATCTTACCTTCTGATACTCATTTAATAAATTTTCTCAGAGATATTGGTCTTGGAGATAAACTGCGTTGGCATCGGAGTTTAACAGGTTTCTACGACAATAAAAAATTCTATTCTATAAGTAACGCTATAGAGTTTTTGCGCTTTCCTTTATTTGGACTGATAGGAAAAATCAGATTAGCTTTTACCCTTTTATATGGTTCACGCCTGAATAACTGGCGACGCTTAGAGAAGATTTTAGTTGAAGATTGGCTATTAAAACTCGGTGGTAAAAGCACATACGAAAAGCTCTGGAAACCCTTGCTTTTATCCAAACTAGGAGAAAATTATAAGCGAATATCAGCAGTTTTTATCTGGGCTTACATCAAACGACTATTTTCAGCGCGAGATTCTTCATTAAATAAAGAACAACTTGGTTATGTCTCAGGCGGTTACAAAACTGTTTTTGACCATATAGAAAAATTAATTTATGCGGCTGGAGGTCATATCCACACAGGTGTCGCAGTGGAATATATTGCACCTAATCCAGGAGGTGGAATGTGGGTAGAATATCAGGGCAAAAAGGAGCATTTTGATAAAGTCATTTTTACTGGCCCAGTTAATATACTGCAACAGGTTGCTGCTAATGAGTTGGTGAAAGTTTCAAAGACTGGTGAAACAGTAGAATACCTGGGCGTAGTCTGTATGGTACTGATTACTCGCAAGGCTCTAGTGCCTTATTACGTAGTAAACATTGCCGATAAAAATATTCCTTTTACCGGAGTCATCGGTATGAGCAATTTAGTTTCTTTGCAAGAAACAGCAGGATATCACATGACATTCCTGCCAAAATATATACTTTCCACTGACCCGTTATTAAAACAGCCAGATGATGAATTGCGCCAAGTATTCTTCCAGGGTATACGCTTGATGTTCCCTGAACTCAAAGCAGATGACATTGTAGCGGCACACATTAATCGAGCTATTAAAGTTCAGCCACTACAAGTTTTAAATTATTCAAGCCTTGTTCCACAAGTGAGTACAGGAAACGATGATTTTTTCGTCGTTAACACCTCACAGTTGGTTAATGATAGCGTCAATAACAACGCAGTTGTGCGACAAGTTGATGAATTTCTCAAGAAATCAACATTACTGAATTCTTGAAATTTGAAAATGATATTTTGAAAATTACACGAGGTACTTATGAGTCTTTTTGTTCTTTTACCCGCATATAACGAGCAAGCATCAATTCGTCCCTTGTTCAAAAGATTTCAGACATTACAGGAAATCTCTAAGATGGAGATAAAACTGATTCTTGTTGATGATGGTAGTAGTGATGCAACTGCCGAGACAGCTTTAGAAGAAGCTGAATCACTGGGCATATTACTGAAATTAGTCCAACATCCCAAAAATGCTGGTTTAGGTCAAGCAATTAAAACAGGTTTCATGACTTTCTTAGAAATCTCTAAAGAAGGTGATTTTTTAGCTGCGATGGATTGCGACAACACTCAACCACCAGAACTCTTAATCAAGATGTATGACACTATGATAGCTGGTAGCTATGATATTGCGATCGCATCTAGATATCGAAAAGGTTCTAAAGTCATAGGTTTATCAAAATTTAGAGAGATAATGAGTTACGGAGCCAGCTGGCTTTTTAGAATTGCCGCCCGTGTACCCGGCGTAAGAGACTATACTTGTGGTTACAGACTGTATAACCGTAATTTCGTCAGTAAACTAGATATGTATTATGGGGAAAATCTATTTACTGAAAGTGGATTTGCTTGCATGATAGATTTACTGCTGAAAGCTAAAGTCCTCAAACCTAAAATTGCAGAAATCCCAATGGTTTTGAGATATGACCAAAAGCCAACTGCTAGCAAAATGAAAATTATCAAAACTATTACTCGAACCTTAAAACTCCTGTTTAAAAATCTAACATCGACAGCGCCAACTTCAAATTTAGGTCAGACTTTCAGTGACCAAGGAACAGCAAGAGTTCCATTGAAAATGGGAAATCGTAAATAAATCTTAGAGTGATACTCTAGATTAAATTAAGCTAAACAGCAAAAAAATTGCATATTTAATATGAGTTATTCGTCAAGAAGTTTCTATCTTCTGCTACAGGTGGGGTTTATCCCATTCCACTCTTAGCTCATGACTTCCTTTGTGATAACTAAGTTTTTACACCGACACCCTCAAGTTTCAAAATCTCAGCCCGCCTTTGCGGGCTTTGTTTATCAAAACAGAATTCTTCTTCAAATAGTCCCAAACTTCTAGTCTGCGGGTGAGTTTTCCAAAGCGTTGCTGAATTGGAGGGAAATCCACACGCCTTTCTGCCAACTCTGGCTTTCACTCATTTGTTAGACTAAACACACCAGAATTTTTCAGTCAAATCTCTGAATTACGCCAGCAGACGAGGCTATCCATGCTTACAAGTACGCTACTTCTCTCGAATCAACTTCCCACACTCCAATATTCTTCCACACCAGAGCGTTTCGATGAAACCTGGGAAGCCCCTCTGGCTACTCTCCTGGGACTAGGACGCGCCGCTGGTGCTGACTTCATCGAATTATTTTTAGAGCGTCGCAACTATATTAGTTGTCTTGCAGAAGATGACTCCATCACGAGTATTTCACCCAGTCTCTCTACAGGCGCGGGAGTTAGAGTATTTCGCGGTAAAGCTGATTGCTACGTCAGCACCAATGACCTTTCTTTTTCCGGTTTGAAAGCAGCCTTAGAAAAAGGTCTTTCTATCTTAGGATTGCAACTACCTACTGCGAAAGCTTTCATCCCAGAAATCAACCTAGAATTACTCAGAGATTACGCCACCAAAAGAGGCAAAGATGCATGGCTACCAGTGTGTAGCTCCATCCGCGAAATGGGAGAAATCCTTCTTGATGGTACTGCCCACCTGAAGCAAAAAGCTAGCCATGTCCAATCGCGCCGTGCTACCTATTTCCGGGATTGGCAAGAAGTTTTAATCGCCGCTAGTGATGGGACTTTTGCTCGTGATATTCGCCTCACACAATCAGTAGGATTTAACCTATTGTGTGCTGATGGTGCTAATCGTAGCTCAATTGGCGATCGCGCAGGTAATACTAGCGATGCCAACTTCCTGAGAACTTGGGATTCTCAACAAGCCGCCGAGAAAATAGTAGAATCGGCTGGAAAAATGCTCTACGCAGATTACGTGGAATCAGGGACTTACCCGATTATTATGGCCAATCACTTTGGCGGGGTAATCTTCCACGAAGCTTGCGGACACTTGCTAGAAACCACTCAAATTGAACGCAATACCACTCCCTTTGCTGACAAAAAAGGCGAAAAAATTGCCCATGAAAGTTTGACAGCTTGGGATGAAGGGCGCTCTGAAAATGCCTTCGGAACAATTGATATGGATGACGAAGGTATGCCTGCTCAAAGAACCTTATTAATTGAAAAAGGTGTTCTGAAAAACTTCTTGGCAGATAGAACAGGTTCCTCACGCACCGGACACCCCAGAACTGGAAGTGGACGCCGCCAAAATTATACCTATGCAGCTGCTAGCCGGATGCGTAATACTTATATTGATTCTGGCGAATATAGCAATGATGAATTATTTGCCTCTGTTGATAAAGGTATTTACTGTAAAAAAATGGGTGGTGGTAGCGTTGGTGCTACAGGCCAATTTAACTTTAGTGTTGATGAAGCTTATTTGATTGAAAATGGCAAAATCACCAAACCACTAAAGGGAGCAATTCTAATCGGTGAAGCGAAGGAAATTATGAATAAAATTTCCATGTGTTCCCAAGATTTGGAAATTGCACCAGGTTTTTGTGGTTCCGTCAGTGGCAGTATTTACACCACAGTCGGACAACCCCACATCAAGGTTGATTCTATTACCGTCGGTGGAAGATAAGAATTTTAGATTTTAGATTTTGGATTTTGGATTACAATATTCAAAATCCAAAATACTCAAGTTCACTGATTGCTCCGTAGCTTCAATCTAAAATCTTAAATTATTTGAGTGTTGCTTCAGTCAGAACTCTACGAGAGAAATACAAGCAATAACATCAAAAATCCCAAATCTAATATTCAAAATAGAATCGCTTCCAATCCAAAATCTAAAATCCCAAATCCAAAATTGACTATGCCCAATATAAATGAGATTGCAAATTCCGCCAAGGACAATGCTGGTAAACTTGGTATTAAGAAATTCGACATTTATGGCTCAACAGTAGATGATACTAGCGTGCAAGTAGACCAAGGTGAACCAAAACAAGTCAAAGCTTCAAATCGCTCTGGTGTTACTGTTCGTGTCTGGAATGAAGATAATACAATGGGTGTCACCAGCACCACAGATGTAGACTCCAAGGGACTGGAATTAGCTTTAAAAACTGCTTACGAAGCCAGTTTTTTTGGTGTTAAAGAAAATGTTCCTGATTTTAGTCCAGAGGCTACTATTCCTATTCCAAATAAGCCTCAAGATAAGACACCTCAAGCACCTGTTGCGGAACTCATAGAAAAATTGTTGGTAGCTGAAAAAGAATTACTGGCGGCTCATCCAGCAATTAAAGGCGTACCTTATAACGGTTTGTCACAAAGAGATATTGACAGATTTTATCTCAATAGTGACGGTGCGGTGAGAACTGAATCTCACTCCTTAGCATCAGTTTATCTTTACAGTAAAACTGAGGAAGAAGGGAAAAAACCGCGTAGTGCAGGAGCTTTTAGAATCAACCAGAGTTTAGATAATCTAGATATTAATGGTTGCATCAAAGAAACCGCCGATAAAACTATCAGCCATTTGAATTATGAAAAAATCAAAACTGGTAAATATCGAGTTGTTTTTTCAGCTGAAGCTTTCTTAAGTCTATTGGGTGCTTTTTCTAACTTGTTCAATGCTCAAAGTATTTTAGACAATCAAAGTCTATCTACTCCTGATGATTTAGGTAAGCAAATTGCTTCCCCTCTAATTTCAGTTTATGATGATGCCTTGCACCCAGCTAACGTAGGTGCAGAAACTTTTGATGGTGAAGGAACTCCGACTCGTCAAATTTCGCTAATTGAAAATGGCGTTTTAACAGGATTTCTTCATAGTGCCGGTACTGCTAAGAGGTTAAATGCCCAGCCAACGGGTAATGCTAGTATTGGGGCAAAAGTCAGCGTCAGTCCCAATTTTTATCATGTTTTTTCAACAGCAACTCCTGAGCAGGAGTTTAGCTTAGAAACGGCTGAAAATGTGATTCTTATCGATGATTTGCAAGCCCTCCATGCTGGAGTTAAATCCTTGCAAGGTTCCTTCTCTTTGCCGTTTGATGGTTGGCTAGTTAACAAGGGTGTGAGAACAAGTATTGAGTCAGCAACTGTTGCTGGCGATTTCTTAGAACTCTTGAAGTCAATTATTTATGTAGAAAAAGAGCCAGAGTTAACGCCAGGAGGAGTTTGTCCGAAAATCTGGGTTAATGAACTGTCAATTACTGGTGAGTAAAACTTAACAAGTGCAGGGTTAGGAGTTGAACATAACTCTTAACTCATCACTTTGGTATCAATCAATTAATATTCACCACCGACGCTAATGGCAGTATTAAATACATCAGCACCGCTTAAATCAATATTGGCTAAAACTGCGCCATCAACTTCAGTATTATATAAATGAGCATTACTCAAATCAACGTTGGTGAGATTAGCATCATTTAAGCTAGTACCACTAACAAAGGCATTTGTGAGATTAGCAGACTTTAAATTTGCACCAGTTAAATCAGCACCTTCTAGGTTCGCGTTTTCGAGATTAGCCCCTTTTAAATTTGCGTTTCTCAAGTCAACACCTATGAGATGAGCGCCTTTAAGATTTGCTCCTGTTAAATTACATCCGAAACATTCTCTAGTTTCTAACAAGCGGCGGACAGGGGCGGAGTTTTCTGCTTTGACGGAAATGGGAGCAGCTAGAGATAGCGTGCTGAGTAAGGCTGCTGCCGTCAAAAAGATTGGTTTCATATTTACCTCCAACATTTCTAGAAGTTATTCAATTTTTAACTTCTATGATTCCACTGTCCCAAAATTCCAGAATTTTGTCCTCATGCGATCGGAAGAACATATAATTTCTATGAGATTAGGTATTCTTCCGTCAGATAGTCCGATAGGAGTAAGATTCACTGAGATTATCGAACAGAATTCAGGAGTCAGGAGTTAGAATTCAGCAATGTTTTCTGTATGACTGGCGGATAGCGTAGCGTAAAGCCTGCGGCATGGCAACTCTTAGAGACGCTACCGCGAACGCTTAGAGCGAGTCTTCGATAGCGCAGCGGTAGCGAGTATTTTCGAGTCGCGTCTGAATCCTCGACTGATAGCGCAGGCGGCAAGCGAGTCTTCTCCCTTTGGGAGAAGGGGAGACGCTTTAGCGCAACGAGCATCTTGATTCTGACTCCTGAATTCTGAATTCTTCTTCAAATTAAGCCTTGCCGCTACCTAATAAATACAGCAGCGCCATGCGAACGGCAACACCACTGGTAACTTGCGATTGAATGAGACTAAATTCTGGGTCATCCATCAACTCAGAACTAATTTCAACACCACGGTTAACTGGGCCGGGATGCAAAACTTTGACGTTAGGTTTACAAAGTTGCAACTTTGTGCTTGTAATGCCAAATAGCTGATGATATTCTCGCAAACTTGGCAATAAATGAGCCGTCATGCGTTCCTTTTGCAGACGCAAAGTCATCACAAAATCGGCATTCTGCAAAGCTGGTTCTAGTTGCCAATGAAGAAATAGTTTGGGATTGGGGGGATAACTCCTGACTTCTGACTCTTCAGAGATAAACTCGGCAAATAACTTGGGTAAGAGGGTGGGTGGGGCTGCAAGATGTACTTCGGCGCCACTGGCAATTAAACTCCAAATATTTGATCGCGCCACACGAGAATGGAGAATATCCCCAACAATGGCAATCTTTTTCCCCTTTAAAAGTTCTAGTCGGGGATGATCTGGGTCAATTAGAGTAGTTATGGTAAATAAATCTAGCAGTGCTTGGGAAGGATGTTCATGTTGACCATCACCAGCATTGAGGACGCTAACTCGTACACCTAGACGATCCATTTCAGCCGCGATCGCATTCGGTACTCCTGCCTCTCGATGGCGGACTACCATAATATCAGTTCCCATAGCCAAATAGGTCTTCGCTGTGTCGAGAATTGTTTCTCCTTTAGTCATAGAAGATGTGGCTGCGGCGAAATTCAGCGTATCTGCACTTAAGCGTTTGGCTGCGAGTTCAAAACTACTGCGAGTGCGGGTAGACGATTCAAAAAATAAATTTGCCACCACCTGTCCCTGCAAGGTTGGTACTTTCTTCGTCCGCCGCGATAGCACCTCTTGAAAACTGGCAGCAGTTTGCAAAACTGTATCGTATTCGGCGGTAGTGAAGTCAGCTAGGGAAAGAACGTGATGACGATTCCAGGTATTAGTAGGCATATTTGGGGACTGGGGACTGGGGATTGGGGACTGGGGACTGGGGATTGGGAAAGATGAGGGGGACAAGGGAACTACTAAATCCCATGCCCCATGCCCCATGTCCCATGCCCCATGCCCAATTCCCAATCCCTTCAAGTTGGTAAATGGAAAACGTTTAAAGCTAGAGCAATTAGGCTGAGGAATGTTAAAAACCCAATTGTATCTAGCATTGTAGTCACTAATGGGCCACTAACCAAAGCAGGGTCAAGTTTCAAGCGCTGCAAACCCATTGGCAGTAAAGTGCCGAGTGTAACAGCCACAATTGTATTAGTTGCCATTACCATGCCGGCAATTAAAGCCACCCATCGCTCTTGGGGTCGCGCCCAAATTAAGGAAAGTAGCATCATCGTTATGGCTAAAACTACGGCTGTGCCTAGACCTGCTAAAACTTCTTTGCGGAGAATTTTTAGAGTATCTTTGGGTGTTACCTCGCCTACTCCCAAGCCGCGGATTGTCACCGTTAATGATTGAATCCCAACAGTACCACCAGTGTTAGAAAAAATTGGCATGATGACTGCTAGAACTGGCACTGCGGAGATTACAGATTGAAAAGGGGCGATCGCACTGGCGGCACCAATATATAATGCCATGATGCCCAACAGCCAAGGTAAGCGGTTGCGGATGGTGAGTAAGGGAGAAGATAAAGCTGCTTCATCACCACTGACACCCCCCAGTTTTTGGATATCTTCTGTGGCTTCCTCTTCCAAAATATCCATGACATCATCAATGGTGACGATGCCTACCAATCGGTCTTCTCGGTCAACTACGGGGATAGCGATTAAGTCGTAGCGCTGCATGATTCGCGCCACTTCTTCTTGAGGGGTTTCAGTTGTCACCTTAATGACGCGATCGCTAGCAATATCTTTGATGAAAACATCGGGAAAGGTAAACAGTAATTGGCGCAGTGAAACTACTCTCACCAGCGTCCGGTTATCATCGGTGACGTAAGCGTAGTAAATCGATTCTTTGTCTTCGTCCTGACGGCGGATTTTGCTCAGGGCTTCACCGACAGTCAATCCCTGGCGCAACCGGACATATTCGGTGGTCATTACCCGCCCAGCCGTGCCTTCTGGATAGCCGAGAATCGTTGCTGTTGCTTGCCTTTGTTCTGGACTAAGTTCTTGTAATAACCGTTTGATTACCCCAGCAGGTAGTTCATCAAACAACTCTGCCCGTTCGTCGGGACTCATCGCTTCTACAAGTTGCACTACTTGGACATCATGGAGAGAATTAATTAGTTCTTCCTGCACCTCTGTGGGCAGATATTCAAATACATCAATTGCCTGAGCTTTATTGAGTAAACGAAATGCGATCGCGCGTTTTTTCTCAGGCAATTGTGTAATGTATTCTCCCACATCCACAGGTTGCAAGCGATTTAAATCCCATTTCAACTGGTTTAAATCGGTAGTATCAGTCAGCAAATCACGAATATCTTGTGTGAGCATGAAATACGTCTCCTAAGTCTCCCCCGCGCTGGGAGACTTCCTCACCAGCTCAGAGGAGGTTGATACTGCCATCTGGTGGACTATTGCCCATAAAATTTCAACAATTCAATATCGATAGCTAAATTAAGGCATCGCTAGTCATCATCCTAACCCGGAATAGGACTCTCCGGGAAATACTGAATATTAGCATTCAGTATTTGTTGATATTGGCCACTAGTAGCTAAGTTAATTACCCTAAAATTTAGGTAATTCTCGTCTAGCTTAAAGTAGATTTTACTATTGCTATTAACTATGTGTCTTGGCAATCAGCAATTTTTTTTGCAAACTTTATAAAGTTAAAATATTTACAATACCAATAAGTAATTTTTGGCATCAAGCAATTTCATGCATAGTCACCTGGACGACGAAGAATCAGAAATGGGTTGGCAGGTTTCACTTCATGGTTGCGGTAATATGCTTTAGCGATCGCTCTTGAGCGTGTCCAGCTTTCTGTATACTTAGATATTAAAATTTTGTAAGTTACTTGCAACCTATCTATTTTTCTCTGTTGAAAAATTATAAGTAGCGTCTTCCAGACAAACTAGGGCGGTTATTCGCACCGGGGATTTTTAGCATAATTTGTCAAAATTAAAGATAACTATGAGGTTCAAAATATGAAATTTTCAATCCAATCACTTTACGCCTGGTATCGGGATGTGCTTCGTAACCCCAAATACCGTTGGTGGGTAATTTTAGGAACGTTGGTCTATTTGGTCAGCCCATTTGATATTCTCCCAGATTTTATACCTGTGGTGGGACAGATTGATGATGTTTTTCTTTTGACCCTGCTAGTGAGTGAGGTGTCTGGGCTAGTAATTGAGGGCTGGAAAGCTCGTAAGGGTGAGGTGGGTGCTGAAGTACCTAATACTAGTGAAGGTTCTACCTCTAGTGGAAGTACTATTGATGTTGATGCTGTTTCTGTTAAGTAGTTTTAATAAAACCCCTGCTTTTGGAATCGGAGGTGGGGGATATTTTTTTTTAACGCATGGCGCTTCTCTTTGCGATCCTACCCTGCGGGAAGGCGAAGCGCCTATACGTTTAAAAATCCTTCACAAATTCCGTCAAGAACCTGAACGCCTTCAAAATATAACTGGCGCAATCTCTAGGAGAGGTGTTGTAAAACGATCGCCACGCACTTGCCTTATCCTCATCATAGCGATCGCTGCGTTGACTATGATTCTCTAGCCAAGCCAATCGCACTGCATGGCCAATTAGCACATCCAACACGATATATTCTTCGATTTGCAGCTTGGGATTATTGGCTGCGATCGCAGCTAATTCGATCAATGCTTCAATGTTAACTTGGCGGTATTCTGGAGCTTCGATTTTATTCAGCAAATGCTCAACTAACAGCGCAAAATTTCTTTCCCCCGCTGTCATTTCCGACAGCATTATCTCACTATCTAAGCGATTGCGGCGCTCTAGTTTATCGCCAATTACTAGACCCTTGCAATGCTGCATTAATAGCCAAACTTGCTTAAAAAATTCTTTTGGTACTCGCCCCGTCGCACCTTCAGCTTGGCGAAACCGTCGCCAACCACCAGGCGGGACTTCTATTCCTTCGGCGATTCCTGGTAATACCACCCAAGCAATATCACTTTCTTTTTGTTTGACGTGCAGTGATTCTTGCTGGCGCAACAGGTTACTCATGCCAGTATATCCAGTTAATACCTGACGTAAGCGCATTTTCACTTCAAAGGGTGAAAGTTGCATTAAGTAATCGTAAGCTTCATCTTGAGTGACATGTAATTCCCGCGCTAGTTCGCTGGTTATTAATAAGATCAGATAGCCGACTCTCAGCGTTAGTAGTCCTTGGAATAGTTCGGGTTCTGAGCGAATTAAGATACCAAGATAGATTAAAATCTCTTGAGTGAGGACGCGATCGCGGATATCTTCACGACAAAAATGGTTAATTTTATCGGCAATCTCATCGTGAGACATGGGTACGCTAATCAAGGACGCTTCACTGTAAGCTTTACCCACAGCAATTTGCTTACCCCGTACCAAAATACTCGTTACTGCATCTGATAGGCTGATATCAACCATTTGGCGTAACCCAGCAGCCCGACGTACCACTGCCCAAATACCTAAATCTCCAGCTTTGGTGTAAACTTCATCTAGCAAATCGCCTACGGTGACGCGATATCCTGGGCCACCGTACCCTGTATCAAATTCCATTCCCTGTAAGCGAGTTAAAGTTTGCAATAACTCAATTTGCTCGTAGATGTTCTCTGATGAGCGCAAAGAAGAAAGTAATAACCCAAAGTTGGTTTCATACTCCATTTGAAATTCTTGGGTATGTCCTAAGCGCCAGTTTTTCTCAGGATGATATGCTAGATAATAGCAACGTGGGCTAGCATTTTTCACTGGCGATCGCGAGAATTCTGCATTGGGAAGAAAATCAATTCTTTGGATTCCAGCTGTTAACATTAGCTGATTTAGCCGCCCTAATTTCACCCGTACACCATTACAAACACCATCTTTCAGTTCTTGCATCAGTTCTAGTAATGCCTCAGAACCACTTTCTAACATGGTGTGCGTCAACATTAAAGTCAAGGTAGGACGCCCTAAATCGCTCCAATATTTTTGAATATAAGCTAATTCGCTTCTAATTTGATCTAGCAAAAAATGGTAATCAAGAGTTAGATAAAACTGCTGAGAGTCGGAAAATGAAGGCAAAAATACAATTGTTTCACCGCTAATCCGAAAGATTCTAGATGTTGTTAAACTCCGCAGTCGCCGCACTGGCCGCCCAGTTAAACCAAGTTTATCGTTACGTCCAATTTGGGTATAAATTGCTGAAAATTCTCCAGCTTTTCTCACCTGAATCGGTTCTACTTGGGTAGGTGTTTGCGCTTCAATTCCGTGAACTTCTAGTTTCGTCTGTAAATCTTCGTCTTCTGCTAATAAAGCAATTTGTACCAAAGATTCGCGCTGTTTTCCTACACACAAATGTCTTCCCAAAGGGTCGATATCACCAACCGCCAGTAAACCTTCACTTAACATTTGGCTGAGGAAATATAAACTCTGCGCCCACACCAAAGGAATATTTTCATTGGGCAAACGTGGTTGCGTTTGAGGTGCTAACTTTTCTGCTTCGATGTTTTCGGCTGGAACATAATAAAGTTCCGGCAATAAACGCAAACCATCTTGTTCAATAAGTAATGATTCTAAAAGCTCTTGGTATTTTTTAACTTGTTCTTGTTCGCCGCAAAATAATCCATCTAAAACTAAATAAGTGAAAAATAACGGCCATTCGCATTCAATATGCTCAAATTGCTTGAGTTCCCACGGTTCGTAGTGCAAGCGCTGATGATCTTCTAAAACGGTTTGGTGTCCATCACGCAGGAAGCGTTTGCAGCCGTATTTACCTGCGAGTTTATTGATAATATCGTTTAAAGTGCGATCGCGTAACTCAAAATCTTCCACTGCAAAGGCAGGATAACTAATAATACTCAACAGCGCTGCATCAATTTCTTTAGAACCAGATTCTCTCGGTAATAGCGATTCTAAAGTAATCCGGGCACGGGCGATTTCATCTGGTAGCACATGAATCACCGATGCTTGACTACCACGCACACCAAACAAATCTAGTCCGTTGATAGCTTCTAAAGCAGCTTTTGCCATGCCTACAGAACTGGCATTTAACTCTGCACTACCACGATTAATTTTATTCCCACGTTCCCAAATGCCATAATCTGGTGTGCGGTAAGCTCGTCCAATGTAGTAAACCAAATTTTGGACGAAATTCACTTCATCAATGGTATAAATTATTTGCAATCCCGCAGCCGTCATTTGCCCCAACATCAGTAAAAATATAGATGTGGCATCAAGTTGCAAATGTCCCCATTCGTCATCACCAACAACAATGTCACCAGTTGCGGTATTATATTTGGCGTGTAGTCCATCTAGTAGCGACTGAGTATGCTTAAATGTCTCTACTTTATGAGCTTGTCGCATCATCGCAAACAACAACCCGCGCATCAGTTTGATGACACTGTGTTCTAGTTCATAGGTGCGTCCCTGATCGTCGTCAATCTTGCGGTATGCAAGTCCTAAACCCCAAACTGCCAAAATGCTGTAAACATTGTCTCGCACCCAGGCATCAGTATAATCGCCGTGGGCTGTAATCGCTGTACTCGCAGGTAATAAACCAGTAATCGGATTTTGCCGAGTCAGGATGATTGTTTTGATTTGCTGGTAGTAATAATCCAGGCGAGAGAGCAATTTAGTAGATGTTTTCATGGTTTGGTTCAGAACAACTTGCAAAATTCGACCCTGTGAAGTGAATTACCTAAATCAAGCCAGAACAATCTCTGTAATGGTTGATGGGACAACAGCTAAGGGTGGTGTGAGTTTATTATTATCTCCTGTTAATACGCCTCTGGGTACTTAATTTTAGCGATCGCCCAATTATTAACCTAAGTTTCTAACCAAGTCTCAAACACGGTTCCGTATGTTTTTCAACGCCTCACACTTCTTGAGACCGTCCAACTCTATCGCAGGCATTCACTTACACCGCTAAAATGATTTTAAGGCAACTCCTCAGCAGAATCACGACGCTGAAAATTAGCCTGTAAGTATTATCTGGTGCGATCGCAGGAGGCAAAAAATGGGCTTGGCTGGATTAAGAATTGTGTTGGTAGAACCAGCTGGGCCGATAAATATCGGCGCGATCGCCAGGGTAATGAAAAATTTCGGGCTATGTAATTTAGTATTAGTGAACCCCCAATGCGATCCGCTATCGACGGAAGCTTTGATGATGGCTGTTCACGCTCAGGAAATTATCGAATCTGCGGTATTAGTAGCAACCTTACCAGAAGCATTGCATGGATGTGTCAGAGCGATCGCTACTACTGGTCGCGTTCGCAGTTGGGAAACTCCCTTAGAAAATCCCCGCACTGCCCTACCCTGGCTACTGGAGGAACCAGAAAAACCCACAGCACTGATTTTTGGCAGGGAAGACCGGGGATTAAGCAATGAAGAATTAAATTATGCACAGCGGTTTGTTGGCATTCCCACAAGTAAAGATTATGTCGCCCTAAATTTGGCTACCGCCGTGGCAATCTGTTGTTATGAATTATCACAATCTGCCCAGCAAGCTAACACTCAGACTTTACCCCAAACTGAACTTGCATCCTTAGATGTTGTAGAAGGATATTATCAGCAATTAGAATCACTATTACTGAAAATTGGTTATGTGTATCCCCATACGGCAGCTAGTCGCATGGAAAAATTTCGCCAAATGTATAATCGCGCTCACCTGAAAACAGGGGAAGTATATATGCTCCGAGGAATTTTGCAGCAGGTAGAATGGGCCCTTAAAAACCAGAGGGATGGTGAAAACTTGTAATAATTCGTTTAATATATACGCAATCATCCCCCCAAAATATTTAACATAGCTTAAACTAAACGTAAAAATGCTACTTAGTGGCAAAATGAAATTTGAGTATTAATATTGCTTAAAGATTAAGTTTTGGGTTAGGAGTCTGCAAGAAAACAGTCAAGTGGGTCACAAGGAGTAACGGTGTCAGAGTCAAGTGACGAACTAACAGCTTTCTCGCGGCGTCAACCCTTAAATCGCCGCCAGCGTCCACAAAAAGTTCAAAAAGTGGCACAGAAGAAAGTTAAAGCCAACAGCCAGCAGCAAACTGTCAGTGGACGACAAGCGGCGCTAACACGCCCAAAAAATCAAATCAGTCCTCCCCCAACCCCTAGTGCTACACGTAGGGTCAAATCGGGGTTAGTCATGCCAACGGCAGTAAAACCGATGCCTAGTGTCAAGGGGAAAATTCCTCCCTTTCGACCGGGTGCTGTGATGGTGAAAACGGTGCGGATGGAAAAGCCAAAAATGGGTAGGCGCTCATCGCGAAAAACACGGTTAAAGCCAATGGCAAAAACTGTATTGTATGTTTTACGGTTATTGATTGTGGGTGTTGGGATGGGTGCAATTGTGGGCACGGTGTTGTCAGTTTTAGACCCAGCTAATCGCATCAGTACATCGGCGTCCCCATCTAATACTAATGTGGTGCGATCGCAGCCACAACCCACCCAAGCTCCCCCAGCCGCAGCTGCGAGTATGTATTTATCTCAAGAAATTACCTCTTTGAAAAATGCCGTGCAAAATTTGGCGGATACCAACCCAAATCTCACACCGGGAGTTTTCTTATTAGATTTGGATACAGGTAATTATGTAGATGTCAATGGCTCTACCAGTTTTCCGGCAGCTAGCACGATTAAAGTGCCAATTCTGATTGCCTTTTTCCAGGATGTGGATGCGGGGAAAATTCGCCTGGATGAAATGCTGACCATGCAACAGGATATGGTCGCTGGTGGTTCGGGAAATCTGCAATACAAGTCACCCGGAACCCAGTACGCTGCTCTGGAAGTCGCTACCAAGATGATTACAATCAGCGACAACACAGCGACAAATATGCTGATTACCCGACTCGGAGGCATAGACGCTTTAAACCAGCGTTTCCGTAGTTGGGGATTGACAGACACAATAATTCGCAATCAACTCCCAGATTTGCAAGGGACAAACACCACAACTCCCAAGGAACTAGGGAATTTGATGGCGATTGTGAGTCAGGGAAATTTAGTCAGTATGCCATCACGTGATCTCATGCTCGATATCTTGCGTCGTACTCAGAGAGACTCTCTGCTACCATCGGGTTTGGGGGCAGGTGCGAGAGTGTACCACAAAACTGGCGATATCGGGACAATGTTAGCAGATGCAGGTTTAATTGGTGTTCCAACTGGCAAGCGCTATGTAGCTGCTGTCATGGTACAACGCCCCAATAACGACCCTCGCGCCGAAAAATTGATTAGCTCAATTTCTCGTGTTGCCTACCAAGAGTTTAGCCAGATTCCTGTTACACCCAATAGTCCTACAAGCACTATACCCGCAAACAGTTATGTGAATCCTGCTTTACCCAACGGAACAACAGGCACCGTACCGATGAGTGTTTATCAGCCTCCTGTTGTGAGTCCTGTACCCAACGGTATGGGAGGTACTGTACCCACAAACGGTTATCAATCTCCAGTTGTAAATCCCCAATATTATCCTCCGAGATAATTCATAATTAAAAATCGTTTATTGAAGAATTCAGGAGTCAGAAGAAAAACAGTCTTGACTTTCCTTAAAATTCGCTGTAAGTCTTTAACCAGACACGATATTATTCATTCGCCAATCGTACAGAATACCCAACTGAATTCTGACTCCTGACTCCTGAATTCTGTTGTGACAAGTACTACATTTGCGCTTCAATTTGCCTGACTACTGTTAGTGCTGAGTAACTCACGCCAGCAGTACCTTCTCCTGGATGGGTGGAGTCACCAACTAACCACAAATGTTGGATGGGTGTGCGATTTGCGAAGCCAAAGGGGCCAAAGGTGGGTATTCTTTGACCAATACCACCGACTATACCGCGATCGCGTCCTGTGAAATGGGCAAAGGTGCGGGGTGTGGCGGCTTCTTGATAAAGAATAGTTTCTGGTTTGAGATAAAAGTATTGAGCTAGACGAGCGATCGCTTCTTGGGTAAACTTTTCTTTTAGCCCTTCATAATCATCAGTCTGCCACCACTCTGTAGGATCGACAAATGAAGAAGCAATAATTGTCGCTTTCCCCTCCGGTGCGCGACCGTCTCCAGGATGACTGACGGAAACAAATAGGGAATTATTCTCACCAATCGGGCCATCAGCATCGTACAGAAATTGGAGATGGGGAGGACACCCAGACGGAATTGCGCTGGCATCCACACCCAAATACACCACAAAAGCGCCCGATGCTTGGGGTAGTTTTTCCACGCGGTTTTTATAACCAGATGGCGCTTGTTCTCCCAATAACTGCACCAAGTTTTGCACAGTAACGTTACTAACTATGTGGTCGGCTGCTTCTGTCCAGACTGCGCCAGTTTTCTGATTTCTAATTACTACAGCACTGGCTTTGCCGTTTTCGACTTTGATTTGTTCTACAGTGTGGCGCATCAATAACTTGCCACCATCTCTTTCTAAGGATTGTACCAAGCGATCGCTTAATACTTGCATACTTCCCTGGAGGTGAAACAATCCTTGGGGTAATTGGGATACACTCAACGCCGTCGCTGCATAAAGTAGTGCTGTTTCTTCTGCATTGACTTGGGAATACAACTTCAGTTGCAAATCCAAAAAAGTTCTTAATCGTCGGTCATTACCTAATCCACATAACCGTAAAGCATCTCCTACCGTAAATAAAGTGAAGGGTACGGTAATTAATGTACTGGGACGCACCGCTTGCGCTAGCTGCCACAAATCCCATAAATTACGCGGTGGTAGCACCGGGTCGCGTCCTTGGAATTCCCAACTCGCATCAAATAAAGTTGCCATCAACTGCCAAAACGGTTCGCTACCAGGAAACTGTTTTTGTCGTTCCTCTTGCCATTTCTCTTGGTCGCGCCAAACGTTGATGGGTGTGCTTTCCCCAGGTAAATATACCGCACAAGCCGGGTCACAAGGCGTTGCTGCCGGTAAATCTATTGCCAATTCTGAGAAAATGCGGTGGTGAATTCCCCCTGGTTCTAAGCCTGCAACCTGAGTTGCACCAACATCAAAGGTAAATCCCTGGCGTTTAAACGTCGAAGCACAGCCTCCTGGTACGAGGGCTTGGTCTAGAATGAGGACGCTGTAACCTCTATGAGCTAATAATGCCCCAGCAGTCAGTCCACCGATTCCTGCACCAATAACAACTACATGAGATTTACTTTTGTCAATAGAAATGCTGGACATTGAGATTTAGTTTTACAATTCTTAATATTGCTATTCATAATTTTATAGCGTGATTGATTAAACCACAATCTTCGTTAGGGGTGCATCCCATTGGTGTCAACTTAATGCTAAACTGGCGAATTCTATTCGCCCTGGCTCTAAGTTGATGACTAGACAGATTAAAATAGTGGTGGAATAGAATTTTAGTTTTTAGTCGTTAACTGTAGTTAATTTGATAACTAAGAGTATTTATGTATATTAACGAAAAAGTACGTTTAATATCATCTACACTATCTTCTTTAGCTCTTTTAGAGTTAACATTCTTGAGAGCAATAATTGATTCTATTATTACAAAAAAGGAAGACAATGTTAGAGTAAGTATTCTTTTCAGTGGCGATGAAGTCCAAGTTATTAGTTCTGGGATTAGTCAGAATAAAACAACTATTCCTCAGACTTCATTCACGACTGAATCGACTGTAGTTAATAACCCTGTAATCAGTTATACAATTAGTGAAGTAAAACAATTAACTCCTACTCAAAACTCTCCTAGACCTTTAGGTATTTGGAAAGGAAAAGTAGAAATATCAGAAGATTTTCATAAAACATCAAGTGATATTATTTCTGAATTTGGTATTGAATAATAATGGAATTGTTACTTGATACCTGTGCTGTAATATGGTCACTTGAAGATAACTCTTGTCTTTTGCCTGAAGTTCGTAAACAAATTTCAGATTCTTCAAATAAAGTAGTTGTTAGTGCTGTTAGTGTTTGGGAAATAGAAATAAAAAGAAAAAAAGGACAGTTTAAAACCCCAGATAATTTAATACAAGCCATCATTGATACTGATTTTAGTTTTTTATCAATAACAGAACACCACGCTGTTAAAGCAGCATTGTTACCTGAGCATCATAAAGACCCTTTTGATAGGCTTTTAATAGCACAAGCGATACTAGAAAAGATGATTATAATTACTTCCGATACTCAATTTATCAATTATGGAGTACCACTTTTATTTGCTACAAAATAATTAAACAGATGTAATTGTACCTAGATTGACACTTTGAATCGGCTAGTACCGCACGGCGTAAATAAGCCACCCATCTTAAACGTCTGAAACCCTTGCAAACAATTAATTACGAATTACGTTAGCGACGCAGGAGCGTCATTACAAATTACGAATTACGAATTACGAATTACGAATTACGCCTTGCGGTACTAGTCCTGAAAACTACAAAACTTCACTGAGCAGTAAGTCGCAGATAAGATAAAGAAGTAACATCGCTCCTCACACACAAGTAGCAATGACCTCAACCCTACGGAAATTTCCCCGTCTTAATGCTCCGACACTGCACAAGTTGCCCAATGGTTTGACAATCATTGCCGAGCAAATGCCAGTTGAAGCCGTAAACCTCAATTTGTGGATTAAAGTTGGCTCTGCTGTAGAACCTGATGCCATTAATGGCATGGCTCACTTTTTAGAACACATGATTTTTAAAGGAACAGAACGACTGGCTAGCGGCGAATTTGAACGTCGAATTGAAGAACGGGGTGCTGTTACTAATGCTGCTACTAGCCAAGACTATACTCATTACTATATAACCACTGCACCCAAAGATTTTGCCGAGCTTGCACCACTACAAATAGATGTAGTATCTAACGCGAGTATTCCTGATGATGCTTTTGAACGTGAGCGATTGGTAGTTTTGGAAGAAATTAGGCGTTCAGAGGATAATCCCCAGCGGCGGACATATCGGCGGGCGATGGAGACAGCCTTTGATCAGTTACCCTATCGCCGTGCAGTATTGGGGCCAGAATCGGTGATTGCCGAACTTAAACCCCAGCAGATGCGAGATTTTCATACTAATTGGTATCAACCGCAGTCAATTACTGCTGTGGCTGTGGGCAATTTACCCGTGGAAGAATTAATTGCAACTGTTGCTGAAGGATTTACAAAAGCCGCTAAAATTCCCCACTCCCCATTACCCCTTATCCCCAGAGGGGGCCCCACCTTCCCCACTCCCCACTCCCTACTCAACTCTGAATCACCATTTACAGAAATTGTCCGTCGAGAATTTATTGATGAAAGTCTGCAACAAGCAAGGCTAGTGATGGTTTGGCGGGTTCCCGGAATGACCCAGTTAGATCGCACCTATGGATTGGATGTTTTAGCAGGAATTTTGGGACACGGGCGGACATCAAGACTAGTGAGAGATTTACGGGAAGAACGAGGATTAGTTTCTTCAATTTCTGTGAGCAACATGAGCAATCAGCTGCAAGGGATATTTTATATTTCAGCTAAATGTGCAGTGGAAAATTTAGCAGTTGTAGAGGATGCGATCGCTCAACACATTGGTAAACTACAAACAGAGTTGGTAACAGAATCAGAAATTGCCCGTATACGGCGGCGAGTAGCCAACAGATTTATATTTGGTAACGAAACACCAAGCGATCGCTCCGGGTTGTATGGTTATTATCAATCTTTGGTGGGAGATTTGGAACCTGCCTTTAACTACCCAGCGATAATTCAGAGCCAAGATGCAACAGACTTGATGCAAGCAGCTAATGAGTATCTTTCCCCAGATGCTTATGGTGTGGTTTTTGTAAAGCCGTAAATTAAAAATTGGGAATAGGGCATGGGGCATTGGGCATGGGGAAGAGGAAAATAATTAATAATCAGTACCAATGCCCAGTTATTAATCCAAAATCCAAAATCTAAAATCCAAAATTGCATCATGTGGACTCAAATCGACACCCATATTAGCCAGGTGACTGGCGAAAAATTTCAGAGTCAGCAACGGCGATCGGTTGGTGGTGGGTGCATCAACCAAGGTTATGCTGTTTCCAATGGTGAGATAACCTACTTCGTCAAGCTTAACCTTGCATCCCAAATTGCGATGTTTGAAGCCGAGGCGTTGGGTTTAAAGGAAATGCTAGCAACAGCTAGTATTCGCGTTCCCAAACCAATTTGTTGGAATACTGCTGATAATTCTAGCTACATCGTCCTGGAATGGTTGGAACTTGGTAGCGGTAACAGCAACTCATGGGAAGAGATGGGGCGCAAGTTAGCGGCGATGCATAAAGCTAGCAGCAGTCAAGGTTTTGGTTGGAAAATTAACAATACCATTGGTTCCACACCCCAAATTAATACTTGGACAGCAGACTGGACGGAATTTTATATTAAACATCGTTTGGGTTATCAATTTCAATTGGCAAGGCGACGGGGAGGTAATTTTCCCCAGCAAGACAAGTTACTAGCAGCTATTCCTGAACTATTGGCAAATCATGAGGTGCAACCTTCTTTAGTACACGGCGATTTATGGGGCGGAAATGCTGGGTGTACTGCGTCGGGAGAACCTGTGATATTTGATCCAGCAACTTATTTTGCGGATAGAGAAGTTGATATCGCTATGACAGAATTGTTTGGTGGGTTCCCAGCAGCATTTTATCAGGGTTACAACGGGGTATTTCCTTTAGATTCAGGCTATGAACGCAGAAAAACGCTCTATAACCTCTATCACATCTTGAATCACTTCAATTTATTTGGTGGTGGTTACGATTCGCAAGCCAACCGGATGATTAACCAGATTTTGCGCTAAGTGGAGTCTACACAACTTAGCATTTTTATGATACAATTGTACTATAAAAATATGAACGTCTGCTGAGTATGCAACGGTAAGTACAAATTTCCCTCAGTCCGTAGTGAATAGACTCAAACAAACTTTGCGCTTCTCTACGTTTAAACTTTAACCCTCAGCTAACCGCAAATTTACGGAACTTTGTACAAAGTTTCGTAATCAAATTATTGTGTGTTTACTCTTCAATTTTACACAGTTGTAACAGCTTATTTTGTCAGAGTAATAGACTTCAGTAACCGTGGTTTTACAAGATTCTTAACCTTTATCTGTAGGTTGGTAATATGACAAAGAATCAAATTTCTCTAGTAGAACTAATCCAAATTATTGGACAATATCGCAACAATATTATTGTCAATATCAAACACCTGCAAGAACATTATCAAAGAACAGGTATCAAGCGTGTTAGAGGTGTTAGAAACGAAAATGGGGAACTGCTCCAACCTTGGTTGCGAACAGAATATATGGATAACGCTGAGTATGTCGGTATGGGCGAGTTTCAGTTTAACCGCAATACTGCTACTATCAATATGCTTGTCAAACGTAAAGTCAAACTTGCAAAATCTGAAGACAAAACTCCCACTCTTGAAGTAGCAGGGTTGCTAGTAAATGACCTCAATAGCTTTAATAATTATACGATTGTAAGTGACGGCAAAATCAACGTAAAGTCATTACGAGTCAAAATCAGCAGCAAAAAGGTCTTTGACTTACTCAAAGAGAAAGGCATTCTAGATGCGGAGAAATTCGACTTTCGGGCTGAATATACCATTCAGTTAGATAACTTGCCACTTGTCGCTGCTAATAGTAGTTACAGCAGTGTTGATGGAGTATTCAATGAACTAGCAGAAATTAAAGTTCTGACTAGTATTATTGGCGCTCACTTGAGAAAGGAGTCAGATGTATTTATCGAGACGCAGTTAGATGAATTTAAAAATCACTATTTGTCCAAGAATATTTACATCAACTTTCCTACAACTAACGAATACACTGATATCACCGAAGCTTTAGCTAATGGTACTCTTGACTCAAGATTAAGCTATAAAATCGATATTGGCAGTCAAGATATTTTGAACCTGAGTAAGTTACCTTCTGCTAATAAGTTTCTCAATAGAATGTATCGTCTTTATGACCAGGAAACTGGAGAAATTTTCATTAAACCTAGTTTTGAAATGGCATTTAATGAGAATCTCGCTGTTAGAGACAGGTTACTGTCATCACGCACCAAGATTACAAAAGTTGATGAGTTTATGAAACCAATTTTCGATGATTTTCTTGGGCTTGAGAAAAATGGCATTGTTGGAGGTATTCTTAAGAAAGTTGGTGCTGATAGCTTGGCGCAGTTGTTGCAAGATAAACAAACTGGTAAGCAAATTAGCAAAGAGGAAATGGTTGCAGCTTTAACGACGGCGAGTCATAAGCTAGAAGAATATGCGGAAAATATCTACGAAGATAAGATATCTCCATTGGTATTTTACATTGGTTCTACTGGACTGTTGCCAAAACAAATGGAAGCAAAAGCCATGACAGCTGACGAAGCTACTGCTAAATATCCAAATTTGAAATTTTCTAAAGATGAGCAAGAAGGTACTTTTTTTGCAGTTGGTGATAGTATTATCAGCATATACACCAAGACTGAATATTACAGCAAACTTATTTCTGTAGGTGTAGATAATTAGATTGGATATACTAATCTAATTTTATTTGCGAGACTGCAAATAGTATAATCCCGACTTATCAAATAAGTCGGGATTCAATACGGTTATGTTACGGTTTTTGATGAAAATTATAGTTCGCAAAGATCCGATAAATCATCACAAAGACGCGATAAATCGCCGTCTTTACAAAATACTGATTATTGTAAAGACGGCGATTCATCGCGTCTCTTGTCTTAACCGAAAAGTATTGAGTCGGGATTCTTATCTTTCACTAATAATTTAGGACTGCTATAGGACTCATATTTGATTTCTGAAAAAACTCAGTACAACTAAGAAGCCTTCTTTCCTGTTGCCTATTGTCTATTGCCTATTCCCTGCCTACGCAAATCAGTTCAGAAATCAAAGCGGATTCCTATATAGCAATTATAATTACTATTATGGTTTCCCTAAAATACAGTTAGAGCTTGGATTAATTGTAGAAGCAATGGAACTGGTAGGTGAAGACATTAAAACAATAATACTACCTATAATCTGTAAAGACAGTAGCAAGAAAATACTGTAGTAAATTATTTTTAAATCTTTATTAATGATTTGAACATAACGTTCTATAAAGGAAGAATAACCTGCTATTCCCACAGAGCCAAAGCTTCCAATAATCAATAATCTCATCAATAATTCAATAGAAGATGTAAATAGCGATCGCTCTTGATTAGGACAGGGTACAAAACTATATTTTTCAATTGTTAAATTCCCTAAAACAGAGTTAAATAGCCCTGGCTGTACAACCATTAATGGTTGACTTATTTCGTGGGGATATTTGACTAAATGGTTACTTACAGAACGATTATTATATTGATCTACAGCTAATATATTCGCCATTGATTCTTCAGATGGAATAAGCACAGCAGCAATACTCAAGGTAAGGCTAGTAGCAGCGACTACAATTTTTTTATTTATTTTCATTCAAATTTTCCTTTTTATTCGTATAAAAATTGTTGTTTACATCCCCAATCCTGACCGGATAAATAAATCAGCAATGCTACCAAGTCCTATCCCAAAACCCGGAATTATAAATAGAAGCATCATGGCAAATAATCCAAATTGGCTATATTGCAATGGTTTTAGCTGAGGAAAAATTTCACTGAAAATATGAAAGCCATCGAGTGGCGGAATTGGCAGCAGATTAAACAGAAATAACGTCAAATTAATCCGAGCCGCTAGGTAAAGAAATTCGACACTCACGAGTCCTGAAAGACTAGGTTTAAAGAAAAGTTTGAGCAGCACAACAAATAGAACTCCTAAAGCCAGATTTGACAATGGCCCTGCTGCTGATACCAAAATATTGCCTAACTTTCCAGAACGAAACTTAGATGGGTTGACGGGCATTTGTCCCCAAGCTATACCCATAAGACAGAGAAAGATGAGCGATTCTTTGCCCATGTGGACTACAGGATTCAGCGTCAGATGACCGGTTTGTTGTGGAGTATTATCTCCCTGACTCATCGCAGCCCAGCCGTGAGCAAGCTCATGCAAAGTGATGGAGAATATGACAATAACAACGATTCTGAAAAAATGAATCGGCTCTGTGATTAGTGTTTGGATAAACATATATTCTGGCTCGTGGTATGGTTGAAGCTGAAATCTGCACTTTCCGAAGACACGCATGAAAAAGTTACTCAATTTCAAAACTACAAGTTTTGAGAATTAAGTGCGATCGCAAATAAATTAGGTGTAAATTAAGTAAGCTATTTTTGTGCGACTTCCAAGACTAGTTCAAAAATCTATGGAGACGTTGGTTGTTGAGAATAAAGCGAATCAGTTGTTTGAAATCAGCGTAGGCTGGGGCGTGTTTTCAAAGTTTTAGATCCCCCCAACCCCCCGATAAATTGGGGGACTAAGAGTTTCTTAAAGTCCCCCTTTTGAAGGGGGATTTAGGGGGATCTAAAAACTTATAGGCTAAACGAGTAGTTTGAAAACACGCCCTAGCCCGTTGTAGACGCTGAGTAAGTCAGTATTTGTATCATAATTTACTATATTTTGGTAATGCCCCATATCTGTAATAACAAACTAGTTACTTTAATGTTATTAAAATAACTAAGTAAAAGTCCATAGTAATTATTCGTATATTTTATGATTCAATTCCGTTAGACTTTCTGAGTACAAATTGCTTGTATTGCAATCAAACAATCAATTTTAGTATTTAATAGCCTCGTTATCCTACTGGTTAACACGTAGTTAAAATTAAAGATTCTGTATATAAAGCTCTTATATTACTAATGAGTCATTGCATATTTCAGCTTGATTAACCAACATTTTTTAATAACTGACCAGATGGTAATTCTCAGTCAGCTATTACTTAGCAATACTTAATACACCAAAAATAAATATTGTTTACTAAATAATTTAAAAATTAATACAGTAATTAGACAGGATAATAACGGCTTATTGGTATTATTTTGATGCACAAACGCAATGATGATGAACAACAATGGATGAAGATCAGCGCCGTTCTTATTGGCGTGCTAATACTACTTTAATTCGTAATCTTTTAATTGTCTGGGCATTGGTTTCCCTAGTTTTCAGTATTTTGTTGGTTCAACCTTTGAATGCAATACGGTTTTTTGGCGTACCCTTTGGCTTTTGGATGGCACAACAAGGATCAATCTTGGTATTTGTAGCCTTGATTTTCATTTATGCCTTCCAAATGGACAAGCTAGACCGCAAATTCAATCTCGGTAAGCAAGACCAAAAATACAATCTTAAGAAGTGAGGAAAAACCGTGTCAGTTGAAATTTGGACTATTGTATTAGTTGGACTTTCCTTTGCTGCCTACATTTATATTGGTTGGCAATCACGAGTCGAAAATAGTAAAGACTTCTTTATAGCCGGTCAAGGGATACCTTCAATTGCTAATGGTGCGGCTACGGCCGCCGACTGGATGTCCGCAGCCTCCTTTATTTCAATGGCGGGGCTGATTTCTTTTTTGGGTTATGACGGTTCTATTTATTTGATGGGGTGGACGGGTGGCTATGTACTGCTGGCATTATTGCTGGCTCCCTACCTGCGGAAATTTGGTAAGTATACAGTGCCAGATTTTGTAGGCGATCGCTACTACTCTAATATCGCCCGTTTGGTGGCAGTAGTTGCAGCCATTTTCGTCTCCCTCACCTATGTTGCTGGACAAATGCGCGGTGTGGGCATTGTTTTTAGCCGCTTCTTACAAGTAGATATCAATACAGGTGTGATCATCGGTATGGTGATCGTCGGCTTTTTCTCTGTGTTGGGCGGAATGAAAGGCATTACTTGGACACAAGTGGCACAGTACTGTGTGTTGATTTTTGCTTACTTGATTCCAGCGATCGCGATCGCCTGGTTTCTCACTGGTAATCCTGTTCCTCAGCTAGCATTTACCTTCAGTGATATTGCTGACAAACTCAATAAAATTCAGGTTGACCTGGGGTTTAAGCCATATACTGAGCCATTTGTGAACAAGTCAATGCTAGATGTGCTGTTCACCACTATTGCCCTGATGGTGGGCACTGCTGGCTTGCCCCATATTATTGTCCGATTTTACACAGTTAAGAGTGTACGTGCAGCCCGCTTTTCTGCTGGTTGGGCACTATTATTTATTGCCATTCTTTATACAACCGCTCCAGCCCTCTCCATGTTTGCTCGCTACAACCTGATCGATTCCCTGCACAATCAGACAGTTGCAGAAGTGCAGCAGCTAGACTGGGCTACCAAGTGGGAAAAAACTAAACTGTTGGCTTTTGATGACATCAATAAGGATGGGCGTTTCCAGTTAACTCCAAACAAAGACACCAATGAAATCAAGATTGACCGAGATATCATTGTGCTTTCTACCCCAGAAGTAGCTAACCTCCCTCCGTGGGTGATTGGCTTGGTAGCGGCTGGTGGTTTGGCTGCTGCTTTATCTACAGCATCAGGTTTATTGCTGGTAATTTCCAGTTCCATCGCCCACGATATTTACTACCGGATCATCGATTCATCAGCCTCAGAAGAAAAACGGGTGTTTGTCGGGCGGATCATGGTAGGTTTTTCCCTTGTCCTCGCCGGATATTTTGGGGTGAATCCGCCGGGATTTGTGAGTGAGGTGGTGGCTTTTGCCTTTGGTTTAGCCGCTGCTAGTTTCTTCCCGGTGATTTTCCTGGGGATTTTCGATAAGCGCACTAATTCCGAAGGTGCGATCGCCGGCATGGTGACGGGTTTAATTTTTACGATTATTTACATTGTCGGCGTCAAGTTTGGCGGTATGCAACCCTGGTTTTTTGGGGTTTCTCCCGAAGGAATTGGAACTTTGGGGATGCTAATTAATTTCGCTGTCACCCTAGTGGTTTCGCGCCTAACGCCACCTCCTCCAGTCGAAATTCAAGCGATGGTAGAAGACCTCCGCAGCCCATTGATTGAAGAATAGGATTTTGGGCATGGGGCATTGGGCATGGGGCATTGGGCATTGGGCATCGGGCATTGGGCATAAGAGGCAGAGGGGAAAGACTTATTACTGCTACTTCTCTTCTCCTCCTCTGCTCCCCTGCCCCTCTGCTCCCCTGCTCCCCAATACCACTACTGCCCAAGTTCTTTGATGTTATTCATCACTTGTTGATATAAGTCATTATTTCCTTGATTTTGAAAAATGTTTGCTGCTTGTTCCAAGTCCTTAAGCGCTCCCTGTCTGTCTCCATTGGTGGCGCGGGCATTTCCTCGGTTATTGTAGGCAGGGGCAAAGTTAGGATTGAGGCGAATGGCTTCATTGTAATCTGCGATCGCACCCTGGGGATCTCCATTGGCAACACGGGCATTTCCTCGGTTATTGTAGGCGATCGCATATTTGGGATTAAGGAGAATCGCTTGGTCAAGATCATCTAATGCCCCTTTTTTGTCTCCATTGGTGGCGCGGGCATTCCCCCGGTTATTGTAAGCTTCGGCATAGTTGGGATTCAGGCGAATCGCTTCACTGTAATCTTTAACTGCTTCTCTGTTACCTCCTAGTGAGGCGCGGGCATTTCCCAAGTTATTGTGGGCTTCGGCGTCGTTAGGGTTGATGCGGAGTGCTTGATTGTAATCTGCGATCGCTTTTTCTTTATCTCCCAAATCAAAATAGGCTAATCCCCGACCGTTGTAAGCTGCGCCATACTGAGAATTCTGATCAATCGCCTTACCATAAGAAGCGATCGCAGCTTGCAAGTCGCCGTTTAAATGCTGATTCTTTCCCTGAAGATAGAACTGCCCACCCTTAGATGTTGTAGCTGAACGACGGCTAGGTTGACTGACTCCTATTTCTGTCACTAATACATTGTCATTCTTACTGCAAGAAACACTGCTAATTGCAGTCAAGGTAGTAAAAATAGCTATGGTAAATAAAGTATTTACCCTTGTCTGCCTTTGCCTAAATAAACGCCGTTTCATAAGTTAATATAAACTGCCATAACGCCTGAACAAAATTAGTACCAAAGTCTAGATTTTAATTCTTTAACTCAATAGTTATTTTAACTTTTGATAGACATTAAAAGTCAATTGACATATTTGCCTGATATTTAATAGTTATATTAAGGAAAAAATCTGATTCATAAAGTATAAAAATTGTCAATTTGGCTCTTTGCTATTGTCATATTTGCGCTTTTTGACAATAGATTTATCAGCAATCAACTACTGTTGCTCATGTTTTTTAGAACACTGTTGAAAAAATATATTTGAAATATTAAGATTTCTACTTTACAAGAACTCCATAAATTCTGACATTTGTAGCTAGATGAACAATTTACTCATCTTCTGTTTCACTCTCTTGAATTTTGGAAGTCAGCCGCCAAGAGGTGATTTTCTCAATATCTACAGACAATTGTTCCAGATTTTGCCCTAAATCTTTTTGGAGTTTCTGAGTTATTGTAATGGGAAAATCTAAATTAATACCTTGAGTTTGTGCTAGTCTTGCCAATTCTGTAAATGTAGCTCTGACTGTAGTCCGTTCATAACTAGTCAGCTTATAATAAGAAGTTTCAGATATATTTTGAGCTTGCATAGCTTTTTTCATACGTTCTTGCAAATGCTCAAATTCAGAATTCAACAATTTCCATTGCTGCTCAAGTTGCGAGTATCTGGTACTTAGTGATATTAAGTTTTCCGTTGCAGAGTCCGGGCTAGCTTGGGCTTGTAATCTTAACAAATTTAAGTGGATTTGAGCCAGATAAATACAATCTAAATAAGCATACTCTATCTGTTCTTCAGTCAAGGGACGTTTTCCCCAATCACTTTTTTGTTCTTGTTTGTCGATATTGTTAAAGCTACAAAGTGCAGTAGCTATGGTCTTTAGTTGGTAGTTGGGTAATGGTAAAAGATAATAGGGAATTTTTTTTGCCATTTCCAAAGTGCAGGTAATATTTTTGGCTTTCTTATTACCGAGAAGCTTTAGATCATAACTGGCGTTATGAAAAACTTTTTCAATGGCAGAATTTATCATAATTTTATCAATAAATTCTGCTATGATATTAGGCTGATCTAAGACATCTAAAAGGTAGACGCGATCGCCACTCATATCTTGAGGATTATCTAATACTTGAATCAGTGATAATCTTGGATTACGACTTTTATAGTCAGCCACTTCTGTATCTATCCACAGCATTTTAGCCTTGGTATATTCAGCGACAATCGCACTAATTTCGCTGGCGGAAGTAAGGTAGGGCATTGGCTAATATTTCCTGATATTTAGGGCATTGTAAGTAAGCCATAGTTTTCTAAAGTAACATTTTGTTGGGACTTTTGCTGCCACAGCATTCCATAAACGCTGAAGTTTTGAATTCGTCATAGACATCGCCAAATTGACTAAAATCTGATAATATCGAGTCACCACTGTGGGGTGGCATAATCTACCATTTAAATAGCTACTGGGCATCTACATTAAATTCATAGAGAGCTACAGGCTGTATATAGAGCCATCCTGGTTAGCAGCCGTTAGGAAAATTGAATTGGCATTTCTCAAAACTAGTCGCAAAATCTTAGCTTCAAGAAATCGTCCAAGGTTCAATTTTCAGTAACCTGAGCTATTGCTTAGGTACTTTTGCTAATTCACATTTAATTGTTTTTAACATCTGCTCCTCACCATGACATCACACATCAATTAATCGCTTCAACTACTCAATTCGGAGATAAATAATGAAAAAGCTAATTCCATTGCTAATTAGTGGCATTTTGGTAGTTGGTACTTTTGGCTGTGAAGAGGCTCCTAAAACTGGTTCAGAAACTCCTAGCACAACTAATCAAGCTGCTCAAGCACCAGCAACACCAGCTTCTCAGATAAATCAAACTACGGATAAAACTGCCAAAATTCCAGGAAAAGAAGCAACTCCTTTAGTAGCTAGCACAGATACTAAAGTTAAAACTGATTCTGAAAAAACAGCAGCCACAAAAGCTAAGAGCGACTTAAAAACTGAAGTTAGCGAAAAGTTGAACAAAGGCTTACCAGGTAATAAGTTACAAGTTGAAAACAAAGAGGGCGAAATTATCCTCAAAGGCACAGCCACTTCTGCTGAAGAACTCAAAAAAGCTGAAACCTTAGCTAAAGAAGTTCAAGGTGTGAAGACAGTCAAGATAGAAGCAAAAGTTGATACTGTGAAAAAGCCATAAAAGAATAACTGAAGCTTTCAGTTAGCAGCGGCATAAAAGCCAAATAGAGACTTGCATCTGTGTAAGTCTCTGTTTTTGCTATAGCTATTTTCAGGTAAATAGACCACGCGGTAGGGGCACAATGCCTTGCATTGGTGTCAACTTAAGCTAAAACCCTTTTCAAATCTCGTTTTCAGCGCTCTGGCTGGAAATGCGGCTCCTGGCGGCTCTGCCGCCAGTAAGCAAGGCGGAGCCTCAACGACGAGCATTCCCAGTCGGAGACTGGGAACGAGGCAATCTAAAAGCTATTTATAGACTTGCTTTGACGTTAAGTTGACACCAATGAATGCCTTGCGCCCCTAAAATGGGATATTTTTTTTAACTGGAAGTCCCTTAGTTATGGCTTATTTATAATTTTATCTTGTCATCTTTCAACTTCCATTATTTGAACCTCGATAAATTCGCTCCATCTGCTCTGGAGAAAGTCGTCTCATTGGAAACCATTCAAATGGAGAAACAGACTGTTTCTCATAAGGTTGAACATCATCTTGGGCATTTTGAGGGGAACGCACTACTGCATTAGTATTTGAAGCCTGACCACTGAACGACTCATCTATTTCCGAATCTGGAAGCTGAGTTTGAGGCAAAACATAAGCGTGCTTCTGGGGATCGTATGCGAAAACTTCTCCTGTTTCAATGTGATAAATCCAAGCATAAATGCTGAGTTCTCCCTGATAAAGCTTAGAGTGAATCACTGGATATGTCCGCAAATTCTCAATTTGAGTAAGAACATTTTCGGCAATCATAATCTCTAGCAGTTCTTCTTCATCGTAGTGACTGTAATGGTCTATAACTAGTCTTCTAGTTGCCTCTGCATATTTAAGCCAATCATGTACGAGCGGCATTTCATCGCTGAGATTATGTAACTTCATTAATCCTTTCATTGCACCGCAATGAGAGTGACCACAAATAATAATTTGGCGAATATCTAAAGCTTGAACAGCATATTCAATTGTCGCACCTTCACCACCATTACTTGCCCCATAGGGTGGAATGATGTTACCTGCATTGCGAATGACAAATAATTCACCAACTTGGGCTTGTGTAATTAGATTTGGATCGAGACGCGAATCAGAACAGGTAATAAATAATACTCTGGGCTTTTGACCGTGTGAAAGTTGCTCAAATAATTGTTGATGTGTCGAAAAATAGCTAGATTTAAATTCGCGCAGACCTTTAATTAATCTCTTCATTACTAAGTTCTAGAAAATTTTGTGGGTTCAGAAACAAATCACAGACAACAAATTAGGGTAGTAAAGATGACTTTCTTTCTACGTTTTTTCAATTGTAAAGATTACTATATTATAAATTAATTTGGTGCTTTTAATACCCTCTACCATTGGGGTGAGTTGCTTTTTTCACTTCCTCCCCCCTGTTACTTAGCAACTCACATTCCTGTGTGAGAATGCCTTGATCCTATTTAAAATTTTTGAATTACAAGTAATTAGTCGGACATGATATTATCTGCTCTGGGAAAATTTGATGGTCAGTTTGCGGGATCAAAATTTTTGCCATACACTTAGCGATCGCCTGCGGTAAGCCTTTTGGGTGAAGCTTGCAGACTCACTGCAACGCGTCTACTATAATTTCCAATTCTTCCCCTTACCCTCTTGCGAATTCTTAATTAGTTGATACACTTGTTCTTCATTAGCCCAGGGAACCAGCGCCTATGGTGCACATCAAGCGCGTGGAACTTACGAACTTCAAATCCTTCGGTGGCACTACTTCTGTCCCTTTGCTACCGGGGTGTACTGTCATATCTGGGCCAAATGGTTCGGGTAAATCTAATATCTTAGATGCACTGCTCTTTTGCCTGGGACTCTCCAGTTCTAAGGGAATGCGAGCCGATCGCCTCCCGGATTTGGTAAATAACACCCAAACCTCTAAGGGACGCGCTTCTATTGAGGCTAGCGTCACTGTAACGTTTGATTTGTCGGATGAAATCTCACACAAAGACGCAAAGGTGCAGAGTGAGAAAGTAGGGGAGGCAGAGGAGGCAGAGGAGGCAGGGGAAGTAGGGGAAGTAGGGGAAGCAGGGGAAGAAAATCCAAAATCCAAAATCCAAAATCCAAAATCGGCAGAGTGGAGTGTTACTCGAAGGCTACGAGTTACTCACCAAGGGACTTATACATCGAATTACTATATCAATGGTGTACCTTGCACGTTGACAGAGTTGCATGGAGAACTAAGTAATCTACGGGTTTATCCTGAAGGCTACAACGTGGTGCTGCAAGGGGATGTCACCAGCATTATCTCGATGAATGCGCGGGAACGACGGGAAATTATTGATGAATTGGCTGGGGTAGCGGCGTTCGATCGCAAAATCATTCAAGCCAAATCAACTTTAGATGAGGTGAAGGAAAAGGAAGATAGCTGTCGGATTATTGAAACGGAATTAACTGCACAGCGCGATCGCCTTTCTCAAGATCGGGCTAAAGCTGAGAGATATCAAAAACTCCGCACGGAATTTCTGGCCAAGCAATCTTGGGAAGCTGTTTTATCATGGCGATCGCTACAAGCACAACAAGAAAAATTAGTTCACGAAATTCAAACAGGCGATCGCAATTCTACTGAACTCACTACCCAACTCACAAACCTCAATTCCGAAATCGTCCAAAAAACTGCTGAACTAGAAGAACTTAATGCCCATGTCAAAGCATTGGGAGAAGAAGAACTTTTAGCGGTACAATCCACCCTCGCCACCCAAGAAGCAGAACGAAAACAACTCCAGCGTCAACTCACAGAATTACAAACAGCAACGCAGGAAACTGCCAAACGTCTAACTCAAACTCAGCAAGAAATTCAAAAACACCGCCATTCCCTAGAAGAAATTGCCGAAACCCAAATTGTAGAGACGCGATTCATCGCGTCTTCCCAACACCAAAGAAATGAAGCCCACCAAGCCTTAGAAACCTCCCGCGAAGCCGCCGCCGAAATCGCCTCAGCTTCGGAAGCATGGGTGCAGCAACAAACGGCATTCAACCGTCAAATTGAAGCTTTACTACACACCCTAGAACCGCAACGCACCGAACAAGCACAACTCCGGGAACGCAATAATCAGTTACAGCAATTAATTTCCGAGCAAACTCAGTTAATTGAACGCGACGAACCCCTGTTAGCGGAAAAACAAACTGAGTGTAATCAAGTTGAAACGGAATTTAATGCCTCTAGCGAACCCATCCAAAATTTAGCCCAAAATCTTTCAGCCACAGAACAAGAACTGCAAATTCAACAGGAAACCCAAAAGCGGTTACTTTTTGAACAACGGGAAAAACAACGCCAGTTGGATAAAATCGAGGCGCAAACACAGGCACAGCAAGAAGTTCAAGGAACCCAAGCGAGTAAAGTCATTTTACAATCGGGAATGCCTGGACTTTGTGGCTTAGTTGTGCAGTTGGGAAAGGTGGAACCCCGCCATCAACTAGCTTTGGAAATGGCTGCCGGTGGACGCTTGGGACATATCGTGGTGGAAGATGATAGTGTCGCCGCAGCGGGTATTGAACTCCTCAAACAGAAACGTGCAGGGAGGGCAACTTTTTTACCGTTGAATAAAATTCACGCCCCCAAATTTACTCAAGATGCAACGCTGCGTTTTGCTAGTGGTTTCGTTAACTATGCTGTGAACTTAGTCGATTGCGATCGCCGTTATAAAGATGTCTTCAGCTATGTTTTCGGTAATACGGTAGTTTTTTCCAGCCTTGAGGCGGCGCGGAAAAACTTAGGATTGTATCGCATCGTCACCTTAGACGGCGAATTGTTAGAAACCAGCGGTGCAATGACTGGTGGTAGCAACAGCAATCGTTCAGCCTTGCGGTTTGGTACGGGTGAAGCAGCGGAATCTGATGAAGCGATCGCTTTAAAAACTCGCTTGGTGGACATTGAACGGGTTTTAGAGCGTTGTACGGAAGCGATCGCTACTTTGTCAGCTAGAACCAAAAAACTCACCCAGGAATTAACCGAAGCGCGTCAAGCGCGGCGCGAACAGCAGTTGCAATTAGAACAGTTGCAAAAAGATATTAAGAATTTGACAGCGCAATTACAGGGGACGCGATCGCAACTCGCCCAAAACAGCCAAAAGTTAACCACTGCTCAATCTCGATTAGAAATTTTAGAGCGGGAATTACCGGGACAAGAAAATAAGTTGCAACAATTACGACACGCCTTAGCAGAGTTAGAGGCATCTCAAACTCCTAGTGAATGGCAACAAATCCAGGCAACCATTAAAATTCAAGAGCAACAATTGCAACAACGCGAAACGACGTTACGAGAAGCTGAACAAAGATTAAAAAATTTAGAAAATCAGCAACAACGTTTGCAAGAAAAAATCCAAGAAGCAGAAACACGAATCACCGAATACGAAACCCAACAAACCTCTTGTAGAGACGCGATTCATCGCGTCTTGAGCCAAATCACAACGATAGACGATCAAATCACCCAAACCCGCGCCAACCTCAGCGTTATGGAGCAAAATTTGGGAGAAGAGAAACAAAAACGCGACACAACAGAACTGGAAGTGCGATCGCATCTTTTGCGCCAACAACAATTGCAATGGGAAATCGAAAAACTCAAAGAAACCCAAGAGAAGCGGCGAGAGGAATTAATTGCACTGCAAAGCCAGTTACGGGATGTGGGAGCAGAATTGCCAAATCCACTGCCGGAAGTTCCAGATAAAGTAGATTTAGAAGAATTGCAGAAAGAATTGCGATCGCTTACTAAACGCTTACAGGCAATGGAACCTGTTAATATGCTGGCGTTGGAAGAATACGAACGCACTCAAAACCGTCTCCAAGAACTCACGCAAAAATTAGAAACACTAGAAGGGGAACGTACCGAACTACTTTTACGAATTGAAAACTTTACCACATTGCGGCAACTTGCCTTTAAAGAAGCTTTCGATGCTGTCAACGAAAACTTTCAATCAATTTTTGCCATTCTTTCCGACGGTGACGGCTTCTTGCAACTCGAAAATCCCGAAGATCCCTTTAGCAGTGGGCTAAATTTAGTCGCGCACCCCAAAGGCAAACCCGTACAGCGCCTAGCTTCCATGTCTGGGGGAGAAAAATCACTTACAGCTTTGAGCTTTATCTTTGCCCTGCAACGCTACCGTCCATCGCCCTTTTACGCCTTTGACGAAGTAGATATGTTTTTGGATGGGGCAAACGTAGAACGATTAGCTAGAATGATTAAACAACAGTCACAACAAGCGCAATTTATAGTTGTGAGTTTGCGTCGTCCGATGATAGAATCAGCCGAACGCACAATTGGCGTTACTCAAGCACGAGGAGCTTACACTCAAGTTTTGGGGATTAAGTTACAATCATCCAATACACCTGCTTGAGTTTTTGTTAATAATAGTGTATAGATAAACCGGATTCGAGATCAGGACTCGGTATAGAATGACCTCCGAACAGATAATTAGGCGTTCCGACATATTAAATACCCAGGTGATTACCCGCGACAACGGCAAGCGGCTAGGCATCATCAGTCAAGTCTGGGTTGATATTGATCAGCGAGAGGTTGTGGCTCTTGGTTTGCGAGACAGCCTGATCTCTATTTCGGGCATACCGCGCTACATGTACCTCAACAACATCAGCCAGATTGGTGATGTCATCCTAGTTGATAACGAAGATGTAATTGAAGATATCGAAGTTGAATCTCTCAGTAATCTGATTAACTGGGAAGTAATTACAGAAACAGGTGAAGTACTAGGCAAAGTTCGGGGCTTCAAGTTCGACGGCGAAACCGGGAAGCTTAACTCCATAGTTATTGCTTCTTTAGGATTGCCCCAAATTCCCGATCAATTTGTGAGTACTTATGAGTTCTCAGTAGATGAAATTGTCAGCACTGGCCCCAATCGGTTGATTGTGTTTGAGGGAGCCGAAGAACGGGTAGACCAGTTGACAGTTGGTTTACTAGAGCGCCTGGGTATCGGTAAAGCCCCCTGGGAGCGCGATGAACAAGAAGAATACGGCTATACTCCACCGCGCCAAGTTGCACCAGCTAATCAACTACCTAGCGGAGTGCCATTGCAGCCACCCAGGCAAAAAGTTCGCGCCCCCGAACCAGTAGCGCGGGAAGAAGAATGGACAGAAGACTATGTGGAAGAAGAAAGGCCACAGCGTCAGGTAATGAAGGCACGGCAGTATGAATCTATTCAATACGAAGAAGACGAGGAAGAAGATAACTGGAGTGAAGCAACGGGTAACGACAGATATCAACAACCGCAACCGCTAAAGTATGAAGCCCAGCCCTACAGCAAGCCTTATGTTGATGAATACGATGATTATGACGACGTAGAGGGCGATGCTTGGGAAGATGCGCCGAAACCTGTGAATATTCCCAAGAAAATCAAGGAAAGACAGCCAGAATACGAAGAAGAAGGCGGATATTAAGTAATTCGTAATTCGTAATTCGTAATTCGTAATTAAATTTCAAGATTAGTCTAGCTCTTTCCTTAGAAGTAAGGAGGGGGCTAATTTTTAGTCTGGATAATGGTTTTATGACTAAATTGTGTGTAATTAATTTTGTTTAAGTACTTATAGCGAAGACACTGTAGGCGATAGCTCTAATATTTTTTTGTCAACTTTCATTTTTATAAACCTTGCTACGATGTCCGACATCTATAACATTTACCAATAAAACATCATCGAAAATATCGTATATAACTCGATAATCGCCTACTCTAATTCGATATGTGTTTTCTCCACCCTGTAACTTTTTAACTCCATTGGGACGTGGTTCTATAGCCAACTCATCTATTTTGGGTTGTATGCGATCTTGTAATTCTTGAGATAATTTTTTAAACATTTTTCTAGCACCTTTGGTAAATTTAATTTCGTAAGTCACGCTACGTCCTTTTTTCTTTCATTAGCGATTTCCTTTTTAATATCGTCCCATGCGATAAGACTATTATTTTCTAGATCACTTTTAGCAGCATGATAGGCTTTTAAATCGTTTTCGTCCTCTTCATCTTCGATTTTTTCAAGTAGTGCATGAATTTCATCTAGGGTACTGTCGTAAGCTTGGTTTAGCAGTACGTTGATAGCTTTGATTAATTGTTCGCGTTCGTGTTCGGTTTTCATAATTAAGCCTCTTTAAGATTGTTAAGTTTGATTAATTTATCAATTCTATTTTTTACAATGTATGTTTTGAAAACTCAATATCATCTAAGGGTAATAATCCCTCGTCCACGTCGGCAAAGTCTTCGTCAAGTGGTTCAAGGGTGGAAAGGGTTTCCAGGAGGGATTTTTTCTTGATGGGGGAAATGATGGCGAAGGGGATACCGTTTTGGGTAATAGTGAGCGGTTCGCCTGTTTTTTGGGCTTGGTTGAGTAGGGTTTGGATGGTTTCGGGGAGATCGGAAAGGGTGATTTGTGTCATGGTGGGTTCTGGGGTTAGCGGATGGGGACTTGGCGCACATCTATTTTACCTGTGACGGCGTTGGTGATGAGGGCGGTGCGATATTCAAAACAAGATTAAATCCGGGATTCCACACCAGAACTGTCACACCACAATTAAATGGATCTATCTAGTACCTATGAACTAATTAACTCTAGGATCAACGCTAAAACAGTTTGTAACTAATTAGTGAACGTGAGTTCGACAAGTCTTATTTGTCCTCTCCCCCAGCCCCTCTCCGACGCGGAGAGGGGAGCAAAAAGCGGAATTTTTCTTGCTCCTCCCTTTCCGTTTTGGGGATGGAGAGGTTCATCGAACTCACGTTAATTAGTTAACTGTTCAGAAACTCACTAAAAACTGCTAGCGTCAAACAAAGGAAAATACTGTTGTGGACTTTCGAGCTTGAAAACCCGTTCTAATTACTTGCAACTGTTGCCTTATATCCAACTCCAGTGGCAAACCATCGCCAAGGGACTTGTTGGTATCTTGGGATACGTACTGGCGACATTAGTGTTAATCAATCTTGCCGGTAAATTGGCAACTCCCTTTGCAGAAGGTAATGTAGTAGCGATCGCTCAAATAACTGGCAGCTGTGCCTTAATCTTTCTTGTCAGAGGCTTATTTCAGTCTATACAAGATATGTACATGGCGAAAGCTTCTTTGCGAGTGGCTTTTCATCTCCGCCAGCAAGTCTACGCACATCTTCAAAAGCTAAATCTCAGCTATTTTGAAACGGCAAAAGCAGGTGATTTATCTTACCGCCTCACAGAAGATGTTGACCGTGTTGGCGAAGTTGTAAATAAAGTATTTCACGACTTTATCCCCTGCGTTTTGCAGTTGGTAGCAATTCCAATTTACATGGTTTACCTAAATTGGCAACTGACACTCGCAACAGTCATAATTGCCCCGCTGATGGGTATTTTAATCGGCTGGTTTGGTGAACGCTTGGGCAAGTATTCCTTAAAAAGTCAAAATCGCGTGTCGGGTTTATCAGCCATCCTGGCGGAAGTTTTCAACGGTATTCGTTTGGTACAAGCTTTTGCTGCCGAAAATTACGAAATCGCCCGCTTTGGCCATGAAGCAGAACGCAGTCTGAAAGCAAAATACTCAGCCGAACGCCTCAAAGCGATTCAAATTCCGATCATCGGATTTCTGGAAGCCTTAAGTGCCTTATCATTACTGATTGTGGGAGCGTGGCAAATTTCCCAAAACAACTTGACAGTGGCAAATTTTTTCAGCTATCTGGCGGCGGCGGCGCTGTTAATCGATCCCATTGGTCACACTACTAATAACTACAACGAATTTAAGCAGGGTGAAGCATCTGTTGACCGCGTTTTTGAATTGATGGCAATTCGACCGACGGTAATTGAAAAGATAAATGCGATCGCTCTCCCCCCAGTCAATGGCAAAGTAGAATATCGTCATATTTCCTTCGCCTATAAACCAGGTGAACCCGTATTAAAAGATATCAGTTTATTGGTATCGCCAGGTGAAGCGATCGCTCTTGTGGGTGCTTCTGGTGCTGGTAAAACCACATTTGTGAATCTTTTACCCCGTTTTTACGACCCAGAAGTTGGTCAAATATTCATTGACGATGTTGATATTCGGGATGTGAAGTTGCATAGTCTGCGGCGACAAATTGGGATTGTTCCTCAAGAAACCATCATGTTTTCCGGGACAATTGCCCAAAATATCGCCTTTGGACAAGATATTTTTGACATAAAAGCAGTGAAAGAGGCGGCGAAAATTGCTAATGCCCATCAATTTATTAGCCAACTGCCAGAGGGTTATAAGACTTGGGTAGGCGAACGTGGGGTAAACTTATCTGGTGGACAAAGACAAAGAATTGCGATCGCTCGTGCTGTTCTCCTCAATCCCCAAATATTGATTCTTGATGAAGCGACATCAGCATTAGATTCCGAATCAGAAGCACTGGTACAGGAAGCGCTGGAAAGATTGATGGAAAAACGGACGGTGTTTATTATTGCCCACCGTTTATCGACAGTTAGGCGGTGCGATCGTATTTTAGTTCTAGAACAAGGGCAAATTGTCGAATCGGGAACCCATGAAGAATTATTAGCTTTAGAAAATCGCTATGCGCGGTTTTATGCCCAACAGTTTAGTTAGGAGTTGGGAGAAAAAGCTACCCTTTGCGGGTACTCCTTCGGAAAGTAGAATAGACGCAAAGCGGCTATGCGATTCGTTGACATACTCACTGACCCTTCTTTCTCGGTGATTCTGGAGTAATGAGTAATAAGTAATAAGTAATAAGTAATGAGTAAATACCTATTTCTCATCTACTCATTACTCATTTAAAGGAGTTCACCGTTAAAAAAATTTATTCTGAATTCTGACTCCTGAATTCTGACTCCTGAATTCTGACTCCTGAATTCTGACTCCTGACCCTTTAGAGATTTAGCATAGTTTTTGCAAAAATAATTTCGTTAACAATATCCATCACATCATTTACTACATCTGCTGCTGTTGATGGGTTGTTGATATATTGATTCAGCGACTTGAATTTTTCCGGTGAGATATTTCCCATTAATTTGCTATCCCAATTTGCCAGCATTTCGTCAAACACTTTTTTGGCATCGCCATTAGTGCATACAATAGGAATCACCGGAATTTTTTCTTGTTTAGCATACAGATAAGTCTCATAAGTTCCGCCAACACCCCCCACAATAATAACCAAATCTGAATGTCGCAAACAAGTGAGCCATTCATTAACACCTGACTCTGTATATTCGACTTTTCCACCCTTAAATACAGGTTGTTTTCCTTGTGGAACAAAGTGGGTTAATTTATCGGTTAAGCGGATATTTTTTTCTGCTATTTTTTCAGCAAACTTATCAGCTACAACATAATCTACTCCCTCCCATCCACCTGTGATCAGGTTGTAGTTATATTCTGCTATTTTTTCACCAAGCTTTTGAGTACACCAATTAACTTCATTAGGAATATTAAAGTTTCCTGTTCCTGCAACTAAAATGCTTTTTTTACTTCTAAGTTGAACAGCATCATTTCTAATAGCATCATTAAGCTGATTGATAAATTCATTAAAGTTATTAGTTGGATTTATGCTTAATTTATCCGATATAAAAAACATAAATTCATCAATTTTTTCTGAAATCTCTATAATTTTCGCTGCAATATTATGCATTGCTGAATATTCATGAGATAATAGTTCTGAATTAATGATTTTTTCTATTTTTTCTCTCTGTTGCTTCCAGTATGTTATGTACTCTATCTTGCCTTCTTTGGTATAGATATCGGCATCTTGTAGAACAACTGGAAAAACTTTTTGTTCATAATCCTTGTGTTTCATAATTTCAACAGCTTCAAACATACAGTATTCCGATCGCAAATATTTCTCGCTGACTACAAGAATTACATAGTTACCACGCCCAATTTCCTGCATGAATTGCTGTATACTCTTACCTAGTGTTAAATAGTTGCGATCGCGAATTAAGTTGTAACGTTCAGAAACAAGTGCAGCACAAATTTTATCAACCAATTCTTCGCGTTGTCTGCCTAATTCACTCTGGTTATCTTTCCATGCATACGATATGTATATCTGATTCATTTTTTTAGATTTTATTAGATGCTATATAAGTTTGAAAAAGATTGGCAAAATAGAATTTGCTACTATACAAACCAACTTTAATTACGTTGATTTGAAAATAACCAGCGCAGACAAAAAGAATTCTGAAGTCAGGCTTTAAAACATCAGAACTTTCGATTTAGTCTGTGTAGACGTGATTTATAATCGCAAAAGCTGAATAAAATTTTACTTTTAGATTTGACAGAAAACCTACGTATTTTCTCGCAATTAAATCGGGATTTTTATATTTATAAAATTCAGTTTATAGTTCAATACAGTTCAGATAAGACCAAAACACTTGTAGAGACGGCGATTTATCGCGTCTCTTGCCTTAACCGAAACGTATTGGGCGATTTATCGCGTCTCAAAAACCCACAATTTTGTATAAATAGCGCTTAACTGATGTAGAGACGTTGCATTGCAACGTCTCTTCTGAGATTATTGATCGTGTCAATTACAGAAAATTTAATCTTAATAACTCTGTAGAAATTAAGAATAAAATAGCTATGAATTGACTACTTTTTAGATTTTATTTGCTGCAATAAATCATAAAAAGGCTGCCAATTATCTTCCTGAGTAATTGCTTCCCAAGTAGCTTCGATCACAGGTCTTAATAATACCGTTTTGGGATTATGAACAGTTAGAGTTTGGGCAATTACATCGATGCGATCGCAGTCCAGATCATTCAAAATTTTATGGTATAGTATGCACCAATCATCAAAAATTCCTGACGCACCCGGTACTGGTACAATATCTGAACTATTCATCACAAAACCTGGCTCATCTCGCCATTTAGATGAAAAAGTGTGAGCCATGTCATAAAAAAACTGGTGATAACCAACTTGGCTCTCTTTCAAAAATTCAATCGTTAGATTCAAGAGTTCTTGAGCTTGTGCATTTGGCAATTCCACAAAACCCAACTTTTTCAACATCAAAGAACTGTATTCAGCTTGATAATACTCATCAAATCTAGCTAATACAGCTTCCATTTCGCCTTGAGCAATAATCGCCTTTAAAGGTTCCTGAAGCATTTGTAAATTCAACTTACAAATACTTGGTTGATTACCGTAACAATAGCGTCCATAATAGTCAAAATATGCAGCTATAAAGGATGGGTTGTAAGTCGGGATAAACGCGTAAGGGCCATAATCAAAACTCTCTCCAGTAATGGACATATTATCAGTATTGAGAACTGCATGACAAAAACCAGCCGCCATCCATTGAGCTACTAGTTCTGCAACGCGTTTAACTAATTCGGCGTAAAACAGGGCATATTTATCTTCTTCAGCACTTAAGTGTAGATAATACTGCTCAATTACGTGGTCTAACAGCTTCTTAGTTAAATCTGGGCGCTGGAAATAGTGTAGTCGCTCAAAAGTGCCAAACCGAATATGAGAACTACTCATCCTAACCATCACAGATGAACGAGTCGGTGAAGGTTCATCGCTCCGCCAAAGGGGTAAACCTGTTTCAATCATGGTCAGACAACGCGAGGTACGTACACCTAAGTGGTGCAGTGCTTCCGCAGCCAGAACTTCCCGCACCCCACCTTTGAGCGTGAGCAAACCATCGCCACCACGAGAGTAGGGCGTTCTTCCAGAACCTTTCGTGCCAAAATCGTATAATTCGCCATCATTGGCGCGTACTTGCCCGTAGAGAAAGCCCCTACCATCGCCCAACTGTCCGTTATATTCACCAAATTGATAGCCGTGGTAACGCAATGCCAATAAGGGTTTGCGCCCCTGAAATCGGCCAAAAGCTGTGATGAAATCTTCGTCTTTGACTACTTGGGGGTCTAGACCGAAACGGGGTAATAGTTCATCGTTACGCCAACGCAGGATGTGTTGGGGAAATTCTGCTGCTGCAACCTCATCATAGTAGTCATCGCCTAGAGATTCTAAGGCGCTTTCGTAGTTGAGGGTGAGAAAAGGATTGCTAGAATTATTGTAGTTTGGAGTTTCAGCCAGAGTCATTACGAGCAAAGCTTAATTCATTCTTCCCTTAATACTACCTCTGGCTTCAGCATCAGCATAGATGCAAAAAGCGACCCATATCTAAAATATGGTAGCGCTACCATCAAAATCTAGAGTACATAATGATATTGTGATCTACAATCAGAGCCTATTTATAAATTAAATATTAAGTAGGTATGTTACGGCTATGTAAGAGGATGTTTGAAAAGTCATGATTGATGTATAAAATTTTTTACCCCACCCTAGCCCTCCCCTTATAAAGGGGAGCCACTGCGTTGGGCGGCTTCGCCGACTTGAAGCATGTGGCGTGAGGGAACTGGATTTTATTGTTTCCACACTTTATAAGGGGGGACTAAGGGGGGTAATAATTCGATTAAAATCACAACATACTACTTTTCAAACAATCTCTAAGAATTTGAGGATTTTAGAAACCCTAATTTAGCCGTAACGTAACATATTTCTAGGTGCGTTATGCGCTGCTTGAACGCATCTAGAAATTTAAGGTTTACTTTATAAATGGTCTTTTACTTTTGAATTTATAACCCTAATAATTAAATTACGAATTCTTTTTAAAATTTAGGTGCTTGCCAATTAGGATTGATGAGACTTGTCAGAATATGATCTTCCCATTGCCCATTAATTAATAGATAGTCTCTAGCATATCCTTCAATGACAAAACCAAGTCTTTTAAGTACATTGCCACTACGCCGATTGTGAGGCATGTAATTAGCCATGACCCGATGAAAATTTAACTCTTGAAAGAGATATAGAGTTGCAGATTTCAGCCCTTCTGTCATATATCCTTTACCTTGTTTTCTTTCAGCAAGGCTATATCCCACATAACAAAAATGAGCGGCTCCTCGGACAAAATTACTAAAATTGACCGTTCCAATAACTACAGTGGGATTTTTTTTGGTGAAAACAAATAGTTTTAACGATTGCCCATTGAGAAATTCCAGAAAACTATTCTCTATCTGATACTGCCAATATTCTTCAGTGAAAAACCCATCAGCCCAAAGAGGGTAAAATGGAGTGAGATAAGTTTTGTTATCAATGAAGTATTTGAGGATTTGGGGTATATCTTCATGGATCGCTGCTCTTAATAATAGGCGATCGCTTGTAATTATTGGCAGTTCTGATATCATAAATCACTCAATCGACGGGATCTCTTCCAAGAACATTCTCTAAATTTTATAAATTTTCTCATAACCTGCGGTTTAATAGCAGCCAAGGCGAAGAAAATTCGCGGGTACACAGGCAAAGTCCGCCTCCGAGGACTAAGGAAAATGATTCTTTTGACTGTTTTTTCTGCCTGTTTTCCATAACCGTGATAAATGCATCAACTTTTTTTGATGAATTTTTATGTATCATGCTATGCTTGATATTGACACATCAAGTTTTTTTGAAATGATATAAACATACTTTCAAAATTACCAGGTCAATGAACGCAATAGCAAAGAATTTGGCTCTCGTATTTGGAGTGTTGGCTTTTGCGACTAGTTGCACAGCCACATCTAATTTATCTACTCCAACTCAGCAATCGCCAAAGGTTGCAGAAGTCAGTGATGCGACAAAGGTGAGGGCAATCAAGATTGATGGTTCTAGCACAGTGTATCCAATCACCGAAGCGATCGCTAACCAGTTTCAACAAAATAAGCAGCAGTACAAAGGACAAGTTCTCCTCAGCTTTTCTGGTACTAGTGCGGGATTTAAGAAATTCTGTAACAAAGAGACAGACATCAGCAACGCCTCGCGCCCCATTTTGAAAGCAGAGATAGAAGCTTGTAACAAAAATGGTGTTAAGTTTATCGAGCTTCCCGTTGCCTTTGATGCGCTGACTGTTGCGGTGAATTCCGAAAATACCTGGGCAAAAGATATTACCGTAGCCGAATTGAAAAAGCTTTGGGAACCAAATGCCCAAGGAAAAATCACTCGCTGGAACCAAGTGCGATCGTCTTGGCCTGATCAACCAATTAACCTGTATGGTGCTGGTGGTCAGTCTGGTACTTTTGATTACTTTACAGAAGCTATTGTTGGTAAAACCAGAGCCAGCCGCACTGATTACATCTCCAGTGAAGATGATCTCGCCCTAGTGCGCGGAGTCGGCACAGATCCTAATGCCTTGGGTTATTTCGGGCTTGCTTATTACGAAGACAACAAAACTCGGTTAAAGCCTCTGGCAATTGATAGCGGCAAAGGAGCAGTGTTGCCATCACCTGAAACTGTCGAAAAAGCTGAATATCAGCCATTAGCTCGACCTTTGTTGATTTATGTTAATGCTCAATCTCTGCAAAATCAGCCAGAACTCAAAGAATTTGTAGATTATTACCTCAAGTACGCACCGATAACAACCAGTTCGGTTGGGTATGTGCCTTTACCTAGTGAAGCCTATGAATTGGCAGAAAAAAACTTTCAAGCTGGTAAAGAAGGAACAGTATTTGCAGGTAAGGAGCAGATCAACTTCCAAATTAGTGATTTGTTGAAGACACCACAAAAGTAGTAATTTTACTCAAAAAAACTGACTTTTTCAAAAGTAATAGTGGTCTATCGAAAAAGTTCTGAGAAGTTTGTAGTAAGCACTTTAGTGCTTAAAGAATTAAGGACTGAAGTCCTTACTACAAACGCACTATGGAATCAGTTTACTGCTACCCATTAATTTAAATAAACTTAGGAAAACTGATGAAAGTACGTGTTGGCATTAACGGATTTGGCAGAATTGGACGGCTAGCTTTGCGGGCTGCCTGGGGTTGGTCAGAACTTGAGTTTGTTCATATCAATGAGATTAAAGGTGGGGCAGTAACAGCCGCTCATTTGCTCAAATTTGATTCTGTCCACGGGCGTTGGGCATCAGAAGTAGAAGCACAGGGCGATCGCATCCTCATTGATGGCACACCCTTAAGCTTTAGCGAACATTCCCAACCAGGTGAAGTCCCTTGGGAAGAGTTGGGTGTTGATATTGTGCTGGAATGCTCCGGTAAGTTTAGGACTCCCGCCACCTTAGACCCATATTTTAAGCGGGGAGTACAGAAGGTAATTGTGGCTGCTCCGGTGAAGGAAGAAGCCTTGAATATTGTCATGGGAGTTAATGATCAACTTTATGAGCCGGAAAAGCATCATCTGCTAACTGCGGCTTCTTGTACAACTAACTGTTTGGCTCCAGTCGTGAAAGTGATCCATGAAGGCTTGGGGATTAAGCATGGAATTATTACCACAATCCATGACAACACCAATACTCAGACCATCGTGGATGCCCCTCATAAGGATTTACGCCGCGCACGGGCTACTAGTCTATCGTTGATTCCTACCACTACTGGATCGGCAACTGCGATCGGGTTGATTTATCCCGAACTCAACGGCAAACTCAATGGTTTGGCAGTACGAGTACCCTTGCTCAACGCTTCTTTAACAGACTGCGTGTTTGAAGTTGTGCGACCCACAACCGTAGAAGAAATTAATAGCTTATTAAAAGCAGCTTCAGAACAAGCACCGCTCAAAGGAATTCTGGGATATGAAGAACGTCCTTTAGTCTCTATCGATTATAAAGACGATCCTCGGTCTTCCATCATTGATGCCCTCTCCACAATGGTGGTAAACGAGACGCAAGTGAAAATACTCGCTTGGTATGACAACGAATGGGGCTATGCCAACCGGATGGTTGAACTCGCCCGTAAAGTAGCTCTGAGTCTGAAAAAGTAATGGGCATGGGGCATTTTCTCCCTCTGCTCCCCCTGCCTCCCCTGCTCCCCCTGCCCCTCATCTCCCCACTCCCTCATGGCTTCTACTACAGCTCATAGCGCCAATTTCAAGAACTATATCCTAGTCACCCTCGCCTACTGGGGTTTCACCCTCACCGATGGTGCGTTGCGAATGCTGGTGTTGCTATATTTTAACCAAATTGGCTATACCCCGATACAAATTGCCTTTCTGTTTTTGTTCTACGAAGTCTTTGGAGTTGTCACAAACTTCTTAGGCGGTTGGATTGGTTCTCAGTTCGGATTGAAGGTAACACTTTATAGCGGCATCGGATTACAGATTTTTTCTCTAGTCATGCTGTCCTTCCTCAATCCAAATTGGGCACAGTGGATTGCAGTCGGTTATGTGATGGTGGCACAGGCATTTTCTGGGATTGCCAAAGACTTGACTAAGATGAGTTCTAAAAGTGCCATTCGATTGGTAGTACCCCAGGATGCCCAATCATCTTTGTTTAAATGGGTGGCGGTGCTGACGGGTTCTAAGAATGCTCTCAAAGGAGTTGGCTTTTTTATCGGTAGCGCTCTTTTGGCTGCGGTTGGCTTCATCAATTCCCTGTGGATTATGGCAGGGGGACTTTCCCTGATTATGTTTTCTGGGCTGATGCTGCCTAAAGGAATGGGCAAAATCAAGAAGAAAATCAAGTTTAGCCAGCTGTTTTCTAAGAGCGAAGAGATTAATATTCTCTCGGCGGCACGATTCTTTCTCTTTGGTTCTAGGGATGTATGGTTTGTTGTGGGATTGCCAGTATTCTTACGTGGAACCTTGGGCTGGTCGTTCTATCAGGTTGGTGGATTCTTGGCTTGTTGGGTAATTGGTTATGGCGTTATTCAGTTCCTAGCACCAACACTGATTCAGCGATTTGGTTCTGGGCGTCCACCGCAATCAAAGACCATCCAGTTTTGGACATTTACTTTAACAGTAGTTCCAGCTGCGATCGCTCTTGCTCTCCAAATAGGTATACCTGCAAATATTGCGATCGTTGGTGGACTCCTGGTTTTTGGCGTCGTGTTTGCCTTAAACTCAGCAGTTCATTCTTATTTAGTGTTGGCATTTACTGATGATGACAAGGTAGCGCTAAACGTTGGTTTTTATTATATGGCAAACTCTGGCGGTCGATTAGCAGGAACGGTTTTGTCAGGTTTGGTATATCAGTTTTTCGGTTTAGTGGGCTGTCTGTGGACATCCATGTTCTTTGTACTAGCAGCAGCATTAATTACTCTGAAGCTACCTGATCCTCAACCTAGTAAAGCGATCGCTTGGAAAGCGGGAGATGGGGATTAGGGAATGGGGAATGGGGAATGGGGCATTGGGCATTGGTTATTTTCTTTATCTTCCTCATTACCTCTCATCTTCCTCATCCCCCTCATCTCTCCAACAATATTTCAGGCTTATATCTATGAATACGAATTCGCAGCCGAATACAGCACAAGCAGGGAGTAATTTGAGTTTTTTTGAAAGATACCTCACTGTTTGGGTGTTTCTGTGCATCTTGGCGGGAATTGGACTAGGGAGATTATTTCCAGGGGTAGCGGTGACGCTGGATGCGTTGAGTATCTATCAAGTGTCAATTCCCATTGCAGTTTGTCTGTTTTTTATGATGTATCCCATCATGGTGAAAATTGACTTCACCCAAGCTGCAAATGCTATCCGTGCCCCAAAACCTGTAATTCTCACTTTGGTGGTGAACTGGTTGATTAAACCATTCACGATGGTGGTATTTTCTCAGTTTTTCTTAGGTTGGTTATTTCGTCCTTTAATTACAGGCACAGAATTAATTCGTGGTAACGAAGTTGCGATCGCTAATTCTTACATTGCAGGTACGATTTTGCTGGGAATTGCTCCTTGTACTGCGATGGTGCTGCTGTGGGGTTATCTTTCCTACGGCAATCAGGGACACACCTTGGTAATGGTGGCGGTTAATTCTCTAACGATGTTGTTTTTGTATGCACCTTTAGGTAGGTGGTTACTGGCGGCAAATGATTTGACAGTGCCGTGGCAAACGATTGTGTTGTCGGTGCTGATTTATGTCGGATTGCCATTAGTGGCAGGAATGTACAGCCGTTATTGGATTTTTCAAAACAAAGGGAAAGAATGGTTTGAACGAAGATTTTTAAAGTATCTCAGTCCAATTGCCATTACTGCCTTGCTGATGACTTTGGTTTTGCTGTTTGCTTTTAAAGGTGAATTGATTGTTAGCAATCCCTTGCACATCTTATTAATTGCCGTGCCACTATTCATCCAAACTAATTTTATTTTCTTGATTAGTTATGTGGCAGCATTGAAGCTGAATATATCTTATGAGGATGCCGCACCCGCAGCATTAATTGGAGCTAGTAATCATTTTGAAGTGGCGATCGCAACTTCTGTAATGCTGTTTGGCTTAAATTCCGGTGCTGCACTTGCTACGGTGGTAGGTGTTTTAATCGAAGTGCCAGTAATGTTGATGCTGGTTGAAGTTTGTAAGCGAACGGCATTTTGGTTCCGAAGGGAGCCAGAAAAGGCAACGTTACGAGATCCACGGTTTAATTGCTAATTCGTAATTCGTAATCTTTCAAAAATTTTACAAGGAGCAAAATTATGGCAATTCTGAAAACTCATGTAGCTTTGAATGTTACTGACGTTGAAAAGTCTGTAGCATTTTATCGGGCAATGTTTGGTGTGGAACCTGTGAAGTATAAAGATGACTATGCCAAATTTGATATTTCCAACCCCGCGCTAAACCTGACACTGAATTTAGCCCCTAGCGTCAAAGCTGGTGGTGCATTGTCTCATCTGGGTATACAAGTTGAAAGTACAGAAGAAGTGCGATCGGCTATACAAAGGTTTACGGAGTCAGGATTAGCATTATTTACCGAGGATAATACTGATTGTTGTTACGCTTTGCAAGACAAAGTTTGGGTAACAGATCCAGACGGGAACCGCTGGGAAGTTTTTGTGGTGAAGGTGGGAGATACAGCACCAGAAAAGAATTTAGTGACTACAGCTAATTCGACAGGGGTAGTCAAGGCTGTTAATAAGCCATGTTGTGCTTAGACTAAATCTAATTGCAAAGTATCGCCAGAGGTGGCTTTTACCTCTGACGATTTCCGTAGTAGTCTATCAAATTTAAAGTTATGGGTAAGCAAGTTTGTAGTAAGGATTTTAGTCCTTATTCTCCAACGCTGCACTATCCGCCAGTTATGCAGAATTCATGTCTGTTTTCTGACTCCTGACTCCTGAATTCTGTTTGATAAAAAAGAGGAGGAATTATGAAAAAAGTAATGTTTGTTGGTACGCATAATTTCCGCCGTTCCCAAATGGCGAAGGGATTTGCAAGAACGTTAGGAGAAAATAAAATTGCTGTTACAAGTTCTGGTTTAGCACCAAATGAGATAGATCCAATCACTGTTAAAGTGATGTCAGAAATTGGTATTGATATTAGCAATCAAACTTCTAAACCTTTAAGTGATTTCAACGCCGATGATTATAATGCTGTGATTTCATTATGTGGTTGTGGTGTTAACTTACCCCAAGAGTGGGTGTTAAGAGATGTGTTTAAAGATTGGCAACTTGATGATCCAGCAGGGCACTCAATTGAATATTTTCGTCGGGTTCGAGATGAAGTTAAGGAACGAGTTGTAAACTTAATTATGTCTCTCAATTAACAATTACTACAACTATAAATTAGGTTAGCGATCGCTCGGAGTAACTTAGCTGGCTCCACAGGCTTGGTGATATGCTGCCCAAATCCGGCGGCAATTGCTTGTTGATAATCAACCTCAGCGGCATAAGCAGTGAGAGCGATCGCTGGAATTTTCCCGCCAAGTTCTGGTGACATAGCTCTAATTTGACGCATTAGCATATATCCATCTACTTCCGGCATTCCAATATCGCTTAACAGCAGATTTGGCCGGAACTGAGGCATAATTCTTAATGCTTCCATCGCAGATGCAGTCTGGATTACTACTGCACCAGACTGCTCCAAAATGAAAGCAATTAATTCTCGCGTATCACGCTCATCATCCACAAGCAGAACTTTCAACCCATTTAGATCGGGTGAATCATCCAGTTGAGAGACAATCTGCTGGTTATCTGGATGAATCTTGAGTAGCGGTAGCATGACTGTAAAGGTTGCTCCCTGTTCTTCACCCAAACTTTCTGCCTTAACTGTGCCGCCATGTAGCTCGACGATGTGACGAACAATAGCTAATCCTAATCCCAGTCCGCCGAATTTTCTGGTAGTTGCGCCATCAGCTTGTCGGAAGTAATCAAAGACATAAGGTAAAAAGTCAGGGCTAATTCCCTTACCTGTATCACTGACTCGCAGTTGAACCTGAGAACCAACAGACTCTAAACTGATTTCTACCTCTCCACCTTGGGGAGTAAACTTAATAGCATTGGAAAGTAAATTCCAGATAACTTGCTGCAAGCGATTGGAATCACCTGTTACGACAAATTTGGAGTCGCCACTCTGGTGCGCTTCCAGCGCAACTTGAATTTGAGATTTGAGATTGTCAGGTTGCTTGATAAAATCGATAGATTCTAAATTTCTTTGAGAATTTTCTAATCCAAAATCGTTCGACTGAGCGTAGCCGAAGTCTAAAATCGTAAATCGCAAATTGATAGATTTGGCTTCAGCGGCTAGACGTACAGTTTCTATGGCTGAAGCGATCGCAGTTGCCAAATTTACAGGAGCAATATTCAGACTAAGTTTACCTTGCAGAATCCGAGAGACATCCAGCAAATCTTCAATTAATTGGGTTTGCAACTTGGCATTGCGCTCAATGGTTTCGAGAGCGCGAGTCGTGGTTGCTTCATCATACTTTTTGGTTTGCAGTAACTTCGACCATCCCAGGATCGGGTTTAGCGGCGTGCGAAGTTCGTGGGAAAGAACCGCCAAAAATTCATCTTTGATCCGATTAGCTTGGATCAATTCCTCTTTCCTTCGCTGTAACGAAGCCATTAACTGAGCGCGTTCCAGAGCAACCGCCACCTGATCAGAAGTTGCTTGTAATAGAGTAATTTCCCCAGAAGTAAAGTGAGTACGGGTGCGACTGGCAAAGGAGAGGACACCAAGCAGCTTTCCTTGAGCAATTAACGGTTGACCTGCATAAGCTGTGATTTCCAAAGCACGGAGAATGTGGGCATGTGGATCGGTAGAGTGCAGCACATCGTTGATGACAATTTGACGGCGTTCTTGTGCTACCACTCCGCACATGCCATGATTAAATTCCAGATATTCAATTGCTTGAAATACTTCATCAGTAATGCCGTTCCAAGCTACTAACCGAAGTTTTTGCTTATTTTCGTGTGTATCGATTAGATAGTGGAAATAAAAGTGCAAATCCATCTGCGCCGAGAGTTTGCTAAACAAGCTGTTCATTAAATCCAAGGGGCGCTCAGTTGAAAGCAAATCACTAGTTGTTTCCGAGAGCAATTTGAGTCTTTCACTGCGCTCTTGTAAAGCTTGTTCTGCAAGCTGACGTTCCCGAAGGGCGCGTTCGCGTTCGGTGATGTCAATTGCAACGCCTCCTACTAGACGTTGCCCAGATGCATTGGCAATGGGAAACTTATAGACTAAAAATTCGCCGAGAGTGCCATCTGTGCGTGGGGCAGACTCAATCGTTTGAACAACCTGATTCGTCTCGGCAACCATTCTAATGTTATCGAGGAGAGGTTGAGCGATTTGGGCTGGGTATAGCTCACAAATATTTTTATGAATCGCCTTATTTACTGCTAAGTCAAATGTCCTCAAATAAGTTGGACTGAGGTAAACTACACGCCCGTCTACATTCGTAATCCATGCTGCGGCTGGAATATTGTCCATAAAAGCTTGGAATTGCTCTTGACTCTGACTCAGGGCTTTTTTAGCTTGTTTGAGATCACTAATATCCAGAATAAATGCGACTGATTTCTGTCGAGATTCTCCTAAAAGAGAGTAACCAACTACAACTGGGACAATAGAACCATCCTTGCGAATACATTCTTTCTCATAAGGAGTACAGGTTCCCTTGGCTGTTGCCTCGGTAATAGCCAGTTCATCTAAATATTGGTACTCAGATGGGGTGATATTAGTCCACCGTAATCTACCTGCTTGGATATCCTCCTGGGTATAGCCGACAATTCGCAAAAACTCGTCATTGGCTTCAGTGATATTACCATTCACATCACTAAAAAGAATACCAACTACATTCGCTTTCACAAAACTCCTAAGCCGCTCCTCACTTGCTTGGACTGCCTTCTCTGCTTGCTTGCGTTCGCTGATATCTGTAGTGCTGCCAACTAAGCGTAGTGGGTTGCCATCAGCATCTCGCTGCACTATTATCCCCTGATCTAACACATAGATATACTGATTATTTTTGTTGCGAATTCGATACTCAGCAGTATAGCGATCGCTATTTGCCAAAGCAACTCCCGCCTCATTTTCTACACGTTGCAAATCCTCTGGATGCACAAGCTTGCGCCACCAATTACCATTTGCTTCAGCTTCAGCAAGAGAATAACCCAAAATTCGGGTTAACCCATCGGTTCTTTCAACGGTATCCTCTTCTATATTCCAGTCATAGATCAGACAGTTTACCGCAGATGCAGCTAACTCAAACCGCTCGTTAGCTAACCTCAGTCGCTCCTCCTTCTCCCGCAAAGTTTGTTCTACTTGTTGGCGTTCACGTAGTGCAGCTTGCTGTTCGCTCAAATCAATAACGAAGCCAATAACAGTTTCTTCAGTGTCTCCCACAAGGACAGAACCGAGCAAAACGGGAACTCTTGTACCATCTTTGCAGATATATTCATTCTCAAAGGGTTTACATACTCCGGTGGTTTTCAGTTCTTGCACTGAACGCTCACTCAAAAGAAGATACTCTGGTGGGGTAATATCGCGCCAGTTCATTTGGTTAGCGGACAAATCTTCTCGCCTATAGCCAACCATTTTCAGAAAAGCATCATTGGCTTCTATGATGGAGCCGTTCTTCACATCAGTGACAATCACTCCAATGATGTTAGATTCTGCCAGTCGGCTAAACCGCATCTCACTATTTTGCAACAACTTTAGGCTTGTCTCTGCCTTGCGTCTAGCAGTTTGCAACTCTGAAGAAAGGGCGGTAATTAAGAAGGATACTAGTGAAAACGTCGTTAATCTTACCAAAACGTTTTGGCTGAAGAAATCAAAGGAGTAGATTGGCTCAATTAAAAAATATAGCGCAGTTGTCACAGAAAGAGCGATCGCTAGCACTCCAAGTCCCATGCCGCCGTACCAAGCGCTGACTGCCACAGCAGCATAAAATAATGGGAATACGCTCGGATCAAAAACTGGCAGCAACAGTTTTGTCAGCAGCAACGCCGCTATAACTGCCACAATCATCACACCATAAGCTATGAACCAAGAACGCATCATCAAAATTTTTTCGGGTACTTTCACCATCATCTTAAGAGTCCTCCCGTTGCTCCGCGTTTGAGAGATACTCTTTCACTAGTGTTTTACCTGGTTCGCCCATTTTCTGTAACATTTCTTCAATTAGCTTTAGTGCCATCTGTGAAGGCACTGTAGATCCGTTCTCCCAGCGATTGATTGTTCGCAGAGAAACTCCCAACTTGGCTGCAAACTTTTCCTGAGAGAGATCGAGCTGCTGCCGCAGTTCACGGATCAAATCTGAAATTTTCAGTGGCTTTCCTAGTTCCATAGTAGGAAGATTAAGACAGGTGTCTCGCCATTTGTCTCCAGCTTGAGGAAGAATTTAAATAATCATTAGTTATTATCGATTTCATCTTTTGACGAAACTCCAATATTCATTTATCAGTGTTCACTGGTTATTCTTTACTGCAAAACCTATCTATAAAATAAATATTAAATTTCTCTGATATGTGACGCCACAATAGTATTATCGGGGACTATTTAATGATTATTAGCCATCACACACCGCCAAAATTTATAGGTGGTGTGTTCCATTTCCATAATTCATAATCAATTTAATTTATATAGCAATCAGATTTGATTTCTGAATCACTCGTAGAGGTAAGGGATTAGGGATTGGGTACTGGGAAGAAGGAATAAAGGTGTACTGAGTTTTGTTCAAAAATCAATATAGGACTCATATTTAATTTCTGAAAAAACTCAGTAGAACTAATAAGCCTTCTTGACTGTTGCCTGTTGCCT
>NZ_KV757622.1:141526-206508 GCF_001712795.1 Nostoc sp. KVJ20
TCAAAGCGGATTCCTATATGAGTCCTATATAAGGTATCTATCTATAGCGGTTCTTGATCCAGTAAAGTACAATTTTGACCTCACTTTCGTTCCTCTCTCCTTTTAGGCTATCCATTAGTCACATCTTTCTTTACAATCTTGAAACGCTTGTTTTATAGGCATCTTCAGGAGTCAGAATCAATCAGTCGGGGATTCAGACGCGACGCTCGTTCGCGTAGCGTGTCGTAGACAAGACTCGCTAACGCTAGCTACCGTGGATTCGCTAAGGCTGCGAAGCACCGCCAGTCATACAGAAAACATTGCTGTTAGCGGATAGCTAAGGTTTAGCCCATTCTGACGACTGACGCCTTTATTCTGTTCGATAAATTTTTCAGTTGATCATTTTGGCAACCAAATCTGAAATTGGTTTCCAAGTCTGTAGTTAATTTTACTTCTATAGTAAGATGCCAATGGCAAAATTATATAGCTATAATCCACTTTTAATAAAAATTTTGCCTGATTTTTAACCGTTTTGATTAATCAACATTCCGAAAAACTCCTAAACACTCAACTGGAAAATTTACCAGGTGAAGGTTATGTATTTAACTGGTTTGATTGGTTTTGTCTTTGGTATCCTCCAGGTTGGCTAATTTTATTCAACCGTCATTGGCAGCATTATCACACCGATCCAGATGGTTGGAATTGGCTAGAATATGGATTATTTTTAATTCCTGGCGGATTTTATCTGGCGCTACTGAGTCGCTGGTTGCGTCTGGGTTGTCGTTTACCCCGAAAAGAAGTTGGTGAATTTGATCCCAAATATCAACAAGCTTTTCGCGAAGAAGTTCTTGGCCCCATCGTTAAATCATATTTTCGGGGAGAATTGCAACAAGTTGAAAACTTGCCACCAACAGGGCCATTGATTGTGGCAATGAATCACGCGGGGATGTGTTTTCCTTGGGACTTTTTGACCTTGGGTTATTTATTAAGTGAAACCAGAGGATGGGTAGTACAACCCGTAGCAAGTCCAGCATTATTTGAGCATCCTTGGGTGATTTGGTGGCTACCACCTAAATGGTCACAGGTTTTAGGTGGTGTGCGAGCCGAATTAGATAATTTTGAGTCAGCGATGGCTCAAGGCAAAATACTCTTATATGCACCCGAAGGTATCCGCGGGCCTTTGAAAGGTTGGAGAAGACGCTATCAACTAGAAAAGTTTGATATGAGTTTTATTCAGTTGAGCGATCGCTATCATATTCCCATTCTTCCAGTAGTTTGCATCGGTAGTGAATCTTTACATCCTTGGGCTGTTAATTTCACCAAATTGCAACGACTAGTCAAATTACCATTCTTGCCTTTTTCACCTTTGATGCTAGTCTTACTCCTGTTTCCCTCAATGGGAATTTGGGCAACGAGAACTCGTCTGCGTTACTTTATTCAGCCTTTAGAACCAGCAGGATCGGACAACAACTCAAACAAAGTACGTGCAGTAGCCTATCAACAAGCGCAACAATTACGAGAAAAGCTGCAACTTCAAATTCATCACTTTTTGGGTAAATCTTAATACTACAAGCTGAAATTCAAGAATAATTTGAGTATTTTTGCAGCAGCTACGTTACCAATTTCGTGTAGGAAGTAACTACAGCTTATCCATTGGTTATAAAAATAGAAGCCTTAGTAACAATAGTTTGTTTATTTCCAGCAAATGATTATACTTTGTTGTAAATGCTTAAGCAAAGCTTATCAATATAGAGTTAAAAATGGGTTCACAATCTGTAAGACATTTTCGATAATTCAACCATCTTGCATATCTTCTGATACTAATTTAATAATGATTGCTCGTGGAATAAGGCTAAGTGAAACTATTATCAATTTTGCACTTCAACAAACTGGTGAAATAGATCCTTAAATTTTGTTCTGAGGCGGCGCGTGTTTTTACCATTGCTCGATTTGTGAGTTACTACCACCAAAATAGCTTCAAATAAATACCCACCGTGAACTAATTCATAACGCATCCCTCAAAAGAGAGAGATAGGAGCCTAAACCCTGTTGTAAAATAGACATATAAGGATTCGGGGGGCCATTTTACTGGTCATAAACGCCTATAGAAACTATTTTTGGAAATCTCCAAGGTCTGAAGTCCAGCCAGCTGAAGCAACTACAGCGGCTGTACCACCAGCGCATACCAGGCGATCGCATCACCACGCCTGAGTTTTCCCAACGTCTGGCAGCAATTAGCACAGAAGTCAATCAGCCTGTGTGCGCCTACATCAACCGTCGCGGACAAGTGATTCGCGTCGGGGTAGGCACACCGCGTCAAACGCAAATACCACCGATGGAATTGCCCCGTTACGGTGCAGAACGACTCAGTGGTATTCGTTGCATTGCCACACATCTCAAGCCAGAACCGCCCAATGAAGCGGCGCTCACGGCTATGGCACTACAACGCTTAGATGCCCTAGTTGTCCTAAATATTACCGGAACGGGATTTACACGGCGGGGAGGCGGTGCAACTGGGTATGTGAAAGAAGCTTATCTAGCTCATCTGACACCCCAAGACTCTCGCACCCTGATTCCTAGTCCTGCTGCTGTCAAAGTAGAGGAAAGCCAATTCGGCTTCGCCCACTCTAAACAAATCCAATCCCCAAGTTGGAATATATCGCCACCTTTGGATTTGGATGATCTGGCAGACCAGGATTTAGTAGACTTAGTAGAAAATCTGGAAGCGGAATTCCAGCGTGAATTTATCGCCCAGGAAGTAGATGCTGACCACGATCGCGTGCTGATTGTGGGGCTAATGACCAGTGAGATGACTCCCCTACAATTCCAAGACACCCTATTAGAATTGGCACGTTTAGTTGATACTGCTGGGGGAGATGTATTACAGACAATACAACAAAAGCGATCGCGTGTTCATCCCCAGACCGTAGTTGGCGAAGGTAAGGTGCAAGAAATTGCCCTAACTGCCCAAACACTAGGGGTTAATCTCGTTGTCTTTGACCGCGACCTCTCACCCTCCCAAGTCCGCAACTTAGAAATGCAAATTGGTATCCGGGTGGTTGACCGCACCGAAGTAATTTTAGATATCTTTGCCCAACGCGCTCAATCTCGTGCCGGTAAGTTGCAAGTAGAACTAGCACAGTTAGAATACATGCAACCGCGACTGGCTGGTAGAGGTCGCACCATGTCCCGATTAGGTGGTGGTATTGGGACTCGTGGCCCTGGTGAAACAAAATTAGAAACTGAACGCCGTGCGATCGGGCAACGAATTTCTCGACTACAAAAAGAAGTGAACCAGTTGCAGGCCCATCGTTCGCGGTTACGGCAGCGACGGCAGCATCGGGAAGTTCCTTCAGTGGCTTTGGTTGGATATACCAACGCGGGTAAGTCCACTTTGCTGAATGCTCTTACTAATGCAGAAGTTTATACAGCCGACCAGTTATTTGCCACTCTCGATCCTACCACCCGCCGTCTGGCGATTCCTTATGGCGAAACCAATGAACATCAGGAAATTCTGATTACAGATACAGTAGGGTTTATACACGAACTGCCTGCATCGTTAATGGATGCCTTCCGCGCCACCTTGGAGGAAGTCACAGAAGCCGATGCCTTACTACATTTGGTAGATTTGTCTCACCCAGCTTGGTTGCGTCATATTCGCTCAGTCAGAGAAATTTTGGCACAAATGCCAATAACTCCTGGCCCGGCGCTAGTGATTTTTAACAAGATCGATCAAGCCAATAGTGAGACACTAGCCCTAGCTAGAGAAGAATTTCCCCTCGCGGTATTTATTTCTGCGAGTCAGCGCTTGGGATTAGAAACCCTACGTCACCGTCTTGCCCAGCTGATTGAATATGCCGTTGACTGTGGGTAAATACTAGTAGAATTTGATCAATATTTAATGTTAATACAACCCAGTAGCAATACTGGGTTTTTTCTTATATGAAGCCAAAAATAAAGTCTTTTTGAACTAAGGCTGGTATCATAGACAACTTCTAATTGAATATCTAGAGTAGTAAAAGACTTTTCACTGGGTGCATCTGATTTTACATGGATAGAAAGCAGCAAATTCCCATCATTAGCAACTGAGTCTTACCATTTTCTTTTCCAAACATTGATTAACATGAAACATCTATTTTCCACCGCAACAATACCTGCGTTTTTGGCTGCTACTGCCGTTGTGATATCGTCTTCTGCTTTTGCCCCTGCTAATGCCGCTTCGATGAATTTCACTATCAACGACTTCACAGGTTCGGATACTCAGGTGAAGTTTACCTTAGATGACTCAATAGCGGGGTCTGGCAAAGTTCAGTTTAAAGTAGATTATTTATCCACTGGCAGCAACAAAATTGCTGATATACGCGGTATTTTCTTCAACATTTTAGATAACTCACTCCTTAAAGGTCTTCAAGTAGTAGGTACAGATGTAACAAACAAACAATTTGGCCCTGCTGGTTCAGTTACCTCTGTCGGTAGTGGTAGTAACAATCTGAATGGTGGTGGCGGCTCCTTTGATGCTGGTGTAGAAATTGGTCAAGAAGGTATAGGTCAAGGAAAAGGCGATATTCAATCTACCATCTTTACCCTATCCCATACTTCACAAGCTTTAACATTGGCTCAGTTTTCTCAGGAAAACTTTGGAGTCCGCCTAATGAGTGTCGGTTCTGGAAACAATCGTAACGGAAGCAGTAAACTCAAAGGACAAGCCCCTTACTACACACCCCCACCACCACCACCTAAAAAGGTTCCTGAGCCTACTACAGTCGTTGCCCTTGGTCTATTTGCTGTGGGTGCGCTGAGAATAGCGAAGAAAAAGCCTTTAGTATCAGCTTCAATGACAGTCGCCTAGAAGCTTTACTAGGAGACACTAAATGTATCCCTTGTCGGATTCAGGTGTGTCTCCTAAAATTATAAAATTTACTTATTAAATAGATACTAAAACATCATAATTAATAATTTTTTTAATACTCCCACAGCTATAATCGGTGGGATTTTTGAATGATAGGGGTTCTAGTGAACTCACCTTCATCAAGCATCGTAAACCCAGTTAGCAACTTTTAAAGATCAGGTCAAAACGGGATAAAGCAGCTACAGTCAGTGGCAAAGTTCTAAAATTAAGAAGCATGAAATAAATTTGAGGACTTTATGGCTGCAAAAGTAGAAATTTACACTTGGAGAACTTGCCCGTTTTGTATCCGTGCCAAAAGTTTGCTGAAAAACAAGGGTGTTGAATTTATCGAATACAGTATTGATGGAGATGAAGCAGCCAGAAGTAAAATGGCTCAAAGGGCGAATGGACGCCGCTCTTTACCGCAAATTTTCATTAATGATGAGCATGTTGGTGGTTGTGATGATATCCATGCTTTAGATAGTCAAGGCAAGCTGGATGAGCTACTAACTTCTAGCAATAGCGTTTAGATTCATAAGTGCGCTAGCGACAGGCCGCTGCAAATTACACGGCAGTCGCTACAACTTTAAAACAAACAACGCGCTATCTCTTGTCTAAGAGCTTTTCCCCACAAAAGCGAATATGTCTACAAGATTTTACTCTCCAGGTTTTACTGAACAGTACAGATATACGTCAATTGGTGAGAGCATCAAGAGATAATAGTTGAATAACCATTTAATTTCTTGGTGATTGAGGTATAAAGGGTGAAACTGGCTTTTATCATTGATCCTATCCATTTGCTTGACCCGTGTCATGATACCAGTGTTGCCTTAATTGAAGCAGCGCAAATCCTGGGACACGAAGTCTGGGTGACTCAAGCAAATTTGCTGAGTGTGGTGGAGGGCAAAGCTTGGGCTTTTCTACAGCGAGTTGAAGTTGTACCAGTGCAGTTGGTGGAGAGACGCTGGGTAGCGGTGAATCCTTGGTATGAGTTGAGCGATTCCTCATTAACTTCTTTAGAGACAATGGACGCCGTATTTATGCGGACAGATCCACCAGTCAATGATTCCTACCTGTATGCCACCTATATTCTCGATTACATTGACCAAAATAAAACCCTGTTAATTAACAGTCCGAGAGGCATCCGAGGGGCAAATGAAAAAATGTATGCCCTCCAGTTTACCAAAGCGATTCCAGAAACCATTGTCAGTGCTGATAAGGAGTTTATCCGAGAATTTGTCAAAGCAAAGGGGGCAGCAGTTCTCAAACCACTGGGAAACAAAGCTGGAGAAGGAATTTTATTTTTGCAATCAGGCGATCGCAATTTTAACTCCATTGTCGAACTCAGTACCCTCCAAGGTCGAGTGCCAGTAATGGTACAAACCTATTTACCAGAGGCAAAAGAGGGAGATAAGCGAATCATCCTGCTCAATGGCGAACCGATTGGTGCGCTCAATCGCCTCTCTAGTGGAACTGATTTTCGTAATAATATGGCAACTGGTGGTACAGTCGCTCAAACTGAAATTACCCCAAGAGAGTATGAAATCTGTACCCAATTAGCCGAACGCTTACGTCAAGACGGCTTAATCTTTGTGGGTATTGACATTATCGGTGGCTATCTGACTGAAGTTAACGTCACTAGTCCCACCGGAATTCGCGAGATTGACCGACTAGATGGCACTCTCCTTGGTCATCAGGTAATTCAATCGATTGAACAGACTTCCTTTGGACACTTGCGTGAGTGAGTTCTCTAAGCAACTTGCCTTGAGTAAGTATATTACTTATACCGAATATTAAGTTTAATGGATCGCGATGAGTAGATGTAGCAATGTCCACGACTGGCTATGCCTAGGTATTCCTATTTGGGCAGGTCTTCCTGATTTTTTGTTCCAGAAGCATAGCTGACCATGTGAGCCAGCAGACTCCTGCCCAAGTTCATTCTATAAAGTAGCGTTGACAAGTTTTTTACCAATTGGCAAAATTGGGGATGGCAAAAGATTGCTTACCCCTGCCCTTGGTAAAACCCTGGTGGAAGTAGCAGATTTTATACAGCGTTCAGCCTGACCTGAGAGTGCTCAGTTAATCTAAAATCTCAAATCCAAAATCTTTTAATTCCTTGGTGTACGTCGGTTTTTCAGGAAATCAGGTATATCCAATCCAATTTTTTCTTTTGGTTCTGGAATTGGAGTTGGAGCTGGATTTGGATTTGAATTTGGAGTTGAGGTTGGGGGATTAACTGCGGGTTGTTGTGTTGTTGGTCGCTTCGAGGCATTCGGTGCTACTCGAACGTTAGCCACGCTTTGTTGTACCGCAGCTTGCACTTCACCTGTAAACCCAGTGGCAATTACAGTAATTCTCACCTCACCTTGGAGTCTGTCATCAATTACAGCTCCAAAAATAATATTGGCGTTGGGATCAACTACTTCGTAGATTGCTTCTGCGGCAGCATTCACTTCATGCAAGGTGAGGTCAGTACCACCAGTAATATTAAATACTACCCCTCTTGCGCCTTCAATAGAACATTCTAGTAACGGTGAAGAAATAGCTGCGATCGCAGCTTCTCTAGCTCTAGATTTTCCAGAGCTAACGCCAATTCCCATCAATGCCGATCCCGCATCTGCCATCACAGCCCGAACATCAGCAAAGTCAACGTTTACTAAACCGGGGATCGTGATGATATCAGAAATACCTTGTACCCCTTGACGCAGCACATCATCTGCATAACGAAAAGCTTCTTGTACAGGTGTTTGTTCAGGGATCACTTCCAGCAGTTTGTTGTTGGGGATAATGATCAGTGTATCTACTCTACTTTTCAGTCCTTCAATACCTTGTTCTGCTTGGCTGGTGCGGCGGCGACCCTCAAAGACAAATGGACGTGTGACAACACCAACAGTTAGAGCGCCCATTTCTTTAGCTACTTCAGCCACGATTGGGGCTGCACCCGTCCCAGTACCACCACCCATACCAGCAGTAATAAATACTAAGTCTGCACCCTCCAATGCTGTAGCAATTTCGTCCCGTGATTCCTCAGCTGCCTTTTGACCGATGGCAGGATTACCACCTGCTCCTAAACCCCGCGTTAGCTTTTGTCCAATTTGCAATCGACTGGGAGCGCCTGCCAGAGTTAAAGCTTGAGCATCAGTGTTGATTGACCAAAACTCTACCCCAGAGACATCAGACTCGATCATGCGGTTAACAGCATTGCCACCACCACCACCGACACCAATCACTTTGATGTTGGCCACTCGACCAGGGACAATCTCACCTATTCGGCTATTTTCCGCAGAAATCTTCTTATTATCGTGATTTTGTCCGAAGTTCAGCCCAGAGTTATTAAAGGGATTGGTCGAGTTAACTGCCAGAGAGAACCCCGGCTGTCCCGTAGATTGGGAATTTTTATAGTTAAGTCCTTGGTTATTATCAAGTGTCATTGGATTTGTGAAAGGGTAGATAAACGACTTTTTCAGGTGTTATTCACCTAAGAGTCAACTTTAGTTTGACAGTGCCACAATACTATGGCACTGTTCTTTATTATTTTCACTACTGCCAAGCCTAACAGAATTGGCGGTGCGAAAATTTGCTATGGGATAAGCTTTTAGGGCAGCCGATCGCACAGCCAATTCTAGAGAAGTATACCTATATTTATCAAAAAGTGACCTGTATAACTTCAACCAGACATTAATCTCTTCACTATTCTCAGGGGAGGGCATAACTTGTAAAGACACACTACAGCGTATCTTCTCTGCCTCAATAATAATATTGTTAATAGGTTTCACCATTGGGGATAATTGCAACTTTAGACACAAAATTTACCTTCTACTTACTTATCCTTAAGTTAAACTAAGCAAGAATTTACTTGTCAGACTATACCTGATTAATTTGTTGCTTGGGGGGTCTTAATGGACACTTTGTTGGAGCAATAGTCTATCCTACGAGAACCCTCACTAGTACAGTCAATAAATCAAGATTTCCTAAGAGGTTTCGTCACCTAATAAAAATTACGGTACAGAATAGTCCAAATTTATTGCCCAGCAGCAATGCTTACGCAATTTTGGGTGGCATTTTCTGTTACAGTTCGCAACCTCAGTAAACTGTCTTTGGAATTGTCCTCAATAGACTCAAGCTAGAACACTTTTGGCTCTGCACTTAGATAGCGGTGTAAACCGTTTTCATCTGTGCACTCTGAAAAGCGAGTCTGATCTTAATGAAAAACTCAAGCATTTTTCTCTTTTCCGCACTGGGTTTAGTTGAGGAACGTATGGGCAGAAGGTGTTTTGTATGCTCTAGATCATCATTAGATTGTCCCGCATCTTGCACCCTACTATATAGATGTTAGGGTAATAATTGAGGGTCTTTTACTCGCAATGGAGATTATATGATTGATCTTCTCATGTTAATTAGAAGTTAATGCCAATTTTCGTTAGGGTTGCGGGAAAACTGAAAATAATAAATATATTTATCAGCATAAAGCTTCTTAATTTACTAGGAGCTATCAATACATTAAACACCCTAGATATTTTTAGGGATCTTGGGAGTTAATTTTTGATCTTTTTGGTTCATTTGTACTAAGGGAAATTCGGGATTTTTCAGATCAATATACTCTATTTGACCAGAATTGAATTTTGCTGTTAAATGCCGCATTTGGGCGAGTAGCTTGATTTGTTCAGACAACTGGGGGCCTGGAACGCCGAGATGCACATTTCCTAATTCTGTTTTCAAAATTAAATTCGTTGGATTTTGACAATCAACTTCCATTACTTTTACGGGACTTTGACTGACAGCTTGATGAATTTGAGTCCAATAGAGGCAGTATTGTTTTGGCGAACCAATTACTCTGAGATTTGGTAATTTCCTAGTGGGATTAAGTGATGTGTATTTTTCTAAGGGTATCCAGGCTCCACTGGCATCTAGTAAGCCAATAGTTACTTTTTTGTTGTCACGTGTTTGAGTCACTGCTACTGGTACTCGTTCTTGAATTTCGATGAACAATCCAGGAGGAAAGAGGCGGCGTCTCACGATCGCTTGGGCAATAGTTGGTTGTTTCTTCAGAGAGTTAGCGATCGCTGATGGTTCAATCCGCCACAAAGACTGGGGGTAAGATAACACCAACAGTGATTGAGTTGTTTCATCCGACAGTAATTTATTGCCTGATTTCATCACTATTTGCTTGGGAGCTTTTAGCATCCACACTGGTTGGACTGCCATCCACAGTAATCCACCCGCCAAACCAGTAATAGCAAAGGTTCGCCAAATAGCCTGAATAATTTTCATCTGCCGCTGCCGACGTAATTTTTTACGACGCTGGGCTAGATCCGTGCGGGAAACTGATATTATGCCAGCCATTCAAACCCCTTTTTGATTGCAATCTAAATTCCTTGACGCATTTGTATCATTATTAATTTCAGTAAACACTGTTGGCATCTGTTAGCCGCTCTCCTCAAGACTTTTTTTATTTTTAGTAACACTTTACAGTAACTACACAAAGATTATGGCGCTAGTTACTATTCCCATTAAAGTTTCCGGTGTCCATTTTTAACTGACTGTAGTCTTTTTGACAAGTTATTGTTGAAGATTTTTTTCCTAAAGATTACAAAATATTAATTTAGATGTTTAGGATTTTGTTTTCTTGACAAATAGAATGTGAAATGATAAACAAGTATTCCTGAATCTCTGTATAGCTTGCTATAATTCATACCAGTCCTTCTCGTCAGCTATACAAATTGAGAACCATGCAATATAGTAACTTTTTTTACTGATTCACCCGGCCCTAAAAGTTTGTGGCAGTTCAAACAAAAGCTAGAGATTGTCAAAATCTCAATATCAGGTGTAAAAAGGACAGATATGCTTAAGATTATTAGGGTCAATTAAATCTCTACCATACTACTGACAGTAGTTCTGTACCAAGTGCTGTCTCTTGCAAGACACTACCAACTTGCAAGTTAATCGTATGTCTACATTCTGGATAGAGATTACTTGTATAAAAAATACGAATTAAACTGCATCTACAAACACGTCTACATACACCTCTACATACATGAAAACGACATTAAATTTGTCACGTTTTTATAAAGCATGTAACCCAAGCTACACGCTAAATACAAGTAACGTGCTAGATCGTCAGTATTACATAGATTTTGCTGATGTCCGTGGTTGCAAGATCGTCGAAGAATTGCAACGGACTATCATTCGGATTTCTCCTGATGAGCCAACCTGTCAGTTATTTACAGGTCACATTGGCTGCGGTAAGTCAACGGAATTGCAGCGCCTCAAGACAGAACTAGAAGTGGCGGGATTTCATGTAGTTTATTTTGAGTCCAGTCAAGACTTAGACATGGCGGATATTGATGTCAGCGATATTCTGCTGAGTGTAGCCCGTCAAGTCAGTGCCAGTTTAGAAGCGATTAACATCAAACTCAAACCCGGTTACTTTACCAATTTGTTTAAAGAAGTAGGCGATTTTTTGCAAAGCCCCATAGAGCTTTCTGGGCAAGCAGAATTGTCTTTGGGTATTGCCAAAATTACTGCCAAAACCAAAGATAGCACCCAGATGCGGAATCAACTGAGGCAATATCTGGAACCACGTACCAATAGTATTTTGCAGGCGATTAACGAAGAAATTTTAGAAAAAGCTGTTGAACAGCTAAAGCTCCGGGGTCAAAAAGGACTGGTAGTGATTGTAGATAATTTGGATCGAGTAGATATGCGTCCCTTAGCATCGGGGCGATCGCAACCAGAATATCTCTTCATCGACCGAGGCGAACAGTTACGCCGACTCAAATGCCACCTAGTTTACACCATTCCTCTAACATTAATTTTCTCCAATGAGTACGAGACACTAAAAAATCGCCTGGGGGGAGGGATTGCACCAAAAGTACTGCCAATGGTATTGGTGCGGCAAAGAGATGGCAGTGACTACGAACCAGGGATGTCACTAGTGCGCCAGTTAGTTCTCGCAAGAGCTTTTCCAGAAGTTCCTTTGAATAGCAGGCTTTTATTAATTACAGAATTATTCGATCATTCCCAAACCTTGGATCGTCTATGTCGCGTCAGTGGTGGTCACATTCGTAACTTATTGGGTTTACTTTATAGCTGCCTGCAACGACAAGATCCACCTTTTTCTAGGGACTGCTTAGAAGCCTTAATTAAGGACTACCGCGACGATCTGCTATTAGCTATTGATGAATCCCAGTGGGAATTATTGTTTGAAGTAGTGCAGCAGCAGAGAGTTAAAGGGGAGTCGGACTATCAGAGCTTACTAAGAAGCATGTATCTGTTTGAATATCGCGATCCTCTAGGACGCTGGTTTGGTATCAGTCCAGCCTTGGCAGAAACAGAAAAAGTTTTGGCTTGGCAACAAAATAAGTAAGAAGTCAATTAGTCATTTGTCATTTGTCATTTGTCATTTGTCCAATGACTAATGCTCAATTCCCAATGCCCAATTCCCAATGCCCAATGCCCAATGCCTAATGATAAGCAGCTACGCGTCTACACCAAAGAAAATCAGCATACTTTGCAAAGACTGATTAGAGCGATCGCGCTTTCCGAAGGTCAATTTGCCCTGATTTTAGTTCGATGTAACTATGGGCGATTACGTGAGCAAATGTTAGAGAATATTCGCTCCATCACCAAAGATATCAACATCAGAGAAATTGTTCTTAATCCATCAACTACTTCTTTACACACCACAATAGTCTCAGAACTATCTTTAGATAATCCTGCCGTCCTGACAGACTCTTTACCATCTGCTGTGATGGTTTTTGGGATTGAGTCAATTATCGACCTGGAAAACTTACTTACAGGCATCAACCAAGCACGAGATATCTATGCTTCAACTTTTCCATTTCCAGTGGTGTTGTGGCTCCAAGATGAAGTCGCATCATTGCTTTCAAGATTAGCGCCTGATTTCAAAAGCTGGGCTGCAACCACGATTAAATTTGAAATGACCAAAGCAGATTTAATTGCTTTGATTCACCAAGAAGCAGAATCTTTATTTGCCAAAGTTTTAGAAGCTGGTGCGGAAACCTTTTTATCTAATGCTTTCCTCGATTTAGATCCTAAGTCTCAACACCGCCACGAAATAGAATCAGCCCGTAATGATTTGTTGCGTCTGTATGGTGTTCAATTAACACCAGGATTAGAAGCAAGTTTAGAGTTTGTCTTGGGGCGAGATAAATATGCCAACGATCAAATTAATGGTGCTTTAGCCAATTATCAAAGAAGTTTAGCATTATGGCAGCAGGAAACAAAGAGAGTTGCAGAGTGGGAGAGTAATTCTTCTTTCCCCCTTTCATGTCCTCACCCTACTCCTACCTCGTCTTTACTCAAGCAAGCAATAGTACTATTTCATCTGGGGCTTTGCTATCACCGAATGGCAGACTTATACCAAAATACTAGCAGCTATTGCGAACATGCTCTCTTGTGGTTTAAACAATGCTTGGAGCTATTGGAGGAGGTACAAAGAGAAGACTTAGTTGCTAAATTCATTTTGCCTGCTTGTGAAATGCTACAACGTTTACAAGCCTGGGATGACTTAAAAGAATTAGCTCAAAAGTCATTACATCTACATAAAACTTATGGAACTCCGGCACAAATTGCTCAAAATTATGGGTTTTTGGCAAATGTAGCGGCTTCTGAGTCAAATTGGGTACTAGCTCATGAATTAGCTAATACAGCACTTTCTATCGCCGAAGAAGCAACAGAAGTTTATCTGCGAGACGCTTTGCGAACACGCCGACAAGAAAGTTGGTATCTTCTCTTGCTAGCACGTACACAGCGGCATCTGGGTGAGTGGGAAGAGGCTATCAATAACCTGGAATGGGCGAGGGTAGTTTGTGAGCTACAACATCAGCCATCACTTTACTTAGAGATTTTAGAGGAACTGCGATCGCTTTACTTTTTTGAGCGTCATGACTATACAGAAGCCTTTAAGCTGAAGCAAGAAAAAATTCAAATAGAACATCAGTATGGCTTTCGTGCCTTCATTGGCGCAAGTCAATTGCAGCCGCAACGCCCCAGAATTAACCCAGTATTGGAACCTCATAAAATACCGTTTATTCCTGAAGAAATTGCTCAAGAAATATCTGCTTCTGGACGCCAACAAGATGTCAATCGTTTAATTGAAAGAATTAGCCGCGCTGACTATAAACTCACAGTAGTTTATGGGCCATCAGGTGTAGGTAAAAGTTCAATTCTCAAAGCTGGTTTAGTCCCAGCACTGAAGGGAAAAGTGATCGGGGAACGAATTCCTATACCGATTGTTTTGTCTGTTTATACTGATTGGATGACAATTTTGATCAGCAGCATTAATCAAGCACTGGCATATACAGGAATATCGCTTAGTCTTGAGTCTACACCAACTATACTGCTAGAAAAAATCCGGTTAGCATCTGAACGAAATTATACAATAATACTCATACTAGACCAATTTGAAGAATTTTTCTTTGTGAGTAATCCTCCCACACAAAGAATAGAATTTTATAAATTTTTTAGTGAATGTTTAAATATTTCTTATGTAAAAATTATTCTTTCCTTACGAGAAGATTATTTACATCATCTGTTAGAATTTGAACGCTTGAGTCAAAACAATATTACTGGATTATATGATTTAGGCGTAATTAATAAAAATATTCTCGATAAGGACATTCGCTACTATTTAGGAAAATTCTCTAGCCAGGATGCCAAAGCTATAATTCACAGTCTTACCCAACGTTCACATTATGAACTAAGTAATGAATTAATTAACCGATTAGTGCAGGATTTAACAGGAGAACTAGACGAAGTACATCCAATTGAATTACAAATAGTCGGTGCTCAACTACAAATAGAAAACATTACCACACTTCCAGAATATAAACTTTGCGGTGGCTCGGCAAAATTGGTTGAACGCTGGCTTGGGGAAGTTATCAAAGACTGTGGTCAAGAGAATGAAGAGTTAAGTTGGAAATTATTATTTGAGTTAACTGATGAAAAGGGGACACGACCGTTAAAAAGTAAAACTGATTTAGCGGCAGCATTAGTTAATAATCATGATATCGATACAATATTAAATTTTGACAAAGTTGGGGAATTGATTTTAGAAATCTTGGTAGGTTCAGGGTTGGTGTTGCTAATCAGAGAAGAGTTAGGCGATCGCTACCAGTTGGTTCATGATTATTTAGTTGAACCAATTCGCCAAAAGAACAACTATGGCATGGTTGCCGAATTAGAAAAAATCAAACTTGAAAAAACTAGAGCTGAAGTAGCCCAAAAACTTAGTCAAAAGCAACTCAACTTGGTGTTGCAACGGCGACTGCGAGAAGCACGCATAGCAGGTGCAATCCTGGCAATCATGGGGGGAACAATAGCAGGATTATGGTGGCAAGCCGACTTACAGAAAAGAGCAGCAGTCCGCCAAACTCTACGAGCTGAACGCAGTGAAACCAACTTGCAAATTAGTGCGATCACTGCTGCTAGTGAAGCTCTGTTTGCTTCTAATAAAGAATTTGATGCCCTATTAGAAAGTTTGCGGGCTTGGAGAGCGCTGAAACAGGCTGATGGAGTGCAACCAGATACCCGAATGCGGGTGGTGACAGCCCTGCAACAGGCAGTTTATGGGGTAACGGAAGTTAACCGCCTAGAAGGACACACTGATATTGTCTGGGGAGTAACTTTTAGTCCGAATGGTCAGTTGCTAGCATCAGGTAGCCGAGATCAGATGGTGAAACTTTGGCGTCCTGACGGTACTTTACTCCAAACCCTCAATGGTCATACTGATGCTGTCACCTCTGTAAGTTTTAGCCCTGATGGTCAAACCCTAGCCTCCGCCAGCCTCGACAAAACAGTGCAAATCTGGCACAAAAACCCGGTTACAGGTGAATTTGACCCCAAACCATATAAAACTCTCAAAGGAAATGGAGATTGGGTTTATAGTGTTAATTTCAGTCCTGATGGCGAATTGTTAGCTACTGGTAGTAAGGATAAAACTGTAAAACTCTGGCGTAAAGACGGTAACTTAGTAAAAATACTGAGGGGACATCGAGGGTGGGTTAACTGGGTAAACTTCAGTCCCGATGGTCAATTCATCGCCTCGTCCAGCGACGACAAAACAGTGAAAATCTGGCGACGGAACGGTAGCCTTGTTAAAACTTTGCAGGGACATCAACAGGGTGTGGTTGTAGCTGTTTTCAGCCCGGACGGTAAATTTTTGGCGTCAGCAGGTCGAGACAAGACAGTGAAACTTTGGCAACGGGAAAGTAACAGCACTAAAGACGGTTTTGAATATCGTCCTTACAAAACTTTACGGCAGCATAGTAGTATAGTGTGGAGTTTGAGCTTTAGTTCTGATAGTAAAAAGTTAGCTTCCGCAGGTGAAGATAATACTATAAACCTCTGGAGTACCACTGGTATCTTACTCAAAACCTTCAAAGGACACAGTGATGCCGTTGTCAGCATCGCCTTCAGTCCAAATAAAAAATTGCTAGCTTCAGGAAGTTTTGATAAAAGCGTGAAACTATGGAGTTTAGATGCTCCAACACCGTCTATCCTTCAAGGGCATCAAAAGCGAGTTTTGAGCGTTGCTTGGAGTCCCAACGGTCAGATGCTAGCTTCTGGTAGTAGCGATCGCACTGTCAAACTTTGGCAACGATACACCAGTCATGGCGAAATCAAAACCCGACTTTACAAAACTTTGGTGGGGCATACAAATAAAGTTCCTAGTGTCAGCTTTGATCCCAAAGGTGAAATGCTGGCTTCAGGAAGTTTTGACAAAAGCGTTAAACTTTGGCGGCTTGACGGTACTTTAATCATGACTCTCCACGGACATACTGATAGTGTGATGAGCGTAAATTTCAGCCCTGATGGTCAGTTTTTAGCATCAGCTAGCAAAGATAAAACTGTGAAACTTTGGAACCGTGAGGGGAAGTTGCTCAAAACCTTAGTAGGGCATCAGGGTTGGGTAAATAGCGTGAATTTCAGCCCTGATAGTCAGATTTTAGCTTCTGCCAGTGATGACCAAACTGTGAAACTTTGGCAGCGGGATGGTACTTTGTTCAAAACTTTCTCGCCCCATGACAGTTGGGTATTGGGTGTCAGCTTTAGTCCTACTGATGAGTTACTGGCTTCTGCTAGCTGGGATAACACCGTGAAACTGTGGCGACGGGATGGGACGTTGTTAAAAACCTTATTAAAAGGGTACAGCGATAGCGTTAATGCCGTGACTTTCAGTCCTAATGGTGAATTGCTTGCCGCTGCCAGTTGGGATAGTACAGTGAAACTTTGGAGCCGTGATGGCAAATTAATTAAAAGTCTCAATGGGCATCGCGCTCCGGTGCTAAGTGTTAGTTTTAGTCCAGATGGTCAAACACTAGCATCAGCTAGTGGTGACAACACGATAATTCTATGGAATTTAAACCTTGATGATTTGCTTGTTCATGGTTGTAACTGGGTGGGTGATTACCTCAAGCACAACCGCAATCTTGAGAAGCGCGATCGCCTTCTTTGTGATGGCATAACCCGTACAAACCCTTTTTAATTACGAATTACGTTGAAGCCTCAATGGGCAACCGCTCTTGGTTTAGCGGTTGATGAGGCGCTCAGAGTTGTTAATTCAGAGTTAGAAATTTATTTCGAGATCATCAGCCAAAGGAGCGATCGCTCTCCAGAACTTCATGGTTATTTTCTTCGGGAACCTCTTGTGGCAAATTCGCTAAAAAAGCTTGTAGTCTCATGCGCTCAATGTAAGGCCAGCCTCCCTCAGACTCAATATCTTTTAGTAGCGAGTAGAGTTGGCGACGATTAACAGGCAAACTCTCTTGAAAAACCCCATCCCGAATCTCTCGGTGTAACTGTTCTAATTGCCGCAGTAAAGCTAAAAGAGCTACAGTATCGCCTTGACAACCCTGGACTGCATCATGCACCACAGTTGCGATCGCTTGTACTTTACAGGAAAACTCCTCTGATGCAATATTTTTGTTATCGTTCATGCCACCCTTTCCGTATAAATGAGGTCAACTCAAATTTACCGGAGATTTTTAATTTTCCCTAGTTTGTTCCCTGTCCCCTGTCGCCTCACTTGCCCTATTCAGGGGTGAATATAACTAGATTTGTATCTTTATCAAAAGTAATTGCGATCGCTCCTAAAAGAGCGTAGTAACCTTTACCATAGCCTCCACAGCAGCTAGATGTGATCAGGACGAGACTTTCTTGGATTTTGAGTACTTTGATTTTGAGTTAAAAAAAATCGTATGATCTGGCTGATTTACCCATAAAACAATGGGCTGTATGTAGTGGCGTCACATACATGATACAAAAAGACTTGGGCGACGCCGCTTTTGCTATCAGCAAGAGCAAAGTGCGAAGCAGACACCCCTCTTCGCGCTCTTTGAGGCAAACATTTATGCTCCTCTGTGTGGAGATTACTCATCCACCCGCCCAACTCTAACAAATGCCACCAACAGTAAAACTGCTGGTTTTTTGCTCCCCTAGTAACACACATCCAAATATGGATTCAGTGTGCTACTTATTATGGGTTTTACACCCCAAGCTCAAGAGAGCGACACGTTTAGCTACGTTTAGCAGAGAAAAGTTTGAGCAGCTGACAACCTAAACTCCCGGACACTTGCTTCAACTTTCTTAATCAAAGCAAAGTCGTTTCTGAACAAAGGTAGCTTTTCGCAGAGTAGCGGCTTCTCATCAGAGATCAAAGCTTCGATGCAGTTTTACAACTTAGATATTAATTTTTGAGATTGAGGTTGACCATGAGGTATCGCGCTTTAATTGTTGCATTCTTGGCTTTGTGCCTAGGTCTAATAACTGCTTGTAGTGATGCACCTACTAGTAGTAGTGGTAGAGATGTACTTACTTACGATCAAATTCGTGGCACTGGCTTGGCTAACAAATGCCCCCAACTAGCAGAAACAAGCCGTGGTTCCATTCCCATTGATTCTAGCCAGTCTTATGCCATCAAAGAACTTTGCTTGGAGCCAACTAGCTTCTTCATCAAAGAAGAACCTGCTAATAAACGGCAAGAAGCAGAATTTGTTGCTGGCAAATTGTTGACCAGATACACTTCCACCATTGACCAGGTGCAAGGTGATCTAAAAATCAACTCAGATAATAGCTTGACCTTTACGGAAACTGATGGTCTTGATTTCCAAGCCATCACTGTGCAGCTTCCTGGTGGTGAGAGAGTACCTTTCCTCTTCACCATCAAAAACTTGGTTGCTCAAAGCCAACCCAGTTTGACCAGTATTAACACCTCTACGGACTTTGAAGGCACCTTCAAAGTTCCTTCCTATCGTGGTGCTGCCTTCCTAGATCCTAAAGGTCGTGGTGTTGTCAGTGGCTACGATAATGCCGTAGCGCTCCCCGCCCAAGCAGATGATGAAGAACTTACCCGTACTAACGTCAAGCGTGCTGAAAATCTTAATGGCAAGATTTCTCTGCAAATCGCTAAAATAGACAGTTCTAGCGGTGAAATTGCTGGTACTTTCGAGAGTGAACAGCCATCTGATACAGATTTAGGTGCTGGCGAACCTAAAGAAGTTAAGATTCGCGGTCTATTTTATGGACGGGTTGAACCTACTCGTGGCTAAATCTTTGGAACTAAGGCAAATAACTGGCACTCAGAATGACAATTCTGTAAGTATCAGATTTGATCACAAAAGTTAACCTATCTACCCTCTTTTTTCAAGAGGGTAGATAGGTTTTTTACAAAGATGGGGAAAAGTTAAAACCGAGCAAAATAGCTTTGGCAATTGGGAAAATTTTGATCCCTAAATTTTGTGGATCACTTGATTCATCCCTTTAACCTTTTCCCTTTCATTAAAAGACTATAGACTTAAGTACAAAAAAGGGCGAGATGCCCTTTTTTTATTGGCTTGCGTAAATATACATAGTATTCTTTTAAATTATTTAGTAATTTTTAATTATTGGATAAATCTCTGTTGAATAGACACGTAATTTTACTGTAAATATAACTTTTACTATTCCAACAAAAAACCGACTACTGTTGTTTTGTTTCTATAAATTAACTTCATCATTAATTAATTCAAGTTAAGTACAATCTCGGTTTGATATTTAGTGATTAATTTTATATTTTATTCCTATGTAGTTCTCAAAAAACCTACAGATCATACCAAAGATAAATAACCAACTAAATACCGATTTCGCCCATTTAAATTTTGCTCTATTGTCAAGCAATCTATGGAATTTTGATAGAAAAGCTTTGTTATCTACCATAGTATTTGCTCGGAAATATAGCGCGATATTGTCTTTGATGTCGTGCGATCGCAGCTTAATTTAAAAGCGAATAATTGATTCTTTATTTGCTCAATAAACCCGGTGCTATGCCTACCACAGTCACCACTGAACTAAAACACGAAATTTGGCAGTTGTTGCGAGAATATCAGCAATCTCCGTCAGAAAATATCCGTAATCAACTGGTAAAACTCAATTTTGGACTTGTGAGAAAAGAAGCTCACTACTGGACAAATCAATGTCATGAAACCTACGATGATTTGCTCCAGGTTGGATGCTTGGGTTTAATCAGAGCTATTGAAAGATTTGAACTTTCCAAGGGACATGCCTTCAGTTCCTACGCTCTTCCTTATATTCGGGGTGAAATTCAACACTATCTCCGAGATAAAGGCGTCACCGTGCGAATTCCTAGGAGATGGCTAGCACTTCAACAGCAAGCAATAGGAGTATCACGTTCTTGGCGTGAAAAACATAATCGTCAACCAACCGACTCAGAATTAGCAGCAGCACTAGAAATTTCTCCAAACGAATGGCAAGAAATTAAATTAGCATGGGTCAATCGCGCTCCCTTAAGTCTTGATGTGCCAATCCAAGATGGAGAAGAAGGCTCTACCTGCTTAGGAGAATTGGTTCCAGATCCTAACTATCGCAGCTTTCAACTGGCACAAGAAGACCAACTTCGCTTACAACAAGCATTGGTTCAGCTAGAAAAACGCACCCGCGATGTGTTGGAATGTGTGTTTTTGCAAGATTTGACCCAAAAACAAGTTGCAGAACATCTGGGCATAAGTGTAGTTACGGTTTCTCGTAGAGTCAAGAAAGGCCTGGATTTGATGAAAGAGCTTATGGGTGTGGCTGAGGACTAACTGCAAACACCAACCCGCATTTATGCTGGGTAGGCAGTGCTAAAAATAACCCTTGAAATGTAAAAAATTAGGTTATAAAGGGAACATACTTTGCCTTTAATACACATTTCAGGCATGTTAATTTCCATTTTTCAATTTTCCAATGGCTTTTGAGAACAGCTCATGGGCAGAACTTCAAAAATTACAATTGCAGCTATTTTAACTTTGGCGATCGCTGGATGTGCTTCTGAAGATACACAACAAGCAGTCAATCCTGTACCAATTCCCAAAATAGCCACAAAGTCGCCACCAGCGGCTCAATCCTTTAAGAATCCAGTGATACCTGCCAAACAGGTTTCACAAGTTAGTCTTACATCTGCTAACTTGATTCAATCCACTAATGCTACACAACGGGCACGAGAACTTGTGGTATCAAAAGATCGAAGTGACCCCTTTACACAACTTTTCGGGCAGATGGTTCCCGGAATGCCTCAAATATCTGGAAGGCCTGTCCCTGTGGTGCCTAAGCTACCTACTGCATCACTAGCAGTACGAAAACTTCCAACACGAAAACTTCCAACAGGCAGCATAGCTTTAAATCCAAAGAAAAATAACGTTTCTTCTGTAGCAAAAAAAGTCAATCCTACCTTGACTTCAGTCTTACCCAAGGTTTTACCTCAAGTTGTCCCCAACCCAACTTTAGCCTCTGTATTGCCACCACCAGCACAACCTGAATTAGCAAGGGCAGTGGTTGTGAGTGGTGTAGTTCTAATTAGTAAGGAACCACAGGCAATTATCAAAGTACCCGATGAGCCGACAAGTCGCTATGTACAAGCGGGACAGCGATTGGCAAATGGCGTACTGATTAAACGTATTGAAATGAATCAGGGCTACAACCCCATCGTGATTTTGGAACAATTTGGTATTGAAGTTGCCAAAATGGTAGGGGAAGGGGCTGTCACCTCAACGCCGTCAGCTGCATCTGCTACCGGCAATCCTATTTCAGTGACAACGCCTCCCCAAAATTCTTTTAATGTGGGAGCTTCATAAAGATGGAGAGTAAGGAAAAAATTGAATTCGCTGATTTGCCTTTAGCTGTTTATAGAGAAATAGCAGCGCATTTACATCAAGTCGAAGGGGTGGAAGTGGATTTAATTCCCCAGTCATCCGAGCAGTTTGATTACAATCAAAGTCAAATTGCTGGTTTGAGCCTCTCGTGGACAGCAAACTCTGGTTCAGAAAGTCGGCAACGAGTTAACCAGATTTTGGCTTACTATCAAAATCGCTATATGAATCCTATTTGATTTTTTGATTTGTGAGAATTGCAACCCACAGAACCCCGACTTCTTTAAGAAGTCGGGGTTCTTGTTGTTTACGAATGATTAAGTAAGGCAATATTGTCTGAAGTTCGTTTTCATCCCCGAAAGGGAACTAAACGCCTTTCTCTCTTTTTCGATAAAGAATACTGTCTAACGACCTCACAACACACAGCAAGGTGAGGATTTCAAAAACCAAGGTTATGATTATTAATGCATTAATCGAGCTTGGGTCTAATAATAAATAAGTTGGCACAAATAAACCTCAGAGTACGGAGACGATTAATCGCCTCTGTACAGCAGTCAAAAACTATTGCTCTTGACTGTTATTTAGGTGCTGTATCCAACCCAAATCAGCCGTTGTACAAATTTCCATAAGGATAATTGAAGTGACTAGGACTAATTCAGACTTTCTTTCCTCCAGTGATCCAGCGATCGCGGGGTTAATCAACGACGAACTACAGCGTCAGCGAGATCACTTGGAGTTGATTGCTAGTGAAAACTTTACCTCCGCCGCTGTACTGGCGGCTCAAGGTTCGGTACTGACAAATAAATATGCCGAGGGTTTACCTGGTAAACGCTACTATGGCGGTTGTGAGTTTATCGACAAAATCGAGCAAGTAGCGATCGACCGTGCTAAACAGATATTTGGTGCTGCTCATGCGAATGTGCAACCCCATTCTGGCGCACAAGCCAATTTTGCAGTGTTTCTGTCGCTGCTGCAACCAGGAGACAAAATTATGGGAATGGATTTGTCTCATGGGGGACATCTTACTCACGGTTCCCCTGTAAATTTCTCAGGTAAGTGGTTCCAAGTTAGCCACTATGGTGTCAGTCAACAAACAGAACAACTTGACTATGACCAAATTCGAGAGCTGGCGCTAAGGGAGCGTCCTAAGCTGCTGATTTGTGGTTATTCGGCTTATCCTCGTGTAATTGATTTTGAAAAGTTCCGTAGTATTGCTGATGAAATCGGCGCTTACTTACTCGCCGATATTGCTCACATTGCTGGCTTAGTTGCTAGTGGTCTTCATCCCGATCCCATTCCTCATTGTCATGTAGTAACAACAACTACACATAAGACTCTACGCGGCCCTAGAGGTGGTTTAATTTTGACTGGTGACGCAGAACTAGGTAAAAAGCTAGATAAATCTGTTTTTCCTGGTAGCCAAGGCGGGCCATTGGAACACGTCATTGCTGGTAAGGCTGTAGCTTTTGGAGAAGCCCTCAAGCCTGAGTTTAAAACCTATTCTGCCCAAGTGATTGAAAATGCTCGTGCTTTGGCCGAACAACTACAAAATCGGGGCTTAAAGTTGGTATCTAATGGCACTGATAACCATTTGATATTAGTAGATTTACGCTCTGTAAATCTAACTGGTAAGCAGGCGGATCAGCTAGTTAGTAGCGTGAATATTACTGCTAACAAAAATACTATTCCCTTTGATCCACAATCGCCATTTGTTACCAGTGGTCTGAGGTTAGGTTCTCCAGCCATGACCACGCGGGGCTTAGGAGTAGGAGAATTTACCGAGATTGCAAATATTATTAGCGATCGCCTACTTTCTCCAGATTCCGACGTAGTAACCCAAGATTGTCGGCAAAGGGTAGCAGCATTGTGCGATCGCTTCCCCTTATATCCTCACCTGGAAATTCCTGTACCAGCACTAGCATAATTGGGCATGGGGCAATTCAATTTTAGATTTTGGATTGACGATTTTAGATTGAAATTTAATCCAAAATCCAAAATCCAAAATCTAAAATCTAAAATCTAAAATTCTTAATCCCTGCCCCCACTCCCTATTCCCTATTCCCCATTCCCTATTCCCAATCCAATGAGCGCAGAAATTATTTGTGTTGGTACTGAACTGCTGCTAGGAGATATCCTCAACGGCAATGCTCAATTTTTAGCGCAACAATTAGCGCAGCTAGGTATTCCCCATTACTATCAAACAGTGGTTGGGGATAACCCAGAACGGTTGAAAGAAGTTATAGAAATTGCTATTTCCAGAGCGCAAATTCTCATTTTTACTGGTGGACTTGGCCCAACACCAGATGATCTTACCTGCGAAACCATCGCCGATTTTTTTAAAGTCCCGTTGCTAGAACGCTCTGACATCATCGAAGACATAACCCAAAAATTCGCCCAACGTGGTCGGGTTATGTCACCAAGTAACCGCAAACAAGCTTTGATTCCCCAAGGTGCAGAAATTCTCCCCAACCCCACTGGAACAGCACCCGGCATCATTTGGCAACCTCGTCCTGAAATCACAATTTTTACCTTTCCCGGTGTTCCCAGTGAAATGCATCCGATGTGGGAAGAAACAGCCGTACCATTTCTCAAAAGTCAAGGTTGGGGTAAAGAAATTATTTACAGCCGGAGTTTAAAGTTTTGGGGTATTGGTGAATCTGCTTTGGCGGAAAAGGTTGCTTCCTATTTGAAGTTGCCAAATCCCACAGTAGCCCCTTATGCAGGTAAGGGGGAAGTAAGATTGCGAGTCTCTGCTAAAGCAACTTCAGAAGCAGCAGCAGAAGAACTAATTGCGCCCATTGAGAAACAACTTAAAGAAATCGCCGGACTGGATTTTTACGGCGTTAATAACGATACTCTTGCTTCCGTGGTCGGTCAGTTGTTGCGGGTATCAAAAGAAACGCTTTCAGTCGCAGAATCTTGCACTGGTGGCGGTTTAGGACAAATGTTAACTGAGATTTCTGGGAGTTCTGATTACTTTTGGGGTGGAGTAATTTCTTATGACAATTCGGTAAAAGTTAGGCTACTGGGGGTTAACCAGGAAGATTTAGATAAATTTGGGGCGGTAAGTGCGATCGTTGCAGAGCAAATGGCAATTGGGGTAAAAACCAGACTTTCAACCACTTGGGGACTAAGTATTACTGGTATTGCTGGCCCAACTGGAGGGACGGATACTAAGCCAGTGGGTTTAGTTTACGTTGGTTTAGCTGGGCCAGAGGATGAAGTGGCAAGTTTTGAGTATCAGTTTGGCACAGTGCGAGGACGCCCTCTAATTCGTCATGTCAGTGCTAATGCAGCGTTGGATAATTTACGGCGAAAGTTGTTGACGAGGTAGGAGGCCTATTATGTTTGTCATACAAGTTGTATGACAATCGAACCTATTGAAAATCTGATGTTATTTTAAAAAGCTCAATTACGAATTACGAATTATCAAGTATGAGCAAAACTCCCATCCTTCAACCAAATCACTCATACACTTTCAGAAACTATTTTGAGATGTCATTCGAGCCAGAAGACATCCTGGCTGAATTTGGCTATTCTTTAAAACGTTCCTCTCTCAATCACCAAAAGTCCACCATTGAATTAGATAGACTCGCAAATCTCAAATCTAGGATTGAGGAGAGCTTGCCATATATTAGTTTGACTAGTGAGGCAGCCCGCAGAGAGTTACTAATTGCCCCAATTTTATTGGATATTGTTCATTACACCCGTGCCCAACTTAGAATTGAATATCCTCTTATAGTTACAGAACAATTAAAAGGTTCCCTTGACTATTATCTTCATACAGACCATAAGCTCTTGGTTGTGGAAGCTAAAAATGCTGATTTGGCAAGGGGCTTTACCCAGCTTGCTGTAGAACTGATTGCTATTGATGCGTGGACTGATTCTCAAGAGGCAAATTTACAAGGGGCTGTTTCTACAGGGGATATTTGGCAATTTGGTCTACTGAATCGAGAAAGTAAACAAATAATTCAAGACCTGAATTTATATCGTGTTCCTGCTGACATAGACGACTTGCTTCGGATTTTGGTGGCGATACTGAGCTAATACTGGCATATTTGATGGGCACTAGCCACAGAAGACTAATTGAGGTTATTCTTTCTTAATTTATTATTTTAATACATAGTAATATTTAATACACTGCATCATCAACCATCAGCCATCCAACTCCTACCCATCAGCACAATTAATCACGGGATCGCTTGCTGTATTCTTCACAGTTTGTTACAAAAGTACAAAGAACTTCTAGAGACTAAGAACCAAATGTTCGGCGGACTTACTGGTTTACAAGATCCTAAAGGCACTGATTGGGGAGAGCGGATGCTCAATACGGTCGCCAGCCAAACGATTCGCCACCTGTTTACCCAAAGCGAGTCAGTAGAAGTCTTTGTGCGCTGCTACCCCTCCAGCAAACTGTTGCAAGGCAGCATTGATAGCTTCAAAATGAGCGGTCGTGGCTTGGTGATTCGGAAAGATTTCGCGGTAGAGGAGATGTCTTTTGAAACCGATGCGGTGGCTATTGACTTCGGCTCGGTTTTAAGTGGCAAACTTAGTCTTAAGCAACCCACTCAAGCGATCGCTCAAGTCATATTATCAGAAGCAGGCATCAACCAAGCCTTTAATGCGGAACTAGTGAAAAAGCGCCTGCTTAACCTCTCCGTACCATCCCTAACGGCATTATCTGGCGGTGAACCAGTCTCTTTTACGGATGTCCAGGTACAGCTATTGCCAGAGAATCGCTTACAGCTTGTAGCAAAAGCAGATTTAAATAATGGCCAACTCGTACCCCTGAGCATGATTTTAACTGTAGGCATTGAAAGGCGGCGGCGAGTTTCTTTCAAAGATCCAAAAATCCAACTTGACCAAGTGCCAGAAGCACAACGAGAAATCTCGCAAACCTTGAGCGTAGCGCTGGTAGAAATTTTAGATAATATGGTTGATCTTGATCGTTTTGACCTCGATGGAGTGAAAATGCGGCTCAACCGATTAGAAACTGAAGGTCAAAAACTTATTTTCAGTGGGTATGCTGAAATTGAACGTATTCCAAGTAGCTCTTGATACAAGATTAAACGCAAAAAGCCAAATTAAAGTGAAGCTTTAAACAAATTAAATACCGCCTAGATGATTCTAAGCGGTAGTTTAAATATTTAGGTTTTGAAAGGAGTTAGAAGTTAGTAATTAATTTTTTTTATTTATCACTCCTAACTCCTAACTCCTAGCTCTCTATCTTCCCACGCCTACATATTGGAATCCAGCCCGGATCATTGCTTCGGGGTCGAGGAAGTTACGACCATCGATGATAACTGGGTGAGCCATCAATTTTGCCATCTTCACATAATCGAGAGTGCTGAACTGCTGCCATTCGGTGACAAGTACCAAAGCATCGCAGCCGTCAGCAAGTCTTTCGGCATCGGTTTCTACTAACACCCCAGAAAGCCCATGACGCATACCTGTTTGGGAAATAATCGGGTCGTAGGCTTTGACCTTGGCTCCCAGTCGGTTTAGCTGCTCAATTAGGATGAGTGCTGGGGCGTCGCGCAAGTCGTCGGTATCTGGCTTAAAGGTCAGTCCGAGTAGTCCGACTGTTTTGCCTTTGAGAATTTTCAGAACTTGTTGGAGTTTTTCCAAAGCAATCAACCGTTGGCGCTCGTTGACACTGACAGCAGCTTTCATTAGCTGGGCTTCATAGCCATAATCATCAGCAGTGTGAATTAGAGCGGAGACATCTTTGGGGAAACAAGAACCACCCCAACCAATACCAGCTTGTAAAAACTTGTTACCAATGCGGGAGTCTAGACCGATACCCTTGGCTACTTGGGTGACATCAGCACCGACGCGATCGCAAATATTAGCAACTTCGTTAATAAAACTAATCTTAGTGGCTAAGAAGGCATTAGCGGCGTATTTGATCATCTCCGCCGAACTCAGGTCTGTTGCCAGAATTGGTACTGGGGGTAAAGATTGATCGTCAGCGTACTTCCGTTCCACAATTGGGGCATACAGTTGTTGCATTAAAGCTACTGCTCTTTGGCTATTGCCTCCTAGTACAATGCGATCGGGGTTGAAGGTATCGTGAACTGCCGAACCTTCGCGCAAAAACTCTGGATTGCTCACCACATCAAACTCGGCTACAAACTCAGGTAATTTATCATCACTCGACACCCCACCTGCGGGTACCAATGTTTTCTGCCGTTCAGCAACACCATCTAGAACAAGCATCCGCACCCAGTCGCCTGAGCCAATGGGTACGGTAGATTTATTAACTATGACCTTATAACCACCGTTGAGATTTTCGCCAATCCCACGAGCTACAGCTTCAACATAACGAGTATCACTTTCACCAGTGGGTAAAGGTGGTGTTCCCACAGCAATAAACAGAATTTCTCCGTGGGAAACTCCAGCAGCAAGATCACTAGTAAAATGAATTTTCTCTGCTTGAATGGCAGACTGCATAATTTCTGAGAGTCCCGGCTCAAAAATTGGGGACTGCCCAGACTTCATTAACTTAACTTTTTCTTCGTTGTTGTCTACGCAAATTACATCATGCCCAATATGGGCCAAGCAAGCACCTGTAACTAAACCAACGTAACCAGTACCAATCACGCAAACACGCATTTTTTAACTCCTCACTTTTCTTAGGGTTAGTCTTCAAAAAGAATTCTGAATATGACACTTAGCTACTAATGAAACTCAGCCATCAAGCATACTAGCTACCGATGGGTGAGCCTGCATGAAAATTTTAGAGCGACGCTAGATGCCACTCAGGTGGTTGAATTATTGATATCGCTTTGAATGCGATCGCGAAAATCTTCTATTGTCAGTTTTAACCCCTCTTGCAGAGGAATGGTAGGTTCCCAATTTAACCAAGTTTTTGCCTTTGTGATATCAGGTTGGCGACGTCGGGGATCATCCGAAGGTAGTGCCTCGAATTTAATCTGGGCCTCCGGGTTGATCATATTTTGCACCGTTTGTGCCAATTGTAAAATCGTGTATTCACCAGGATTACCCAGGTTGACCGGGCCAATGTAGTCGCTATTCATTAGGCGGATGAATCCTTCTACTAAATCCGAAACATAGCAGAAACTACGAGTTTGCGAACCATCACCATAGACGGTTAAAGGATTACCCCGCAAGGCTTGAACTATAAAGTTGCTCACCACTCGACCATCGTTTTCTAACATTCTCGGCCCGTAAGTGTTGAATATCCGAACAACTCGAATATCAACTTTATTTTGCCTGTAGTAATCAAATGCTAGAGTTTCAGCAATTCTTTTACCTTCGTCGTAGCATGAACGTATCCCAATGGGATTGACGCTACCTCGATACTCTTCAGTTTGGGGATGAACTTCTGGATCACCATATACTTCACTAGTTGAAGCTAAGAAAAACCTAGCTTTTACACGTTTAGCCAGCCCCAACATATTCAGTGTTCCCATCACGTTAGTTTTGACGGTTTTAACTGGGTTGTACTGGTAATGTACTGGTGAAGCTGGACAAGCTAAATGATAAATTTGATCTACTTCTAACCGAATTGGTTCGGTAATATCGTGGCGAATGAGTTCAAAGTACGGATGACCTAACCATTTCAGAATGTTGCGTTTGTGGCCAGTGTAAAAATTATCCAAGCATATTAATTCATGCCCAGCAGTCATTAGTCGGTCGATGAGATGGGAACCAATAAACCCAGCACCGCCCGTCACCAAAATTCTCATAGTTTCCCAGTTACTTACAAATATTTTCAGTAGCTATTGCACTTACTTTTAGATTACCCAGCTTGGGTACAAAAATACAGAACAAAAAAAAGAACAAGGCTTCATCAAAAAGTGTTGTTGAACTTACCTATTTTTTTACGGTTGCAGTTTTGTTATATTTTTACCTTTTTGCTTCAGAATTTAATTAGCAAAATAACAAACTTAGTCTAAAGATTATCAATCTTCCACCTAAAGTTCATCAAATCTTCAACAAAATAAAGTGTTTTTACCATGATCAGTGCTGAATGCTGAGTAACAAATGAACCAATAAATACTCAGGAATTATGTACGTGGGTATTAGCCCCGCTCTTTGTGGGTGGAATCTTTATTATCTCTAAGCCGAGCCACTAAGAACTCAGTATTTTTCACGGTTACAACTATTGTGAGTGGGATGCAAAGTACCAGGAAGTAATTTGAAACTCGTTTAATTTCAAGGTCTTACCATTACTATAGTTAACCTGTATCGTGTTTGCTAATATTCCGCCCTACACTTGATTGCAAAGACTGACACCATTCCACAAAACTTCTGCTACAAATGTACGCGTTTGTAGGGACGTACATTTGTACATTCCTACAGCCAATCCATTTGTTGCAAAGATTTTCGTCAATGGTATCACAGCTCAAGTCTAGTTAGATGGACTTAGCTATGGCTGATATTATACAGCAGATGTAATGTTAGTAACCGCATTAGAGGTAATTACATTAGTTTGAGTGCGTTGCGGTTCTCCAAGCATGACAATAGAGCAAGTGAGTTGGCTGGCTAACTGGGTAGTGACATCGCTAATGGTTAACCCTCCAGGACTGGTACGATTACGTATAAAAGGTAAAACGACTAAATCATATAGTCGTGCTGCCTGCAAAATTGCTTGGGCAACATTTTCATGAGCGATGATTTGAATTTCTGGGGCATTGGTCAAAGCCAATTTAGATACTAGCAGTGAGAGATGCGATCGCCTCCAAGCAATTTTACTAGAACTAGTACGGCGATCGCACACATTCAGCACAGTAATGTGGCTCTGATTTGCTTCTGCCAGCATTTGGGCAAATTGTACAGGCTGTAATGTGGGTGCTGTTAAGTTCTCTATTGGTACTAAGATGCGCTGAATTTTTTTCGGTGATTCTACTAGACGTGTCACCGCTACTGGACAATGGGAAGCCCAAAGCACACCATCAATTACATTCCCAAATAAACGCGCTCGTAACCCAGTGCGTTTACCCCAACCCATAACAATTAAATTAGCTTTTTGTTCACGAGCGGCTCTGCTAATGCCCTGAGCAAAGGCATCATCAATCCGCAGCACTGGTTCCGTCGGTACGCCCAATACTCGACTTTGTGCAGTGGCTTTGGTTAATAACCGCTCACTCCGTTGTAGAGAGGCTTCTAACTGCGGTGCATCCATGTGAGCAGCAGCATTAGCGATCGCCAATGGTATAATTTTGCCCTGAGACTGACGTGCTAATAATGCCGCCATTTCAATCAAATACTGCTGTGTATGAGGATTATATACAGGCACAACTATAGTAAAAGCACTATCTATCTCTGGTGCTTTCTGGTCAGGTAGAGGTGGTGGTGGATCTTCCGCTGCTGAGGAATTCAAGCCAACAGCTATTCGACTGGTAATCAAAGGGCCCAAGGTTGATGTGACAACCATTAAGACAATAATGCTGTGTAATACTTCTAGTGGCAGCAACCCAGCCCGATATCCCACTAACGTTGCTGCTAATGTTGTAGCAACCTGGGGAAGTGATAGCGACCACATCGTTAGCATTTCTTGCCAGTTATAACGGTAAACCAGTTTCGTTAATAAAGCTGCAATCAATTTACTGACAATCAAACCAACGATCATCAAAAGTGTTAACTTCAGCGTGTCTAAGTTATTTACAAAAACGGGTAGATTAATCAGTAAACCAAGGTCAACAAAGAAAATGGGAATGAACAGCACACTGCCAATGAATACCACCTTTTCTTTGACTGGCCCTTCACCCACAGCTTCATTCACCGCCAAACCAGCTAAAAAAGCACCAACAATTTTTTCTACCCCAATCACTTGGGCACCTACAGCCGCTAGAAACACAGAAAGCAACACAAACAAAAATTTGTTTCCTTCGTCGTCTCCAGACCGCTTGAAAAATTCTTTACCTGCCCAATCAAAGCCTGTAACAACGGCAACAGAGTAAATAGTTAACCGACCAGACAAAGTAAGTAGTTCTGCAAAGCTGAATGCTTCATCATCAGCCATAGCTACACAAACGGCTAATATTAGCACTGCACCAATATCTGTAAAAATCTTAGCTCCAGTGGTGACAGTAACAGCTTCGTTGTTTACCACTCCCAAACGACTGATTATGGGATATGCCAAAAGGGTATAGGAAGCAAATAAAGAGCCAATTAAGATTGAAGTATTCCAGCCATAGCCTAAAATTAGACCTACTAGGGTTCCCATTACCAGGGGTACACTGAAAGTCAAGCTAGCAAATCCAAAAGCGCGACTTTTCTGGCGGCGAAACTGTTCTAGATCAACTTCTAGCCCTGCGACAAACAGTAAATAAATTAACCCAATATCTGATAGTAGGTTAATCATCGGTGAGTCAGACTGGAATAAATTCCAACCTGAAGGCCCAAGTACTAGCCCTGAGAAAACCAAACCCACTAATCCTGGTAATCTTAGTCGCTCAAACATTATGGGTATAACTAAGATGACCACCAGCAAAATAGCAAAGGGAACAATTGGTTCCTTGCCAAGAACTTGGGAAGTTGGTTCCAGAACAAGAACTTGTGATATGGGTTCCATCATGTAGGAATTGAAGGGGCTATGGTAAAACTGCGATTACCTTGGGGGCGATCGCCTGATTGATATAAACAAAGAAGCCACCTGACGAAAAATCAAAAACCTTAACTTACACTAACCAGGCAATTGTCTCAGAACTAACTACCTACGGGTGGATTTGACTCAAAATGAACCGCAAGCGATCGTAGTCGTCTTTAAGTAGCACACTCAAGTTGCGTCCAGCTTTAATTAGCCATTCTCGGTCAGCTTTGCGTAACTGGTATACATCTCGAATGGCAGCTGCGGTCAAAGACTCTATTGGCGCACCATTGATACAAAGGAGTGTCCGTAAAAAATCTAGTTCTTCAGTAAATTTAATGATAGCTTCTGGTTCACACCGATAAACAGCCTGATGGATTTGTGGGGGACGGGGTGGTAGATACTGATATACTCTTTGGTTATAACTTTGATTTTGCGAAGATAGTTCAAAGCCCACGATCGCAGCCCGAAATTCCGTTCTCAGCATGGCAAATATTTGGGGTTGTTCCTCCCGTAAGTCTTGCAAGGACAGCCCCAATGCTCTCGCCCGATGTACGGAATCTATGGGCATAGTTGTGGCATAATACACTACAGCATAAATTTGATTACCAGATTCTTCATCTACAGAGCAGACCCAACTACCAAAGGGTGGCATGGAGGGAAAGCTCAAGTCTTCTGGTTCCAAACACTGAGCTAAGAATTCAGTACTAGTAGTTTCAATCACCTCCGCAATGTGGTTGGGATGGCGATCGCCAGTGGCAAACTGTGGTAGGGGGAGGCGCATAGTAATTTAGTCATTAGTCATTGGTCATTAGTCATTAGTTTTTGTCAAATGACAAATGACAACGGACAAATGACTAATGACTAATTTTATTTGGCTTTTTTACGTCCGGCTGTGGTCTCTACGAGTTCCAATTCGCTCAGGCGGAAGGTAACTAATTTATCCCAGTTACCACCTTCAAATAATACGGCTACTTTGCCATCAGTTAGTCGTTGTACGAGTCCTTCGTAGCGATAATAGGTATCTGCGGGATTGTTGACGCGAACAGTTGCTCCAGGCAGAATCATGTTTTTAGCCTCGTTTGTTTCCTTTTAATAGCTTAATACTTGTTAATAGTCATTTGTCATTGGTCATTGGTCATTTGTCATTTGTCATTTGTCATTGGTCATTAGCGAATAGCACTAAGTTAAGATACAGCCCTTGCCCTGACTTACAGGGAAAGCATTATGGGAGGGCTGCCGCCTTTAGTGGCTTGAACCGGAATACATTCCCAGTATTGAGGCTGGGAACAAGATTACACAAGGCTTTAGGCTTTTTTTAGTGCCATTCGGCCATTAGCAAAAGACATAGACGCGCCAGCGGCTTCCCGCAGGGTAGGACAAATGACTAATGACGAATCAATAATACTTCTGCCTCTGTCGAAAATTTGCTACCGATTCTACTATTCCCAAGGATATAAAGTTGGTCAGCATCGCAGAACGCCCATAACTCATCCAAGGTAGGGGAATTCCTGCCACAGGTGCTAAACCAACAGTCATGCCAATATTCACAATCAGCTGAAACACAATCATGGACAAAACGCCAATAGCCAACAAGGAACCAAAGTTATCTTTGGCCGTTTGGGCAACGTGCAGTAGACGGAAACAAATTAAGCAGAAGACAAACAGCACTACCAAACAACCAACAAAACCGAATTCTTCCCCCACTGCGGAGAAAATAAAGTCTGTATGCTGTTCCGGTACGAAATTCAGTTGCGTCATTGGCCCTTTGAACAGACCCCATCCCCAAATTTCACCGGCACCAATAGCAATGCGAGATTGGATTAAATGATATCCAGCACCGAGTGGATCGTGATCGGGATTCATGAATACAGTTAGCCGATCTTTTTGATACTCTTTCAAAATATGCTTCCAGGCAAAGACTCCTAATTCGCCACCCAGTATATTTAGAGTCCATGCACCGATAGCACCGGCAGCAAATCGACGCCAGGGAAGAGTTTGCCAGCCGACAATAGCCATTGCAATTGACCAAACTATCCCTAATGGGCCAAAAGATAGTTCTTTAAATAAAACTATCGGTTCTGCTAATGGCCAAGACGTACTAAATAAAATAGCGGCAACCACAGGAGAAATCATCAGAATTAACCAGCCTGGATTAGCATTTGCCCAGTAAAGCATTCCTAAGACGATCGCACAAAAAACCATTGATGTTGCTAAATCTGGCTGTAAGAATATCAATCCCCAAGGTACAGCGGTGATTGCCAGAACGCGGAAAACACCTTCAAGGGTAGAAGCAGTGCGCCTGTGTAGCAAAGCCGCTAAGGTGATGATCATGCCGACTTTGGCAAATTCTGAGGGTTGGACATTGAAACCAGCAATAGGAATCCACCGCTGTGCCCCTTTGGCGCTACTACCAGCAATCATCACGATGATTAAGCTGAAGTTAGTTATTGCATAAGTTACCCAGTGCCACTGCATCAAGAGTTCGTAACGGATACGAGATAAAAACAGGGCTATAAGCACGCCGATACCCGCTACCATCCAATGCCACCACCAGTCAGTTACTGGCTGCTTAAGTTCCGTACTGAGGATCATCAGGCCGCCAAAGATACTGACAGCAACTGGCAAACAAAAAAGTAGCCAATCTAGATGCTGCCAGGGCTTAACCCAAGACTTCCAGCGAATTTTGGGGAGCGATCGTTTTAACAACATTGTGCCAGTTTAGACTTTAGCTTTAATTGTTGGGGATTGGACATTGGGAATTGGGAATTGGGCAATAATTAATAGTTATTCCCCCCTACTTCCCTATTCCCTAATACCCAATCCCTAGTATTCCCAAGCAATAGCCCAGGAAGTAGATAGAAATTAAAATTTATAATTATGTCAGGGCAGCAACTGATACTTTACCAGCAATGGTAAGAGCGATCGCTGTTAATGCTTTTGCTGAAGCTGAATCTGGATCACCAACGACTATTGGCACGCCGCTGTCACCACCTACTCGTGTAGATATCTCTAGCGGTACGCAACCCAACAGTGGCACTCCCAATTCCGCAGCTGTTTTGGAGCCACCACCGGAACCAAAGATGTCATATTGCTTATCTGGTTGATCGGGGGGGATAAAATAGCTCATATTTTCCACGATCCCCAATACCGGAACATTCATTTGCTGGAACATCCGCAATCCCTTGCGAGAATCTAACAGAGCTACGTTTTGCGGTGTGGTGACAATTACTGCCCCTGCCATCGGTACTGCTTGGGTTAAAGTTAACTGAGCATCTCCGGTTCCTGGTGGCATATCTACAATCAAATAATCCAGTTCTCCCCATTGCACTTGATAGAGAAACTGGCGAATTACACCATTGAGCATAGGCCCCCGCCAAATTACTGGTTGATCTCGGTCAATCAAAAAGCCCATCGAAACTAATTTGACGCCGTGATTAAAAGCAGGTTCCAGGATCTCACCGGTTTCAGTGGAACGCACAACAATTTGGGCATCAGCCAGACCCAGCATGGTGGGGTCATTGGGGCCGTAAATATCAGCATCTAGCAAACCGACTTTCGCCCCAGTTTGAGCTAGAGCCACTGCGACATTCACCGCCACAGTACTTTTACCAACGCCACCTTTGCCGCTGGAAACAGCAATGATATTTTTCACCCCGGAAATGCCAGTGCGGTCGGGCAAACTTTTTTGCTGCGGTGTTTCTGCCGTAACTTCTATACTGACATCTGTAACGCCTGGGAGTTTTTTGACAGCTTTCTGACAGTCTTCAACAATAAATTCACGTAAAGGACAGGCAGGAGTGGTTAATACTAAAGTGAAACTAACCTTACCACCGTCAATTTTTACGTTGCGAATCATATTCAGTTCTACCAGACTTTTGCGGAGTTCTGGGTCTTCCACTGGTCGCAAAATTTCTAATACAGAGCGGGAATCGAGAACATCGTACATAAAAATTCAAAATTCAAAATGAATAAACACTCTTGTGGAGAACATCTTAGTTATTAACTGGATGCTTTCTTAAGTAAGGTCAGCTAAGTTTTATCACTGTTGCTGCCGTAATAAAACTTAGCAATGGCATTATTACCTAATAGAATCTTAACTTTCTTTGGGCATTGGGATTAGGGGAGAGGTGACAGGTGAGAGGGAATAATCTGTAACCTGTAACCTATTCCCTGCTTATCCACTCCCCAATCCCCAGTCCCTAAAAATCAAAACAACTGTCATTAAGAGATTTTTTCTGACCAGATACCGCCGGCAATGCCGTCTTTTCTACTGCCTCGACTAAAGACCGTGCAACGCGGTCTGCATAAGGACGGGATAAAGACCAAATCAGGGGCGATAACCATCCCCGTAGTGTTACAGAATAAGACAAACAAGTACCACAAACCGTTGACTCTACTTGATAAGTCACCCTTTCCTCAATTCCAGGAATTGCCATTACTCGGATACTCAGCATCTCTCTAGGATTGACGCGTTCCACAAAAATTCTGATGGGAATCGGCGAAAAGCGTGTGACAGCTTGAAAAATTAATCCTGGTTTGGGTACTAATCCGTGGGGAACATTAGTACTCTTAAGTTGTGGATGCCAGGAAACATCTGTTAAGTCAACCACTTTTTGCCACAGTTCATCTACAGAAGCAGAACTAATCTCTCGATACGTCCACACCAGAGAGGCGCAAAACCGACGACGTTTGCGGTGGATGAATTTGGATAACCAACCTTGCATTTTCCTAATCCTCCTCCTCTCTAGAGACTTTCTGGTAACTCTGGTATGGTGTGCAACTACGCTCAAACCCTAAATTAAAACTTTCTCAAAAATTCACTAAACATAGTAAGCCTCGATTCGGTACAGACCCTAACAGCCAATATCAGCAATATGGCAAAAAATTTCTGAGTAGCACGGTTAAAGCCTTAATACCTCAAGGTTGGAACTAAAATCTAGTCTCTATACCAGAATATTCCAATTAAGAATTTCAAAAAAAACTAATTCAATATACAAGCCTATACGCATTTGAGGGAAAATAACTCTAGTGATGCCCATCAATCGTATAAATGCTTAACCAGTAAGAAAAAGCGGGTTGGGCAAATAGAGCTAGATTGTTGGCGCGTGTTTCCCCCAAATTTTAAAATGAAAAATTTGTGGCTTTCTGGAAATTGTAATTTAGGTTCGGGAATCTATGTTGACCAACTCGCAAACACCAACTGTAGAAGCAGTATCATCCAAATCTTTGCCAGCACCTGACGCTCAGACTAGAGTCAGTCAGTTTATGAAACAGCTGCAAGACGAAATTACTGAATCATTAGGAAAACTAGATGGTGTGGCTAAGTTTCATGAAGATAGTTGGGAACGCCCAGAAGGAGGTGGAGGGCGATCGCGCGTGCTGCGAGATGGTGCAATATTTGAACAAGCAGGTGTAAATTTTTCTGAAGTTTGGGGTTCCCATTTGCCAGCTTCAATTTTAGCCCAACGCCCGGAAGCAGCAGGGCATGGCTTTTATGCCACTGGCACTTCAATGGTGCTACATCCTCATAATCCTTACGTACCCACAGTTCATCTAAATTATCGCTACTTTGAAGCGGGGCCAGTTTGGTGGTTTGGTGGTGGTCTTGACTTGACACCTTATTACCCATTTGCTGAAGATGCGGCACATTTACACAAAACGTTAAAACAGGCTTGTGACCAACATCACCCAGAATATTACCCAGTATTTAAACGGTGGTGTGATGAATATTTCTACCTCAAGCATCGTGACGAGACACGGGGAGTAGGTGGTCTGTTTTTTGATTACCAAGATGGTCAAGGTGCTTTATATCGCGGCCCAAATCCCGACGGAGAAGCGGCTAATTATAGCAACCAGGTGGGAACACCAGCAACCCGCAATTGGGAAGATTTGTTTGGTTTTGTGCAAGACTGCGGCAGAGCATTTTTACCAGCCTACGTACCAATTGTAGAACGGCGGCATGGGATGGAATATGGCGATCGCCAACGGAATTTTCAACTCTACCGTCGGGGAAGATATGTAGAATTTAACTTGGTTTATGACCGAGGCACCATTTTTGGTCTGCAAACCAACGGACGCACCGAATCAATTCTCATGTCCCTACCACCTTTAGTGCGCTGGGAATACGGCTATCAACCGGAACCCAATTCCCCTGAAGCCGAGTTGTATGAAACCTTCCTTAAGCCTCAAGATTGGATCAACTGGACAGCTAAATAGTGCTGAGTGCTGAGTGCTGAGTTAGGAGTCAGGAGTTAGGAGTCAGGAGTTATGATCCTGATCTTCTCTTTCTCATCTCCCTCACTCCCCACTCTCCACTATTTTGATGAGTTAAACTACTAAAGTTAAGCACTTAGCAGAAAAAGGTGACAATTTTAGCTATACCTTGTTAATCTCAAGTGACAGCATTAGAAAATTCTGCAACTAGTTAATCTTACATAGGAATGGCACGGGGAGGGCTTTAGTGATTCATATAGACCAAAAAACTTATACAACCCAAGACGGAAACACCGTTATTGTCCTGACACCAGCAGGTCGCCTAGATATCACCACTGCTTGGCAATTTCGCCTGAAGTTACAGGAGTGTATTTCCAAACTCAGTCGCCATGTAGTTGTAAATTTGGCTCAGGTAAATTTTATTGATAGTTCTGGTCTTACTTCTTTAGTCGCAGGAATGCGCGATGCTGATAAAGTCAAGGGTAGTTTCCGCATTTGCAATGTACATCCAGAAGCCAAACTCGTGTTTGAAGTGACGATGATGGATACTGTTTTTGAAATCTTTGAAACAGAAGAGGAAGCTTTAGAAGGTGTACCTCGTAGCATTGCCAGTTAGAAAAGAGTTAGGAGTTAGGAGTTAGGAGTTAATTGAAAATTCATGACTCATAACTTTATCTTATTCAATACTGATTTCGCTTGGTGTAGCGATAAGGCCCCATAATCGCTCCCCAGGTTGCTTTTCCAGTAGTTGGATCAATTCCCTTGTCATAGCTATAAAATTCTGCCCCTGTAGCTGCAAAACCCAAGGAAACATACACAGTATTGCCAAGATAAGTAAAGCTACAACGAGTGTCTGGTAGTGGGGTAGCAGTGAACTTATAGCGATCGCAAGCTAGTTCTTCCTGACTAACTGTTAGGATACAACCTGGCAGTAAATCCAATTGTTCGGGTGTCAGTGTGTTGAGTAGAGCAGGGTTATGACCTGCGCCTCTTAATGCACCTGGATCTTGAGGCATATAATATTGTACTTCCACGGTTGCGTCAGAGTCGCTCCCCTGACGCAAGCGGATAATTCGCTGGCGATAAGGTTGATCTAGGGTAATAACGTTAGCCTGTTCGGCAAACAAGGTAATACTATCTTCTGTGAAGAGATTAACTGGTCTTTGCCACAAGCGCAGGTGGACATACCAAACTGGTTCTGCTATGGCTTGTTCCCGATTATCAAATTCACCAGCTAGGTACTCACCTAAAGCAATTAACTGTGGCGAGAAGTTCATAAATGCGATAAAAGAATCATTAAGGATGATAATTTTTTTTGGCTAGTTTTTTAGGAGAAAAGGTCTTAATCCCCTGTGGCTACTAGCTTATAAAATACTTCTGATTTGTCTACATTGTAAATGAAACTGTCACCAGCTAAAAGCTCAACTTGGCAAAGTAGCCTTTAAGCGAGAAAATAAAGATACGTCGCCCTTAACATTTCCTTTTTCTTTGTGAATAACGTCCGTACAGTCTCTGATACAAAACGAACTTTCTACAATCTTCACACCCGTCCGATCAACACTATTTATCGTCGGGTAGTAGAAGAATTGATGGTGGAAATGCATCTGCTGTCAGTAAATATCGATTTTAGCTACAATCCAATTTATGCCTTGGGTGTCGTCACTACTTTTGACCGCTTCATGGAAGGCTATCAACCCGAACGGGATCAAGAATCAATTTTTAACGCCCTATGTCGGGCTATAGAACAAGATCCGCAACAATTTCGACAGGATGCTGAAAGATTGCAAGCTGTAGCTAAAGGTTTGCCAGTTAAAGATTTAATTGGTTGGCTAGGCCAAACTACTTATTTAGATAGAGATGGTGACTTACAAGCACAACTGCAAGCGATCGCCAATAATCCTAACTTTAAATACAACCGTTTGTTCGCAATTGGTGTATTTTCGTTATTAGAGCAGTCAGATCCCGGATTAGTCAAAGACGAAAAACAACTCACTGAGGCATTGAAAGCGATCGCTGCCGGTCTGCACCTCTCCGATGACAAACTCAACAAAGATTTGGAATTATACCGTTCTAACCTAGACAAAATGGCGCAAGCATTGATAGTGATGGCAGATATGCTCTCAGCCGATCGCAAAAAACGCGAGCAACGTAAACAACAATCAACTACACCAGTTGCTCCACCAAGTTCCAACGAATAGTTAAGAGTAATTCAATTTTAGATTTTAGATTTTAGATTTTTACTTCAATCCAAAATCTAAAATTGAAAATCTAAAATTGCCAGAGTTAAGATTTATGAATAACTCCTAACTCCTAACTTTAGACGCCCAATAGTTTGTAGATTAAGCTGTTAATTATAGTCAGTGCAAATGCCCCAATCACAGCACTCCAAATACCGTAACGTAAGCGAAAGCCCTCTACTAGCCAAGCCGCAATACTAAAACAAACTACGGCAATCATAAATGTGAAAATGCCGGATAGTAAATCCAAGGTAAGTAAATTTGGTACTGCAAAAACGAGGCTTAAAATCGGTCTAACTATTGCTGTCACGATCCCAAGCACTGCGGCAGAAAGAAAGGCTTTACCTGGAGTTTCAATTTCAACTCCCAAAGGCAACTTGCTAATTATCAATAAGCTGATAGCTGTTACTACCCAAACAATTAAAAGCGTCACGATATTCATGCCACAACCCCTGAAACGTGAATGGCAATTGGTGATAAATTACTTTAGTTTATCGGTGGAAAAATCTTTAAAGCTCAACCAATTATTTATAAATTAGCAGAGAATTTTCTCTGACCGAATTTTATTTTAGATATCTTTAGGTTTGCCACAAAGCTTGAAGGGGGAGTGGGGAATGAGGGAGTAAGGGAGCAGGGGGAGCAGGGGAAGAAAATTAATAACCAATGCCCCATACCCCATGCCCCATGCCCTACATTATCTTTTAAGAGTAGGTTGGGCTTGTTTGGTTTGGGTGCTGGCGCTTAAGGCGCTGGTGAGCTAGGAACCGCCGTAGGTAAGGGTACGGAATTAGGTGCTAAGGGAAATTTAGGGGCAAGATTCCCTTCGGGATTGATACCTGGAACTGGTGTATCACCAGGATTTATGGGGAAAGAGGGGATAGCAGGCTGGTTTGGTAAGCTTGTGGGTGGTTGAGATGGGCCAGGAATAATTCCCAAAGAAACGCGATCGCCTCCTACTTGCCGTAGTAAATCTAATGTCTCAATCACATCATTATAAGTTGCTGTGCGCGAAGCATTCAGCACCACAACAGCACTGGGATTTTGTTGGAGATACTGTTTTAACGTTTGTCCCAAATCCTCCCGTTTTATAGGCTGTTTTTCTATGTAAGTATTGCCAACGGCATCGATAGTCACAATCAGACTTCCACTCTGTGACGTTATCCCAGATACTAAACTGGGACTGGCTTTGGGCAAATCAACATTTATCGCCTGTTGCCGTGTAAATTGTAATGCCGCTAACAAAAAAAACGTCAGGATACAAAAAACAACATCAATTAAAGGGATGATTTGAATTTGGACTTCTTCAATTGGAGTATGTAGATTAACTTTCATGTCTCACTATAAAGCCTGGTTTCGGAGTTGAATTTTTGACTATTAATTAGGTGCATTCGGGGGTTCAGGTGGTTCAGGCAACCGAGTCTTTCCTGGCTTGCGAGGTGGAGTGAAACTCTCCCGCACAATTGCTGATGTAATATTACTAAAGTCAGGCGGGGACTGGTGATAGAGCAATTCCATCTCATTCCCTGCTTTACGAAAAACTTTAACTTGGTTGACGACAAAACTTTGAAATAGGCGGTAAAATACCAAACTAATGATGGCAACTATTAGCCCTGCTGCCGTACTAATTAAGGATTCACCAATACCAGTAGTCACTCCAGCAGTAGATTCAGTTCCTAAATCGCCAATCCGAATTGAGCGCAGAGACTGGATTAAACCTAAAACTGTACCTAATAATCCTAGCAGGGGTGCGAGGGCAATCACGGCTTCTAAAAGCTTTTCACCTCGCCGCATTCCAGCCAATTCATCTTCTGCTGTAGCCTCAAGTGCTAATCGAAAGGTTTCTGCATTACTTTTTGTTAAGCGTAGAGGGGCGTAAAGAAAACGCCCAACTGGCTGATGGCTTGCTTGTCTTGCAATGTCCGCAGCTACTTGCCAATTATCCTGGGCAGCATCTAGGATGCGATCGACTATTTGCTTTTCCTGAGTCAAAATTCTTAACCAGAACCACAAACGCTCGAAAATCACACTCAAAGCCAGAATCGACAAAATGAGCAAAGGCCACATCGCTGGCCCGCCCTTATAAAACAAATCTAAAATATCCACTGTTTAAGTTTCCTCCCTCCATGACTAGAGCAAATGTGCTTAAGCATTTTAATTCTAGAGATTAATGCAAAATGAGGGACTTCAAAAATATAAATTTCTCGAAAACCTCAAAATACAGTGTAAAGATGGCATATTTGACTCAGACTGCTTTACAAGTATTGGAGCAAAAAGCCCACCGCTTATAGTCGTGGGAGTGTCAAAAACTTTCTGCTGGATAGGCGATTGAATGATAGACCGATAATTTTTGGCATACTTTTGCTAGACTTCCTTGTAACCTGGAGTTGCACTACAGGATATTTTCACGTGAAGGAGAGCAAATTTTGGCAGCAGTCCGAGTCCGCCAGCATGTTAATCCACTTGGTAAAAAGTATCAAACACCAGCAAATCCCCTTGACTGGGAAAAAGTTTATGCAAAGCCAAATCAACCACTACATCTAGATATTGGCTGCGCTAAGGGACAGTTTTTGCTGAATATGGCCAAGATAGAACCCAACTGGAATTTTCTCGGCTTAGAAATTCGGGAACCGCTGGTGGTGGAGGCGAATAAGTTACGTTCTGAGTTGGCTTTAACAAACCTGCACTACTTGTTTTGCAATGTGAATAACTCATTGCACTCACTTTTATCTTCTCTGCCTCCAGGAAGTTTACAACACGTTACAATTCAATTCCCCGATCCTTGGTTTAAAACCCGCCATGCGAAACGTCGTGTAGTCCAACCAGAATTAGTGGCAGATTTAGCGAAATATCTTGCGGTTGGGGGATTTGTATTTCTGCAATCAGATATGGAATTTGTCGCTGTGGAAATGCGCGATCGCTTTGCGGAAAATCCAGATTTTGAGAAAATTGGTACAGGAGAATGGTTAACTGAAAACCCCTTACCAGTTCCAACAGAAAGGGAAATAGGTACGCAAAAAAAGGGTGAACCTGTTTATCGGGCTTTGTTTGTTAGGCGAGAAGTTGTAAATGAAGAGTAGTGATGGTGTGCGATCGCATAGTACTATAAATGCCAAATCTAGCTTTTTATCTGGATATTTTAGAGATTATATGTTTTCCCAAGTTGATCTAAAGTAACTAGAAATTAGACATTCTCTATCAATTTCCAACATTTTCGGGACATAAATATTTTAGTTAATGATCGCAATTGCCTGAGATATCAAATTTGAATTGGTATCCGATAGTTTATAGCTTGAGTAAATGATATATGCCCCTACAGAAAAATAGGGGCGAATTAAAATTTATCGTTTTTTAGTGACATAAAAGTTTTATTTCTGTCTACTTTAGGGTTCTTAAGATATAGAGTGAGTAGCTTCTTTTTTCCTAAGATAAGGACATATTAGGCAATTACACTGATTAGTAATAGTCAATAGTCAATAAATCAGAGGTAAATCAACATGGAAGCGAAAGAAAAAAAGTATAACAGTCAAATTGAAATTAGCGATTTGATTGATGATGCTGTGAAAAATGCTGTGGCACGTCGGAATGAAGTTTTGGATTCAGAAGAAACTTTATTATCTATGTCTGACGAAGAAGCAAGAAGTGTTGCAGGTGGAGTATCAAAATTAGTTCCCGTAATTCTTGGTAAGTTTCCTATTCCTACAACGATAGGACTGATAGCAACTGAACCCTTATATTCATAAAGATTCTCTCCACTGGAGGCTCAATTGATGAAAGATATTACCGTTGATAAAACTACACTTTGCCCCAGTGCTAGACCAGAATCTGAGGATAGTGTTGTTTTCGGAATCATCAGTGGAACAGTTGCAGAACCCCGTGTAACTTATCTTAAACAGCCCTTGCCTATCACTAATGAACTGATAGCAAAAGCTAGTCCAATTACACCTGCTGAAATTTTTCGGACGGCGGCAGCTTGTGCCACTAAAGGTTGCCAGCATTTTGATGGACAAGATTGCCGTCTAGCAATGCGAATTGTAGAAAAGTTACCGCCAGTGGCAGAAGAACTACCCCCCTGTTCCATACGCCGAGATTGTCGGTGGTGGCAACAAGAAGGGAAAGCAGCTTGTATGCGTTGTCCACAACTGATTACAGATAACTACAATCCGTCTGAAGTTGCAATTCAAGTGTCAAAACTAGCTGCCAGTTAAAAGGCTTCCAAATAAAAAATACTCAACTACTGCTTGTGGGGTGGGTGTCTTACCCGCCCGTAGCCAAAAGCAGGCAGGATGCCCATCCTAGAAGATTAGATATATCTAATGAATTGGTTCAATATTCCAACAGAGTTACCAACTCTTAAGTAATTTCAGGAGTAGAAGATTATGTCTCTAGAACATGTGAAAGCTTTTTACGAAAAGCTAGCAAATGATGAAGCCTTTCGTAATCAAATTCAAGGCGTTAATAGCAAGGAAGAATGTAGTCAGATAGTTAAAGCTGCTGGCTACGATTTCACTCTAGAAGAGTATGAAGAATATACTGCTCAATTGCTGGAGTCTGCAAATGGTGAAGCTGAACTCAAGGATTTAAGTGAAAAAGAATTGGCAGCAGTTTTTGGTGGATTAACTGGTAAGCCCAAAATCCAACCATTATATGGAGCTGTATGGCCACCCTACCAATTGTTGTATGGAGTTATTCGGGTAGATGACATAGTTTAAGGAACCTCTATTGCAACTAGGAAAGATTAAATTTCTAGGGACGGATGGGGATTTGTTCGTCCCTTTCTAGAAAAATGAATTGAGGCTATTTTTATGGCTTATCGGCGAATTAGTTATGCAGTTTGGGAAATTACACTTAAGTGTAATCTAGCCTGTCAACACTGCGGCTCTCGTGCTGGGCATACAAGGACACAAGAACTTTCCACAGCAGAAGCCCTTGATTTAGTCAAACAAATGGCGGAAGTGGGAATTACAGAAGTAACCATAATTGGTGGTGAAGCTTTTCTACGTCCTGACTGGCTGGAGATTGCCCAAGCAATTACCAAAGCTGGGATGTTATGTGGTATGACCACAGGGGGTTATGGTATCACCTTAGACACAGCCCACCGGATGAAGGAAGCAGGAATTAGTGTGGTATCTGTCTCAGTTGATGGTTTAGAAGCAACTCACGACCGTTTACGTGGTAGACAAGGCTCTTGGCAATGGGCGTTTAAGACCATGAGCAATCTCAAGGAAGCAGATATACGCTTTGGCTGCAATACTCAAATTAATCGTCTCTCTGCACCAGAATTTCCTTGTATTTACGAGCATCTCCGCGATGCTGGAGTATTCGCTTGGCAAATTCAGTTGACTGTACCGATGGGAAATGCAGCAGATAATAGTGAAATTCTGCTACAACCTTATGAATTACTCGATGTATATCCGATGATTGCTCGTGTTGCTCAACAGGCAAAGCGGGAAGGAGTGCAAGTTCAACCGGGAAATAATATCGGTTATTACGGTCCCTATGAACGACTGTTGCGGGGAGGAGATGCTTGGTCGTTCTGGCAAGGATGTAGTGCTGGATTGTCTGCTTTAGGCATTGAAGCCGATGGTGCGATAAAAGGTTGTCCCTCACTACCTACAACAGCCTATACTGGCGGCAACATCCGTGATTATTCACTGCGAACAATTATTGAAGAAACGGAAGAACTACGCTTTAATTTGGGGGCTGATACTCCCAAAGGAACAGAACATTTGTGGGGTTTCTGTAAGTCTTGCGAATTTGCTGAACTTTGTCGTGGTGGTTGCAGTTGGACTGCTCATGTTTTCTTTGATAAGAGAGGTAACAATCCTTACTGTCATCATCGCGCCCTGACTCAGGAAAAAGGTGGTATTCGGGAGCGAGTGTTTCTCCAGCGTCAGGCGGAAGGAAGCCCTTTTGACAATGGGGAGTTTGGGCTAGTTGAAGAACCAATAAATGCCCCTTGGCCAGAAAACGATCCACTTCATTTTACTAGCGATCGCATTCAATGGCCACAATCGTGGGAAGCAGAATCAGAGTTAGTCCATCTTTTGGTTAGTCCCAGCAATTAAACATTTTTATGAATAATATTTCCACTGATTCTCTTTCTGAAGAAAATACAACTTTTACAGACTCTCAAGAATCATTGTTACCTCGTTCTGCTTGGAATAGTCAGTTAGCCTATTTGCGACTTATTTTTAGAGCAAAGAAGGCGCTAGACTGCATTGAACAGGAAGCTGGTGTTGTGAGAAGTGAAAGTTGATTAATTGCTAAGAACAAATTGTCTGATGCTGGAAATTGAGTATTTATTATCTATCAACTCAAGCTTTATTTCGGGTTGATTTTTTATGTTTTTTCTCTACTCTATTTTAAAAATAAAAAATTAACCTAAAGACAACCTCAGCTTAATTTTTTGTTATTTAGCAGAGGTTTTAATTAATCTAACAAACAGAAAGCTTGCATAAGCTGCTACTTGTCATATTTTGGGATATAAAAGTTTCAGTTTTGTCCCATAAGATAAATTATTAAAATTTTATTTATTTTATATTTTTGGGTAAATACACACAAAAGATAATGGTAAAAACAAACATAGAGCTAGATTACCAAAACTTATGAAAGCTAAAAACATCGGATTATTGATTTCAGGTGCGGTAGGAGGATGTCTGATGTCATTAGCTCCAGCAAATGCTGCTATCTTAGTCGAACCAATCATTACAAAGCTGAATCCAGACTTCCAGGATGGGGTGGGAATTCCATTCAATCTTCAACCAGGAGAATTAACTTTCTGGAATGTTCCTGATACTACTGGAGAGCAAAATTTTCTAAATGATACAGGACTGGCTATAGATTCAATTTCTTTTATATTATTGCCTGGGTTTGATACTCTTGATGATGATTTAGCATGGGGCGATGTAAATGGGGATAGTAAAATTGGTATTTCTAACATTTTTACCAATATTAATGTTGATCCTGATTTTACCTTCCAACCTCTATCCACTCCCCAAAGTTTTAGTGCTCCACGAATTGATTTTGCAGCAGGAATAATTCCACTTAACGAGCGTTTTGTAGTTCAATTTCTTACCACACCAGATATAAGACCTGTTGTGCCTGGAGATAATGGGCCTCTGGTAGTAGGTGGTGTTTATTTTGCATCTGAACCTGTTCCTGAGCCTTCAACCATTCTTGGTTCTGTCTTTGCTATCGGATTAGGTGGTTATTTAAAAAAGTGTAAGTCATCTAGAAAAAAATAGGACTTACGCAAAATACCTCTTTAAGTCTCATTCCTTCGTGTCCACCGAAGTTCATATCGGCGCAAGCCAGCGCTCCGACTTCTCTGTGTGCCTCTGCGGTTTGATTCTCCTGTAACTTATGCGTAAGTCCTAAGACAGCATAATTTAGCTCAAAAACAACTGAGTAGAAATTAACTAAGAGAAATAGAGTGCATCAATAATGCACTCTATTTTGCTCTCTAGAAATATTATGCAAAAAATAGGTTGTTTGTTAAAAAAGCTCAGATGCCTTTACTCTAACAATAAATATTGTATGTAACTGTAGCATTTTTGTCCCTGATTTGGTAACAATACTTTAAATTTTTAGAAAAATATCAGTTGATTCATTTGATAATTCTCATCAAATTTACCTCAATCTAAAATCAGAAAGCTATATGTAAAAAGAGTTTCAAAATGGATAATTATTTCTCTTCATAATAAAAAAACTAATTGCTTACCATTCTCTACTTAGAATTGGCACAAAACTAGTAAATATAAAATTAATAATGTGACACAATTGTACTATTTTGCAACTGGATTTACCTAAGTAGTTGTTGACTTTGTATAAATAAATGTCAGATGATATATATTGTTGAAAAACACTGTTCTGCGAATTAATTATTCATTCACAAGGGGAGGAATTGTAACATGACTACTATCAAAATTGAAGACTTAAATACTCAATCCTCGGCTATTAATTTGAATGCTAATGAAATCACCGAAGTTAAAGGTGGTTGTCCAGTTTGTATAGTGCTACTTGGAGTAGCAGCAGGCTATGCGTTTGATCGTTGGGTTAACTCATAGTTAATAATTAATGACTTTTTGAATTAAGAGGTGTAACTAATGACAGTCATTTCTATCAGAGATATCAATGAAGTAGATTACATTAGTGATCTAAGCGAAAATGAAATTGAAGCTACTCGTGGGGGTTTTGTTATGCTTTTTCTTGCTGCTTTTGCAGTTGGTCAAGTCATTTCCCAAGCCCAACGTAAGCTTCAAAGCTAGTAAACCTCTTTTTTTAAAAAATATGCCTTATTGGGCTAACTATTTCTGGCTCTTTATGTGTGGATTTTTGATTGGACGAGTTATCTCTCAAATTCAAGAGAAGCTCTGGAGATAAGTTCGTACAACTTTAGGCATAAAAAATCCTCCTTACTCAAATGTAGGGAGGATTTTTTATTAACGTCAGTTTAACTAAGTGTCTGGCGAAAGAGTGTGGTTTGTGAATAACCTTACTTTTCAAACATCCTCTAAGCTACATGGTTTACGAATTCAACTTGTTCACGTTGGTGCTTCATCCATTCAGAAAAAAGTTCAAAAATAATTTTCATGTGTAATTTATTATCTAATTGCGGTTGAATAATCTCCTCAACAAAAATCAGGTAAAATCCTTGAGAATTGACAATTGGTTTGAGAACTTGTGGTGGTTTAGCAGCAAAGACAGCAGCAGAAATTTCTGCCTTCAAGTCCTTACGACTGAGTATTCCTCGGTATCCCCCAGAGCGTCGTAACTCCTGATCTTGAATATATTTGTGAGCAACATCATGGAAACTCATTTCTCCTTCCTGAATAGCATAGAAAAGTTCCAGCGCTAAGTCCTCATCATCCAAGACAACTTCATACAAGACTACAGCTGCATAATCTAATTGGTGTTCAAAAAAGTGCTGTTCAACTTTATCTGCAAACAGATGAACAGCTAACTTTCCAGCAACCACACTATTGTAAAGAATTTTTTCAAACTCTTCTAAAGACAGACCATGTTTTTCCAGCCAAGCCCAAGTATCATCAGCACTATCTAATTGGTTAGCTAAACGCATTTGATCAGCTGCTTTTTGAAGTTCGGCAACCTCTACTTTAATACCCAAATCTTCTGAGGTATTTTCCAGAATATGGCGATTTACAATCTCTTCAATTATGGATGGAATTTTACAAGATAGCTTAATTTGCTCAAGAATATTTTCGTTTGTAATTTTAACAACTTGTGGCATTTTACCTCTCCTTTTATAGCTCTCCCATCTGCAAAAGGGATGAGATATTTATTTATAAGTCCTTTACAATTTCACCCCACCTTGTTGCAACTGCTTAAACGGGTCAAGCAGAAAATCAATGATCCGACGCTGACGCACAATTACCTCAGCTGTCGCCGTATCCCCAGGACGCAAAACAATACACTTATTAGCCGAGCGAATACAATTTTGTTTTAGGGCAATTTCCAAGTCATAAGCTGCTACCTTGCCATTAGGTGTTTCCACCTCTATGGTAGTAGGAGAAATTTCTAACAATTCTCCTTCCATAACGCCGTAATCCTGAAAGGGATAAGCATCAAACTTCAACTTTACTGGCAATCCTCTTCGCAAGAAACCACTCTCATTTGTTGCCATTTGTGCCCGAATTATTAAAGGCGAACCTTGTGGGGCAATCTCCGCAATCATTGCACCAGGTTGCACCATAGAGCCAGCCCGTTGTATCGGTAAATGAAAGACTCTGCCATTCACGGTGGCTCTTAACTCTCGTTGTCCTAACTGAAACTTTAACGAGACAATCTGACTCTTAGTTTGAGCAATTTCTGCTTGAAGCGTAGTAATTTCTGTTTCCAAATTCTTCTGTTGTTCGTCGATTTTTAGCAGAGCTAGTTTGTTGGAGCGAGTTAAAGTCTGATAACTCCTTTCCTGTTCTTTGAGTCGCAACTGTGCCTGTTCAATATCTGCATTTGCTTGCCGAATAGTCCGCTCATAACTACTCTGTTGTTCTAATAAACGTAGTTTAGCTTGCTGAATATCTGACTGATTTTGTTCATACAGCTGTTGCTTATCTTTAGCTATATCTTGCTTATCTACAACATTAATTTCTGGAACAACCCCTGACTGCCAAAGACTGCGATAGCGTTCAACTTCCCGCTGGGTACTCGCCAAACTACTGTCTACTAATTTATTAGCTGTTTGACTATGCTCAAGAGTTTGCCGTGCCTGGTTGACTTGAGCTAACTTTTCGTCTTTTTGTAAATCATAGGAATTTCTAAGAGCATTCATATTCTGTCGCGCTTGGTCAATTTGAGACTGCTTTTCCAACTGTTGAGATTGATTTTGTTGCTGTTGCGTTGTCAAAGATACAACTAATTGACTTTTAGATGAATTTAGCTGAGAAAAGCGATTTAATTGTCCCTCTAACTTATCCTGTACCTGCCGCAATTCCGCCTTAACTAATTCCGATTCCAATACTAATAAAGTCTGCCCAACTTTAACCGAATCACCCTCTTTTACCCGAATTTCAGCAACAGTACCTGCCACAGCAGCATCCAGCCTAACCGTCTTTCCCTTTGGCTCAAGTCGCCCTCTTGCTGAACCCGTTTCATCCACCTTAGATAGCATTGCCCAAGGTAAAACTATCGACACAAATACCACTAAAAAATATAGCAATCCCCTAGTCCAAACCTGGGGCAAGCTATCAAGTAAATCCTTCGTCGCGTCAGCCCAATCATCAGTTGATCTCGCTGGTGTTTGCTTACTTAAAATTTCCTCGTGCTGTTCTACCTCATGGATTTGGCTTTGAACCTTTCCATTCAATGTGTTTGGCATGATTTTTCCTGATATCAATTTTGGATTTGGGATTTTATTTTAGAAGTGGTGAAACAAGAAAAGCTTTCTCCCGATCCTCTTGTTTTACCCTGCAACATCCAACTGCTGATGATTGAGATAAAAATAATGTCCCCGTTTCGCCATCAACTCTTGGTGAGTCCCCCTCTCAATCAACACGCCTCTATCCAGCACTAAAATCAAATCTGCATTCCGCACAGTTGATAGGCGATGGGCGATTAGTAAGGTAGTTCTGCCTTTAAGAATTGTGTTTAAATTCGTCTGAATAATCCTTTCTGATTCTGCATCCAGATGGGAAGTAGCCTCATCTAAAATTAACAGCTTGGGATTGCCTAGCAACGCCTTAGCGATCGCAATTCTTTGTCGCTGTCCTCCAGACAACATCCCCCCTCCTTCACCAATCTGGGTTTCATAACCCATAGGTAACTTTTTAATAAACTCATCAGCACCCGCCAATCGCGCCGCCTCAATAATCTCTGCCAAAGTTGCCCCAGGATGTGCCAAGCTAATATTTTCCCGAATCGTTCCGCCAAATAAAAAGGTATCTTGGTCAACTACCCCAACCTGCTCGCGTAGAGAACGCAACGAAAGACTGTTAATATCTTGCCCATCAATCAACACTTTGCCATTTGTGGGAGGATATAACCCCAAAACCAGTTTAGAAATCGTGGTTTTTCCAGAACCACTCCGTCCCACTAGAGCAACCATTTGCCCGCTGTGTACTTCAAAACTGAGATTTTCCAAAACATTGATATCGCTTTCAGGGTGATAGCGAAACGTCACATTTTCAAAGCGAATATTACCTTGAATAGGTGGTAAGGATTGCCGCGCCTGATGCTGTAAATCCTCTTCTGGTTCGGCATCCAACACATCATTAATGCGTTCCACTGCAATCACAACTTCTTGCAATTGATTCCACAAAACTGTTAATCGTTGGAAAGGTCTAATAATATTTCCCAGCAACATATTAAATGCTACCAATTGCCCAATAGTTAACTGATTGTGAATCACTTGGTACGCCCCAAACCACAGCAAGGCGGTAGTTACCACTGCTTCAATTGTGTTGCTGAATACTTGCAGGCGATTGCCGATAACTTGCCCGGAAAAGTTAGTTTTTATTTCCTTACTTAATAACTCTTCCCAATGCCAACGCACCGTCTGTTCCACTGCTGTGGATTTAACTGTTCGCACACCAGAAAGGGCTTCAATCAGATAGCTACTTTCATTAGCAACAGCATTAAAGATTTCCCTAGAAATCTTTTGTAAAAAAGGTGTGGCAATCACTGCTAGTAGGAAAAAAGGCGGCACAATCACTAACACCAGCAACGCCATTTTCCAACTGTACCAAAACATCAATGCTAAATAGACAAAGACAGTGACTAAATCCAGGAGGATGGACAACGCCTCGCCGGAAAGGAAACGTTGAATTTTGCGGTTTTCCTGTACGCGAGAGATAATATCCCCCACATAACGCGACTCAAAGTAACTCAAGGGTAGCCGCAGGGTATGGCGAATAAATCCCACAATCAATGCCAAATCTACCTTATTCGCCGTGTGGTCTAACAGATATTGCCGCAACCCCGTCATCGCTACACGGAATAAACTAAAAATTAGCAATCCTAACCCTACCGCCGTTAAGGTCAGTTCAGAACGCTGTACCACCACCCGGTCTAAAATTAACTGAGTAAATAGGGGAGTAACGAGTCCAAAAATCTGGATAAATAAGGAAGCGACAAACACTTCCAGCATTACTAAAGAGTGAGGCTTCATTAACTCAAAGAATTGCCAAAAGGGAGTTGTAGTCTCTTTGGCATCCTTCAACCAGGCTGTGGGTTGTAGCAGCAGTGTATAGCCAGTCCAGTTGGCTTGAAATTCTTGGTGGCTGAGGGTGCGTTGACCAATACCAGGATCTGCCACAATCACCTGTTTATCAGCGATTTCATAGACAACGATGTAGTGCTTCCCCTCCCAGTGGGCGATCGCAGGCAATTTTTGCTTCGCCAATTGGTCAAGACTCGCTTTTACAGGTCGCGTAGCAAACCCAACACTTTCCGCCGCAGCCGATAACCCCCGAAGCGACGAGCCATTGCGGTCAACATTGGCGATATCCCGTAGGCGATTTACACTAAAGTTTTTCCCCCAATAGCGAGACACCATCACTAAACAAGCTGCACCGCAATCTGATCCACTCTGTTGGGCAAAAAAGGGATAGCGCCGAATCACACGCTGTAATAAATGCCCGACTCGCTGCTTGGAGTTGGGAAAATAGGCTTTGCTAATCTTTTTCTGGTGTGGCTCGACTGCTGGCGTTGACAAAATTTTCCTTTCATGAGGCAGTTTTGAGTCAGATGGGGGGTTCTCTGAATCTACCTGTTGGGGATTACGGGATAGCGCCCTAGCCCACAAATGCTCCCGAATTTGTGGATATTTAGCCATTAGTGGCCACAATACCTCTCCAGAAATGAAGCATAATTGCAAGTTTACTGAAGCCCTTGCTGCATAAGGTCTGAAGTCACCCTCATTAAATAAGGTAAATTCCCCAAAGGACTCTCCCACCTCCAAAGTGGCGATTAACTCATCGCCGCCATCTAGCAGCCTGACTTTGCCAGCGATCGCAATATATATACCAGCTTTAGCATCAGTTCCTTGCCAGAATTTGCCGACTTTTGGGTTGATAAATTTAACTTTTTCAAGACAGTGTTGAAATTCCTCTGTCGAAAGAGAATAACCCAGAATATTGTTGAACTGTTGCAGAGAAACTAACTGAGCAGATATATCTTGCGCCATAAATGTCTAAATCTTTTCCTAATTTTGTAAAGTGAATAGGTAAAAATTCGGAATTATCAGGAATAGCTGCCGATTTGAGGTCACTAATCAAGATTTTGGAACTCGTAGCCTTTTCGTTACTGCTTTGTTCTGCATTACTGGGTTTTGGTAGTGTGGATAATCCCATCTGTTTGAGCAGTCGCTTGATATGGCGATCGCTTACCTCAATCCCAAATTCCTTTGCTAGATGTTTCGCAAGCCAATTTGCTGTCCAGCGGCGAAAAGCATAGCCATGATCGCGAGGACTGTTGTTAACTAGTTGCTTCAAACGCTCTAAATACTGATCATTCACAGCCTTCGGGCGACCAATGGGGCAATCTTGCCATTGGTGCGCCATCCCAGTCCGAGCTATGTGTGTCCAATGTCGTGCTGTTGCTGCACAACATCCCAAGGTTTGACAGATGTCTGTTTGAGTTTTCCCTTCATCTGCCAACAACATGATTTCAATTCGTTGACGGTAGGATTCAGGTAAACTATCGTCCAAACTTTGTAGTAGTAGTTTCCGCTGAAATGGTGTTAAACACTTACCACCACCCGCACTTAAGTATTTAGTCTCAAAACTGACCTGACATTCGGACATATACGCAGAATTTGCTAGTTTTATAAATCTAGATCCACAAATGCCCCATGCTTGACAAATTATGCATCAAGCATTTCCAAATGAGTGTTTACACGTGCAAATTATTACACTAATAGCGCATGTTATTTTATGTATTTTTTATTATTTATACATCAAGCTACAAATCTCCTTTTTAAATTCCGAAGATTAAGCACTGTATAAGTTTTGATGAAATATTGACTAAATACAGTAATTGCGTATAATTACTAAATACTCTTATTTTTTTGTATAAATAAATTAAAAACAGCAAGTAAAATTTATCAAGCTAGTATAATTAAAAACTTCCCTAAAAGCTTTTACAGGTAGCCAAAAAATCGTCTATACAGTGATCTGAGCGCTCAAAAGCAATTCCATAAATCACACTTGCTCGTATAGAATTAGACGTATTAAATCTTACTTTAATTGCTATTTAGCTAACTGTTTAAATGTTAACCTTGTACTTACTTCAACTTGGCTATTGACTACAATTGCGTCTGCGTGTGTTCGACACATTTTTTAGCGATCGCTAGCCTCATAATCCATGCCCAATATCCAATGTCTCTTTAATCAAATCCAAGAGTTGAACCACATTCGCAGCTTATAATCGTGAGGTGAGAGAGGTAAACCCAAATAAATTGGCATCCAGAAAATAAAAGCAGCCAGAATAATAAAAGTAATGGTGACACCTAGCGCCCGCAGTTGTTGATAATAACTGCGAAGGCATTGATCAACAAACCAAGCGATCGCTAAAAAGACGAATACCACTGCACACATATAGTGGTAAATAAAAACGCACCTCGTCACCTTCACCCAAGGTAATAAGTTAGCTGCATAATTGATAACTAAATACAATGCAATCCAAGTATCAACACTCAGAGTTGCAGGCACAGAAAAACGCTTTTCCTTTACCAAAAAAATAACGGCTTGCGACACCAGTAACCCAATTAGAAACAACATGGCAGCAACACCAAACCACCACAGAAATGGATTACCCATTGCATGGACATCATAAATAACTTTTCCAGCACCAGAAGGCAAAGGAGGCCCCATTACAGGTAAAGGTTCGGTGATACTTTTGGCTGTTTGATAATAATATGCCATTGGTCGAGTCATCAACGGCCATTTGTACCAGGCAGCACAGTAAGGATGCACGTTGGGACTATTGCCACCTAGCTGTAAGTGAAACTTTAAAATTTGCTGATGTACTGCAATAAATCCATAAGTTTTATCTAGTTGAAGGTGGAGAATCCAGATGATACTGTAGATAAAAGCTGGGATAATCCCTAGATAAAACAGCATTTGAAAAATATTTAGCTGAGTCAAGTTTTGTAGTGGTGTTTGAGATGAGGAAGATAAGGAAGATAAGGGGGCTAAGGGAGAATAAGTACTAACTCCTGACTCCTGACTTACGCCTTCTACCTCATGAATTCTACCTTCTGCCTCCTGCCTCCTGCCTTCTGCCTCCTGCCTCCTGCCTCCTTCCTCCTGCCTCCTGCCTCCGAGTTTGGAGTTAGGAAAAGAATGTATCAAACTAATTACCCATGCTGTTACCCAAATGAGATAAGCACCCAAAAGAAACCATAAACCGTTCCATTTAGTACCAACTGACGCACCAAAACTAATACCAGCAAGAACTAACCAAAATGAACGTCGCCGATTTTGGTTATCTAATGCCAATAATAAAAACCACTGCCCTAACAAACCAAAAATGACAATATAAATATTGTTCAGGGCATAGCGAGACTCAACTAGAAAAAGCCCATCACAGGCTGTGAACAAACCTGCAAGTATTGCAAAGGTACGGCGGTAACTCAACTGATAAGCGATCGCAGCCACAACTACAGGAATAAATGAGCCTGTGAGAGCATTCATCCAACGATAAGTCCAAGGCGATCGCAATGAACCTGTCAGCCCATTTACAGTATCGTGCCAAAAAGGAATGTGACTACCAATCCAAATGCCAATACCAATAATATATTGACTCAGCGGCGGATGAGCATTAAAAAATGGTGTATGTGTGAGGTAATTATTACCGAATTTAGCAAAGTAAACTTCATCAAATACCAGAGTGTTAAATCGCTCCAGTCCCCAAAACCGTAAAGCAAGTGAGAGAATAAATACACTCGCCATCCCAATTCGGAACCACTTTTTAGTCATTTGTCATTTGTCATTGGTCATTTGTCATTGGGCATTGGTCATTGGTCATTGGTTAATAATTAATACCCCCTATTCCCTATTCCCTATTCCCTATTCCCTATTCCCTATTCCCTATTCCCTATTCTTACAGACGCATCTAGTTGGAACAGGAGTAGTTCAATACCGTAATACTTGTTTGTTCGTCCTATTGGTTTCATACCGAGTCTTTGAGTTACACGGATGGAAGCATGATTTTCTGGCTTTACTACGGCATAAATTAATGGCAAGTTCAGGACATTAAATCCGTAGTTGAGCATAACTTGTCCTGCTTCTGTTGCATACCCTTTACCCCAAGAAGCTCGCCGTAAGTGCCAGCCTACCTCATAATCTTGAGTGGGTAAACCATCTTTGTCGGGCAATTGTTTAAGAAGGATAGTTCCCACAATTGTTGTAGTTTCCTTTTCGACAATTGCCCAAGAACCGGTACCATTGTTGCGTCGGTGCGATCGCTCGATGTTGTCAATCAAACGCTGACGCTGTGACTCAACACTTGTGACAAGAGAAGCTTTACCAAGAAAGTGCGTAACTTCTGGATCACTGTAAATTACAAATGCTTGTTCGGCATCGCGTTCGGGTATCCAACTGCGAATAATCAAGCGTTCGGTTTCCAAAAGGATGGTCATCTTACCTTTGACTAAACTAAATCGCCATTTTGCAAAATACTAAGATACTTATAGTTGAGCAGTCAAAGGTGTTGTAGACAATTACACAAACAAAATATGGCGATCGCTATGCTATGGGTAGTTATCCAGAAATTTAATTACCCTTGGTTATGCAATTGCAAATTCTGAATTTTTCCGCAGTTCTTCAGACCGAAACCCTAACACGATCCGATCCTTTGGGATACCTGCTTTCACCAATTCCGTTGCTAACCCCTCTTCAGTGCCATCACGTTGAATCCAAATTTTGCCATCTATAATATCAATGTGAATTAGACAGCCGTGAACGCGACGCGTTGCAGTTGGAGAGAGTTCTGGCACTGGCTCTCGGCCAAGAATCATTACCAAATATCGATCCTGTTCTCGATCAAAGATAGTTTCATGCTGAATATTGCCATAAGAGTAAGGAATCTTTGTGTGTTCAGTAAGAATGCTGCAAATTAGCTGCCTGTATTGTTCCAGATTACCCATCGGACAATAACCTCCCGCTTTGGATTAAAAACGATCAGAGGAATTTTGTAGTCTTCCAATATAAGTTTACCAAGCGGCTCTTCCTCAAAAATATCAGTAAAAACATCCTCATGAACAGCTATATACAAAACCCTATCTTGATAATTGCGGCTCATGACAGCAAGGTAGGTAAAGTACGCCACTGAAGGTTTTGATTTCTACAGCAATCTTTTGTCTTCCTTTTTCTGCGATGAGCAACTTTTCGGCTGCCAAATCCACGTAAGGATCCTTTTTTCCCCACTTTAGATGAAAAGGATCGTCAGTAACATTCCAGCCATCTTTAATTAGGGCATTCTTCAAGTTTTCGTGGTAACGGTCTCTAACTGGCATAAATTACTCGAATTATGAATTAATACCCTCAACTTTTGCCACTTCCAGCATCGTCTTTAAAACCGAATCTGGATTTAGACTAATTGAGTCAATTCCTTGTTCCACCAAAAATTGAGCAAATTCTGGATAATCACTGGGTGCTTGTCCACAAATGCCGATTTTGCGATCGCATTTTTTCGCCGCTTCTATGGCCATTTTTACCATTCGCTTCACACCCTGGCTGCGTTCATCAAACAACCGCGCCACCAATGCCGAATCTCTATCTAACCCCAGTGTCAACTGAGTTAAATCATTAGAACCAATGGAGAAGCCATCAAATACCTCAGCAAACTCCTCAGCCATAATCACATTATTCGGCAACTCGCACATCACATAAACCTGCAAGTCATTAACACCTTGCTTTAAACCATTTTTTGCCATCTCTGCTAAAACCAAACGTCCCTCATCGGGAGTGCGACAAAAAGGAATCATCGGGATCACATTCGTCAAACCCATTTCTTCCCGTACCCTTTTGATGGCATGACATTCTAGGGCAAAAGCTTCTCTGTAGCCTTCATCATAGTAACGCGCCGCTCCTCGCCAACCCAGCATTGGGTTCTCTTCATGGGGTTCAAACTGTCGCCCACCTAATAAATTGGCATATTCATTACTCTTGAAATCTGAGGTTCGGACAATTACTGGTTTGGGATAAAATGCTGCGGCAATTCTACCTATGCCTTGGGCTAATTTATCTACAAAATATTGGGGTTTCTCGTCGTAAAGCGAGGTGATTTCAGCAATTTTAGCTTTGACAAATTCATCTTTTAATGAGTCATAGTGAATCAACGCCATTGGATGAATTTGGATTTGGTTAGCGATGATAAATTCTGTCCGCGCTAAACCTACGCCATCGTTGGGAATTGCCGATAAACTCAATGCTTCTTGGGGATTACCCACATTCATTAAAATTTGAGTGCGGGTGCGGGGTAAGTTATCTAAAGTAACTTCTTCAACTTCAAAAGGTAATAAGCCTGCATAAACTTTTCCTTCTTCTCCTTCAGCGCAAGAAATTGTTACCTCTTGACCAGGTTTCAATATTTCTGTAGCATTGCCGCATCCGACGATCGCAGGTACACCCAATTCTCGCGCAATAATTGCGGCGTGGCAGGTTCGTCCACCAGAATTAGTGACAATTGCACTGGCGCGTTTCATAATTGGTTCCCAATCGGGATCAGTTCTCTCTGTCACTAAAACTTCCCCGGCTTGGAACTGATCGAGTTTCTGAACATCTAAAATTAGACGTGCTTTCCCTTGACTAATGGCTTCTCCAATCGCACGTCCAGTAACAAGGGTGAGTGGCGATTGGGAATCAGGGAGTGGGGAGTGGGTAGATTTTTCCCCATTCCCGATTCCCCATTCCCGATTCCCCAATACCAACCGATAACTCCGCAAGACGTTTCCCGTCTTCTGTGACTGGACGGTTTCGGGACGCGCTTGCACAATAAAAAGTTGGTTAGTAATGCCATCTTTTGCCCACTCAATATCCATTGGAGTGTTAATACCGTGGACTTGGGAATAATGGTCTTCAATTAAATATGCCCAATTTGCTAGTTGTAAAATCTCTTCATCATTCAGAGCAAATTTGCCTCTTTCACTGGGCGAAACTGACACATTTTTCGTAAATTTGGAGCCATCATCATAAATCATCTTCAGTTCTTTACTGCCCAATTTTTTATCAATAATTGGGCGGAAACCAGCTTTTAAAGTTGGTTTAAAAACATAGTATTCATCGGGATTTACAGACCCTTGGACAACATTTTCACCTAAACCATAAGCAGCTGTAATTAGTGCCGCATCCTTAAATCCGGTTTCTGTGTCAATGGAGAACATCACCCCAGAGGTTGCTAAGTCAGAGCGCACCATTTTTTGCACGCCTACAGCCAGGGCAATGCTAAAGTGGTCAAATCCCTTGGCATGTCGATAAGAAATAGCGCGATCGGTAAATATGGAAGCAAAGCATTTATGACAAGCTGCTAAAACTCCTTCAGCACCGACAACGTTGAGATAAGTTTCCTGTTGTCCGGCAAAACTAGCATCGGGTAAGTCTTCAGCAGTGGCGCTAGAACGGACTGCCACATCTGTCTCTGCATGGTATCGTTCACAGAGACTTTGGTAGGCTGTAGCGATCGCCTCTCGCAATTCTACAGGAAATGGAGTGTGAATTAAGAGCGATCGCGCTTTTTTCCCGCGTTCTCGTAAATTTTTGACATCCTCAACATCCAAGTCAGCAAAGAGTTTGCGTAGCTTTGCTTCTAACCCGGCTGATTGAATGAAATAACGATAAGCGTAAGCAGTGGTGGCAAATCCTGTGGGAACGTTGATGCCTTTGGGCGTTAGCTGTTGAATCATTTCCCCCAGCGAGGCATTTTTACCACCAACTACCGGGATATCAGCAATACCAACTTCATCAAACCAGAGAATGAGCGATCGCTCCTGGGCAGATAGAGATAAAGTGCTTTTAGATACTGTAGCCATAATTACCTTTTAATTTTATACTCAACTTGTAAGTGCGTAACCGCTAGTATATTTTCCCCATATTCAATTTTAGATTTTTCATTCTGTCGCGTAACTTTAAATTTGGCGATTAAATACAACCATATAGTCAATAAAAGTTAACAATTATTTAGGTTGATAGCTGTATCAAAATACCGGATGGAATCCACAATGGCACAACTAGAACGACTTCTGAAAATGGCAGAAGATGAGTTAACTGAGTACAGCACTGATGCCCGCAAAATAGAAAAACTACGTCGTAAAATAGGTTTATCAGTGTCGGCAGCCGAACAACGACAAGTCAAAGAAGCATTATTAGCTAATAAGAAATCTAATATAGTTACCCAAGTTGTGGAAGAACAAAGACAAACAGTAGCCTTACCATTTTGGGGAATTGCTGGATTGGGTTTGTTATTCGGAATTTCTTTAAATCAACCGATCTGTTTGTTAGCAGCTATAGTTGGTACTATATCAGCTTACAGAATTCAGAAATGGGGCTGGCAATTGCAGGCAAGGAGTCTATTGTTACAAACATTGGAAGATATTGAAGCGCGTATTGCCCAACCTAATAAGTAACAAAACAGATGCACGTTATGGATAAATCCTATTTCTTTGCTTGTAAGATTTTATACAACCAGTTCAATTAATCATTTAATTTACACCTCGTAAGCACTTAATAGTTCCTTTGGGATCACCATAGCAAAAAAAATAGATAAGTAGTCGGGCACAATTAAATTCATTGATGGAGATAGGGAACAGGTTACAGGTTATACCAATTTAATGTGAAGTTGCATATATGCCTTTTTAAGAAAAATCCTTGTAAATACCTTATAAATTCCATTCGAGTAAATTAATGCTTCGGGTGCAAATTTTTTCGTCAGCCAAAAAAAATTAGTATGATTTCGCCACCGGGGCTAACTTGGAATGAGATTCTTATTGAACAGCAGCAACAGCAGCAAGAGATGAGCGTGAGCAGAAATTAGCTATGTCGTTTGCTGTATGGCGGGAGCAACAGTCAGTATTATAGTAGAGCAGCATAAGGGCAAGGCGAAAGCCCGTCGCTCCCGACTGAAAAGAGTGAATCGGATACACAACCATGAATGTACAACTTGTTAATTCCCTCGTGGAAGTGGTACTAAACCTCTCCCCTGAAGAGCAAAAACTCTTTCAAGAAAAGCTTAGTAACAAGCATTTAACGTTACTAACTAGTAAACCTCAAACATCCGAAGAGAGATTATTACTTTGGCAGGAGTGGATAGATACAGCACCAAAAAGCTATGCCAACCTTGATGATGAAGCTCTGCGTCGAGAAAATATCTACTCTGATGAAGTATGACCCATTGTTTATTAGATACCAATATCTTGTTACGCTCCAGGGATATAGCTTCGCCCGATTACAATCTTGTTGATCGCACAATCAGGTATCTAATATCTAATAACCATCGATGTTTTATTACATCTCAAGTTTTAATTGAATTTTGGGTTGTAGCCACCCGTCCTGTAGCTGTAAATGGATTGGGATGGACACCAGAAGAAACCGAACTCTCGGTGCAAATGCTAATAAATCAGTTTGAGTGGCTAAAAGAAACACCAGATATATTTCGCCTTTGGTTTAGCCTCGCTACAACTCATAAGATTTCAGGTAAACGCACCCACGATTTACGCATACAAGCAGTAGTACTTGCCCATAACATCAGCCATATTCTGACTTTAAACCCAAAAGATTTTGTAGAAGTTGAAGGAATTACTATTGTTCACCCCAATAGCATAAAGAGCTAGAGGCGGGGATAAGCGTGCGATTATAATTTTTGATAAACAACACCAATTTACCCGTCAACTTTGTCCACAGTTTTGTATCCTTGTTATTGTTGTAAATATCCAGACTTAGTTAATTTCATTAAAAAAATCCTTTACCTCAAACTTTTACTTCATTAATTAAATTATTTTCGTATCTTACAGCAGTCAAAGATTTAGTAATTCCGATAATTCTTTCATTCTTGATTAATGAGTCTGGAAATAAATATTGCAACATTTTTTTGTCCAGCAGGCGGTAATGTTCAAGAGTAGAAGCTGCTTCACCAATACTTTTGTAACGTTGATGATTTCCTAAAGCAAAGTGCATAACTAAGCTGATTCTCACAGGTCTGGGAAGCCAATGAAAAAACGGACACATGAAATGTGGTTCTATAGGAAACCAAAAATATGGAGTCTGAATAAATATATTAGGTGCTAGTCTCATGGCCTCTTTTGCAAAGCTAACCATATGTTCCCAATCACCAACATGCTCTATTACAGAATTTGAATGAACTATGTGAAAAGAGTTATTTTCAAAAAAATGGAGATTACAGCCATCACCATGAATGAATTTATAATGCTCTTCAGTTTCTGGTAATATTTCCTCAGTAAAATTAACAATTGTTATATGAATTTTGTATTCTTTTAAGAGTTCTTTAGGCAAGATACTCCAATAGTTTTTTCTTCCACCGATATCAAGAATATTTACTTCTTTATACTTCTCATGAATTTTATGAATCATGGAAATAAGAGTTAATAACCGTTTGCTTCTTAACTTTGACCCTATAGAATTAGGATTATCGTAATTACTAATCTGATTGGCTAATTTTTTAGATACATTCATTAGTTTATTATCCTAGTATTATCTAAAAACTCAACTAGCTGATACTATAGGACTCATATTTGATTTCTGAAAAAACTCAGTACAACTAAGAAGTCTTCTTGACTGTAGCAAGATTGCCTATTGCCTATTGCCTGACTACGCAAATTAGTTCAGAAATCAAAGCGGATTCCTATACAGATAGATTTATAACACGTATCGGTTCAATAAGGGGAGAAAGTAGCGAAGCTGCTATAAGCCGCCATGCAACGCCTGAAAAGAATACCCAGAGAGAGTTTCAGAAAAATTTTTCAACTTTTATCCGAAAATGAGATTTTGATCAATTTGATATAGCGGTTCTCGACAAGCGTGAGATACAATTTTGACCTCACTTCCAATTCCTCTCTCCTAATTCGCTAGTAAAGGAGAGAGGCTATAAATAATAAAGAGTGAAGAATCAAAATTTTAATCCTTCACTCTCAAAGTCTTGAAAAAACTGGGTTTTTACTCAGTACTGGCTCAACGCCCCGCTATCCATGTACAGCACTCAGCACTTAGCTGTATTATTCTATATCTCTAGGGCGTGTCATCAATTAGGTAAACTAGAATCAGAACTGGTGAAAAACTAGAATCAGAACTGGTGAAAAAGAATAAACATTCTTGAAAACGATGACGAGCAGATACGCACTACGAGATGACCAGTGGGAGAGAATCAAAAACCTGCTACCTGGGCGAGAGGGCTATGTGGGAGCCACGGCTAAAAATAACCGATTGTTTGTCGAAGCGGTGTTATATCGTTACCGAGCAGGCATTCCTTGGCGAGACTTGCCAGCAAGATTT
>NZ_KV757623.1 GCF_001712795.1 Nostoc sp. KVJ20
GAGTTTTAAGGTGAGAATATTTTACTTTTTTCGCCCACAAGGGGCGAAAGCGCGTAGCAGGACGAAGTATGGTTTTAACCAATATTCGTCACCCATTCGTACAGAATTCATACTGTTAGCGATAGCGGGGCGTTTAGCCCATTCTGACTCCTGAATTCTTAATTCTTATTACAAAATAAATTGAAAGACTTAATAGAGAAATCCCAACATGAGCTTGACTGAAAAAATCCAATCTTTATTTGTTATTATTGCTATCTTAATTGGGCTGATATTAGGACAAATTAAATGGGTTGAAGAAAATTCTGCATTCCTAATTGTTCCATCCTTGATGGCTATGCTCTATGGAGTGTTTTTAAATATTCCAATTAATCATTTTGGTCAGGCATTTAAAAACTACAAGATGACCGGATTGATTTTGGGAATTAACTTTATTTGGACACCTGTTTTTGTTTGGGGATTGGGAGCTATTTTCCTACGAAACTCTCCCGATCTTCGGATTGGGCTAATTATGCTGATGGTTACACCTTGTACTGACTGGTATCTCATTTTTACAGGGATTGCCAAAGGAAATGTTGCTTTGGCTACAGCCTTACTTCCTTGGAATATGATCTTGCAAGTGGTTCTCCTTCCCGTCTATCTGTTAGTTTTTGTTGGAAAATTGGTGCAGATTGATACAGCGATTTTTCTCGAAAGCATTGCACTGGTTTTAGTTGTTCCTATGCTTTTAGCGTTTATCGCTAAGTGGTTAATACCAAAGGTAAACGGGTTTTGGCGTGAAATTCCATTGAAGATAGCAGCAGGGCAAACGCTATTTCTGTGTTTGGCAATTACAGCAGTATTTGCCTCGCAAGGGCAAACCCTAATTCAGCGTCCAGATGTACTGCTAAAAATGTTACCATCTATCCTTGTTTTCTATGTAATTACCTTTTTGCTGACTCAAGTAATCTCACGATTCGGCAACTTTAGTTACGAGGATTTTGCTTGTTTCAGTTGTACAACACTTGCCCGCAATTCACCTCTTGCATTGGCGATCGCTACATCTGTTTTTCCTGATCGTCCTTTGATTACCCTTGTTTTGGCTATTGAACCACTTATCGAACTGCCGGTCATGGTGCTAGTCTCGCAGTTGTTGCTCTTTCTGCGTCATAAAGGGCGGTATTCTCAGATGGAAAAATAGCTAAATTTGCGTTACAATTGCATATTCAGCTTGACTTTTAAAGCGAATATCTTAACATTATCGAAATGAAAATTTTGTGATCTATCATTAGTGGCGGGTATGTAGAAAGTTCCCCGCAGGGTATGCCCACTTTCTTGTTCGGAATTATTCTTCAAAAAATAAAAATAACTTGTAGTTTTAATTCTTTATTCTGAAAAACAATCTCAATTTGCCTGATAAATTCTCGAAAGTAAAATCGTCGCTCTGTTTCCGACAAATCTAACCAAAATTGTGGTATCGAAACAGCTTGAGCAACAGAACGCAAGTTAACTGGGGGGAGAGTTGCCAACTTTGCTTCGAGTTCAGAAATTTCTGTGCGGAGTTTGTAAGCTCTTAACTTTGCTGTTTCGGCATCTAAAATTCCAGTTTCGATTAAAGCGGGTAACTGAGCAAGTATTTCTTGCTGACGAGCGATCGCTTGTCCTAAACTATTCTTCACTGCATCCAATTGGGGAAAGTTCATCCCCGCTACAGCTAAGGGTAAATCACGGCAAACCGTTTCAATTGTATGTTCTAAAACCTCTTGATAGGGAATAGCCTTACACTTGGGGCGTTGAGGACAGCTAGTAGAACGTAAATAAAGATACTCCTTATCTTGATTGCGTTGGGTGACACGAGTAACTGTCAGATGTGACTGACACTCAGCACAGACAACCAACCCAGCTAAAGAACGCCTAGCACTAGCAGTTCGGGATGGTAAACGGCTGTTACGGCGTAAAAGTCGGTCAACTTGGGCTGCTTCTTCCTTAGAAATTATCGGAATATGGGTATTGGAGATAATTTCGCCATTTTGGTAAGCTGTATTACCGCGATAAACTGGGTTAGTTAGCCAGCGTCTTCCTGTGGTCACAGAGATTTTTTTGCTGTATTTTTTCGCCAAGTAGCGAACTGAACCCCGCAGGGAACCATAGAGTAAAAAGTGTTCAAAAAAATCCTTGACCACTGGTGAAGTACTGCGGTCAATGGTATATTTTCCTTTACCTCTGCGGTAGCCGTAGGGAACTTTGCCCGGTGGCGGTGCAACCTCAAGACGATTACGGGCATGTCCTTGACGGATGCGACGACTACGTTGTTGACGTTGGATTGCGTGTAGCAAATTCAGTAAGTCAGCGCCCAGAGGGTAATTTTCGGAAGTGTAGGGCTGTTCAGTAGCGATGACTGCGATTCCCATCACTTCGAGTTCATTCAAGCGATCGCTAATTTCCTCTACAGTATCCCCTAATTCTTCCAACCGACGAATCAGGAGATAATCTGCTGGTTCAGTTTGGCAATCGGTGAATAATTGTTGTAATTGCGATCGTCCAGAAGACTTTTGCTTGCCCAAATCTTCATAAACCCGATCCACCTCCCATCCCCAATCAGCTTGATCGGGAGAAGATTCTAATAACGGATCTGTGTAAGAGTAGGCAATAATTTTCATTTGTCATTTGTCATTTGTCATTTGTCATTGGTCATTTGTCATTGGTCATTTGTCATTGGTCATTTGTCATTGGTCATTTGTCATTTGTCATTAGTTTTCTTCCCCTGCTCCCCCTGCTTCCCCTGCTCCCCCTTACTGCTGACTCAACTCGATGATATTGCCATCAGGGTCTTGAGTGAACAGGGCAGGGCGACCGGAGGCGCTGGCTTGAATGGGATAATTATGATTGAGCAATTCCTGTTTGGCGGTGTCTAAGTCAGCAACGGAGAAAGCAATGTGGGGATTGCGCCCCCATTTTTCGTTTGGGTTTTCTGTGGGGACATTAGGTGCAACTATCAGGTGAAGTTGGTAGTTACCGACTTGATACCATGCACCAGCGTATTTCAGGGAACGATCTATTTTAGATAATCCCAATACTTTGCCATAAAAGTTTTCGGAGCGTTCTAAGTCAGTCACAAGAATCGCTGTATGGAGACTTTGGATAATCTGCATTGCCGGTAAGATGCGATCGCGTTTATTTAAATTTTGACGTAGTTTGAACTCTTTGGGGGAAGGGGCAAGGGGGACAAGAAGAATAACCATGACCAATGACCAATGACCAATGACCAATGACCAATGACCAATGACCAATGACCAATGACCAATGACCAAGACTAATCACCAATGACTAACGGCAGTTTAACTGTAAATGTTGTCCAGCCCTGAGAACTGGTAACTTCAATCGTGCCTTGAAGATATTTCACTAACTTCTTAGCCAATGTTAAACCTAATCCTGTGCCGCTTTGTTGCCAGCGATCGTTTTGAGGAACTCGGTAAAACGGCTCAAAAATTCGAGATTGTTCTTGTTTTGGGATTATCACCCCAGAATTGCTAATTGTGATTTGAAAGTAGGGAACTTGAAGATTATCTAATACACCAGATTCAGCACCCTCATTTCTGAGACTTTTTGGGGTGTAAATTACCTGAACATCGACTGCAATCTCTTCATCAGGCGGAGTATATTTACAAGCATTGTTGAGTAACTCTGAGATAATTTCGGTCAGGCTAGCCAAGTCTGAAACTAAAGGTGGTAAATTTGGAGAAACACTAACTTTAAACGACTGTTGCCTAGCTTGAGCGCGTTCCTGAAAATATTCGGCAACATGAGGCAGCCAGTTTTGAAGTTGAATTGAAGTTAATTCCAACGGGTAGACATCTGCATCAATCATTCGCATATGCAACAAATTATCTACTAAATCTAGTTCTTGTTCGCACTGATCGCGCAGAATAGTTAAGTAGCGGGCTACAGATTCAGACGGAGAAAGTGCTTTTAAATTTAAAACGCCCTGCTGGTCAAGAATATTTTCTAGTACGGAGATGGCCATTTTGATGTTTGACAAGGGTGTTCGCATTTCATGAGAAGTGGTTGCCAGAAAATCCTCTTTCAACTGGTTCAGCCGTTGGAGTTCTGCCACTTGAATTTCTAGTTGTTGGGCACGTTCCGCTGCAAGATTGCGTTCTTCGGTTAACCGTCGTTGCGTGTCATCCCGAAAAACTAATACGGCTCCTGTAATTACACCGCTATTATTTCTCAGGGGAGTAGCACTATCAGCTATTGGTATAGTTGTCCCATCTTTAGCAACTAGTAGGACGCCACTACCTAGATATATAAAAGTTTCTTGTTTGAGGACTGCGATAATGGGATTTTCTACTGGAAACTGAGTTTGTTCGTCAATGAGTTTGATAACTTCAGTTAATATTTTGTCCTTAGCTTCATTCCATCGCCATCCTGTCAGGGCTTCAGCTACCTGATTGATGTACTTAATATGTAATTCAGTATCTACTACAATTACCCCATCACCCATTCCTCTAAGCACAGAACTCAAAAATTGCTCGCGATTGTAGCGATTGAGTGCTGTTTGAATGGCAACGTAAAGTTCTTGCTCTTTAATGGGCTTGATAATATATCCAAAGGGAGATGTCAGCGTTGCCCGCTCCACAGTGTTTTTATCAGAATGACCTGTGACGTAGATAATAGGAATTTGTAGATGATGCCAAATTTGCTCTGCTGCCTGGATGCCGTCCATCTCACCCCGTAACCTGATATCCATTAAAATCAAGTTTGGGCGTAATTTATTTGCTCTTGCAATTGCCCCTTCTGCGGAATCGGTGATATCTAGAACAACATACCCCAGAGACTCCAAGCTTTCTTGTAAGTTGATAGCAAGAATATATTCATCTTCAACAATAAGGATTCTAACTATCTCTTTTCTCTGTGTATTTTCTGGGATACTAATCATATTTGTCCGCGGCTATTTGCAAAAGTAATTTTGAACTGTGTTCCCTGTTGAGAGTCAATTTCAAGCTTTCCCCTCAGTTGCTTGACTAAACCCTGGACAAGAGTTATACCCAGCGTTTTAGCTTTCTTTCTATCAAAATTTTCAGGTAAACCAATACCATTATCTCGAATAATGAGTATCAAAATACTCTCAGGCTCTTGATAAAACTTAACCTCAATTTCCCCCCCACGATTACCAGCAAAGGCGTATTTCAAAGCATTGGAAACCAATTCATTGATAATCAAGCCACAAGGAATCGCGGTTTCGATGTCGAGGCTAGCATTATCAACTTGAATGTTTAGTTGAATCTGGCTGGAATTAACGTTATAGGAATCAAATAAATGAGTTGTTAAATCTGGAATGTATTGAGCGAAATCAATATCAGCGAGGTCTTCAGAGCGGTACAGTTTTTCATGAACTAGGGCAATGGAAGCAATGCGGTTTTGGCTATCGCGCAAAATTGCTCTCACCACAGGATCTTCTGTCCGTCTGCACTGCATTTGCAGCAAACTGCTGACAATTCCTAAATTATTCTTCACACGATGGTGAATTTCTTTGAGTAATACCTCCTTTTCTTTCAGAGAGGCTTTGATTTTTTCCTTTGCTTGTTTTTGCTCGGTGATATCTTGTTGGACAGCTACAAGGACGCTTCCATACTCAGGATGCCCAAAAACGGAAGTGGTCGCACTACACCAGAATGGAGTGCCATCTTTTTTAACATTCTGAACTTCATAGGTTGCTTCACCGTGTTGAATAACAGCAGTTTTAATCGCTTGATTAACTTCTTGAGGTGTAGTACGTTCATCACCGTAGTTGACAATTGACACATGCTGACCAATTAATTCACCAGGTTCATAGCCAAACATCTGCTCAAATTTAGGATTGGTGTAGACAAACACGCCATCTGTAGCACGAACTAGGCAAATTCCCTCCGCCATGTTGCGGGTGATTACTGCTTGCAGTTCTAACATCTGTTCAGCACGTTTGCGTAAGCGAAGCTCGTCGTAGACATCGCTGGTTTCAACTACAACAATGCCTATACTAATGGGTTCATCGACTTCAGACTGAATCGGAAAGTAGGAAGCTAGCCAAGTCCGAATCACACCGGGGAGTTTTGGAGTTTCTCCAGTGATCTCCACATCCAAAATCGGTTCACCTGTTGTCAAAACATGTTGCAATACCTGCTCCAGCTTTGGTGTTAAATCGGGGACAATCTCCCGCAGTGTTTTGCCAATATGTGCTGCTGTGGGAATGCCATTAATTTCTGCTAATGCTTCATTAATAAATGAGAAACGCAGTTCTCGATCAAGAATGGTTATACCAACGGGTGCGCTATTGATAAAGGCATCCAATAACTTTTGCTTGTGAGCCAGTTCTCGTTCCAATATCTTACGTTCTGTGATGTCGATCGCCACCCTACCGACTAACTTTTGTGCAGAAAATCCCAGAATCGGGAACTTATATACCAAAAATTCACCAAGGCTGCCGTCTGGTCGAGGAGCAACTTCGATCGCCTCAAGTACCTGATTTGTCTGTGTGACTGTCCGAATGTGATCGAAATGCTGCCGAGCAATTTCATCTGGGTAGAGGTCAGAAATGGATTGCCCAATCACCTGTTCGGGTAGTAATTTAAATGTCCGCAGGTATGTTTGATTTAAGTAAAGTACACGCCCATCTGTATCAGTTATCCAAGCTAGTACCGGGCTGTTGTTCATAAATGCCTGGAATCTGGCTTCACTTTCTCTTAACGCTGCTTCGGCTTGTTTGCGATCAGTAATATCAATGATCACACCCAGCATCCTTACAGCTTCGCCTGCTTCGTTGTAGACGCCGCGCCCTTTCCCAGTGAGCCAGTGAACACTGCTATCGGGGTAAATTACTCGATATTCAGCTTCATAATTAGTATGTTGTGCTAGGGCGTTGAGTAAAGTCTGCTCAACTCGGTCAACATCCTCTGGATGAATGGAATTACGCCATAGCTGGTACTTCGCAGTTAATGTTTCTGGCTCCAACCCTAGCAAGCGAAAATGGTTGTCGTTCCAGAGGACTTCTCTTGTTTGAACATTCCAATCCCAAAGACCGATGTGGTTAAATTCCAAGGTTAGCCTCAATTGTTCTTCATTTTTGGCTAAGGCTGCTTCAGCTTTTTGGCGATCGCTTAGTGCAACTTCCCGTTCGGTAACATCTTGGGCAGTACCATAAAGGCGAATCACCTGTCCATCGGCGTTGAATTCTGTATGTCCAATACCCTCGAAATAGCGATTAGAACCATCTATCTGGGGTACACGGAGAATTTCTTTGTAGGACTCACCAGTGGCGATCGCTCGCTCAACAGCTTGGTGCAATTTCTCCCGATCTTCAGGGTGATACAATTGCAGATTTTCTTCATAGTTCGGCTCAAGAAGTGCGGGTTCTCGATTGAAGAGGTCGAAAAGCCCCTTCGACCAGGTAATTTTGCCACTACCAAGTTCAAATTCCCAATTACCAAGGCAAGCAACTCGCTGGGATTCTTCTAGCAAAGCTTGACTTTTGCGTAGTGTTTCTTCAGTGCGCTTGAGATCGGTGACATCTACCACCAGTCCATCCCAAGCTATACGCCCATCCTTTATCTGACGTGGCGTAGAGCGAAAATGCAACCATTTGAGTTGACCACTAGGCGTTCGGATTCGCAGCTGAATATCTAACACAGATAGATTCAGGCGGGATTCTTTAAGGGCTGTCTGTAGGCGGGGAATGTCCTCTGAGATAAACTGGCGATAAAGCAGAGATGAATCTCTGAGTGCATCTTCGGTCTTAACTTCCGTTAGTCTTTCAATTCCCCCACTCAAGTAGGAAAAGCGATCGCTACCATCCAATTCGCGGATCACCCGATAAACTGCTCCATTGGGTAGATTATCTCCAATCAAGTACAACATCACTTCACGCTCATGCAAGGCTAATTCGGTTGCTTTGCGTTCAGTGATATCTCGCCCTTCTGGAATCAACAAAATAACTTGACCCGTCTCGTTTTGTAGCGGACGTAGTGAAAAATCGATTGTTGCGACTCGGTTATTTGCACCGAGAACATCAACTTCATAGCGGACAAACTCCCCTTGAGATGCACGGGCGATCGCTTGTTTTAATTCTTCTTGAGTTTGGGGTGAAATTGTCCACCAGTGTGCTTCCCAAAAAGGACGATTGATCACATCTTCAAGCTTAATTCCGCCAAAACTGAGCGCAGTCTGGTTAGCCTCCAGTAAAATGCCATCTGGCGTTAGCAGTCCTGTAAATTGGAAGGTGTTATTGAAGATAGCGTAAAAACGGCGATCGCTTTCCTGCAATTTGGCAGTGCGTTCCTGTACTTTGGCTTCTAACTCGGCATTGAGTGTTTGGAGGTTGTGGTAGAGTTGGGCTTGTTGAATAGCGATCGCTAGTTGCACCCTCAGTTGGTTGAAAAATTCCACCTCAAATGTCTGCCATTGTCGGGGTGCAGAACATTGATGCACAATAAATAGTCCCCAGAGTTCAACTGCGGGAGTCTTCTGGCTCTCTAACAGAATAGGGATAACTAAATTCGCCTTCACCTGAAACTGTTCCAAAAGTTGAATACAGCAATCACTTAAACCCGCTTCGTAGATATTCGTCGCTGCCCAGATTTTTCCTTGGCGGTATTCTTCCTCTTGGCTTTGCTGAAAACAGGTATCTTCAATTTCCAGTCCCAAAGTTGGTATCCATTGGGGTAAAACCGACTCTGCTACGACCTTACCCCGCATCTTATGAGTAAATTGATACACCAGCACGCGATCAGACTTGAGTAACTGGCGGACTTCTTGAACACTCTTGGCGAGGATATCTTGAAGCTTCAAGGATTTGTGAATATCAAGAGCGATCGCTCCAATTAACTTTTGTTGTTCCTGTAGCTGTTTTAGCTGCTGCATTAGCTGTAATTGATAGCTGTTAACCTAAATTTATCCCTGGTTAAGTCTTTTCCCTAATTCACATTTGTTACTGGGATTCAATCATTTAATTGCAGCAATAAATCAATTTAAACCCTGTTATGCTTCTGGATGATTTAGCTCCTGAACTACTTGCTTATTCCGGAAAGTGACAGAAAAGGATAAATTAAATTCCCGCACCATCAAGAAAATCTTCAATCATCCCATCAGAATTTTTGCTTTTAGGCTTGTTGTAAAGCTCAGTTGAGGACAAACTTGATTGTTCCAACTGCTCGAACTGTTTCTCTAGAGACTTGACGCGTTCAAATAAAGCACCGATTACTTCAGCTTCTACGTCGCGGACTTTATCATGATCCAGAGCATTACTAGACAGGTTGTTCTGACGAGTCACGCGCCCTGGAATCCCAACTACAGTAGTATTACTGGGTACATCTCGTAGCACCACAGAACCGGCTCCTATCCGGACGCGATCGCCAATTTGAATATTTCCCAATACCTTTGCACCCGCTCCCACAACTACATGAGAGCCTAAAGTCGGATGGCGTTTGCCGCTTTCTTTCCCAGTCCCGCCAAGGGTGACACCTTGATAAATCAAAGCATAGTCGCCCACGATCGCAGTCTCACCAATCACTACTCCCATCCCGTGGTCAATGAACACTCCCTGGCCAATTAATGCCCCAGGATGGATTTCAATCCCGGTGAAAAACCGACTGATATGAGAAATAAACCTTGGTATAAACGGAATTCCAATTTTGTACAGCCAGTGTGCCAATCGATGACATATTAGGGCTTGGAGTCCAGGGTAACAGAACAATACTTCTAGCCAGTTACGTGCTGCTGGATCACGCTCAAAAATGGTTCGCAAATCAGTTAGTAGCATACTCTGTTGAGATTTTTGTTGGTAAGTAAGGCTCTGAAAACAGAAACTCAGAATAATTCCCACAAAAAGATCAAATTATTTATGGGAATTGTGTAAAATAACAATCTACGGTAAATCGATAGGATATAGTGTTTTGGGGTAGTAAGTGGGATGCTACCACATTCCACACTTGGAAAAAATTAATTTCGCATAAACTGCGATAAGTCCCTCAATTCACCGTAGTATATTGAGTACAGTCTTGAATAGCCAAAACTACGCTCTCTTGGATCTGTCTTCCAAAGTGGAATACGCGCTGCTGGCACTCTTAGAACTGGCAAGCCACCACGGCAAAAAACTTCCTCTAACCATGAGCGAGATCACTGCCAAGCAACCCATACCTGAACGCTATTTGGAACAAATTTTGACCAACCTCCGGCGTGCTGGTGTGGTGCAGAGTCAACGCGGCTCTAAAGGAGGTTTTGTTTTAGTTCGTGAACCTTGGCAGATTACACTGCTGGAAATTATCACTTTGCTTGAAGGTGAGCGGAAAGAGAAAGATACCTCTGACTCTCCGACTCTGGAAAAGACTCTGATTTATGAAGTTTGGGAGCAAGCTAACGCTGCCTCAATTGAAGTTTTGGGTCGTTATACACTCCAAGATTTGTGCGAGGAAAGAGAAACTCGCGCCCAGAAAAGCCCGATGTATTATATTTAGTCACGAGGGAGTACCCACATGCGGATAGCGAAAGATATCACAGAGTTAATCGGACGAACTCCTTTAGTTCAATTAAATAAAATTCCCCAAGCTTCAGGAGCGGTTGCTCGGATTGTGGTGAAGCTAGAAAGCATGAATCCAGCATCTTCTGTGAAAGACCGGATTGGCGCGAGTATGGTGGAAGTGGCAGAAGAAGCAGGTTTGATTCACCCTGGAAAAACTGTTTTAGTAGAGCCGACTTCTGGAAATACAGGAATTGCGCTGGCGATGGTGGCGGCTGCCAAGGGATACCATCTTATTCTAACGATGCCTGACACAATGAGCCACGAAAGACGATCCATGCTCAAAGCTTATGGCGCTCAATTAGAGTTAACGCCAGGGGTAGAGGGGATGCGAGGAGCGATCGCTCATGCGGAGCAGCTTGTAGCTAAAACGCCCAATGCTTATATGTTGCAGCAGTTCCGCAACCCAGCTAACCCGAAAGTTCACGCTGAAACCACAGCCGAAGAAATCTGGGATGATACCGATGGAGAGGTAGATATTCTGGTGGCGGGAGTGGGTACTGGTGGGACAATTACGGGAGTTTCAGAAGTTATTAAAAAACGGAAGCCGAGTTTTCAAGCGATCGCAGTTGAACCAACCAACAGTCCGGTATTAGCAGGTGGTAAATCAGGGCCTCACAAAATTCAGGGTATTGGTGCGGGATTTATCCCAGCAATTTACCGTCCAGATGTGGTAGATGAAGTGATTCAGGTAGCGGATGAGCAAGCGATCGCTTACAGCCGTCGTCTAGCAAAAGAAGAAGGATTACTATCGGGGATTTCTACTGGCGCTGCTTTATACGCCGCTATTCAAGTAGCACAACGGCCAGAAAATGCAGGTCGCCTAATCGTGATGATCCAGCCTAGCTTCGGTGAACGCTACCTCAGCACCTCACTATTCAAAGACCCAGAAGAGAATGAGTGGTTGAGTAAAGTTTGATTCCCAATACCAATTTTAGATTTTAGATTTTAGATTTTAGTTTTTTGAGCTAAATCAAAATCTAAAATTGGCTTGGTTTTTTACTAGAATTTTCACCAATTTCATCGGTACTTTCATTATTTTTCACTAAAATCATCAAACAGACACCACTAGCAGCTAGCTTTATTAAGCTCAAAGCTTCACTTTTTAATACGATAAAAGCCCCTAATCCTATAAGAACAAAAGGCACAAGACTATTAATGTAGCGAGTCAATACATCAGCTATTACTCTATTGTTAGTTAATTTGTATGCAGCGTAGCACCAAAGTCCTAACAAGAGAAAAAATATTCCGAGAATTACCACAAAGTCTTCTAAATTACTGCTAGCAAATAAAGGCACGTAGACACTAATATTATCGCTACCATTGGCAATTGTAACGGCTGCCACACTATAAGCTTGGGGAGAAAAAAAGCTAGTAATTGTTGATGTTTCAGCATCTTCTGTTTCCACTACAACATCTTTTGATGAATCTTCTTCCCGATTTACTAAGCTACTGATACCTATGGACATTGGTAGTAAACCAAGTAATCCAATCCAGTTTTTTGATAAAACTAACCCACCAAATAAACCCGGAAGACTAAGGATTAACAGAACTGTAAAACCGAGAAACTGACCAGCAACTATATGTCGGGGGCGAAACTTAGCACTTATTTGAGAAAAAAATAATAATAGAATGACAATATCATCAATGTTAGTGGCAATGAACGCAATTGCCCCTGTAGTAATTGCAGTAACTAACTCATCCATATTTATATGATAAAGAAGAATTGAGGAGTCAGTAATAATTACTATAGGAATCCGCTTTGATTTCAGAACGAATTTGCGTAGACAGGCAATCTTGCTACAGGCAACAGTCAAGAAGGCTTCTTATACCAATTTAATGTGAAGTTGCACATATCTTGATCCCCCTAAATCCCCCTTAAAAAGGGGGACTTTGAATTCCCCCCTTTTTAAGGGGGGCTAGGGGGGATCGAATTCTATGCAGCTTCATAAAGAATTGGTATTAGTTGTACTGAGTTTTTTCAGAAATCAAATATGAGTCCTATATGTAATTTTAAATCTAAGAGGTTGTTTGAAAAGTCCTCTTGTCGGTATCAAAAGTTTTAGATCCCCCTAAATCCCCCGATATGGGGGACTTTGACTCCGGTTCCCCCTTTTTTAAGGGGGGTTAGGGGGGATCTAAAGTGCCTAAAGTCATAGCGAAACACTTGTTCATTCAACCTCTAAGTTGTGCCAGAAGCGTGAGGATTTCCCGAATAATGACGAATTAAGTTAGCGTAGCAGTAGCGAGGAACGAGCGTCATTACGAATTAGTTAATTTGGTATGGTGATAAATCATAGTTTCTAAAAATCCAGGATGAGTAACCTAGGGACAGCCTTCAGTGAAGGGATAATTGCCTTCATCGCCACTAACATAGATGACATCTTTATCTTGTTAATATTTTTTTCACAAGTAGATGTTAATTTTCGGCGACGGCATATCTTACTCGGTCAATATCTAGGTTTTGCAGCCATTATCATCGCTAGCTTACCAGGCTTTTTTGGTGGTTTGATTGTACAGCGAGAATGGATAGGATTATTAGGAATGCTACCAGTAGCAATTGGGATTGAACAATTAGTATCTAGAAAAGAAGAAACTATATCAGTTCAGACAGTTAGCAGTGATTTTAGACAGTCCACACCAACTAACCCAGTATTATCTTTTATTTTGAGCGTTTTGCATCCCCAAACCTATAAAGTGGCAGCAGTAACGATCGCAAATGGTGGTGACAATATCAGTATATATATCCCTTTGTTCGCTGGTCAGGATCTTGCCAGTTTGGGAGTAATTTTAGGTATATTTTTTATCATGGTAGGGGTTTGGTGTGCGATCGCTTATTTTTTAAGCCGTCAACCTACCATTGCTAATATTTTAAGTCGCTACGGTCAAGCTGTCGTACCTTTTGTGTTAATTGCCTTGGGTCTGTTCATTATGTATGAACGAGGCACATTTACTCTACTACCTTGGGTGAGAAGTTAATCAATTGTGGATGTTGAATGCTGGATTTTGGATTGAAAATCTCAAATTGCTTATACCTGATGAACTAATTTCCAACTTACCATCATCAAGATCGCATAAATAATAAACCGTAGTGGGCGTTGTGGGGCTATCTGGCAGATTTTAGCACCTAGTAACACTCCTGGTACAGAGCCTAACCATATAGGTAGTACCAAACTCCAATCAACTGTTCCTAAGCTGAGATGACCAAGGGCTGTAAACAGCAGTAAAATCGCTGCGTGCGAAATATCTGTACCCACTAATTTCCGTGCATCAAGGCGGAAAAACCCAATCAGCACTAGAGCAAACATTGAACCTGATGAGACGCTAGTTAGACCGACGAAACAGCCTAAAATTCCTCCCAAAGCGATTGTTAGGAAGCGACCAAAGTTAGTTTCTAAATCTAACTTTGGCAGTTCGGGTAAATTAAATTTTGGGAAAAAAGTCAATAACAACAATTGCATTAGTGCTAACACTGTGACTAGCAAAATCATCCCGCCAAGTAAACGGAGCAAGATGTTATCCAGGTTATATTCACCTGTACGTTTAATGAAGTGCAAAATTCCCACCCCGAACAGCGAACCTGGAACACTCCCAAATGCAAGCCATTTGACAACTTCTGTGTCAAGGGTTTTCTGTTCCCAATGCTTGATGCTACCAACAATCTTCATCAATGTGGCAGCCACAACATCAGAACTCACAGCGATGGAAGGCGGAACCTGAAAGACAAAAATCAACATTGGGGTGATGAGAGAGGCTCCGCCAATTCCTGTTAAACCAACGATGATGCCAACAAAAAAGCTTAAGAACGGTAGTAATAAATAGTGCATACTCTTTGGGGGTTTCAACAATTAGTTATCAGTTATCAGAGTCCTGTTGAGGCTTCGACTTCTATAAGTGAGCAGTTTCAGTTAAGGTTTAAATCCCCCAACAAAGCTTTGATAACTGTTCACTGACTTAACTACGAGCAGCTAGAACTGAAAGTCAGCTAAAGAGATCAAGTCAGCCAAACGATAGCCCAGTGGTAAACAGAGCTAGTCATGGCAAGTTATTGTGTTTCTCAAGGGATGAGTGACACAAAGGTTATCCAGCTAAAAATTAGGGCAGAGGATTTCTGGACAACTTAAAACCTGTCTGAAAGTTTTTGTAAGCATGACAACTTAGCATTTAGCTGAAACAGACTTTGATAACTGCTTATGGGTCAGTTGCTCTGCTAAAATCAACTTCTAACGGGTTTTTCTGCGGTTTTACATGTAAAAGCCGGTAAAGCGATGTACTTACCGTATTTTACTCGTAAGCATGATTAAACGTCTAGCGTATTCGCGTTGTATATCCTTCAATTATCTGGATAAGACTCCACAACAGTTGAGACTTGTGGAATTAGTTGCTAAAAAAATACCTAAATGAGTACGATATTTACCTATGCTTGCGATCGCTCTTGAGCAAAGCTTGGCGATTTACTGAAATTCATATCTTCATATCTAATGTCAGATGACCAATTACTTTCGCTCTAATGTTGACGCAATGGCTAGCTATGTTCCTGGTGAGCAGCCTCAACGTGGCACACAGATCATAAAACTTAACAGCAACGAAAACCCCTATCCTCCTTCCCCAGCAGCATTAGCTGTGTTACGAAATATCGATGGTGAGTGGTTACGCCGGTATCCAGAACCTTTCGGTGGGGAGTTCCGACAAGCTGCAAGTAAAGTTTTAGGAGTTCCTAGTGATTGGATTATTGTCGGAAATGGCAGTGACGAATTGTTGAGTGTAATCATTCGAGCCTGTGCAGAACCGGGGAAGAAAGTTGTTTACCCGATGCCAACTTACGTCCTATATCGCACATTAACAGAAATGCAAGCAGCGGAAATTCTTGAGATTCCCTACAGCGAAGACTACAGCTTACCTTTGGAAGAACTAGTTGCTGCCAATGGGGCTGTGACATTTATTGCGTCGCCCAATAGTCCATCGGGGCATGTAGTGACAACAGATGACTTGCGAAAATTAGCCAGCCAGTTATCTGGAGTTTTAGTGATTGATGAAGCTTATATAGATTTTACCGAAGAGAATAATGCATTGACTTTGGTGAAGGAATACGAAAACGTCATCGTGATTCGGACATTATCTAAGGGATACTCGTTAGCAGGATTGCGATTGGGCTTTGGAGTAGCGAACCCCAAACTGTTGCAGGGATTGTTTAAGGTGAAGGATAGCTATAACATTGATGCGATCGCTTGTGCAATTGGCACGGCTGCTATTACCGATCAAACTTATAAAAATGCTTGTATAGCAAAGATTAAGGCATCACGGATTAAGTTGGCAAAAGACTTGAAACAATTAGGTTTTCATATTTGGGATTCCCAAACTAACTTTTTGCTGGCACAGCCAAAAGAGGGAAACGCAGAATATCTTTATCAAAAACTGAAGGAACGGGGAATTTTAATCCGCTACTTCAAGCAACCTGGACTAGATGATAAATTACGCATCACTGTTGGTACTGATGAGCAAAATCAGGCTTTAGTAGAGGCACTAATTTGTTTGTTAGAGATTGGGGACTAGTACCGCAAGGCGGAATTAAAAATTAAAAATTAAAAATTAAAAATGAAGACAGCATAAGGGTTTCGTTGATTGGNNTATTTCCGCCGTGTTGTACTAGGGATTGGCGATTAGGGATTGGGGACTGGAAAGATTTAGATGGGGATCAGACCACAACCAAATCTTACTCATATTTTCTTGCCCAATCCCCTATCCCCAGTCCCCAGTCCCCTATTCCCAATTCCCTAAAAGTCTGAGAATATCACTTGGAGAATGGGCAATGAAGTCAGCACCATGAGCTTTTAATTCCTCTTCAGTTCCATAGCCATAGGTTACGCCAATGGAAGCGATGTCATGGCGTTTGGCTCCAATGATGTCATGTGAGCGATCGCCTACCATCACCACACTAGAAGATGAAAGATTTTCCATCACTAAGATGTGATGAATCAAGTCGCCTTTGATGCTCCGGGTTCCGTCAAGTTCGCTACCATAAACGCTATCAAAAAGCAATGATAAGTCAAAATATTCAATAATCTGCGTAGCATAAATATATGGTTTGGAAGTCGCAACAAAAGTTTTATAACCAGCAAAACGAATGGCTTTTAGGATTTCTGGAATTTGGGGATAAAGGGAGTTTTCAAATAATCCAATGGTGGCAAAGCGATGACGATACAGTAGAATAGCCTGTTCAATTAAAGTGCCATCTAAGGTGTTGAGTAATTGCGAAAAGCTGTCTTTCAATGGGGGGCCAATACACCAATGCAATTCATCAGCATTCGGTGATTTGTAACCGAGTTCAGAGAGCGCATACTGAATGCAACCAGTGATTCCAGGCTTAGGATCTGTCAAAGTCCCGTCAAGATCAAAAAGGACAGCGGAGGAAGGCATATTGTATCTCAATGTAATTCTTCAGGAGGCAGGAGGTCGTTCGCGCAGCGTGTCGTAGACAAGGCAGGAGGCAGGAGGAACCCACGTTTAAAAACGTGGGATTGAAGTAAGGACGCTTTATACCGCACTTCGTGCCGCTACGCGCTTTCGCGCTGTGCGTCTCGGTATCATTCTTTTTATGAACTGGGCTTTAGAAGAGTGAAACTTTAGTTTTAATTGATACTCCTAACCTTCAGCATAGCTGCCTTTTTTGTAATGATGCTCTCTACAAGACGAGGAGTAAACGGCGCTAATGCTGCGCTTTTTGGTTAGAAACCTTTAAGTTCCTTTGAATCCCATACTACTTTCTACTTGTTGCTGTGCTGGAGTAGAATTCACCTTACTAGATGCAACTCTCTTAGAAGTCTGACGCCATGTACCAACTTGGCTCAAGAATATGCCTACTAAAATCAAGCTACCGCCAATATATTGAGGTAGGTTAGGGGCTTCACCCAAAATTAAATATGCTGCGAGGATGCCTACAATTGGACCAAATGAACCAATTAAGGAAGCCGTAGATACATTAGAAGTTTTCAAGCCTTTAATCCAAAAAGATTGGCCTACCACTACAATCAACCCACCATAGAGAAACATCCACTGCCACAAGAATGGTGATAAGACATCAGCGAAATGATCTCTGCCATAGAGGACTAAAGCAATGAGGAAAAAGATTACGGTTCCTAGTGCAGTCCGAAAGATGCTATAGATTCCTAAAGGAATCTGCGAAAGGTGTTTTTTGCCAATAATCGTAGAAACAGCTATAACCACAGATCCCACTGCTGCCAAAAGTTCCCCTATGCCTAAACCGAAACCTCCCATATTTATCATGGTTTCTCCTGGAGGCTGAAGGATAATAGTTAGGATCACGCCGATAAAGGCTGCGATCGCTCCGATAAATTCCCAAATATTTACCCGTTCCTTCAATAACCACACTGATAAAGCCAGACTTAGAGGCGGTTCCAAGCGTCCTACCAAGATGACATTGTTCACCCCTGTGAGTGCCAATGCTTGGAAAATTAAGCCAGGGGCCAATGCTCCCGATAAAATAGCTACTGCTGTCAGACTGACCCAATCCTTCCTTGAAAGTTGCTTCAAAGTAGCCTTGTTCCACTGTCGCCCATAGATTAGGATCAAAAGTATCAAGGCGCAAAGGTTTCCCACGAATAAAACATTACACAAAGAAATTGGATTGCGATTGCCGATGAAATGTTGAGCACCAATTTCTGTTAGCTTTCGGGTAACGGCACTAGATGCTCCAAAAATTAGCATTGCTAGCCAAAGATATGTTTGTCCGGGAATTCTATGGATTAGGCGATGTGGTTTTCTAGGTCTGGTCACAATAACACTACTGCAATGAAAGCATTGCTCATTATATTAAGCTGTCCTCATCCACTTCAGAATGAGGTTTTGTTGAGAAAATACTTAAATTATGCTGTGACTTTGAGCTACCATAGACCTCTTGCGAAAGTTTCTAACACCCCAACCCCTCCCCGCTTGCGGGGCTACGGTGTACACACAANNCTCGTTCCTATGCTCTGCATAGGAATGCCTGATTAGAGGCTCTGCCTCTAGTCAGATATTGAGTCAGAGACTCAATGAATGCATTCCCAGTCGGAGACTGGGAACGAGGAAATGCTTATCAAGCTAGGTTTTTAGGACTTGTGTGTACACCGTAGGCTTGCGGGGAGGGGAGACAAAGCATAGCTTGGGCGGGGTGGGGTTCTTTCTTATTTTTGATTTATGCAAGAGGCCTCATCATTGCCTGAGAAATTGCTGAGAATTAACTAAATTTTCTCAAGGGATAAATTCATGAAAATAGTGGTCAAGTTTCAATAAGCTCTCACTCCTTCCTGAGATGCTTTGGATGTTCAGGATAAAACAAAAAAGAGAAGTAGCAAATGAAACTCGCATCCCTACTTACAAGTGTTGCTTTGGTTGGTTTTTTCACAGTTTGGGACGCACCATTAAAAGCGATCAATCCGTTATTAGTGCAGGCCTCAGCAGCCGAAGAATTGTCTGTAGCACAGAAAATAGACTTGCTCACTAAGAATAAAGGTCAGATTGGTAGTGGCGATCAACTGCGTCGTTTCTTTTTTACTGACTTGGAGCCAATCGGTATCCAGCCAGGTGGTGCAGGTCACGTAGTTAACCTTTATAACAAAGCCAATAATGTCACATTTGCTTACTGTTCACACTACGATGTGATTGTTGCCGTGAAAAAAGGTAAGGTGACTAAGTTTGAACCCAGTGAAGTGAAGTAAATAGTAAATCCACTTTCTAATTAATATTTTGCTAAAACCAGAGGAGCAATTTGATTACATCTAGGTTGCGATGTTTAACAACAAGCTGGGAACAGCATAAACGTCTGTGGCTGTGCGTTGCGACATAGCATAAATCTGATTGAATCCTTAACAAATAAAGCATTAAAGTTTTTGCAGAATCAGGTTAAACGGCAAAGGAAAAGAGATGAAATTTTCTTTTTACTTTTGTCTTTTAACCTTTTTTTATTTTTGTTCCTAAAGTGCTGTATAAGGGACTGGGGATTAGGGATTGGGGACTGGGTGGAAAATTAAACCAATTCGCAATGACGTTTTGTGTTAGGAGTCTGCGTTCGCTTTTAGCGTCTCGTAGAGAGCGTCCGGGGATTTAGCTTAGGTATCAAAACGTGATGCCCTTCAAAAGCTAGGACTTAAACCCCTAAAGTTCGTTAATGACATTGAGATCACAGAATGGCACTAAGAAAAGATACAGCCCTTGTTCTGACTGGTTCCCAGCCTTCAGGCTGGGAATCCATTCTGGGAGGCTCCGCCTCCAGTAGCTTGAATTGAGGCAGAGCCTCTTTTAAATACATTCCCAGCCTGGAGGCTGGGAACAAGACGACACAAGCTTTTGGGTTTTTCTTAGTGCCATTCAGATCACAACGTCTGTCTAGGAATTTTGCTATTATTTGCTACTTTAAAATATATGCAAATAATTGAAATTTCTCCATTCCAAGCATTTCGCCGGAGTGTGGCAACGGTGATGCAGGTAGTTCCAAAGGAGCTACGCTATGTCGCAATATTGACTTTAGTGGCTGGTGCAGGCCCAGCGATCGCCATTTGGCTCAACAAGGTAATTATTGATGAAATAACCCGCTTATTGAGCGCCGGGACAACGCAGAATGCGATCGCCTTGATACTTTCTCAACCGCTGCTACTCTCCAGTATTGCAGGTTCACTGCTGGTAAATTTGGTGAGTGATGCGATCGCTAACATCAATGCTTTTGTATATACTTCCCTACGCGATCGCATTCTCGGCTTCGCCCAAGGACAAGTGATTGAGAAGGTTGCCACTTTTGAAGATATTGCCCTGTTTGAAACACCCGATTTGCTCAATTTGGTGCAGTTGTCCGAAAAGGGAGTGCAAAGACTTCCAGAGCTTTGTCTCAGGCTTGTGACGCTGTTAGAGGGAATTTTCATCTTCATTCCAGCCATACTGCTTTCGATGTCCCTTGCTTGGTGGGTACCAATCATTTTATTTAGCTGCGTTACCCCTGTGATGTATGTGCAGATGAAATACCGTAAGCAAGCTTGGAGGATAGAAAAAACCCAAGCAAGTGTTCTTCGAGAAATGAACTTATATAAAACGGTTTTAACTGGGGAGACATACGCCAAAGAAATACGCTTGTTTAGTTTGCAATCCTTATTGTTAGAACGCTGGCACGGACTTTACCGTACCATTTTTAGAGCAATGGAACAGATCCGCCGTCGGGGGACAACAGCGGTTATTGGCTGGTCTTTATTAAGTGGTTTCGGTTTGGCGTTGCCATATATATACGTAGTCCAGGGAGTGCTAGGTGGAACCCATACATTAGGGGATTTAGCACTTTACACTGGGGTAATTTTGGAAGTGCGTCGGAGTTTGGAGAATCTGATGTCTGGGGGATCAGAGTTATATAATATTGCACTGGCAACAACCCCCATTTTCCAGCTTTTGGAGTTAGAGCCGCAGTTGTCCTGTTCTAATCCAGAGTTGCAATCAAAGTCAGTCACAAAGGCATGGGGAGAAGTCGGGGAATTAGCTGCTAATAATAAGAACTTTGAAAGAAATGGGAATCATCATCAGCAAGCTTTATCGCGTCTGAATACAACTGATTATGAACCATCGCAGACAGGCATTTCTCTCAAAAATCTTTCCTTTACCTATCCCAACAGCGATCGCTCAATCCTGAAAAACATCAATCTGACGATTCACCCCAACGAGATGATTGTATTAGTGGGTGAGAATGGTGCTGGCAAGACGACATTAGCAAAGCTATTATGTCGCCTTTATGATCCTAGCCAAGGTGCGATTATTTGGAATGGGCAGGATTTACGATCGCTTCCATTAGAAGAATTGCGATCGCGGATTGATGTAGTCATGCAAGATTACGCTCGTTTTCCGACTACTGTGCGGGAGAATGTTGCCTTTGGCGATTTACCGAAAATGCAGGATGATGCCGCTATTACGGAAGCGATCGCTGAGGCTGGTTTAGCTAGAGTTATTCAAAACCTCGATCAAGGTTTAGAAACCCTTTTAGGCAAACAGCTAGAAGGCGGTATTGATTTATCTGGGGGACAATGGCAAAGATTAGCGATCGCTCGTGCTTTGTTGCGACTGTCTCCAGCCGAACTCCTCATACTTGATGAGCCAACAGCGAACCTTGATCCGAAAACAGAACATGAGATTTACAATCTTTTGCGTACTTTAGCGAAGGGAAGAATAGCTGTTGTAGTCAGCCATCGCCTTGCCTTAGCAAAATTAGCAGACCGAGTAGTAGTACTAGAACACGGTCAAATTATCGAGGTAGGTACTCATGACGAACTCATGGAACTAGGCGGACAGTATCACTTGATGTTTACTCGTCAAGCTAGTAGTTATAACTGATTGGGGAGTAAAGAAGGGAATAGGGTACAGGTTACAGGGTACAGATTATTCCCTATTACCTATCACCTGTCACCTCTCCCCTAATCCCAATGCCCCAATTTATTCTGGTAACTTATATTGCTCCACAATACGCTTGGCAAAATCTGGAACGTGCGCTTCTAATTTTTCTGGATGATTTCGCTTCACATACAAATAATTCCGGGTAAAGTGAGAATCAATGGAAAACCGCGCATATTCTAAACCCTTGGGGCCAATTTTTTCGATCACTACACCCATCAGTTTTGCTGCCCACATCGGGAGGGTAACGCCTTTATCGTAAGCAGGAATACTTTGCTGTACAGCTTCTTTCCGGTTGCCTTTAGATGTCACTGGTTGAGTGTCTAACTGGTCTTTCACCAAATCCAGCATTTCCTTGCCAGTGTCATTTCTGACTACAATCCATTGCCAGCCGAAGGGTGCGCCCATATAGCCAACGACTAAATCTGCAAGGGAGTTGACGTAATCAAAACAACTCATACAGGATGGGGCAAAGACATCTTTGAGTTTGTTGGTCTTCAAGCCAAAGAAAGGCACTGTTTCAGATGAGCCATCTTCATGTTTGAAGTGAACCCGAAAGTCTTGCATGAATTCATAATGCACAACTGTATCAGGCGATCGGCTGGTGGTTTCTAAGAATTTTTGCAGTCCGGCGCGATTAACATTGTCTACGCAGGGCGTACCCAAAACATACAACTTTTCTAAGCCAAGTTGTTTTTCTACGGCTCGTAATGCTTGAATTTGACAACCAACACCAATTACCAACAGCCGCTTCATTCCAGATTTTTCTATCTGTTCCAACACCGAAAGGTTTGGGGAAAGTGTTGGTTTATTTACCCGTGCTGCTAGTATTTCTTCTGGGGTACGAGCTATGACGGGCATGGGTTGAAAACGGTCTTCTTTAGTGTTTTGCACACACACCACACCTTCAACTAAGCCGCGATTCAGCATTTCAATGGCGATGCTGCTAACAATACCCGTCCATTGTGCGCCTTCGATGGGCTGTTGTTTCCGCGCTGCCATCATGTCTTGGTGAACACCAAAGTAGAGTTCATCAGGGTTGTCGAGATGGCGCGATCGCGTATGGGTTTCTGCTTCAAGTTCGCCTATTTGCTGATTAATAAAAGCGCAGGCTTCCTTGACATAATGAATATAGTATGTATCACATAGTCCGCACTCGCTACAGAGTTCTTTTGCAGGGCGGCGACTGGTAGGTTTTAAGGCTCTGGCTTTTTTGTGAGGAGAAACTGAGGTCATATAAACTTTTTGTTTTATCCAGGAATCGCTTTTATTACAATACCTTCACTGGCTATGCACTTGACGATAGAGATTGAACTGGGGGTTGGGGATTGGGGATTGGGGACTGGGGAATGGGGAATGGGGATTCAGACTAGTACAGCACGGCGTAAATAAGCCACCCCTGACGCTCGAAGACTCGCTAACGCTGCGCTAACGGGTTCGCAGTCGCTCATGGGGGAAGACCGCGCTAGTCTCACCATTTTAAATGTCTGAAACCCTTGCAAACAATTAATTACGAATTACGTTAGCGAGTCATCGAGCGTCATTACGAATTACGCCTTGCGGTACTATGCTGTTGACTTTGGTTATTTTTCGGGAATTTTCCGAAAAATTATTTGTGCTGGTTTTTGTTTGTGTGAAAGCGCCTGCACGGTAATAAAAGAAATTCGTAGACAGGGAGAGACACTAACCATTATCATCATCACAGCTCGTAAAGATGATCGCAAAAGAGCGATCGCATTCAAAAATGGAGCAAATGACTATATTACCAAGCCATTTCGCTTCAGTGACTTGCTGGAACGAATTAAAATCCATCTAAGTCGTGGTTGAGTATGAAACAGCACAGTAAGTTCGATAAACTGACTTCTAAGCAATCAAATAACCGCTTGCAACTATCAAATAATCTCACTGGACATACAAGTATTTCTAGACATTGGTTTAGTTATTTGAAGGTTGGTCAAAAGATCGGTATTGGATATGCGCTGCTTGTGAGCATCGCCGTGCTGGGAACTACTATGGGTTTTATAATTGCAGATCATTATAAGCAGAAGGCGCACAAACGGGAAGAAGCTGCATTTGAAGAGTTATATCAAGCGTCTCAACTAAAAACGAGTGTGTTTTATGTCCGCACAACTCAACACCAGCTGATTCTCTACATGGATAGACCTAAGCTATGGGGAAAAAATTACACTCAATTACTTGAGCATGTTGCCGAAGCCCGACAAGTTTGGTTTGAATTAACAGCAAATTACACCATTAACAAGCCCACCATGTATGGTTCTGGAAGTGGGCAGAAAACAGTTTACCCGTTGTTGCAGAATTATCAAGGTTTTAGTGCTTATTTACAGCGCACAGAAGCTTTTTTTAAAGAGAATAATCCCAATAATTTATCACCGAGCCAGATTAAGACAGCACAAAGTCAATTGTTTAATTTTATGCATGGCTCGTCGGTTTTTTTGATGGATGACTTTCTCAATGACATCAGCAAGCTTGTGAAAGTTACAGCCGAGGAGTATCAGCAAGCAAAACAGGAACTACAAACGGCGGAAAAGTTACGTTTATACATTATAGTTGGTAGCCTGTCACTATCAATTGCGATCGCCACATTATTAGCAATTTACACCAGTCGCGCCATTGCCCGTCCCATTCAAGCTGTCACCCATATTGCCCAACAGGTTACAGAAGAATCTAATTTCGATTTACAAGCACCAGTCACAACTAATGATGAAGTTGGCATCTTAGCGACTTCTCTCAATCGTCTTATCCAGGAAGTTCAGCAACTCATCAAAGCCCAAAAGGATGCTAACGAACAGCTAGAAGTATACAGTCAGGTGCTAGAAAAGAAGGTGCGCGAACGGACGCGGGAGTTAGATGAGAAAAATCACTGTTTAGAATTGGCGTTAGAAGAATTACGTTCCACCCAAGCAAATCTCGTAGAAAATGATGAGTGCGGAGAGTAGAAGGAATACGGTTCGGGGAAAGGGGAAAAAACTTTAGCAAGTATTTCCCAGTGCGATCGATCTGACTGATCATATCAATTTTTTCCGTCCCCGCGAGGGGAAAGACATTAGGATTTTTGAATTGAGAAGAAAGACCAAATATGGATGATTTGAAAAACCACATCCTAGTATTGTTCGGTTGAGCAATAGACGCGATAAATCGCGTCTTCGTGATCTTGACACTCCCCGAATTTATAATTCGGGGATTCTTGCTTCACGGGGAGCCTAGTGACTTTACCCTCCACAAGCCTACACTGAGTATCCCGCAGCGTTTAATGAAGCGCAGTTTAAAAAACTCGTTTCTTGGTTCCCAGTTATTAGTTATACAAGATTTTGGGTTAGCCCCCAGGGTTCCGGATCAGGAACTGTCCGCTAGACCTACTTGGCTTTTTGTGTGCGAATTACCGCTCATCTGTTCATATTAACGCAATTTTGGGCTTTTCGCCAATGCTGAATAAATTCAGCCGTTCGCTTATATCCCCCGATTAAAAATACGGGGGTTTTACGCATCACGCTCGTAAAGGGAGGTTTGTTTTTAACTGCTTATATTTATGAAAAAATCCGTTTCCATCCCCTTTCGGGGCGATGTGATCGTAAAGGCATTGGTGGCAATCGGTGATGAAATTAAAGTTTAATGGGTAGGGCAGGGATATTTCTATCCCTTTCCCCCCGACAAACCGGACAAGCAAGTTAACCAAGCATCCGGCTTTAGCAAATCCTAAAGCTACCAAAGACTC
>NZ_KV757624.1 GCF_001712795.1 Nostoc sp. KVJ20
ACTTGGGTTAATAGGGATTTTGATTAATTGCAATATTCCCGGCAATATAGGGATAGTCAAAGCCAAAATAGTTTCAATCCCTAATAGGGATTTTGATTAATTGCAATGAGAACCAAAGGAGGCGCTAATATGCACATTAAAAGTTTCAATCCCTAATAGGGATTTTGATTAATTGCAATCGCTGGCGTCCAAAAGCCTTGCTGTATTTGGTTTTCAAGGTGCAGTTGCGCGAATGAGTGAATCATAGCACAGGGAATAGTCATAACACAAGATACAAATCGCTGAAAACCAGTCCCCATAAGGTGCGCGGATGGTTTAAAAGTACCATTGCCCTCAAAGCCTTGTATAGATGGAGCATACAGGTTTTTTTGCCCCATCTCATTTTGTACACCTACCCATCCGCGCATTAAGCAAGAAAATTAGTCTAACCAGCGATCGCTACCACTATAAAAATAAGCGATCGCCTAGCACTTGCAAACCTTAATTTACCAAATCAGGGAATACCTCTTGCACAGCCGGATGCACTAAATGATGATTCCGCACGTTCACACCCTTAGCTAATGCTGGGTTAACTTCCAGTGCCATAATTCCCAAATTTGCCAACTGGACAACATAAGGTAATGTACTATTATTAAGTGCCTGAGTTGCTGTCCAAGGTACTGCTCCTGGCATATTGGGAACGCCATAATGCACCACGCCCTCTTCAATGTATACCGGATTAGTGTGGGATGTGGGATGTAAGGTTTCTATGCAACCACCTTGGTCAACGGCTACATCAACTATTACAGAACCAGGACGCATTTGTTTGACCAATTGGCGAGATACTAATATTGGCGCTCTGCGTCCTAACACTAAAACTGCACCGATGAGCAAATCTGCTTCAATGACTGCGGCTTCAATATGGGCTGAGTTGCTGTAAAGCAATTCGACTCTAGAGCCAAATAAGGTTTCTAAATAAGATAAGCGCTCGACGCTCACATCTAAAATCTGGACGCTAGCACCCATACCCACGGCAATTTTAGCTGCTTCTGTGCCGACAACGCCGCCACCTAAAATTACTACTTTGCCCGGTTTCACACCAGGTACACCACCCAAAAGTACGCCTCTACCACCTTGCTGACGTTCTAGGAATCTGGCCCCAAATTGTACTGCTAGCCGACCGGCAATTATGCTCATGGGCGTGAGCAAGGGTAGTTTGTTAGCACCAGGTTGTTCTACAGTTTCGTAAGCGATCGCACAAGTGCCACAATCAATTAAATGCTCTGTCAATTTGCGATCGGCTGCTAAATGTAAATAAGTAAATAATATCTGCCCTTTCTGCAAAAATTTATACTCAGATGTCAGCGGCTCTTTAACTTTAACAACCAATTCTCTATTCCAAGCTGTTTCTGACGTGGGGACAATCTCGGCTCCAGCACTTTTGTAGTCGTCATCAGAGAATCCAGCACCATTACCTGCTTGCGTCTCGACGAAGATGCTATGACCATTTTCTCGCAGCACCCGCACGCTAGAAGGACTTAAACCTACACGAAATTCTTGATCCTTATTTTCCTTGGGAACGCCGATTTCCATATATCGCCTCTGATATTTTTTTTGTTTAACTGTAGCCTGCCAATCTCAAGCTTGCTACTTCTGTCTTGCTACTTCAGTATTAGAGATAGCTGTATTAGAGATAGCTAATCTCTGTTCTAAGTTTCTCAATTCAATCTGAGTAGCCCAAACTCTTGCCCTTGACTATTGCCCCAGTATTTATACAATATATAAAGAATAGTAACAATTTATTAAAAGACCGATTGTATAGCTCCCGACTAGGAAGCTATTGCTGAATTTCTCAAGTCATCTTGGTATTCAAGCACTGCAATCAGCTTTTAAGCTACCAAGTGTAAGGTAAAAGTTAAGGGGAAAAACGAATCTATTCCTTTAACCTTTACCGCTTATCACCACTTTCCCCGACTTCTGCTGCGAAGTCTGATATCATGTCCCGTTTGCCGAAAAAGGTTTCTTAAAAATGACACAAACACAACCAACGATTACACCTAAACTAGAGGAGCCTAAGTTTGGCTTTAACGAATATGCCGAACGCTTGAATGGTCGAGCTGCAATGATTGGCTTCGCTTTGATGTTAGTGATTGAATATGTCACCAATCAAGGGGTGCTATCATGGCTGGGTCTGAAGTAGTGCCATCAACAAGCACGATATTGAAGTTGTAAGCTAGTAATTAAAAGAGTTTCAACCAGCTGGAACAACCAGTTGGTTTTGACTTTAACAATTGATAGCCAAGTACTTCACCCTCGATACTTTAATTAGACTTATTTATAAATAATTGACCTAGAATGTAAGCAAGAGAGGAATGGAAATACCTATTAGTGATTGAAATATCATAGACTTGCAACTAATATATGCAAGGCAATTAATGAGTAAACTTCCTCCCCTACTAAAGAAAATCATAATTAATCCCTGCCTTCGATGAGAAAGGCAAATGACGGGTGAGGTATTCTGGGTAAATATACACAAAAGGTGAACTGGAACCAACCAAGCTGTGATGAATGCTGTATTACCTCGTTTTTTGAAGTCAACTTACCGAAAAGAGCCAATAGTCAGTGTATTGATGACGATGGGCGTTATGGATGCCCTGATTGGCGGTTTGAATGATAGCTGGTCATTGTTCGCTTTTGGTTTGGGAACAGCAGGGATAGCGCTCGGCTTTAAGTTGTGGCGTGTCCAGCAGCGTCGTCCCTTACCAGAGGAACGCGTAGTGCAACATTATTTGCCCTCTCGTTCTTCTAGTCCGCCTTTACCAATGTTAAGCATTTCTAAGAAAAAACCACCTCTTTAGGATATGCAGAGTTATTGATGAAATAACTCTGCAAAATGTATTGGGGTAAACGTATCTATAAAAGTGAGGAAAAAGAGTGAGTAGTGAGGGAAGAGGTGGGGGTAATTTTCTGCGTCCGTATATTATCCTGGCATTTATGGCAGCTGTTGCCCTTCCAGTGACTACCTGGGGAGGGTTTTACATTCATCAAGCTCATGCTGCCGTTGAAGTAACGCCAAATTCCCAACCTACCAGCAGCTTTGGTAATGCCCAATTACTTTACACACTCAAAGGACATAAAGGAACCGTTAAATCCCTCGCTTTTAGTCCAGATAGCAGAATACTTGTGAGTGGAGGTGCAGAAAACGAGGGTATAATTCGCCTCTGGAATTCAGCAAACGGCAAAAAGTTGGCGGATATTAACAAAGCACACAAAACATCTGTAGAATCTTTAGTGATTTCGCCAGATGGTCAAACCCTCGTTAGCTGTAGTAATGACAACACGATTAACCTCTGGAGCCTGAAAAATTTTAAATTTAGCCGCTCTTTTGTCGGACATACCAGTAACGTCTTATCTTTAGCGGTGTCTCCTGATAGTAAAGTTCTCATTAGTGGAGCTTTAGATGGGATTCGTATATGGGATTTGCTCCAGCAACGCCCTCTAGGAACTCTAGTACGCTTTGATAATTTGATTTATACCCTAGCTATTAGTCCAGATGGGCAGACCTTGGCTAGTGGTGATAATAAGGGTGTAATCAAGCTGTGGAATTTGAGTACTGGTCAATTAGTTAGTGAATTGCCAGCTCATTCTAATGGTGTTAGCGCTGTTATGTTTACACCAGATGGACAAACATTAGTTAGTGCAAGCCGCGATCGCACAGTCAAACTGTGGAATATTAATACTGGAGAAATAGTCCGTACCCTTACAGGACATAATAACTGGGTAAATGCGATCGCCATTAATCCCGATGGACAAACCCTTGCTAGTGCTGGCAGGGATGGGATTAAATTGTGGAATTTAACTACAGGCGAGTTGGTAAATACACTAAGTGGACATACAGACTGGGTAAGTGCGATCGCTTTTAGTCCAAATGGTAAAATTCTTGCCAGTGGTGGATTTGACCAACAAATCAAGATTTGGGGAATTCCACCAAAACGTAAATAATCACGATGCTACAAAATAATCGTGAATTAGTGAAGTAGATCCCCGATTTCTTAAAGAAGTCGGGGATCTAAATTGTCTTATATAGCCCAATACGGTTCAGATAAGACCAAAATACTTGTAGAGACGGCGATTTATCGCGTCTAGAAAACCCACAATTTTGTACACTTAGCCCTTAACTGAACCATATTGTTATATAGCCGTAGCCACATAGGTTAGGACATTTTGAAAACCCCAAGGCTAGGAATAGTAATACTTTTACCTCCTGCCTCCAGCCTTCTGCCTTCTGCCTCCAGCCTCCAGCCTCCTGCCTCCTGCTATATTTTGTGTTTGCTAAACTGTGGTCTTGCATTTTTAGAGTTTTTATAGTAAAAAATCAACCAAAGCTCAGATCAGATTTTGCCATAACTAGCCAAAATCAATGAACGTAACAACCAACAGCGATGCCTACGACGGGCTACGCCTACCGCAAATGTTCAATAACTGTAAATACTTGATGAAAATACAGCCAAGCTAATATCTTATCCAGCAAATTACTGTAAGTATAAACATAGGTAACTTAAAATAATCTATGCAGCTACTTGCCCTCTAGATCGGAACAATTTCTGAACTTAGACAATCTTAGAAATGGTCATCGTCAGTAAATGCACTCAGGTAAAAATTACTATCTTGCCTAAAGCAAAGGTTTGTAGCGTTTAAGCGCTATTTGAAACGTAGGATAACTTGCTACTTAAATGATGTTTAATTTTCCCGAACTGCTTTTGATCCCCATTTCGATAGAATGACTAGGCAGAACCCTAAAACTAAAAACCGCTTTTGACTGCGACGCCCATGAATCAATTGAACAATGGTTTTACGCTATTTTTAAGTCTGCTAGTCGAGGCGATGCCTTTTTTGCTTCTTGGGGTTTTATTCTCCAGTTTGCTGCTATTTTTTGTTGATGAGCGCAAATTAGTAGAAAAAATGCCCACAAATCCGCTGCTGGGTGCTTTAGTTGGCAGCATGATCGGCTTTTTATTTCCGGTGTGTGAGTGCGGGAATGTACCAGTAGCGCGGCGGTTCTTAATGCAGGGAGTACCCACACCAGTCGCAATTGGTTTTTTGCTCGCAGCACCAACAATTAACCCAATTGTAATTTGGGCAACTTGGACAGCATTTCGAGATCAGCCCGAAATAGTGGTCTTACGAGTCGTATTTTCTTTATCCATTGCCACAATTATCGGTTTTGTTTTCAGTTTTCAAAAGGACTTAAATCCCATAGTCCAACCTGCGATCGCTCGTTATTTGAAGTATAATCCACCCGCACAACCTGAAACCAAACGCCGTGGTAAGCGTTATCAAGTACAACAGGAAGCACCTGTACCGAATCTCTTGCAATCCGGGACTTATATCTTAGGAGGAAAAGCAGGTATACCTCTGCGGATAGATCCTAATTTAGTACCGCCTACCTTAATCTCTACAGCCAGTAAACCGCTTGGAGATAAACTGCGCCTAGTGGTGGATAATAGCATCCAAGAATTGCGAGAATTGGGCGGAGTGATGATTTTAGGAAGTGCGATCGCTGCGGCTATTCAAGTCCTAGCCCCCCGTGACTTAATCCTCAGTTTGGGTGCTGGGCCTATTACCTCAATTCTGGTGATGCTGATATTAGCAGTAGTAGTGTCAATTTGTTCTACAGTCGATTCTTTCTTTGCTCTATCTTTCGCCTCAACCTTTAGCAGTGGTTCATTGTTGGCATTTCTCGTCTTTGGGCCAATGATTGACATCAAAAGCGTTGGTTTGATGTTATCTATTTTTAAACCCAAAACTATCTTTTACTTATTTGCCATAGCAGCACAGTTGACATTTTTGTTCACTCTTTTCCTGAACTTGCACGTCTTTTAATAAATTATTAGTCATTTGTCCTTTGTTAATGACTAATGACTAATGACCAATGACTAATAACCAATGACTAACAAAAATCCCAAATCTAAAATCCTAAATCTGTTACTCCCTTGGCTGGATGCCCTAGCAATTACAGCTTGGGGTGTTTTGATGTTGAGATATTGGCAAACTAACAAGCTTAACCTATTGATTCACCCAAATTTCTTTGGGTTAGTGATTGTGGCTGGTATCGGCTTCATCATTATTGGTTTATTCAAGATGCAGGAACTTTGGAAACGGCGTCGCCGTGATGTGACGCCAAACATGCAGCATATTAGTTTATTTCCCCCTGGTTGGGGCAGTGCTTTTTTGTTGATTACAGTGATTCTGGGTTTTATTATTACACCGCAAGTTTTTGCTAGTGATAAAGCACTCCAAGGGGGTGTGACTACTGATTTATTGGGAAGCACACGTGTTAAACCTCAAGCCTTTCGGGTGACTGTTCGTCCAGAGGAGCGATCGCTCGTAGACTGGGTACGCACCCTCAACGTCTATCCAGAACCAGATGCATATACAGGGCAAAAAGTCAAGGTGCAGGGATTTGTGATCCACCCACCCGATATAGGAAAAGAATATTTGTTTTTAGCACGATTTGTCCTAACTTGCTGTGCAGCAGATGCTTACCCTGTGGGATTGCCCGTTAAACTACAAAATAATCAAGAGCGTTACCCCGCTGATACCTGGCTGGAAGTCGAAGGACAAATGGTGACAGAAAGTTTGGGAGATAAACGCAAACTTACCATTGCCGCTACCTCTCTCAAAAAGATTCCTCAACCGGAGAATCCTTATAGTTATTAGTCATTTGTCATTAGTCCTTTGTCATTTGTGGATGACTAACGACCAATGCCCAATGCCCAATGCCCCATGCCCAATGCCCAATAATCAATGACTAAATCTAAAGCATTTATTCAACCACTGGATCGGATAGCGATCGCACTAATGCTACTGCTGAGTGTGTTGATTGGGTTACTCATATTGCAAGGTGATGTGGTAACTGCTCGTGTCCGGGAATTTACCTGGCAAAATCAACAAATTGGGGCAGAAGATAACTCCTTCACTCTCACCTTTAGCCGCCCAATGGAAGTAAAAAGCGTAGAGGAGAACTTAAAAATTGAGCCACCTCTAGCAGGTAAATTCAGTTGGGCAGGGCGGCGGATGGTTTATACGCTGGTGACACCAGCACCTTATGGCACGAATTATAAAGTGCAGTTACAGGGAGCCAAAGATAAGTTTGCCCAGCAAGAAGGCAAAAATCGGGTGATACAGGCCTTTACAGGTAGCTTCCGCACACGCGATCGCGTCATCCTTTACATCGGAACCAATCAAGAAGAACAGGGAAGATTAGTTCTTTACAACTTAACCGAAGAGCAAAAAAGGGTACTTACCCCCAAAGATTTGGTAGTAATGGACTTTGAATCGTTTCCTGACGGCGAGAAAATTTTATTTTCTGCTCGCACCAGCAACAACCAAGACTTACTTTCAGCCCAGCTGTACACAGTGACAACAGGCGTTTCTGGTAAATCTGGAGAAGAAGTAGAACCAGCAGGTAGAGTTGACCTGATTTTAGATAGTAAAGATTATCAAAATCTCAAATTTGACTTATCACCTGATGGGGAAACTATTGTCATCCAGCGGGGAAACAAAACTAATCCCGGCGACTTTGGACTATGGTTTATGCCAGCAACCAGCGACGGTTCAGCAGAAAAACCCACCCCTAAACGTCTGCAAAGCCAACCTGGGGGAGACTTTATGATCACACCCGATAGTCAAGCCGTAGCAGTTGCTCAAGGACAAGGGGCAGCAATTCTACCACTGCAAGGTGATGCTAGTAAACCCCTAGATTTTCTGCCGCAGTTTGGTTTGGTACAGGCTTTCTCCAAAGATGGCTCTCAAGCCGCGATGGTAAAGTTTAATACAGATTACACACGAGATTTGTTTTTAGTGACAAACCAAGGTGTGCAGAAACAACTATTAAAAACTACAGGCTCAATTCTCAGCTGCCAATTTGACATTGCCTCACCCACTCTCTACTGCTTGCTAACACAGCTAGTATCCAAGGAACAATATATAGAACAGCCTTATGTGGTGGCAATTGATCTGAAAAGCGGACAACAAAAACCACTGCTAGTACTGCCTCCCGCTCAACGGAATGTGCAAATGAGTTTATCTGCCGACGGTTTGGGCTTGTTATTTGACCAAGTAGTACCGCAGACAAATCCCCCAGCATCATTGCCCCCCAACACTTTGAAAACTGATGATGGAGATGCGATCGATACCAGTAGCCTGTGGTTAATGCCTTTGTTACCCATCGCCGATGCTGCGACAGTTGAAATTAGACCAGAACAACTTCCCTTAGCTGGGTTTCATCCCCGGTGGCTACCTTGACGAAGGAGGCAGGAGAGGAGGGTCTTAAACCTGGATTTCTCACTTGTGAGAAATCCAATAAGTGTGGGGAGTGTGGGGAGATAGAAAAAGCAACAAACCTCCCACACTATGAGTGAGAAATCCGGGTTTAACCCTTACTTCTGACAGTATTTAGAAGGTTCGGGCATTTATGAAGAAGGGAGAAATCTCTCCTACTCCTGACTCCTGAATTCTGTTCGATAAAGAGTTTTTAACTACGAACTAAGAATTCTCATGACTCTTTCTTGGTAAAAAGCTAACAAATTTTCATTTACTGGAGATTTTAAAACCATGAATTGATAATTTGTCCAAGCTTCCCAAAAAATATAAATTGATAGTATTCCTAAGAAGATGCGAAGTACTAAGCTTACTGTGGAATCTGGTAGTTTTGGTAATGTGCGAGTACTCATCTGAACGCCTAAAAGACCTCCACATCCCAAAACTATACCTTGAACAAATAGAATATTTCCCTCTAGTGTGTGTCCTGTGCAGGCAGCTAAAGCAGTTATGACAATTACACCCAAACTAGTTTGAATTGCTACTTTAATGTCTTCTCCTAATAGCAACATTTGCAGTGGCACCATAATTGTACCGCCACCTAAACCGAATAAACCTGCTAAAATTCCTGCTGCTCCCCCAGTGCCGATTTTAGAAACCAATGGGTTAAATGCTGGGGCTGTATCCTCTGTTTCCTTGAAGGCCAATTGCTTGCGAAGCTCAATCAGATAAATATTAGCAAGTAGTATGATACCAAATGTAAAAAGTATTATATAAGATGGAATTTTATTGGCGAAATATACACCTATTCCAGTAGTTAGAAAAGCTGGAATTCCTAAGTAAATTACTCGTTTAAAGTCAAAGTAGCCCATCCACCAATTTTGCAAACTTCCAGAAATTGAAGTAATCACAATAGCAAGGCTACTAGTAGCGATCGCCTGAACGGGAGTATAACCTAGTGTGACTAAAAGAGGAATTGTGACAATACCGCCACCTATTCCTAAAAGTCCAGCTATGACTCCAGATATGAGACCCCCCGTCACTAAAATCAACCAACTATAATCAATCATAAATAGGTCTTTTTCTAGAGAACTGATAGTGCTGAGTAGGCATTGAGCATCAACAAATGACTAATGACTAATGACTAATGACCAAGCCCCGTTGGGGCGGGAGTAGGGAGTAGGGAGTAGGGGAAAAACTAGCCCCAACAACCAGCTTCGTTACAAGCCCCGTCTTTCAAGACGATAGCATTGGTCGGGGTTTCAAGCCCCGACCAATGCCGTCTTCCCTACTCCCTACTCCCTGTTCCCTACTCCCTGTTTGTTGACTAACTCCCTGTACTGTCACCGGATGGCTAACAATGCCTCCGTATAGCAATCCAGAATCATTCCACGGAACTGTAGTCGGTTGTGTATTACCTAAGTTGTCAGTAGCACGAGCTTGGAGAAAATATTCCCCAGGAATTGGGTTCCATTCAATGTCCCAGCGTACCCATGCAAATGGAAAGTTTGGTTCTCTCAGTCGTGCAAATTGCCAAGTTTTACCGCCATCTAGGCTAACTTCCACACGGACAATCTTTCCTTTCCCAGACCAAGAACGTCCACGCAGCAAGTGAGTTCGAGCCGAAAGCGTAGCGGGCCAAGCCAACTCGAAAGCGCTTTTAACATTTTGGTAGGTAATCAGCTTACCTTTATATGGTGCGATCGCTGGATAATCTGCACCAACCAGCACCATTTGCTCTGTCACCCACTGGGTATATATCGGTGTTTCCGAAACTTCAATCCGCTCAATCCATTTAACGTTGGCGTTTCCTCCCCAACCAGGGAATAAGACACGGCAAGGCTGACCGTGATCTGGAGGTAATGCTTCTCCATTCATTGCATAGACAACGAGGGAATTATCTGCTAATGCCTTACTAATTGGAACTACATTGCTGAACTTGGATTTATTCGTCCCCTTTGAGTCCAGCGAATCCACATCTGCACCCTCAACTAGTACATCTTTCGCTGTGGTTTTCAATCCAGCTCGCTCTAATAACATACCAAGCGGTACACCAGTCCACTCAGCTACGCCAATAGCTCCAAGTCTCCATTTTGCTCCAGAGAGTGGTGTGTTGTAAGCCTCTTCAAAGAAGCGCCGACCATTAGCAGCACACTCAATGGCACAAGTGACTGAGATGGACGGCATCGCAACGATTTCATCGTAAGTGAACTCGCAGGGGGCAGAAACGCCAGTTCCGTGAATCTGCAAACGCCATGTAATCGGGTCAAAAGGGGGGGGTGTATGGCGGTTGTGAACATAGAACCAATCATTTGGTACTAAATAACCACGCCCATACATCGCTTCCCAATTCATCTCTAATGTGCCTTTGCTATGAGAGATATACCCTGGTGGCAATGGCTTAAGTATTTTGCTGCCTTTAGTTTTAATAGCTGCCTGACTATGAGCCGGTGCGGGTTTAGCTAATCCTCCAATGGCTGTTGCGCCAACCATAGTGGCTAGTATTTTCAGAAAGTGCTGGCGCGAAATACCTGCATCTGTACTTTTTTGCCAGATGCACTGATCAACCCGTGCCTGTAGATAATCCTCTTGGTCAAAGAGGTTTTCATCGCTCAAGCTATTACCCCCTTTTAATTCGTAATTCGTAATGACGCTCCTGCGTCGCTAACGCTGCGCTAACGTAATTCGTAATTAAGACACAGAAAACTAAGGAGCAGGAAGAGATGAGGAAGAATTATTGAACAAGCTTCTTACTTGTCTCTTTCCAATGCCCCATGCCCCATGCCCTAAAAATACTAGTAGTTCGCCAAGTGAACTTGGCTCTTTAAAGGGGAAGGGGGAATGGGTAAAGGGTTTAAATCCCTTACCCTTTTCCCTTTCCCCTTTCCCCAGTCCTCACTTAGCATTTTTGGGTTGGCAGACTACTAGCTGTCTATCGCTGTCCAAACACCAGTTGTCTGATCTTGTGTGTAGTTGGGCAAATAATGAGTCAATCCGTTTTTAGCTATTTGAGCGATCGCATCTATAAAGCGATCGCAGTCTTCCAATGTATTATATACAGCAAAGCTGGCTCGGATAATACTAGGAATGTTGCGCGTAATTCCTCTGTCTACTTCCTTGGCAATCTCACAGTCTTGCTCGTCTGAAATATTCTTGAGCTTGCGAATGTATTCATAAGTGCAGAAAGCCCCAGCCCGAACCCCAATGCCGTATTCTTGTGCCAGAATTTCTGCCACTAAGCGTCCATCAAACCCATCAATATCAAAGGGAATAACATGGGCTAAGTTATCTCCGGGAATATGTACTTTGACCCCAGGAATCAGCCCCAGCCGTGTATATGTGAATTCAACTAGAGAGTGTTCATACTGAGCAATGCGATCGCGCCCTAATCCTTCAATAATTTCAATTGCCTTGGCAATGGCGATCGCACCCATTGCGTTTGGTGTTCCGGGGTCATGGGCCCGTTCTGTATAAAAACGCTTGATTTCTAGATTTCTGGTGATATAAGGCAGGTTGCCACCCCCGATTTGATAAGGGTAGGAACTATCAAAAAATTCCTTTGGCCCCAGCAAAACCCCAGTTCCATAAGGCGCGTACATCTTGTGTCCAGAAAAAGCTACAAAATCTAAATGACATGGGTCATCATCTGCACCCATGTTTACTTGTTCATGCTGAATTAACTGACACACATCGGCAAATATCTTTGCACCATACCGATGTGCTAAAGCTGCAATTTCGTAAATCGGGGGTCTGTAACCTGTAATTGTCGAAGCACCTGTAATAGTTACTAACTTAATTTGCTCGGCTTCGGGGAGATTTTGGTGTGCCTTGAAGATATCTTCAATTTCTGTAACACTTACACTTCCATCCGGCTGGGTTCTGTACTGCACAACTTCATCTCTAGTGACCCAAGGTAGTAGGTTGGATGAATGTTCGATATCAGAAACTAAGATTTTCCCAGGTTTTTTTGCCCACAGTGTGGCGGCTCCGTTAATTGCTTCTGTTGTATTCTTCGCAAAGATTACATAGTTGTCTGAAGATGACCCTACAAAGTCCCGAATCACGTTCCGACTAGCGTCATATTCTCGTGTAGTTATGATGGACTTTTGCCCAGAACCTCGATGCACACTGCCATAAGTGTCAAGCATTTCGTCCACATGCTGCTTAAGGGTTGCAAAGGGAGTGGTTGTAGCTCCATTATCCAAGTTGACGTACTTGACATATTTTCCGTTAAGAGTTTTCACCTTAAAAGATAGAGATTCATCTGTGAATAACGGTCTGATTTCTTTATCCCAAAAACTGTCAAAATTTTCTGCAACCAGCGGTAATTGTGCAGTTTTTTGCTGTATATTTGCGCCCATTGCAAGTACGTCAGTCATCTTTAGCACCCCTATTTTAAATTTGGATTTTTTGGAAAAACCTAACTGCCACAACGCTTTATTTCGCGCCACATTTATATAAATAGGCAGTAATTATGGTCTTTATAACTACTTTATTGCTAGTGGAAAACTCGGTTAATACAATTATTCTTTAATAAGTCAATTAAAATTGATATCCGTATTAATACTTGATTAGGATAAAGTTTTTGCTAATAAATATACAATGTAAATAATATTGATAAGTAGTCAAGTATACTTTAGACAATTTTCTTGTACTCATTAAACAAACTTGACATATTGAAGGCAAGTTAATACAAAAAGCCCCTCACTAACTAAGGCTGGAATTGCTTGCTAGGGCTGTATTTACCGAGAAAAAAGCCCGTACCAAGTTGAAATTAGTCTTTAAAAAAAATTCATTATTTTACTTATATTATTTATTACCCTTTTAAGAAAAATTTATAAGTATATATTCGTATTTGTTATTATTTCCTAACATTGCAGTTATGGCAGAAGCTCTTAGTTGTTTGCCGACATTAAATAGCGATCGCTCAGATGACAGAATTATCATCGAATAGTAGATACTTGTACGGACATCTATCTTAAGTAAGAAATAAGTCAGTACAAATTGTGTTGAAGGAGACATTTTTGATTTGTGTCTTAAGACGGATGCGGTTGTAAAAAATAAACTATAAGGTGAGGCAGTTTTTCATGTAGAAAAATTTCATTAGCTAATAAAGTTTCGTTTTTAACGTATCGGGTTTCTTCTCCCTCCCACCTATCCTCGAAGGCGGCCCGAGTTCCCCTTCCACCTCTTCTTGACGGGGCAGAGCATCATAGTGTTATAACGGCATCAGTCTAGATACAAAATGGGGAACACCAATTGATGATTAATTGCTGGTGCTTGGAGAGAGTTAAACTTAGCTTCTAGAGCAAACCCTGATTAGACACAGTTGATAAGCAATGCTAATGCCAGCACTGCTGAATATTTTTAAGCGGGTGAGTCAAGAGTGATGAATGAAGCTGACACCTCAAACAAGGGGGCTGTGATGGAATCCCTAAATTCTGCTAATTCGCCACAATCAGAGCAGGCGAGTTGTCCCTTTTACTCAGTTGTGCCTAATGACAATATGACAGTTAGAAAACTGCCACTCCTCATGCCAGCTGAAGATACACAATTTTCACAAGATACCGCCCAGCAGGACTGGGTTGCAGAGCCTGAAAGCGGCAAACAAGCACTTATTGACTCGGAATTTCAAAACCTGCTGGCATTGAACGAAGAATTACGTGCAGCTAACAATAACTTGTATGAACAAGTAGAGCAGCTAAAAGACAACCTAACTGAGTCAGAAAAGGTTTTGCAGTGGCAGAAAACGCGTTCTAGCGTTAGTGAGTCGATGCTCAACCAACAGACTCAGGAACTAGCGGCGGCTCAAGAACAGATAAAGTCTCTATTTCAACAATTAGAAACTGCTGTACAAACTGTTCAACGCCAGGAAATTTTCATTGATACTTATAAAGCACAGTTACAAATTAGCCAACAACGCCTTGCCCAGCTAGAGCGAGAATGTACGTTGTTACACACTAACAATAGCGAACAATCCCAGCAGCTATTACAGTCAGAAACGGCTTGTCGGGAGTTACGTACTAGACTGATGCGACAACAACGCCAGACGTTGCAATTCAAAGCAGCTCTAGAAAAATGTTTAGATACATCGGTTCCTAGCTATGACTCCCTAGAGGATGCTGCAAAACATCCTAAAGATATAACTAGTGGACAAGGAAGATTCTCTAGAAAAGCTCGGTCTTTGTTTCCGAATGCACATCCAATTCAACCTTGGTCAGCAGAATCAGAATCTTTGACTGATAATCTAGATAATTCTTGGGGCGAACCCTCAGCACCAATCCCATTCCAAAGAAATGAAGCCACTCCGACGCCATCATCTCCTTGGAACTGGACAGTTAAGAAAGATACGCCAGCACCAACACAGCCAGGATCATCTCCAGACATTGATGATTCTTCAGATACAACGGAAGTTGTTTCACCTTTGGGTTCATCAAATTTAGATCAACAATTAGATAGTCTAATCCAAATGTTTTTTACTTCCCAGCCTACATCGGCATCACCACCACCTACTGCGACAACGGATGTAGGTGATGCGCCCATCTGGGAGACTTTAGCAACAATCTTAGAAGACGATGAAGAACTAGAAAATCCACAGAAGGAGCAGTTGGAGGCAGAAATAGATTCCCCTGCAACTACCTCTAATTCTTGGACGACGGATTCTGTGATTTCACCAGCCAATAACTTACCGATTTCCTCCACTCCACCTCACACCAAGACGCCTGTTGGAGAAACTGAAGACTACTGGTCAGAAGTTTCGCAATTGTCAGCAAGTGATTTGTCTTCAGAGTTATTAGGTGATAATACCAATGATGACAAGTCACCTTCACCAGTAGTTTATCCCCAGCGTCCACCCAAGGGGCGTAAGTCATTGGCATCTGTAGAACTGCCGAATTTTCGCCCCAAGAGTTAGGAGTTAGGAGTAATAAGTAATAAGTAATTAGGACTTACGCACTGTACAACTTAATCATGGTATGCATATACGAAAATGGGTCGTTTCAGCCTTTTATTAATCGTTCTTCGATGGTCATCTGTAGGGGTTTAGCAATGCTAAACCCCTACGACAGACGTGCTTTTTCAAAGAACCCATATTTGGTATTTTCTGTCAATGCGTAAGTCCTAGTAATAAGTAAATGCCCATTTCTGATCCACTATGAAACTCATTACTCCTTACTCATTACTCACTACTTATTACTTGATGAGTTAGGAGTTAGGAGTCAAGTGAGTAATGCCCCATACCCCATGCCTAATGACTAATTCTGACTTCTGACTTCGGAATTATGGCTTCTGGGTTGGATTTTACTACCTGAGAGTGCGATCGCGGTTTGCCTGTGGCGATCGCATAATTAATCGCCAACAGCCACAGCCACAAGCCTGGATTCCGGGGTTCTAGCCAAAAACCTACCCGATTCAAGAAGCGCGGCAACCACGGACTCAGCAAAGCGCTAATTAGGGCATGACGACCAAAGTTGAAATAACTACCAAGCCATCTGAGCAAATCCCTGGGGCCAGCAAGTTCCCAAATCCATAAAAGCAAGGCAGGATTTTTCCTAGCTGCTTTCAGTGCGAGGCGGTTAAAGGTTAACCAATCACACCGATCTTTGATGAAGTTATCTGCCACCTCTGGCGGTTCGTCTGCCAACAGCCCAAAAAAGGTGTTGAGCATGGAGTTAATCCGCTGGGGTGGTAAAAATTTCCCTGTGGGAACCATCATCCCTTTGGAAAATAGCCAAGTCACTGAAACGTTGCTTTGGTAAGCGCGTATTTGGTTCAAGTGGCGGAAACTCAACAAGTCATGTTTGAGGGCAGTATCCAACAGCGTTGTTAAGCGCTCTAAGTTGCGAACTAGGGAACCAAAACCGGTGAAAACGAGGGGAGATTGAAGTGATGCAGCATCACCGATCGCAATCAATCGATCAAAGGCAACTGTGCGATCGCGACTTCCCAGACTAAAATGCCCTGGTATATAGCCAAATGTCGGCTTCTTCCACACCAATTTGTCCATATCGCACCTGCGATACTCTGGCAAAATTGTGAAAAAGTCTTCGTACATCTCTAGCAAAGAACCGGGATTTTCAGCATTGACTTCGTGGTAATGAAATAAATAAATCGTCAGTTCATCATCTGCTGCGGGAAACAATTCCCAAATCAACTGCCTTCCCCGCGAAATATCCCCATGACTGTAAAGAACGTCCCCATATTGGGAATCCCATACTCCCGGCTCAAATCCGCTCTCAATTACCGCTCCCACTGTCGGACAGACACTATCAAAAGCACGACCACCATTTAATTGCCAAGCGATGGGAGACGCAGTTCCCATTGCATCTATTAGCAGTCGTCCACTTACTTGCTTCTCAGTCTGACTGGGCAAGTGCTTGACTTGCAAAACTACTTGTGATATATCAATATCTGCACGGATAAACTCTGTTTCATCCCAAATTTCACCGCCTGCCGCTTGCAGTTTTTGCCCACACATTTGGAGCCATTTTTCGGAATCTAAACCTAAATTTAGGACTGTGGGTGTGTGGAGGATGGGCGATCGCAGTTTGGCTGGATTATTAGCATCAAAAAACTTATTGAATCCGTCTTTGTATTCTCTGGCAATGATGGTTTCTAACTCAGCGGGGGTGACTAAACCCAGGTTAACCAAGCTTTGAATCTCATCGCGAGAAATATTCCATTCTCGGTTCATCCGTCCAAAGGGCATTCGTTCCACCAGCAGGACTTTATATCCCAGTTTTGCCATCAGTGCTGCATGGATTACGCCTAATGCGCCACCAATGTAAATGATGTCGTACTGGGGATTAGTAATTAGGGATTGGGTATCAGAATTACCTTTTTCCCTGTCCCCTGTCCCCTGTCCCCTGTCCCCTGGACTAGAAAACACAACTTGCCGGGGCTGCTGCGGATTCCGTACCCCTTCGCGCCATCGTTGTTCCCACCAGTAGGCACGCGTTAGATCATATTCACCGTTGGGCATTTTCTGAAAATACTTAACGGTGAGGGGGTAAGCAGAGCCTAGAGCTGCAAAAATCGATTGCTGGGATAAATCAATTGCTGGCGGTTCTGGGTAATGATGCGGAAAACGGCTTCTGATTTCTTTAGTCAGGCGTTGCAGGATTTCTCCCTCACTGGGAAAGGGTTGTTCTGCCCAACGAAACACTTTTAGATAGGTAGTTCGTTGCACCGACCAGACAAATACCGAAAGTTCCGCAGGTAAGTTTTCGGAAAGAGCCACTCCAGCAGTTGTAGTAGCACTGGGTATTTTGAGGCGAAAGCCTTCTGAGGTAAGCACTTTTTCTCCATTTCCGGGTTCAAAATCTGTTTGTAACCAGCTACGCACAGTTGCTATATCCGGAGTTGGAATTTCTAAATAAAGGATTTCTCTCATCTTTTCCTGACATCTCCCATCAATCTACTCACTAAGACAGATTTTATTAAGGCACGAAGTAATGTAAACTCCGCCCTAACTAGCTTCGTAAAGATTCAGTGAAGAAATTTTAAGAGTTTGTCAAATTTATTGTTCATTTTGTATTTCTGTAAACCCACGCCATGAATTATCCCATTCCAGACAGTCCCCAAGAAATTATTGACCTAAGACAACAGCCGATTGATGAAGAACTAGTTGCTAGTGCGATCGCTGGAGTTATTAAAATTGTCCGCGCTCAAGGTCAATCTTTGGAAGAATTAACCGCTCAGTTGCTAGCAGATGATTCACTGCTGGATCAGCAACAACGTCGCTGGTTGAGCCAATTAGTTGCTCAATCCTGGGAAAATTTCTCCTAAAACCTTGTATATGATAAAGTTTTTGTCGCAGCATTAGATTTCTAGGTCTGTACCTAAATGTTAGCGATGCCTGCGGCGGGCTGCGCCTACGCATTTTAGGTATAAAGTAACAATAATTGCCAGCATGGAATTGGCAATAGATTTGCTATTTTTGCATTTATGGCACAGCAGCCACTAAATTAACCATATCAGCACCGGGCACTAATCAGGAAAAAGGCGAAAGGTAAAAGTAATTACTTTTACCTTTTTAAATTGAGTTAGATTGCTTGAAAAAGAATTTTAGCTAAACCATTTCAGCTTATAGCGTTTCCTAATCACATGAGCTATGTAATAGTCCCCTCATTGCCTGCGGGGAGGGGGTTGGGGTGGTGTTCTTGTACCTCACCCAAGCGAGATTTCCTTAGATAAGCTTCGGAAAATGCTTATTAAGGCAAGTTTTATTTTTTACTTAATAATAAATAATTACCATACTTGAGGCTTTTTTGTGGTCTAAAAACCCATGCTTAATCACCTACGAAATTCGGGAAGCTCTTTTCCGAAATCTTATCAATTCATCTTGTGTAATATATTAATGTTTAAAAGAATTCAATATACTATTACGCAATAGCTGGCATTAAATAATACATAGTCATATATTGCAATCCAACATATAAATCCTATTTTATTTTGGAAAACACTCAGTACATATCTATTTTGTCTTGGCTGTTCAGAGTTCCCTCCCTAGACAAGTAAGTTCAAGAATAAAATTGGATTCTTATATAATATTTATGCCAGACTCACAGTTTCGACGAAATAACTCCCGACCTAAAAAGATATACAGTTTTTTCAAAAAGATGCAAAAGCTATCACTTTTCTCTATTACTTTTGCATACAATAGCGGAGTTGTTTTTTTGACAACACTTTACGCTATTGGCTTGAGCCTTGCAATAATCTTTTCTCTGACCAATAAGAATATTTTAGATATTAATAATAGTGGCTTTTATATAAGCTTTTTAGTTGTGATCATAGCAACAGTAGGAATATTTCCTGCTTCATATTTTGCTTATCTTTTTTATAGAAGAGAACGAACTCAAGCTGAACGTATTAAAAATGATTTAAAGCTATTAGGCTTGGTTACTGAAGATGAATATAATAATTTTGATCAGCTATATAAAACAGTTTACGATCCAATTCAGTTTGGAAGTTTTATACTTCTACTTACTTCAATATCAACACTTGTTCTGACAGTTTATTATATCAGTAAAGTAGAACCAGATAATCCAATTAAAAATTTACTTACTACTACTCAATTAGGAATAATTTTTTATTCTTTCTTAGGTGCTTATTTATTTGGAATTCGGCTTGTAATACGTCGTTACAATACATTTGACCTACAACCTCAAGTTTATGCCACTATCGTCCTACGTATTCTAGTTTCTGGAGCAATAGCATTTGGAATAGGGTTATTAATTGAACAAGGATATCTGATATCAGAAATGCCCCAGGAATCATTATCTCCTATTTCAAGCACTGCGAAGGTATCTGACAGTAGTATCGTACAACAACAAAATCCATCTTCTGAACAACAGATACCTGATAAAGATAAATCAAATATCAATCGGAAAAATGATTATGCAGAAAAACTTCTTCCGTGGCAGATATTAGCTTTTCTGATTGGATTTTTCCCAGAACAAGGTTTACGTTGGATTGTTCTTGTTGGTAAACGCGCTTTTCGAGATCCAACACTTTATCAATATAATGAGCTTCCTTTAAGAAAAATTTTAGGTATCAATGAATGGCATCAAGCGCGATTAGAAGAATTGGGAATTGATGATGCTCAAAGTTTAGCGACTGCTGATATTTCCAAACTGCTTTTAACTACCCAATTTGATACTATGCAAGTAATAAATTGGATTGACCAGGCAATCTTGCACATGAAAGCAGGAACAAGAGCTGAACAATTTATTGCGTTTCAAATTACAACATATCACGAGTTATATACTCTACTCAACCAAATAAAATTAAAAGTATACGAAGCAGAAGTGAAACAAGAAGGGAGAAATAATTATAGTCAAAATATTCCAAATGAAACTAAACAAAATCGAATAGATGAGAAACACAAGCTATTAGATATTTTAAATGAAATTAGTTCTCACGTTAAAGCAACGCCGAATAAAATTTCACTTCAAGAAGATTACAGCAAACTTTTAGTTGGATTAGGATTTAACTTAACAGAATTAGAACGTCTTTGTGATTACTCAAATTATCCTAATTATGTGCGGATAGAGGAGTATTACAAGAATCTTGAAAATATTACGCGTGAGCAAGCAAAGCGAGGGGCAAAGGAAATAATACGCTCTATAGATTTCGGTGGCGAAGTTGTTGATTTTACCAGAGGTAGTTATGGAGAAAGCTTAACTCCGCAGCAAAGAGAGGTAATTGAAAATCAAGTTAGTAGAATTTATGCTCAATTGCAATTCAGCCGTCCGACTCGTTCAACCGCTGAGGGATGGGTGCAATTGGGAATACGATATTATTTGCTCAATAAATTAGAGAATGCTCTAGAGGCTTATGAACGCTCTTTAAAAATTGACCTTCAAGTTGGAGCTTATATCGGACGGAGTTTGATATACATTGCTCTGGGAAATCAAGAAAGAGATCAGGGAAACTTGAAAGATGCCCTGAGAAAACAGAAGGAGAAAGAGAAAGAGGATCTGTTAAAACAGAAGCCAAATCAAGATATACCTGTAAATGCAATCAATGAAATCACAAAATTGCAAAATGAAATCATATTTCATCATACCAACGCTCAAAATTATTATGAAAAAGCTATTTCTGACAACACATTTGCTATCAGAATAGTGCCTTATAATGCAGACGCATTTAATAATCGTGCAGTAGCTTACATGGAACAAGGTAACTTCATTACAGCCTTGGAAAATCTTGAAATAGCTTTACAGCATAATGATAGCCTTGCTACTGCTTACTACAATCGAGGAACAATTAGAAACACTCTAGGAACATCAGAAAAGAATTTTATAGAAGCAGCTTTTGACCTGGAACGGGCGTATTTATTAGGTTATCGTCCTGCTGCACTATGGGCAACTTGGGGATTAGTCTTGCTTAACACAGGGCATTATCAAAAGGCAGTTGAAAAAATTAGTCAAGCTATTGCTCTTAGCGATGAAAATCCCGCACTACACTATGCGCGACGGGGGTTTGCTTATGTAGAATTGAGCAAGGAAGCGAAAGTGCAAAAGTTAAATTATTCCTCGGAATATGCCAAGCAAGCTAGTCGTGATTTTGATAGAGCCATTGAACTGTCTCCAGAGCTTACTATCACTTATATTCACTATGGGTATCTCAAGATATTTGAAGGGAAATACGACAAAGCTATTGATTACTACAAAAAAGCAATTGAGCAAGGAGCTAAAGATTACATAATCTACGCAAATCTAGCTGAAGTTTATTTTCAATGGGGGCAATTTAAGAACACAGGAATGACTGAGGATAATACAGTTGCCAAACAGGATTATGAAGAATCCATAAAAAACTATGAAAAAGCAATTGATCTAGGAGATAAAAGACCCGAAACCTTCTTCAATTTAGCAGTGGCATATTATATTACTAACAATATAGACAAAGCAAGAGAGAAGGCCTTAGAATCTGATAGAATAGTAAGTGAAATGACATCTTTGGAATCTTCTAGATATAGCTATCTCGTAGAGATTAACCAACTCAAAGTAGAAGTTTCTGATTTTCTAAAGGGACTTCCAAAGGATTGAGTCATTTAAGTATATTCAATTTGTAATGAAAAGCGAAGATTTGTAGTCATGAACATCACAATGTATTCTCCCAATAGTGCCCAAAAAGAAGATATAAGCGAAACAGATCCATCAATAAGCATGGGAATTAATATCTATAATCTTCCTCGTGAAAGTTGTGATAGCAAACGATCCTCTGTAAAGATGCCATACGGGGTTTATTTTGGTGGAGATATTTCTACAGGAGGTGGAGAGCCTGTTGGAGTTAAGAGATGGGTTGCTAATTGGCGCGATATAGAAGGGAGCAACGCAAAAAAATGAAGTTCAGTTTTTGCAGTTGATTGCTATTAAAAAATCTGCATTTTTGATGTAAATATTTGTACTTTTTTTGGCAAAACGGATTTTTTGAGCCATTCTCGCACAACAGCAGTACACAGATGGTATCTAAATGCCAATAAGACAGGGACGGCATCCAAGACTGTTCGGATAAGCACTCTTCACTTTTCTTGTGGTCTGGGAAAAGGTTAAAGGGTAAGGGGTAGCTGTATTTAAAACCTTTCCCCTTTCCCCTTTAACTGAACCGTATTGCGACGACACTCACCTACTGTCGTGCCATAACAGTACGCATCTCGGCTTCTGTGTCTTGAATCAAATCTCCACTAACATCCACGATCGCACGATAAATCTTGCCTGTAAACTTGAAGGGTGGTTCATAATCGGGTGTTACAGGCGCACCAGGGGCTATCCCACAAGTCACGCCACTAGTCAGACCTAGTGCTAAGGGAGTAGTTACAGGGATATCAGCTTGTCCGACTAATTTGCCATCGATATAAAGTTGGGCGCGACCCGGCGCTCCTTTTCCCTTCGCTAAATCCGGCTGACCCGTCACTTTAAACTCAAAGCGCAACTGATGGCGACCCTCCGGGACTGACTCTACAGACTCTACATGATAGAGCGATCGCGCTACATAGTTATGAACCCAGTGCAGTTTGCCATCTTTGACATAGAAAGAGTAGCCACTATCATTACCCCCGTGAGCAAGTAATACTCCTTCTGCGCCACCGGTGGGGATTTCGACATCAACGGTAATACTATGGGGACGATTTAGCACTCTAACGGCACTATTGGCTGGAATCGCCTGAGTATCGGGATAGTAAATATAGCGGGTACGATTGACAGCAATCTGAGGACGTTCTTCTGCCAATCGTTGCGTACCACGTCCATCCACGGGCAACACATTATATTTACCCGCCTCTACATACCAAGTAGCAATCATCTCAATTAGCTTAGGGCGGTTGTCAGCAGCAATGTCGTGATTTTCCGCAAAATCCTTAGCGACATGATACAGTTCCCAATGATGGGTATCCAAGTCTGTAAGGGTTTGGGCTGAGATTGACGCACCAAAAAACTGCCCTGCTTCTGTAAATGATGGCCCAGGCCAAGGACAAACCGCCCGCCAGCCATCATAGTAAAGAGAGCGATGTCCCATCATCTCGAAATACTGGGTAAGATGCTTAGTGGGTGCGTCAGTATGATTAAAAGTATGGGCGAAGCTTACACCTTCAATGGGGGATTGAGTAACACCCTTGATAGTTGTGGGTGGTTCAATTTCTAGTAGGTCAAGCACCGTCGGTACTAGGTCAATGGCATGGGCATACTGAGTTCGGATTTCGCCTTTTGCCTCAATGCCTTTAGTCCAATGGACGATCAAAGGATCGCTGATTCCACCCCGATAGGTTTCCCGTTTCCAACGACGAAAAGGCGTATTACCTGCCCAAGTCCAGCCCCACGCATAATGGTTGAAGGTTTCTGGACTGCCTAGCTTGTCGAGTGCCTTGAGATTTTCCTCTAGGGATTCTGGCACATTGTTAAAAAACAGGTTCTCATTAACCGAACCAGTGGGCCCACCTTCCGAACTTGCCCCATTGTCCGAAATGACCATAATTACAGTATTGTCGAACTCCCCGATAGATTTGAGGAAGTCGAGTAAGCGACCAATGTGGTAGTCAGTATGGGTTAAAAAGCCAGCAAAGACTTCCATCATACGGGCATAAAGCCGTTTTTCTGCTGCTGAGAGAGTATCCCAGTGAGAGACATCGGGATCATGGCGGGAGAGTTCGGCATCGGCGGGGACGATACCCATTTCCTGCTGACGGGCAAAAACCTTTTCCCTGTAAGCTTCCCAACCATCATCAAACTGTCCGGCGTAAGCATCAGCCCATTCTTTTGGCACATGATGAGGGGCGTGCATCGCCCCAGGACAGAAATACATGAAGAAGGGCTTATCGGGGGCAACCTGCTTGGCATCAGCGATGAAGCTAATTGCTTTATCTGCTAAGTCTTCGGTTAAATGGTAGCCTTCTGCGGGGGTCTTTTCTGGCTTGACGGTGTGGTTATCATAAACCAATTCGGGATAATACTGGTGGGTTTCTCCTCCCAGAAAACCATAAAAACGTTCAAAACCGCGACCGAGAGGCCAGCGATCATAGGGGCCGGCGGCAGAAAGCTGGTCTGAGGGTGTTAAATGCCACTTCCCGATCGCATAGGTGTTATAACCCTTCTGTAGTAATATCTCCGAGAGAAACCCATTTTCAAAGGGAATATTCCCATTACCACCGGGATAACCGGTAGAACCTTCTGTAATGCAGGACATGGCATTGGAATGGTGATTGCGCCCAGTCAGCAGACAAGAACGGGTGGGTGAACACAACGCTGTCGTGTGTAAATTGTTGTAGCGCAAGCCATTGGCGGCTAATGTGTCTAGGTTGGGTGTTTTGATCGGACTTCCGTAACTCCCAAATTGGCCAAAGCCCGTATCATCGAAGACGATAAATAGCACGTTTGGTGTGCCTTCTTTGGCTCGCAAAGGTTCTGGCCAAGCAGGACTGGATTTATCAACTGTCCGTCCAATCACACCAGGGAAAGTATTTCCGGGTTTGTATTCACGAAGAGACATAAACCTAAACTCCTTATCTAGGTTGACGAGTGGCTGACTCATAACGAGTTAATTTCCCGACTCAATCCGGCTAATCTGCGCTTATTCCAGATTGAGTAAGGAAGACCTACAAAAGCTCCCAAAATTACATAAGCTACCAGTGTCGGAATCACCTGCTGCTGTATATGATTCAAAATAGCGATAAATAAAGCTAAACCAAAATTGCGAGCAATACAGAAAATTGCCAAGATAGACCGCGTATCATCATCAAGTCTGCCTAAAGCGTGTCCAATTCCTAAAGAAGCAATCACCATAATCGCGATCGCAATGAGTGGTAATTCCCCAACTTGGAAAAACAGCGGAAGCCCTAAGATGCAAGCAAAAACAACCAATACTGAAAAGACACAATTAGCAAAAAAAGTTAAATATTGGGCAATCTTTTTAGCAAATGTAGGAGCGAACTTTTGAATCAAAAGACCGAGACTGACAGGCAATAACTGTACCAGAATGACTTGCTGGGCAACTTCTGAAATTGCCACCTTTTGCGAAATATTTTTAAATAAAGTGGCGAAAATCTCTAAAGTGAGGGGAGTAACAAAAACCGCAAGTATTGCCAGGGTTACCTGAAGACTTGCTGCGTAGCATAACCTGCCTCCAGCCGTTTGCGATCGCTTAGTGCTTAGAGGCGCACCTGGTGAAGCTGCCAACAAAGCCAACCCTATCATCACTTCTGATGGTAAGTTAAACAGCTTCAGCAAGAAAATAACCACTAGAGGAACTAGCACAATAACGGCTAGAAGCACACGGAATACTAAAGCAGGTTTTCGCCAGAAGGAAAGCATCTTTTCAAAAGAGAGGTTGCTCCCTATGGCTAACATCAGAGAAAAAATAGTGACTTTAACGAGAATCAATAGTAAAGGATGATGCATACCTTTAAAATGCCTGATATTGGGTGTGGTCAACTCACCCTGAATCAATAGTTTATCTAGTCAATATTTCAACTCATCTACTAATTGAAATAGACGATAAGCAATGCATTATTTACACAAAAATCAGACTAATTTAATGATGTTGTAAGCCGGATTATATGCGGGTAAAAACTTTAGTATAAAGTTATGAAGTTCTTAGGTAACTAATCTAGCAATATCTTGAGGTTGATGAAAACTAGCATTAGAGACTTGCAGAGAAATAAGATACCAGCTAATGTAAAAGATTAACCTCAAAGCAGTTGTAAATAGTGGCTAGTAAAACACGGCGGAAATAAACCAATCATTCCAAATCAACAAAACCCTTATGCTGTATTCATTTTTAATTTTTAATTCCGCCTTGCGGTACTAGGTGGTTAAATTATCTGGATCATGATTACCCAACTGTTGATAAATAATTGTAGAAAGCGATCGCCAATGTGCGATCGCTTCCCCTTCTCATCCAAAAACGCAAACTTTTACTACACTACACGTCCCTTTTGTCAACTAGAAGCTTTCACCGCCGCTTCCGCTTGGGAGTGTAATAACAAACCATATTCCAAGCCCTCCACCACAGCTTGATAGGAAGCCGCCAAAATATTGGTAGAAACCCCTACCGTCGTCCAGCGTTGACGACCATTGCCCGATTCTACCAACACACGAGTTTTCGCCGCAGTGCCCGTATGTCCGTTGAGAATCCGTACTTTGTAATCTGTCAAATCAAAGGTTGCAATTTGGGGATAAAAGTTCACCAAAGCCTTGCGTAAAGCTGCATCCAAAGCTGCCACGGGGCCGTTACCTTCCGCCGCCTCCAAAATATTTTTCCCTTCAACAGCGACTTTGACGGTAGCTAGGGCATTGCTAGTTTCTTTCCCCTCAATCAAGTCACAGTGGACTTGAAAACCTTTGACTTCAAAAAACTTCTGGCGGTCTCCCAAAGCTTCGTGCATCAACAGCACAAAACTAGCCTCGGCTGCTTCAAATTGAAATCCTTCACTCTCTAAATCTTTGAGGCGCTGGAGAATTTCTCTGGCCTCTGCCTTTTGCTGATCCAGTTCAATTCCAAAACTGCGGGCTTTGGCTAAAACATTGCTGAGTCCAGACTGTTCAGAAATCACAATGCGGCGACGATTCCCGACTTGTTCCGGCTGAATGTGTTCGTAAGTCAGGGGATTACGTTCTACGGCTGATACATGAATACCGCCCTTGTGGGCAAAAGCCGAACGTCCCACAAAGGGAGCATGTTCATCTGGTGCAAGGTTGACAACCTCACTCACAAAACGACTAGCTTCTGTAAGTTGTGTGAGCTGGTCTTCTGTGATACAACTGTAACCCGCCTTCAGTTGTAAATTGGGAATTAACGAACAGAGGTTAGCATTACCGCAACGTTCACCATATCCGTTAATTGTACCCTGTACCATCTTTGCCCCTGCCATCACGGCGGCTATTGCGTTAGCAACCGCCATTTCCGAATCGTTATGAGTATGAATTCCAATTTGGGGCATTGGGCATTGGGCATTGGGCATTGGTGATTGGGTAGATTCTTTCCCCATGCCCCATGCCCCATGCCCCATGCCCCATTCCCCAGTTACCCTGATGACATCTTGAACAATTTGGCTAATTTCGTGAGGTAAAGTGCCGCCATTGGTATCACAGAGGACTAGCCATTCAGCACCAGATGCGATCGCAGCCTCTAATGTCTGTAAAGCATAATCTCGATTGTGCTTGTAGCCATCAAACCAATGTTCGGCATCGTAGATAATGCGACGCCCTTGAGAACGGAGGTACTCAATAGTGTCACGAATCATCGCCAAATTTTCTTCCAATGTCGTTTTGAGGCCTGTTGTAACGTGTAAATCCCAAGACTTGCCAAAAATCGTTACCCAGCGAGTTCCCGCAGCCAAAATATCCTGTAGCATCGGTTCGGTGGCGGCAGTAGAATTGGGGCGTCGAGTCGAACAAAAAGCAACAATTTCAGCTTGTTTGAGCGGATCTTCTTGAAGTTGCCAGAAAAATTGTACATCCTTGGGATTGGCACCAGGCCAACCGCCTTCAATGAAGGGAATTCCCAGTTGATCAAGTCTACGGGCAATGCGTAACTTATCTTCTATCGATACCGATAGCCCCTCGCGCTGAGTGCCATCCCGTAGTGTAGTGTCATAGAGCCAAAGTTGAGGTGAGGAATTTGTGGTCATAAAACTGGGACCGACGAGACAACTTTCAAGGCAATGTGTCAATATACAACAAAAAGCCAGTTTGGCAATTTAAAAATGCCTAAGATACTAGCTCAAGGTAAAACAATTGAGTGCGAACAGGGAACCAATCTCCGAAAAATTTTGCTGCAAAATGGTATTGAACTCTACAATGACGGTGCTAAGGTAATAAACTGTCGGGGCATTGGCAGTTGCGGTACCTGCGCGGTTAAGGTAGAGGGCAAACTATCAGCAGCGAATTGGCGTGATCGAGCACGGCGATCGCTTCCTCCCCATTCTCCTACAACAGACTTGCGTTTAGCCTGTCAAACTCAGGTTTTGGGCGATGTGAAAGTGACAAAGTTTGATGGATTTTGGGGACAAGGTTCTCGAATAGTGTGGACACCAAAAGGTTAAAAAGGAGTTAAGACAAGATGGGTAGATGGACACCTTTAATTTTAATGGCTGGAGGTTTAGCCATTCTGCTTGGTACATTACTGGGCATCAACTTTCCTATGGGCGTACAAAGCGCTAACGCTCCCAGTGACAAGAAATCACAAGTCCTGCCAGCTAATATCAATGTTAATAGCAGTGCTGGCAGCAAGAATGAGGAAACTGCAACTGAAGGAACTGAAACAACCGAAACAAACGAAAATAGACGCACTATTGTAGCCCCAAGACCTGACAACAGGAGTAGCGTTGCCCAAAATCCTTCTGATGACTCAACATCACCTGCTGACAATACAACAGACGGCACAGATACTTCCGGAACAGACACGCCATCAAACGATGTCAATCAAGGCAATGAACCAATTCGAGCTTTGTGGTAACTGAACAGTGCTGAGTTCTGTTAGCGGATAGCTAGGGTTAAGCCAGTTCCGAGTGCTGAGTAAAAAGTAAAATTAATTGCACTCAGCATTCCTGATGAAGATAGATCCGTCTTTAGTTACGAGTTATAAGTTATAAGTTATGAGTTATTAGTTATGAGTTATTAGTTATGTACTAATGATAAATGGCTAATGATAGATGACTAATGACTAATGACTAATGACTAGTGAGACTGTAATTATTGGTGGCGGCGTTGTTGGTTTAGCGATCGCCATTGAACTAAAACTGCGCGGGACACAGGTCACCGTGCTTTGTCGTGACTTCAAGGCTGCCGCTACCCACGCCGCCGCTGGGATGTTAGCACCAGATGCGGAAAACATATCTAATGAGGCAATGCGCTCCTTGTGTTGGCGATCGCGTGCTTTATATGCCGACTGGACGCGCAAATTAGAAGAACTGACCGGCTTAAATACTGGCTACCGTGCCTGTGGTATCCTTGCACCTGTTTTTGAGGAGGCAGGGGGGCAGGGGGGCAGGGGAGCAGGGGAGCAGGGGAGCAGGGGGGAAAGTCTTTCCCCTTCATCCCCGGCTTACTGGTTAAACAAAGAGGCAATTCATCAATATCAGCCAGGATTGGGAGCAGATGTAGTTGGTGGGTGGTGGTATCCTGAAGACGCACAAGTTGATAATCAGGCTCTAGCTCAGGTATTGTGGACGGCGGCTGAGTCTGTTGGTGTTGAACTCAAAGATGGCATTACAGTAGAAGCATTTTTACAACAGCAGGGACAAGTAGTTGGCGTGCAAACCAATGCTGGAATAATTCGCGCCGCGCACTATGTTTTAGCTTCAGGTGCTTGGTCAAATGAATTGTTACCATTACCTGTGCGTCCCCGAAAAGGACAAATGCTGAGTGTGAGAGTACCGGAATTTGTGCCGGAATTGCCCTTAAAGCGGGTTTTATTTGGACAGGATATTTACATCGTACCAAGACGCGATCGCCTTGTTCTTGGGGCAACCAGCGAAGACGTTGGCTTTACCCCGGACAACACCCCAGAAGGTATTCAAAAATTACTACAAGCTGCCATCCGGCTGTATCCCCAACTAAAGCATTATCCCATCCAAGAATTTTGGTGGGGATTTCGCCCAGCCACTCCTGATGAGTTGCCCATTCTTGGCACTAGCCACTGTCAAAATTTAACCCTTGCTACTGGTCATTACCGCAACGGAATTCTACTTGCGCCCATAACCGCCGCATTGATTGCCGATTTCATCTTGGAACAAAAATCTGACTCCCTACTTGCTAATTTTCACTATTCGCGTTTCCAGTCCAAGCCATCTACCTCCACGCCAATGCTGACTCACTCTGCCAATTTCTCCAATGGGCATCGTACCCTAGACACGATGAATCGCGTCTCTACAGACTCACCACTAATTATTGCTGGGAAAACCTTTCAATCTCGTTTGATGACGGGAACTGGGAAGTATCGCAGCATTGAGGAAATGCAGCAAAGCGTCGCCGCTAGCGATTGCCAGATTGTTACCGTAGCAGTAAGACGGGTACAAACCAAGGCTCCCGGACATGAAGGTTTAGCTGAAGCCTTAGATTGGACAAAAATCTGGATGTTACCCAATACCGCAGGTTGTCAAACTGCTGAAGAGGCGATTCGCGTGGCGCGTTTGGGGCGAGAAATGGCGAAATTGTTGGGACAGGAAGACAATAACTTTATAAAGTTAGAAGTAATACCAGACCTTAAGTATTTACTCCCAGATCCAATCGGGACGCTGCAAGCAGCAGAACAATTAGTCAAAGAAGGTTTTGCAGTATTGCCTTATATCAACGCTGACCCGATGTTAGCCAAGCGCTTAGAAGAAGTAGGCTGTGCTACGGTAATGCCTTTGGCATCGCCGATTGGTTCTGGACAAGGGCTGAAAACAACAGCCAATATTCAAATAATTATCGAAAATGCAGGTGTACCAGTGGTGGTAGATGCCGGTATTGGTTCACCCTCAGAAGCCGCTCAGGCAATGGAATTGGGAGCAGATGCCTTGTTGATTAATAGTGCGATCGCACTTTCTCCAAACCCAGCAGCAATGGCTCGTGCCATGAATTTAGCAACAGTTGCCGGTCGTCTAGCATACCTTGCTGGCAGAATGCCAATCAAAGATTACGCCAGTCCTAGTTCACCTCTAACTGGGACGATTACTAGTTAGTTAGGGAATGGGGAATGGGGAATGGGGAATGGGAGAAGAGTGTTTTCCCCTCTTCCCCCCGCACCCCTGCCTCTTTTCAATGCCCCATGCCCAATGCCCCATGCCCAATGCCCCATGCCCAATAATGTAACGATTTGTCTAGCAGTTTCAGAGCGGATCTAGCATTTATGTAACATTAAATGAACAATAAAGATAAAGGAATTAATTCATGCCCTATACGAATGAAGAAGGCGGTCTTCTGAATAATTTTGCCCGTGAACCAAAGATTTATCAAGCAGAACCTCCCACGGAAGGGCAAAAACGAACTTATGTCTTACTAGGAATCGCTGCTACAGCTTTGGTTGTCGGCTTGATTCTAGTCGCCTTCTTTGTTTCTAAGAGCAGTTGAGCATAAAACATTTTAATAAAATTTCAACTTTTTTACAGTTTTTCAGGTTCCAATCTTAAGAGGGGCCTGCTTTTTTATTTTTTGTTAAAATTGAATTAGCAATTAAAGTATAATTACATACTTTATTATTTATGTAGACCTGAAGGCTTAGTTTATCCTGAGCAGCACAATATCTACTTAAAAATAATTTTTATTATGAGTTTAGCCCGCTTGGATGCACCCAGAAAGGTGATATATACTGTGTTTTGGCTCTTTAGCCGCTATGAGCGTGAATGATACTGCACACAACAATAATTCTACTTGGAATCGGCAAGTATACCACCGCCTGAAACTTGCCCTAAGTCTTGGCTTACGACGACAACTTTTTTTAGCTGTATGTGATGATTTACACTTAAGAAATCAGGTAGCAGCCCGTTTGCATTCTACATTGGCTTATCCTGTTGGACAGGTGCTATATCAGTCATCAAATGCTCAGGAAAATAGCACTCCAGCTTATCCGAGATTAGTCACGTTGCGTTTGAATTTAAATGATCCTGATCCCATAGTCCAGATTAATCAATGGTTGGCTAACTATCCACCGCCAATTGTTGGGGCATCAAAAGATACGCCTGGAAGACCTTTTCCAGTACCAGCATTTCAGATTGTAGGCGTGGAGCATCTCACCAAGGAACCAGTTGCGACACAGCGGTTATTTCTGCACTATCTCCGCTCAAGCGAACAATATTTTTCTACACAAGAATCCGGTCGATTCTTAGAATCTAACTTGCTGTTGTGGATACCGCGTCCTTGGTTATCTGCTATTAAGCAATCAGCACCACAATTCTGGCGTTCTCGGACTGGTGTATTTGTGTTTGCTGGAGAACCCACACCAGCAACTCAGAATTCCGGCTATCCAGAACGTTTTTCACGTTCTGGAAGTTTGGATTTAGGAAATATTGAGCAGTCGATTTTAGATGAATCAGTTAACCAAGAAGAACTTAGAACCGCAACCACCGGGTTAAAATTTGAGAGTAATTCCGATTTTTCCGCAGAGATACAAGGGAATGGCATACATAAAACTCAGGAAGTTTCGCCATCAACAGCAGATTTATTGAAGGTTGCGCCACAACAGCAGGAAGCTACTACTAGATATGGTGGTGGGAGTAATAATCAATCGCTGTCGTCTTTATCTTATGTTAGCAGCGAGTTAACGGAGCTAGTAATCGCAACAATCAACACAAATACTGCTCAAAATACTGAGGGTTACTTACAACCGCAGCAGATTTTGTTGGAGATTGAAAAATTACACGAAAAGGAAGTTTCGGCGGAGATACTGGCAGAAGCTTATCATCGCTTGGGTACTTTATACCGTCTTCGGATTGAGCAAGGAGAGTCAACCTTAGAAAACCTGATGGTAGCAATTATTGCCTATCAGGAGGCAATAAGCTATGACGAAAGCTCACCGCAACTCCCAGATATCTTGAATGATTTGGGTACACTTTACTGGATGTTATACCGTACACCACCCAATTCGGAGGAAGGACAAACTTATATAGACCAGGCAATAGAATTTTATCAGTTGGCGTTAAAGATGATTTCGCCCCAGACACATTTGGAAACTTACGCTCGTGTGCAAAATAATTTGGGGACGGCTTATGGTGACTTAGCTCGTTTTTCTCACCCATCTGAAAATTGGCAGCAAGCAATTTTAGCTTACAGTGAAGCACTCAGCTATCGTACAGCCGATATGGATTCATTAAAGTATGCGGCTTGCCAGAACAATTTGGGTACTGCTTATTGGCATCTGGGTCAATATAATCAACCGATTGTGCATTTAAAGAAAGCGATCGCAGCTTACAATGAAGCACTTGTACACTACAACCCCGAAGAGGAGCCGCTCAAGTATGGCATGATTCAAAATAATATCGGTACTGCCTGTTGGAATCTGGCACAATACGAACAACCTGCCCAAAATCTCCAGCGAGCTATAGTTGTCTACAGCGATGCTCTCAAGTATCGCACTCCAGCTAACGTTCCTAGTGCTTGCGCCGCTACACAAAATAATCTGGGTACTGCCTACTGGCATCTAGCAAACCTATCTCAGACAACTAAAGAGGCACGGCAAAAGTATCTGAAATTATGTATCAGTGCTTATGAAGAAGCTATAGCTTTAGCTCACTCTCTTAGCGGTACTTCTTTAAGTTTTGATTTGCTTGCCTCTTATAATAATTTGGGTCTAGCCCATTATCAGCTAGTAATAGATAAGTCTTTTAATGGCGAGAAAGCAGTACGTTCTCAACACTTAGAAATAGCATTAGATAACCATTTGCAAGCCTTAAAGGGATTAAGTAAACAACCAGAGGCTTATCAAACAACCTTTGCCTACGTAGTGAAAACTATTCGTGCTTTTCATAATGAATTAGGGATACAGGGACAAAATCTAGCTTTATCTAAAGTTCCTATTCAGTTGTTACCAGAGATTTTGTCAAAATTATAATTGAAGAAGAATTCAGAAGTCAGAATTCAGAATTCAGAATCAAGACGTGACTCGAAAATACTCGCTAACGCTGCGAAGCACCGCCAGGTTCAGTTAAGGGCTAAGTGTACAAAATTGTTGGTTTTCGAGACGCGATAAATCGCCGTCTCTACAAGGATCAATCTTTTGTAGAGACGGCGATTTATCGCGTCTTTGGATCTAGAATTTTCATCAAAAAACCTTAACCGAACCGTATTGTCCTGACTCCTAACTCCTGAATTCTGTTCGATAAAAATGTAGAGAAGCGATAAATCAATCGCTTCTCTACAAAGGTTTGTTATTTTTTGAGATATAGCATTTCCTAATCACATGAGGTACATCATAGCCCCCTCCTCGCTTGCGGGGAGCAGGGTGGTTTCATACAA
>NZ_KV757625.1:0-1456 GCF_001712795.1 Nostoc sp. KVJ20
TAGGGACGAGAGGTTGAGTTGGGCATCAAAGCCACTATTGCTGCCAAACACCACATAGCTTGACCCTGCCCCAGACTGACCGTTGGGGTCGGCAAAGCGTGCACCGATAATTAGGTCATCGATGCCATCACCGTTGATGTCCCCCGCACTGCTGACAGAGTAGCCTGAGTCGTCACCCGCATTAATACCGTTAATCACAAAGCCGTTGCTGCCATTTAGGTACGAGAGGTTAAATGAAGTAACCTGAGGTGCGTCATTGACTCCGTTAATGGTCAAGTTAACACTAGCTGTATTACCCAAGGTGCCATTGCTGGTGGTGTACGTAAAGCTATCACTGCCGCTTTCACCAACAGCCAAACTTTCAAATCGAGCATTCGGGTCGTAGGTCAAGTTGCCATTAGCATTTAGGGTAACTAAGGCACCAGAATTTAGAGTAATGGCAGTACCAACAACAACTGTCCTACCATTAATAGCTGTCACCCTTAGGGAGTTGCTGTCGTTAGCTAAGACATTTATATTAACGGCAGTGTCTTCGTCGGTGGTAGCCGTGTCATTAACCGCGATAGGAGGTTTATTTGTAGGCGTAGGAGATGCAAAACCAAACACCACGTAGCTTGACCCTACACTCTGACCGTTGGGGTCGGCAAAAGGTGCACCGATAATCAGGTCGTCAAAGCCGTCACCATTAATATCTCCCGCACTGCTGACAGAACTGCCTGAGTCGTCACCTGCATTAATGCCGTTAATCACAAAGCCGTCACTGCCATCCAGGGACGAGAGGTTGAATTGGGCAGCAAAGCCATTATTCCTGCCAAACACCACGTAGCTCTCTCCTGCCCTAAACTGACCGTTGGGGTCGGCACCTGATGCCCCGATAATCAGGTCGTCGAAACCGTCGCCATTGATGTCCCCCGCACTGCTGACGGAATCGCCTGAGTAGTCACCTGAGTCAATGCCGTTAATCACAAAGCCGTTGCTGCCATCCAAGGATGAGAGGTTGAATTGGGCATCAAAGCCACTATTCCTGCCAAACACCACGTAGCTTGACCCTGCCCTAGACTGACCGTTGGGGTCGGCACGAAATGCCCCGATAATTAGGTCATCAAAGCCGTCACCGTTGATGTCCCCCGCACTGCTGACAGAAATGCCTAAGTAGTTAAACGCAGCAATGCCGTTAATCACAAAGCCGTTGCTGCCATCTAGGGACGAGAGATTGAGTTGGGCATCAAAGCCACTATTGCTGCCAAACACCACGTAGCTTGACCCTGCCGCATACTGACGGTTGGGGGAGGCCTGCCATGCCCCGATAATCAGATCATCAAAGCCGTCGCCGTTGATGTCCCCCGCACTGCTGACAGACCTGCCTGAGAAGTCACCCGCATCAATGCCGTTAATCACAAAGCCGTTGCTGCCATCTAGGTACGAGAGGTTGATTTGGGCATCAAAGCCACTATTG
>NZ_KV757625.1:1476-54033 GCF_001712795.1 Nostoc sp. KVJ20
CACCACGTAGCTTGACCCTGCCTCAGACTGACCGTTGGGGGAGGCAAAGATTGCTCCGATAATCAGGTCATCAAAGCCGTCGCCGTTGATGTCCCCCGCACTGCTGACAGACCTGCCTGAGGAGTCACCCGCATCAATACCGTTAATCACAAAGCCGTTGCTACCATCTAGGGACGAGAGGTTGAGTTGGGCATCAAAGCCACTATTGCTGCCAAACACCACGTAGCTTGACCCTGCCCCAGACTGACCGTTGGGGTCGGCATTTGGTGCTCCGATAATCAGGTCATCAAAGCCGTCGCCGTTAATATCCCCCGCACTGCTGACAGAAAAGCCTGATAAGTCAGACTCAGCAATGCCGTTAATCACAAAGCCGTTGCTGCCATCTAGGGACGAGAGGTTGAATTGGGCATCAAAGCCACTATTGCTGCCAAACACCACATAGCTTGACCCTGCCCCAGACTGACCGTTGGGGGAGGCAAAGATTGCTCCGATAATCAGGTCATCAAAGCCGTCGCCGTTGATGTCTCCTGCACTGCTGACAGAAAAGCCTGATCTGTCAGACTCAGCAATGCCGTTAATCACAAAGCCGTTGCTACCGTTAAGCTCAGATAGATTTAAAACTGCATTAGCCATTGTTGTTGATTCTCCTTATGATTTTTTTTGTCGGCTCTAGAAACGTGAAATTTCAGGTCTCTCATCCCATCGTCACTATTCGCCGAATTTCATCACTCTTAAAACCGATCGCCATTGGATGACGCACCTCTGGTAGTGCCACCACGTCGTATAATTCCAGTACCGCCCCCTCCATTCGCAGGGAATGCACAATATCCCCGCTTTTCAGTTCAATTACTAATAGCCCACAGCGAGGTTCAGCATTTTTTTGCAATAATTTCTCGTCTAGAGGCAAACCACTAAAAGTCTTGTTGTGCCTGGGCTGAGAAACTCCGACGATCGCAAAGTCGCCATGAAATGCACAACCACGCATATATCCCGGACAAAATGCTACAGGTTCAAAGCTGCCCCGTTTCAAGTCTAGGTAGCCAAAATCTCCTGTCCCAGAGTTGAGTAACCACAGCTTATCTTTATACCACCGAGGCGAATGGGGCATGGAAAGTCCCGTGGTGACTATCTCGTTACTTTCCACATCAATGACGCAACCACCATCGGCCCGCCTGTCCCGCCATCCTTCTGCCACATCCGACTGACTCACAGCAGTGACGTATCTGGGTTGACCATCTCGCATTGCTAATCCGTTGAGATGACATCTGTCTTCTGCTGCCAATTTACTAATAAACGGCGGTTGCCACAGAGGAATGAAACTGTGGGTTTGACTGACTTTTGCTAAACAGCTAAATAAAGTATTGACAAATATTAGATTCTCTGAATCATTATTTGCTTGAGAATTACTTAGGGCGATATCATGGATATCTAAGTCTCCAGTCACATAACTCACTTGGGGCAAATAGACGGCATCGTAGTTGTGGTGAACTTGTCCCGGTTGTAGGATGTTTTCAAAGCGCCACAGTTGATATAGCGAACTCATGTATAAGCTGCTACCTTGAGCATACAAACCCATGCAACGTTGAAAGGTGCGCTCGAAAACGGATAGTTTGCCGCTAGATTGCAAGCCGATGAAAAATAATTTCCCTGCTTGATAAGTGGTAAACGCCAGACTCAGATTTTGCTCGAATAGCCAGGGAGTAAACTGGCGGGAAGCGTTCACCTCGAAGGCAGGAGCTACAGGATTTTGATTCATTTTTCTCCTAGCAAGGAAGATGAAAGATATTCACGAGGCAGAAAGAACTGACGCTTCAAAATGTGGGATTGAAGTAAGGATTGCTACCAATACGGTTCGGATAAGCATTTTTCATTTTCCTTGTGGTCTGGGGAAAGGGTAAGGGGTAAAGGGTAAAGGATGTATTCAAAACCTTTCCCCTTTTCCCTTTCCCCTTTAACCGAACCGTATTGGGATCGCTACTTTCTGTAGCCAGTAAAATCCTTCCAGTGCAGTGGCTTCGCATTGTATCTTGCTGCACTTGACGCTCGTATCAATATCTTCTTTTTAAACTGGGTTTTCTACTGAGAACTAAAGTTGTTGTTAATACTTATTTCCTCCAGCAAAAACTGCTTTCTGTGAATAAGAATAGAATGTTGGTCATCGTTTCTTGTCCGTTCTTTTTTTACCACTTAAGCAAAGTCATGTAACCTTCTTTACCTAATCTTCATAATTTGAATTCCTGTACATCAGATAAATCTTGACTTTTTATTAGCTTGTTGGGAAAATACGTAAAAAATTAACCCTATGATTGACCATAGCGATCGCATACTCTCTCATAGAGAAGGTACATTCCCAGGTGTTGGAGGACTTCACCTGTATTATCAAAGCTGGCATCCACAGGGTAAAGTCCGGGCAATCTTAGCCATTTTGCATGGACTTGGAGCACACAGCGATCGCTACGGCAATGTAATTCAGCATTTGATACCTAAGCAATATGCTGTCTATAGTTTTGATTTACGTGGTCATGGAAACTCACCAGGTCAGCAAGGCTATATCAACGCTTGGAGTGAATTTCGCGACGACCTAGGAGCTTTTTTACAGTTAATTCAGACTCAGAATCCTGGATGCCCAGTTTTTCTCTTGGGTCACAGTTTAGGCGCAGTGATTGTCTTAGATTACATTCTGCGCTATCCCCAACAAGCATCATTATTACAGGGTGCGATCGCTCTGGCGCCAACCTTGGGCAAAGTTGGGGTTTCACCAATTCGGGTACTTTTAGGAAAAATGCTCTCACGGGTGTGGCCGCGTTTCACCCTGAATACAGGCATTGACATCAGCGCTGGTTCACGAGATCCGCAGGTCTTAGCCGCCTATGCCCAAGATACACTGCGACATACCCGTGCTACTGCCCGTCTAGCTACAGAATTTTTTGCAACAGTTGATTGGATTAATGCTCACGCAGGTGATTGGCAATTACCATTCTTGATTCTTCACGGTGGCGCAGACCGAGTAGCTTTACCAGCGGGAAGTGACATCTTTTACCAACGCGTAAATTGCCAAGATAAGCTGAGAATTGAGTATCCAGGAGCTTATCACGAAATTCAGAGTGACATAAATTACCGCGAGGTAATGGCTGATTTGGAAGATTGGTTGGAGCAACACCTACCATCTGAAGTGGCGCAGTTGGCACGGGGAAACGCTGAGTTAGAGTTTCCTAATTCTTAGCTTTCAGCAGGTGAGGCTTGATTACCGAAACAGTTCTGAGTGCTGACTTGGGAGCAAAAGTGCAAGATCAACCTCCTACCTCCTGCCTTCTGCCTCCTGCCTCCTGCCTCCTTCACAGCAAAGCACCACTACAACTAGAACCAGACCCAGCAGTGCAACCATAGCAATAAGCAGCAGTTTGTATCTCACTAATCAAGTCTAAACTCCCAGCTTCTAACAAGCGACCAACTGTCAAGGTTTCACCATTGCGAGTTTTTGCTGGCAAATTCATCATTTGGTTAAAGTCGCAATCATATACATTACCCAGATAGTCAATTGAAAGTTCATCGCGACACATTAAATGTTCAACTGTGCTGGGATTAAAATGCAACTCTAAAAACTGCAAATAGCTGGTGTACAGTTTTCTCCGTTCTAAATGCATTTTAGTTCTACCAACTGGTAGATTGGTAATGGTGAAGAGGTTGTTAAACACAATATCAAAATGTTCTTGTAAGAACATTTTGTAATCTTGTTCTAGGTTACTCTGTTCGGGAGCTAAGGAAAATTTTTCACCATTGGGCAACTGGGGATTAAAAACCAAGTCCAAAATTAAATTTTCGTCTTTACCATAGCCGAGTTGATTAAGCCACTGTAAAGCTTTGACTGAACTATCAAAAACACCAGCACCGCGCATTTTATCAACATTATCGACTAGATAACAGGGTAGAGAAGCCACAATTCTTACTTGGTGTTTAGCAAAGTATTCTGGTAAATCACCAAATGTATCTTCAAAATAAATGGTCAAATTAGACCGGACAATCACTTGTTTACCAGTTGCTCTTGCTGCTTCTACTAGTGGCTTAAATCCATAATTCATTTCTGGTGCGCCACCAGTCAAATCCACAATTTTAATTTCGGGAAATTTATGGATTACTGAAATCAATTGTTCGCAAATTTCAGGAGAAAGTTCTTCTGTACGTTTTGGCCCGGCTTCCACATGACAGTGTGTACAGGCGAGGTTACAACGCTTACCTAGATTAATTTGTAAAACAGTGATTCCTTTTTTTGTCAAAGGTGAACTGAGTTTGTGGTTAAACGGTGTGACCGCTGTATCTAGTGTAATTATTGATTGAGTTTGCATTATTTACTATTCCTTAAAAATCGCACAACTATATTCAATTTTTCGTAAGAATTCAGGAGTCAGAATTCAGGAGTCAGAATAACATTTGATGAATAAATATACTAATTATTCTAAATTCCTTATAAATTCTGACTTCTGACTCCTGGGTGCTGAATTCTTACAATTTTTCTAACCTTGCAATAATCTGTAGGTTATCCCACTAATAATTGCAGCAGTAGGTAAAGTTAAAATCCACGATAGTAGGATCTGATAAAAAACACGCGTATTGGCTTTTTTGCTAATTAATCCTACTCCAAAAATAGAACCAACTGAAATGTGAGTAGTGGAAACTGGAAGCCCAAACCGACTAGCAAAAATGACCAGAACTCCAGTTACTATGTTTGCTGATAAGCCTTGAGTATGATTCATTGAGGTAATCTTTTCACTCATAGTTACTGCAACTTTTTGGGAGTTGAGTAAACCGCCAAGTGCCATTGCGATCGCTATTGTGATCATTCCTCCCTGAATTGAGAAATACTCAATAATCAGGATGAGTGAAACAATTTTAGGAGTGTCATTTAATCCTCTCGTAAAACTGACAATTCCAGCGCTGATAAAATGGCAAGTATCAATCATTTTTTGATTGACTGGTAGATGCCATTTTGAATTAATATAGTTAGATAAACTGTAAATTCCTGCTCCCAAGGAAATAGCAATAATTGGACTGAGTAATAGAGGTAAAATAAAGTAAGTTCCCAAAAGTGCAAAATTAACTTGAAGTCCAAATGCTACTAATCCAGCACCAAGAATAGCACCTGTCAAACTGTGAGTAGTAGAAATGGGAAACCCCATCAGAGTGGCGATGAGTACAGTTAAACCAGCAGCGATCGCTACTGCTATATGAAACTCTGGGGCGTTAGCGATCGCATCAGGTAATAGTCCTTTCCCTGAGAACTTTTTAATTAATGCCCCTGCGAAAAAAGTCGCAGTTATTGCACCAGCAAAGGTTGTAAAAGTTGCCCACAAAATTGCTGTTTGATAGCTGCTTGTTCGGCTACCAAACAGCGTTGCTACACCTTTGAAATTATCATTTGCACCATTTGAATATGCTAAAAAAAGCGTAGCTAAAAACAGACTAATTAACAACATTTTGGGGTTATAAAGAAAAAGTCATAATCCAGAATTCAATTTTCCATTCATTACCCATTTGCACAGAATTATTTTGAATTCTGACACCTGAATTTATTATTAAAAAATTAACAGCAACCACCACCGCTATAGTGCCACGTTGAATTGGTAACAATTATTTCTAGTGGCTTAATGGCAGCAAGTTTAGCAGCAGTTTTATCACATACGCCTGAGGGAATACCTAGCTGAAGTAGATGACCTGCTGAATCATCAAAGAAGGGTTCAGAACCAGCATAAATTGCTGTTTTACCAGTAAAAATGCAAGCACCATCTTCTGGAATATCGACTTTAAAAGAGACAGAATCCAGACTTTCTAAAAGTAGGTTTTCTTCTAAATTATAAGTCTGAGAATCTAGGAGACGGTAAGGACGACGGGCGCGAATTTCAATTTGACCAAACCCAGCATTTATAATCCGTTCAGTATACTCTTGATATGTGAGTGCACCTGATAAACACATGGCTCTCAGTCGCTCATCTTGTTGAAGATGTGCTGGAATTGGACGAGTAGCAATTGGATCGCTCATTTGCAAACGTCCACCTGGTTTTAATACCCGATATGCTTCTTTTAAAGCGCGGGTTAAATCTTCTGGCTCAAAGATGTTGAAAAGGCAATTCTGTGCCACGATATCAACGCTACCATCAGCAACAGGTAAGTTAAAAGCATCGCCTTCGCAGATTTCTACAAAGCTGGGGTCAAACCAGGGGTTTTCTTGAGCAGCAATTTCCAAATTACGTTTGGCTGCTTCCCGCATAGCCCCAACCGGTTCAACGGCAACTACAGCACTTGCATGACGGGAAAAATAAGCAAATTGCAACGCTTCTAAGCCGCCACCAACGCCGACATAAAGCACAGTAGGCTGGTTTCCTAGTTCGGTGGGGTGAACAGTAGTGCCACAACCATAGTTCATTTCCTGCATTGGCAAAGGAATTTTTAATCCTGGTAGTTGCAGGGGCGTACTTTGCACGCAACAAAGTCCAACTTGCGGGGTTTGGGCAACTTCGCTATAGAATTGCGCTGCTGTTTCTAAATAGGTCATGCAATTTTGGATTTTGGATTATCACAGCTTTGTGCATCCTAATATAATTAACTCCGAGTTGGATGAGTTTTTGCTGAGGTTGCCAAAAACCCCAAATATTCCTAAGATAGAAAGCTTTGGGGTTTTACCGTTATTTGATACTGGAAGGGGGACAACGAAGGTAGGAGGAGATGAGGGAAAATGCACCATAATGCCCAATGCCCAATGCCCCATGCCCAATGCCCAATGCCCAAAGTCAATCACGTAATGTGTAACCAACACCGCTCACAGTCTGAATAAGGCATTTTTCGTTATTGGCTTCAAGTTTCAGGCGCAGGTAGCGAATGTAAGCTTCAATGATGTTGGTATCGCCCATGAAGTCATAACCCCAGACTTCCTCTAAAATGCGATCGCACGTAATTACCTCTCGCGGATGAGCCAGTAGATATTCTAGTAAATCAAATTCCTTAGCAGTTAGCTCAATTAACCGTTGATCTCGGTACACTTCCCGCGTGCGACGATTTAAACTCAGGTCTTCAAATTCTAAAATATCTGCTGTGTCTAGTTGGTGGTTTCTTCGCAAGTGGTTGCGGACTCTGGCTAATAATTCATCAACGCTGAAGGGTTTAACGAGGTAATCATCAGCACCAGCGTCTAAGCCTGCAATGCGATCGCTCACTTCATCTTTAACGGTTAATAAAATTATCGGCACTTTATCAGCTATACTTCGCAGACGGCGACAAATTTCCAACCCCGACACACCTGGCAACATCCAGTCTAAAATTACTAAATCCAGATGCAACTCCCGCGCTGCGGTGAGTGCAGTCAATCCATCGTAGGCAATACTGACTTGATAGCCTTCATAATTCAATTCCAATTCGACAAATCGTGCCAGTTTGACTTCATCTTCAACCAGTAAGATGTGCGTCCTGATGATGTTAATGATTTCAGCAGGATACGGTAAGCAAAAATACTGTCTGGAAACACTGTCTTCGAGGTGCCAGCTAATTAATAGCTAAACATCTAATTAGGTGTACGTTAGCTTAGTATAAACCTGAGTAGGTAACAACCGTAAGTCTGCAATTACCGATAGCTCCTTGATCAAAGAACTATTCAACTGGCTATCAGCAATAAGCCGTGACATCTTCACCGCATTCATCGGCAAGATAACAGAGCGCTTTAAAACGCAAACCAACCACTTCCTCGTATAGGGGATTTAATTTACACATCGGTGGAATGTGAAATAACTTCCGACCAAATAGCGTGATGTCTCGCTCAAAGGGACACTGAGCAGGAATAACTTTGCACAGAAAATGAGCCAATTTGGAGTTATGAATTTCTATCGTTTCCAACCACTCGCGGACTGGGTGCAGTAGATTATTATGTAACCGAATTTGAATAAAGCTTGTCATAATTTTTCACCTTGATAAATTCAAACTAGATTGAGTTTTTTGTATTTGAACCTCTATAGGAATGCGCTTTGATTTCTGAACGAATTTGCGTAGACAGGCAATAGTCAAGAAGGCTTCTTAGTGGTACTGAGTTTTTTTACCAAATCAAATATGAGTCCTATATAAATAGATACGGTTAGGTTCTATAGTTTTATGCACTGATTGCTCGTTCTTTAGTTCTCTACAGAGATAAAATGAGTTTCTAGGCACACTATTAACTACAAATTCAAGTGCTACAGTTCCCGATAATTTGTCAAAGCGAACATATCTTTTGTGCCAAACTGCATTGTCGTAAGATAGTCGATGCGTTGTTTTATGCGGTAGGCTAACGCACCGACTATCTTAACTAACCCGACAAAAGCCAGATATTATAACCAATTCAGAACCGCTATAGTTAATTTGTGTTGTTAACCAACTTCTTGGAGGCGCAGCTAAAAAAGCATCAAGCTTTAAAGAAGCTGCGAAAACTAATGAGTGATGACTTTTTCAGTAATAAAAAGCTACTTTTTGATCTATGGGCACCAAGTTATGACTGGCTCTTTCCTTCAATATTTTATCGAGCTGTTCACAAACGGTTGCTGGAATACGTCGATTTACCAGAGTCAGCAAATGTACTTGATATAGGTTGTGGTACTGGACGCTTACTTGAGCGCCTTGCTACTCAGTTTCCCGATCTGCGAGCCACCGGATTGGATTTATCTGCTAATATGTTGCGGGTAGCAAGACAGAGCAACCGCCACCGCCCACGTTTAATTTATATCGAGGGAAAAGCTGAGTCTCTTCCCTTTGCTGATGGTCAATTTAATGCTGTTTTCAGCACTATCAGCTTCTTACATTATTTAGAACCTAAACAAGTGCTTAGTGAGATAGCACGGGTACTTTCTCCCGGTGGACGCTTTTATTTGGTTGACATTACTTCCACAAAAGAGACAGAACCCCAATTATTGCCCATCTCTCCTCGTGGAATTCGACTCTACAGCCCTAATCAACGTCAACTTCTTGGTTCCTCCGCTGGCTTATTGTGTTTGAATCACCATTATTTACTAGGGCCTGTCTTACTAACGATTTTTGCTAAACCTGCGATTTGAAAATAGGTAATAGGGGATGGGGAGTGGGGAGTGGGGAATGGGGAATGGGGGAAAGTAAAGGGTTGCAAATAGCTTTTTTCAAGCTTAATTTTGCATATCATATTTTAATTACGAATTAGTCTGACCTCGATATTCCATAAGCACCACAGGAACTTTGAGCAGCCTTTTAGCTAATTGCGAGAATCTATATTTACCCTTGAGTGTAGACAAGCCTCTTGTACTGGGAAATTTTGGCAAGTCTTCAAAAGATATTGGCACAAAGTCAAAGCGACCGTAAAACTGCGCCAGTCGTTGACCTAAACATTCTAGATAAAGTGGTTGCGTTGCTGTATTGATCAAATGCTGCGTTAGCAAAGTACCCAAACCGCGACCTCTCCAAGCTGATGCAACGACCAAACTACCAAGTTCTTGTGCCCCTGAGAAATTACGTAGCTGTCCGCAAGCTACGAGATTTCCATCGCATTCAATTACCCAAAATTGCTGCCAATTTAATTGGGTTGGGTCGAGTTTCGCTGAGAATACCAGCAATCGAATCGACCACTGATCCGCAGAGATTGCTTTGCGAAGGACACACCCAGATGGTAACGATAGATTGCTCTGGTTCATTAAATTACACTTTGATGATTTATCGAGTAAGGCAGAAGGCAGATAGCGCAGCCTTAGTGAGTCCGTGCGCGTCAGGCTTTCTGCCTCCTGTCTCCCAATACTGCTTGGGTAAAGCATTTTGAACACGAAATTGGGTTTTGGGAAAAGGTTAAAGGATAAAGGTTAAAGGTTTTTTCTTTCCCCTTACCCCTTACCCAATTCCCCAAAACCCGACAAGTATTGTCCTGTCTCCTTGCTCCAACTCAATACGGTTCAGTTAAGGTACATAGTTCTTAAAGATCCCCCTTATTCCCCCTTAAAAAGGGGGAAATAGAGCCATTCTTAGCCCCCTTTTTAAGGGGGAAGGGGGTTGGGGGGATCGAGTCTTATCCGAACCGTATTTAGCTCTAACTTTCAAGCTCTTAGTTAAAATTGCCGATAGATGTTCTGCACTATTATTGATGCTTACGGCTACACTTTCCGAGATTTACAGATGAAGTTGCGCCTTCATCAATTTTTAATTTCTACCTTTGAAAGAGTTTAGCCATTCTTGAACTTGCTCTCGTGCAATATCGCGTCCTCCCAGACCAAAGGCTAGGGCGATCGCAACTGCGATCGCACCGAGTAAAAGTCCAAAGGCTAAATTCACAATATCACTGGCAACTCCAATCTGTTGCAGTGCCATTGCAGAGACTAAGGTAATGATGGCAATCCGCGCCACTTGACCTAAAATTTGTGCCTGACGTAGGCCTTGCCCGCCGAAGGCATCGCCAGAACTGGTAATGATGTTAAAAGCCAGATTTGCCAGAAATAAACCAATGGCAAAGATCACCAATCCTGCCAAAATCCGCCCGAATATAATCACAATTCCAGACACTAATGCTGTCAGGGCTGGAATATTCAAGATATTCACCGCCGCAACCGTTGCAAACAGCATGATACCCACTAAGGCAACAATACCTGCTATTTCCGATGGAGTGCGAGTTGGAGTAGGTTCAACTGTTGGTTCTGTTGAAATGACGATTCGTCTTGTGGGTGTTGTCAGACCCAAAATCGTGAAAATGTTATTAAAGCCTAAATTAGTGAGGATACTTGTCACCAAATCCGCGACAAATCGCCCGACAAAATAGGCAACAATCCAAATTGCGATGGCTGTGAAGATGGCAGGTAGGGCATTGAGAACCTGTTGCAGCATTGCGATCGCGGGTACGGATATCGCAGCAATTCCCAAAGCATTGAGAGCTGCGATCGCCACAGGAATCAAAATCAAAACATAGACAACTGTGCCGAGAATATTCGATAGAGGTTGCACTCCCGCACTTGCAGATAATCCCAACCGACTACCTAAATGATCGATGCCAGTTGTCGCCAGCAAGTTCGTTACAATCCGCCGGACTACATTAGCTATGAACCAGCCAACTACAGCAATTAATATTGCCGCTAAAATGTTCGGCAGAATTAGCAGAACTTCTGTAATTAGAGCTTGTACTGGTTGTAGAGCCTCCCTGAGTCCGAGAGTATCTAAAACTGGTGCGAGAAACAGTAAAAATATAAACCAATACAGAGCATTGCCAATTGTCTCACTTAGAGACAGCTGATTAAGGCTGGGTGTCCTGTCTTCTGGTTCTGGATTCAAACGCTCATCCAGATTGAACGCCTGTAATGAACGGACAGTGATAATCTTCACAATGGTCGCTAAAAACCAGGCGGCTCCCAAAAGGATTCCCGCACCAACCAACTTTGGCAAAAAGCCAATAAGTTGATTGAGAAAATTATTCAGGGGTCGAGAAGCTATCTCCAGATCCAATGTCTGTAAAACAGCTACCGCCGTCAACAGGATAATGCTCCAAAAAACTAAAGTGGAGATGATTTTCTCCACCTGTGGAACATCTTGACGACCCGTTATCCCAGAGGCAATACGGTTATCTATGTTTGTCCGATTGAGGATTCCTCGCGTCACCGCTGCTGCGATCGCAGCAATTAGCCAACCTACTAGTAAAATTGCTACCGCCCCCAGTAGACGGGGTGTAAACAGAATCAACTGCTGAACAATACCTTGCACATCAGCGATTCCTTGATTCACTGCTGGTTGCACCGGTTGTAGGCTGGGCGACTGTGCCAAAAATTGCTGTCCCCTCATCGATAAACCAATATCTATCAACTGGGTTATTCCCTGCCAAGTTGTGTTCATGGTTTTCCGGTATTAAGGTTTTTAGGTGTTTACCAAAAACACTGGAGATACTTATGAGATGCCTAGAGGGTGTTTGAATGAATAATGTTGCACCCCAGTAAGTTTACTAGTGTTTTGCCTATCAATTTACCAGCAAATTACCTGTAAACTCATTTTATTTATGATTTGGATAAATGCTCAATACTCAATTAATATGCTGAAAGTGCTTGATTTTGGGTTATTCTAAGTGGAGCAACAGCATAAAAAAGTAGAATGTCCCAAGTTTTGGAACAATCGATTCAAATTAATGCTACAGCTACGGTGGTGGAGCGCTGTATTAGTGATTTAACCCTCATGCACCGTTGGCTCAACCCCGTCTTGCGTTGCGAACCTGTGGGCGAAGCTTGGAGTACGGATATCGGCAGTGAAAGTCGTTTTATTATTCAAATTCCTCTACTAAAACCCACCTTGAATAGCGTAGTTGTCGAACGACAACCGGGTTTAGTAGTCTGGGAATTTCAGGGATTTTTTCAAGGACGCGATCGCTGGGAATGTCAACCCACAGAAAAGGGAACGCTCCTACTCAACCGCTTTGAGTACGATATCCCTAACCCATTAGTAAGTTGGGGTTTCAACACCTTCGCCGCATCTTGGACAAAAGCTGATATGCAAGCCCAGTTGCGCCGCCTCAAACGAGTCGCAGAAAATTCGTAATTGGGCATTGGGCATTGGTTCTTATTTCTCCCCCTACTCCCCCTACTCCCCCTCCTCGCCACTCCCCCCTCCCTACTTCTCTTTACCCAATTCCGTAAGTAGCCGCCGAATCACAGATGCATCCTCGGCATCGGGAACTTTTGCTAAATAATTTTGTAAGTCGTCTACGGCTTGGGGGTAGTAACCTAGTTGATAGTAGATCAAACCGCGATCGCGCAATTCTAAAGTTAAACCAGGAAACAACAATAAAATTCGTTCAACCGCTGCCAGTGTTTTTTCTAACTCTTGCTGTTTGAGGTAAATAAATTTTAAATTTGTCAGCATCCTTGCCAAAAATTGCCGATTACTGACTACGGCTAAAAATTCTGGTTGTAGCGTCACCGGCTGCTGATAAAGTTGAGATAGCCGTTCTTCGCAATCTTGGGCAAATATTATTTCACCACCATTGAAAGCATCGACGAAAATCTCTATATCTGGAATATCTGGGCGAATGAGGAAATGTCCTGGCATTCCCACACCCACCATCGGAAAATCAATCCGTCGAGCAACCTCTAGGTAAACTAGCGCTAAGGTAATGGGAATTCCCAGTCGGCGGTCAATTACATCATTCAAAAAGCTGTTGCGCGGGTCATAATAGTCAATTTTATTACCAGAAAACTTTAAATCCTCGTAAAGATACTGATTAATACTTTGAACTATCCGCAGAGGATATCGTGAATCAGGTAGGCGTTCTTGTAACTCCCATGCCATTGTATCAAGGGCATTGAGGTATTCTTCTTGGTCTAGCTTGGGATATTCTTCTTGTGCAATATACAAAGCTGCTTTTGCTAAGTCAATGTCCTCGTCAGACTGCTGAATCTCCTGGTAAAAATATTGTCGTGCTGACGAGAAATTCATAAGCTGTTGCTCGGTGGAAGTGTGAGGATGACCGCAGCTACGCCTAACTCAGGCATAACGGCTTGGCTAAAAACAGTTTTTTGGATCTATCTTTATCTTATGGATATTCAGAGGTTTTGGAAATGTCGTTTGTAGATAGCTGGATATGTACCTATTGCCAACTAACTTTTAGGACGGGCTGCACTCAGATGAAAAGTGCTGAGTTTGTATAGCATATTACTTAGCGTAAGCATGTATTTTTACACGTGAAATCCTATAAATTTATACAATTTTTATATAGTTATTAATTGAGCAATAGCAAATAATCGCTATAAAAACCTTATACACCATGTTTTTGACAGTTTTTCTATTTTAGAAAACAATAAATTATTCGTGTAAATTTTTAGTGAATATCAGTAATAATACTTGTTTTTTAAATTCAATTTAACAATAATAACAATGGTTATATATGTGGCTGAAATCAAGCTAATGCTATGTCAATGTCATACCAATTACTGCTTGTGTGTGCGATCGCTGCCAAAGGCTGAATCAGTGGGAGATTTTTGCCTAATTTCGCTGGCAAGTTTCTGTCAACTGGTAATGTATAGCAATTTTACTCTTAACATCCTCAATACTTAAGGACATTTGTTTTATGACAATATCCACCGTTATGAAAAAGTTATACCTAGCTACTGCTGGAGTAACTTGTCTCACTCTGGCGACACTAGGATCAGGAAAGGCACAAGCAGTAGACACTGTGATTGACTTTGATAGCTTGTTGGATCTTGAGATTGTTGATAACCAATTCCTGAATCAAGGTGTAGACTTTAACGGTACAGCATCAATTCTCCAATTAGGTTCAAGCTTAAATTCTTTGTTTCCACCCGTCTCTGCGAATAACTTAATTTATGATAATCCTTCTCTTGGTAATGGGATTATCCGTGTTGATGCTGTAAATTCGCTTTGGTCATCTGTGGGTGGTTTTGTAACTGGAACTACAAATGTTACTTTGACAGCTTATGCTTCTGATAATTCTATTTTAGGTGCAGTATCAACGGGTGGGGCTAACTTTCAAGATGCCGGCACAGGTTTATTGCCTAATATATTTCTATCTCTTACTGCTCCAGATATTTCATATATCACATTTCAAGATAGTGGAAATACTTATACAGTAGATAATTTTACATTTAGTAGTCAATCTGTTCCCGAACCAACTTCCATGTTGGGTTTCTTCGCATTAGGAGCTTTTAGTGCTACTTCTTTTGTGAAGCGTAAACAGCCACAGAATGCGGCTACTAAAGCTTGAAGAAGAATACAGAATTCAGCAATCTGGATGCTCTCTATGAGACGATCTTGCTATTTTCTACGTAATAATACATAGCTTTTACAGAGAAGATATCCGCTTTTTCGGTCAGAATACTCAAATGAAAAACTCTACGCCACTTACGGGATGGAGTTTTTGGGCATGGGGAATCGGGCATAGGGTATAGGGAAGATGTTACCTGTTTGGCCCATGCCCAGTGCCCCAAGCGACGGGGCGACATCCCTCTCCACGCCACTTGCAGGATGGAGTTTCCCGTCGCTTTCAATGAATTCTGACTCTTGATTCCTGACTCCTGTGCAAATCGGGAATTTAACAGAGCGGCATTTTTCGCTACAAAGTCTTATAGCTATGGCGATCGCATCTGAAAAATGAGATTAGGGATCAAGTCCAGGATGAGGACTACAACCACAGCCGCCAAACTCCTTTTTAAGGAATTACTAAGAGAGTTATGTCCCCGTCCGGTGCTAGAGTGAAAGGTGACATTCCTTATTCTTAATGTCTTCTACGACCTTATCTGAAATCTAGCTTCACTCATTAGGCGCAGCATGGTCACAACCGCAGAAAAAACAAACATTGGCTACATTACCCAAATCATTGGCCCAGTTGTAGACGTTAAATTTCCCGGCGGGAAATTGCCACAAATCTACAACGCTTTGAAAATCAAAGGCACCAACGAAGCTGGACAGGAAATCAACATCACCGTTGAAGTACAGCAATTGCTGGGCGACAACCAGGTGAGAACTGTTGCGATGAGTTCCACCGAAGGCTTAGTGCGCGGTTTTGAAGTCACCGATACAGGCGCTCCCATTACCGTACCAGTTGGTAAAGCCACCTTGGGTCGAATTTTCAACGTCCTTGGCGAACCTGTGGACAACAGAGGCCCAGTAAATGCTGAGGCGACTCTACCCATCCACCGTTCTGCTCCCAAATTTACTGACCTGGAAACCAAACCTTCGGTGTTTGAGACTGGGATTAAAGTTGTTGACCTTCTGACTCCCTATCGACGCGGCGGTAAGATTGGTCTATTCGGCGGGGCTGGTGTTGGTAAGACCGTGATCATGATGGAGTTGATCAACAACATCGCTACCCAGCACGGTGGAGTATCCGTTTTTGCTGGCGTGGGTGAGCGCACCCGTGAAGGGAATGACCTTTACAACGAAATGATTGAGTCTGGGGTTATCAACAATGACAACCTCAACGAATCAAAAATTGCTCTAGTTTACGGTCAAATGAACGAGCCACCCGGAGCCAGAATGCGGGTTGGTCTTTCGGGATTGACAGTAGCAGAGTACTTCCGCGATGTGAACAAGCAGGATGTGCTGTTGTTTATCGACAATATTTTCCGGTTTGTACAAGCAGGTTCGGAAGTATCGGCGCTACTGGGTCGGATGCCTTCAGCGGTAGGATATCAGCCCACATTGGGAACTGACGTGGGTGAACTGCAAGAGCGGATTACCTCAACTACAGAGGGTTCTATTACCTCCATTCAGGCAGTGTACGTACCTGCGGATGACCTCACCGACCCCGCACCTGCTACCACCTTCGCCCACTTGGACGGTACAACAGTACTGTCTCGCGGTTTGGCAGCTAAGGGAATTTATCCCGCAGTTGACCCGCTGAATTCAACTTCCACCATGCTCCAGCCCAACATTGTAGGTGACGAACACTACAATACTGCGCGGGCGGTGCAATCAACTCTGCAACGTTATAAAGAACTCCAAGACATTATCGCCATTCTTGGTCTAGATGAATTGTCTGAAGATGACCGTCTCATCGTAGCGCGGGCCCGGAAAGTTGAGCGTTTCTTGTCTCAGCCGTTCTTTGTCGCAGAAGTATTCACCGGTTCTCCTGGTAAGTACGTGAAGTTGGAAGACACCATCAAAGGGTTCCAAAAGATTCTGTCTGGTGAGTTGGATGATCTGCCAGAACAGGCTTTCTACTTGGTTGGTGACATCAACGAAGCGATCGCTAAAGCTGCAAAAATCAAAGGTTAGTCATTAGTCGTTGGTCATTGGTCATTGGTCATTGGTCATTAGTCATTAGTCATTAGTTCAAGTGCTAATGACTAATGGCAATTACAAATGACAAAAGACAAAAGACAAAGGACAAAAGACAACAGACAAAGGACAAAAGACAAATGACATTAACCGTTCGTGTAATTTCCCCAGACAAAACAGTATGGGATGCCCCCGCTGAAGAAGTAGTTTTGCCTAGCACTACTGGTCAACTAGGCATTTTAACTGGACACGCACCACTTTTGACCGCCCTGGATACTGGTGTAATGCGAGTCCGCGCCGCTAAAAATCAGAATTGGCAAGCGATCGCTCTTTTGGGCGGTTTTGCCGAAGTCGAAGAAAATGAAGTGACAATTCTGGTTAATGGCGCTGAACGTGGCGACAAAATTAACCTTGATGAAGCCCGTACTGCTTACAACCAAGCAGAAGCGCGTCTGAATCAAGTTGCAGGAGACGATCGCCAAGCCCAAATCCAGGCAAACCAAGCCTTCAAACGTGCCCGCGCTCGGTTTCAAGCAGCTGGCGGTTTGGTCTAATTTAACTTTATATTTCCACTTTGTAGGTTGGATATTGCCCAACCTACAAAATATTTATTAAAGAGAACTCAGAATTCAGAAGTCAGAATTCTGAATTCTGACTCCTGATCTATTAACTTTAGGACTTACGCATTGACAGAAAATACCAAATATGGGTTCTTTGAAAAAGCACGTCTGTCGTAGGGGTTTAGCATTGCTAAACCCCTACAGATGACCATCGAAGAACGATTAATAAAAGGCTGAAACGACCCATTTTCGTATATGCATACCATGATTAAGTTGTACAGTGCGTAAGTCCTAAACTTTAGCCCTTTCAAGGTGATGAAATTTGGAACGAAGATTGGTGATTTCAACCTTCAAAAAGCTCAAAATCTGAGCGGAGGATTCAAGATGCTAGCACTGAAACAACGTATCTTCGTTGGTCACCTTGAAAGGGCTAGTCCTAAACTTTTAAAAAAATTACGTCAAGTTTAAGAAATCGAGGCCAGCCTTGGTGAAGTGTTAACTTAACTAATTAGTTGCCCAAATGGGCACAAATTATGAAAAGCTTTTCATCTTTGCTTGGTACTCGTAAACAAAATAAGGTAGCTCTTTTTGCAGCATCTATCGTAGCAACATTAGCGATCGCTGCGCCAACGTCTTCTCTAAGAGACGCTACGCGAATGACAAACGCTAGTAGTATTCATTCTGCTAATGCTACTACCGTCAAAATAACTACTGCAAAAGAAATTACTTCGGCATCAGTCCAGCGAAATCAGACTAAACCAAATATTGCCCAATTACAAACTAGCAGTACTCAATATCAAGCTGCTGGAATTGATCCTGTTGTACTAATTCCCATCGTCCTTGTGGGCGGTTTCATCATATTTGTCCCTCTGTTCTTTGGCGGACTCGTGGTTATAGGTGAACGCGAAGTAGGCATTGTAGTTAGGAAATTTACCCTTTCCGGGCGTGGACTCCCCGCCGGAAGTTTGATTGCCCTCAACGGGGAAGCGGGCTTACAGGCAGATACTTTAGCTCCTGGTTGGCACTGGGGCTATTGGCCTTGGCAGTATTCTGTAAAGAAAGAGACGGTAATTGTCGTTCCCCAAGGGGAAATCGCTTTGATTGTGGCAGCAGATGGCGCATCCAACCCCCCAGAGCGGATTTTGGGTAAAATCGTCAGTTGTGACAACTTTCAAGATGCTCGAAAATTCCTCACCGAAGGCGGGGAAAAAGGGCGACAAATGGGTTTTCTCACCGCAGGTACGTACCGGATAAATACTGCCCTATTTAAAGTCATCATGGCATCAAATGCCAGCGCTCATGGCATGACTCCAGAACAGTTGCGGGTGTACAGTCTGGCATCGGACAAAGTTGGCATTGTCACTACCTTAGATGGTTTGCCAATTTCTGCTGGTGAACTCGCAGGCCCCACAATTGACGGACACGACAACTTCCAAAATGGTCAGAAATTTATTAATGGCGGTGGACGGCGAGGTTTACAAGAGCAAACGTTGCTTTCTGGTTCTTGGAACTTGAACCCTTGGTTTGTCCAGGTTGAACAAGTGCCGATGACGGAAATTCCCATTGGGTATGTGGGTGTGGTGATTTCTTTTGTGGGTAAGGCACATCAAGATGTCAGTGGTGCAGCTTTCACCCACGGTAACTTGGTTAATCAGGGACATAAGGGCGTATGGGTCGAACCGCTATATCCTGGTAAGCACCCGATTAATTCCCGGATCATGAAGATGGAACTAGTGCCAACGACCAACATTGTCTTAAACTGGTCAGGTCGCACAGAACGTCACAGCTATGATGCTCAACTAGCTTCCTTGACAGTGCGATCGCGTGATGGGTTTGCTTTTGATTTAGAAGTAGCGCAAATTATCCATGTGGGTGCTTTAGATGCGCCGAAGGTAATTTCTCGCGTTGGTGCAATGCAAAATCTGGTAGACCATGTATTGGAACCTACTATCGGTAATTATTTCCGCAACTCAGCCCAAAACTGTACTGTACTAGACTTTCTGACTGCTCGAAGTGAGCGACAAACTGAGGCTGCTGAGTATATTAAAACAGCATTGCGGGCTTATGACGTGCAAGCGATCGACACCCTCATTGGTGATATTCAGCCACCAGCGTCGTTAATGCAGACACAGACAGACCGGAAAATTGCCGAAGAAGAACGCAAGACTTATGAAGTCCAGCAGATGGCGCAAACCCAACGGCAGCAACTTGTTCGGGAAACGGCACTGGCTAATATCCAGCAAGAAATGGTGAAATCGGAGCAGAGTGTACATATTGCCGATCTAAAAGCCCAAGCCCAAATCAAAGAGGCAAATGGTGAAGCCGAGGGGACAAAACTCCGGACAATTGCTGAGGCTGAAGGTATTCGTGCTACAGGTAACGCCAAAGCCGAAACTTACCGCGCTGGTGTGGAAGCCTTGGGGCCACAAGGTTATACAGCAATGCAACTGATGCAGATTATCGGCGATCGCCATGTCCGCTTGATACCAGATGTCTTAGTTGGCAGCAACGGTAGCAATAACGGCTTAGTGGATGGGTTACTATCCATGATTTTATGGAATCAAACTGGTAAGGGGGAATTGACACCAACACCTTTGCATCCACAACCAGTAGTTAACAAAGCACAACCAACCACAGAAAACGGTATTCCACCGATAGTTGTGAATTTTCCGGCGGATAAGTCAACTTAACGTTAAAAGGGCGGTTATAAATCCAATTCGCAATTCGCAATTCGCAATTCGCACTCTTGCTAACGCCCCGCTCCGCTAACGCAATTAAACTCAGCCCGACACTAGGGGTGGGGTTTTTCCCTACCTTGAGATACAAGGATTTTTTCGCCCACAACGGACGTTAGCGTAGCGGGACAAAGTACGGTTTTGAACCTTTACTTTTTTGATAAACTGCGTCTATACAAGCAAAATCCACCTCCGTGGGTTTCAAACCCTCAATTTTCCTTAGTCCGCCTCTGCGGACTAATACCATTTCACGAAAATCTTGATACATATAGATTTTTCGTAGGGGTTTAGCACTGCTAAACCCCTACCCACGTATTTGTATCATTATTAAAGTGAAATGGTATTAGTTAGTTTGTATAGCCGCGAATTCTATTCGCTCTGGCTGCCTGTAACTCTGACGGATAAATTTTGCTTTTACAAGAACGTTATCGTTTACTCAAGCAGATTGGTAAAAGAGGATTCTGTAAAACTTTCCTTGCTGTTGATGAAGGTCAGTTTCCGCCAGTTCCTTGCGTTGTTCAAGAATTATCGCTGGAATACGAAACATTTGAAACTTTTCAGCAAAAGGCGCAACAGCTAGAAGAATTAGGAAAGCACCCGCAAATTCCTGCTTTATTGGCTTATTTTCAACAGAAAGGGCATTTTTATTTAGTGCAGGAGTTTATTACAGGCACTAATTTAGCTCAGGTGGTTGAAGAGGAAGGCGCTTTTAATGAAACTCAAATTTGGCAATTGTTAGAAGATGTGTTGCCAGTTTTGCAGTTTATTAGCGATGCCTGCGGCGGGCTACGCCTACGTAACATCATCCACCGCGATATTAAACCCCAAAATATCATCCGTAGATCCCCAATTACCAAGAAGGGAAACTTTTTCATAGTCGATTTTCGCAGTGCTAAAATCGTCACAGAAATTGATCGGCTAACATCCGAAACCAGTATTGGCAGTCCAGAATACGCTGCACCAGAACAAACAAAGGGAAAAGCCGTTTTTGCTAGTGACTTATATAGCTTGGGTGTAACTTGTATTTACTTACTTACCCAGATTCCTCCCTTTGATTTATTTGATATTGCCAATGATTGCTGGGTTTGGCGAGATTATCTTACAAGTGGAATAAGCAATCGCTTGGCGCAAATCCTTGACAAGCTGCTGCAAAATGCTCTTAACCAGCGCTTTCAATCGGCTGATGAAGTTTTGCAAGCAATGGGGGTCGAATATAAAACTCAAAATTTGAAATTTCCAAATCCTCCTTGGCGATGCTTGCATACCTTAACGGGGCATTCTGGGACATTGAGTAGTGTGAATGCCCTTGCCATCAGTCCCGACTGTTACACTTTAGCCAGTGCTAGCGATGACAAAAACATCAAATTGTGGGATTTAAATACTAAAAAAGTCCTAGCTAACTTATCAGGACATTCCCAAGCCGTAAAATCAGTTACCTTCAGTCCTGATGGGAAAATTCTGGCAACTGCTAGCGACGATAAAACGATCAAATTGTGGCAGGTTGAAACATTAGAGGAAATCTGCACCTTATTGGGACACTCACACGTTGTCAAATCAGTTGCTTTCAGTCCAGATGGGCAGATTCTCGCTAGTGGTAGCTGGGATAAGACAATCAAACTCTGGGATGTCAATACTGGCACAGAAATTTGCACCATAACTGGACACCAATTACAGGTAAATTCAGTAGCATTTAGTCCCCAAGGACAGCTTTTAGCCAGCGCTAGTTATGACAGAACAATTCGCCTGTGGCAGATATCTGCATTAGGAAGAGGCAGGGGAGCAGGGAGCAGGGAGCAGGGGGATATGAATGTTGAGTTAAAAAACTATCCACAAGGGGCAGAAAACATTTCCCTTTTCTCCCTGCCCCCTGCCCCCTGGCCTGTTGAAAACCGCCCATGCTATAGCTTTTTAGGCACCCTTTCGGGTCATGCATGGGCGGTTTTGACAGTCGCTTTTAGTCCCGATGGGAAAATTTTGGCGACGGGTAGTGATGATAACACTATTAAATTGTGGGACGTAAACACAGGTCAGCTAATTTGCACACTTGTAGGCCATTCTTGGTCTGTGGTGGCTGTGGCTTTTACTGCCGATGGCGAAACGCTCCTAAGTGCAAGTTGCGACAAAACAGTTAAACTTTGGAGGGTAAGCACAGCAGAAGAGATTGTTACTCTCTCTGGTCATGTAGACTCAGTATCTGCTGTTGCTGTGAACAAAGTTACACAATTAATTGCAAGTGGCAGCCGGGACAAGACTATCAAACTGTGGCAGCTTGTAGAACAGGACAACAGCTAGTTGTAATATCAGGCGCTACCTGTGAAGGCAACTTCTGGAAATTTCAACTGAGCTTCTGCCATTGGACGGTTTCTGCCTTCCTCTTGCCAGTAGTTAATCACTTCTGTTGCTTTATTAAGCAACTCGACACGATCTACATCAGTAATCCAATGTTTGGACTCTAATTCCTTTTTTAACTCTTCCCAGGCATCATTTCTGGGCCAAAAAAAGTACTTAGTCAAGGGACTGGTGCCTTTGCCGACAATTTGATCGACTGCTAGAGCAACGTTTTCGTCTAACCACAAAATTTTCAAAATAAACTTGGTCAATCACACCTCCGGGAATTTCCGGGCATTACTTAACTAGGATAGCGATCGCTTATTTTAACGCAATACTCTATCAAATGACCAAACAGTGATTGGATTGGGCTAGCATAAGGTGTAGTCGGCGCTAACTAAAGATGCTTATGACTACCCAACTGCCCGAATCTCAAACAACATCTGGTTCAGATTTGTACGAGCAAGACTTTTACCTGTGGATTCAAACCACGGCAGAACTGCTCAAACAAAAAAATTTCACACAACTGGACTTAGACAACCTGATTGAAGAAATTGAAACGATGGGGAGAAGTGAAAAGCGGGCATTGGAGAGCAATCTGGAAGTGTTGCTGATGCATCTGCTCAAATACCAAATTCAAACTGAAAGGCGCTCGAAAAGTTGGCAGTACACAATTTTGGAACACCGCAGGCGAGTTCAAAAGGCACTTAAGGAAAGTCCCAGTTTGAAGCCTCACTTTGATCAGGTTTTCGATGAAAGCTATCAAACAGCTAGACGGCTGGCTGTAATTGAAACTGGATTAGCCATCGCTACCTTCCCAGAAAAATCTCTCTTCACGCCAGAGCAAGTCCTCGACCTCGATTTTTTACCTGAGCCATGAGCGCATTATGATGATGTAAAACTCTTTTGCTTCCTACTCCATGACTCAAAAAACTTCTGTAAAGGCGATCGCTATTTTCGATATTGATGGTGTTGTGCGCGATGTTAGCGGTTCCTATCGTCGGGCGATCGCAGATACCGTAGAATATTTTACTACCCAAGCATATCGGCCAACCCCACTGGATATTGACCAACTGAAGTCTGAAGGCGTGTGGAATAACGATTGGGAAGCATCGCAGGAATTAATTTACCGCTACTTTGAAACCCAAAAACAGAGCCGAGAACAACTGCAACTAGATTACACTGCGATCGTTGCTTTTTTTCAATCCCGTTACCGCGGCCCTGACCCAAATAATTTTACTGGGTATATCTGTAATGAACCTTTGTTATTGCAACCTAGCTATTTAGAGCAACTTACCGAAGCGGGGATTGCTTGGGGATTTTTTAGTGGTGCAACTCGTGCTTCTGCGAACTATGTCTTAGAAAAACGGCTGGGTTTGGAATCTCCAGTGTTGATTGCGATGGAAGATGCACCGGGGAAACCTGACCCTACGGGACTTTTCGCTACAGTTCGTGAGTTAGAAAATGGAATTGAGGAAAAATTAGCGATCGTGTATGTGGGAGATACGGTAGCAGATATGTATACTGTAGAGAAAGCGCGGGGTCTAGATTCTTCTCGCACTTGGCTTGGTGTAGGCGTTTTACCCCCTCACGTCCAGGAGACAGCAGCGCGTAGTGATGCATATAGCGAGACACTAATAGCAGCCGGAGCAGCAGTAGTTTTGCCTAATGTGCAAGAGTTGACTCCAAAGCAGATTCAAAAGTTGTTGACATAATCACCGAGAAAGAAGGGTCGGTGATTCTGGAGTAATGAGTAATAAGTAATAAGTAATAAGTTAAAACTTACGCATTGACAGAAAATACCAAATATGGGTTCTTTGAAAAAGCACGTCTGTCGTAGGGGTAAAGCACATTGCCATTGGTGTCAACTTAAGCTAGAAATAGCTTCGCTGCGGGCTTCATAACCCGCCAGAGAATTCATTCTCTGGCTCATAGCTAAAGTCTACTGAAGTAGACTGAATATTTTTGGGGATATNNGTGCGGTTTCGCGTTAAGTTGATACCAATGAGCACATTGCTAAACCCCTACAGATGACCGATGACCATCGAAGAACGATTAATAAAAGGCTAAAACGACCCATTTTCGTATATGCATACCATGATTAGGTTGTACAGTGCGTAAGTCCTATAAGTAATAAGTAAATACCCATTACTCATTACTCATTACTCATTACTCATTACTCATTACTCATTACTCATTACTCATTACTCATCCACTCATTACTCATTACTCATTACTCATTTAAAGTCCTGTCACCGATGATAAAAAGCCGTCCTCAAAGGACGGGGCTTCTCTACGAGACGCTTCGCGAACAGACCCAAGTTTTTGATGAGTTCATCTACCTGATCTGTGTTCTAAGATTAATCAAGCTACGGGTGCATGGATGACTGACTGATAACAATCTTGCTTTAATCATTGGGAGATTAATAGGAATGTCTGCACTTAAACTGCCTAACGGCCCTCAAACTCACCCTTGGGTACAGATGTATCATTGGGTTACTAATCCCTTAGAATACATCGAAGACTGTGCTAAACGCTATGGTGATATCTTCACCCTTCAGCTAGGACAAAATGTTGCTCCTCAAGTTTTCATTAGCAATCCCCAAGCGATTGGGCAGATTTTTACTACAGATCCAAAACAGTTAGACTCTGGTAAGTCAGCAGGGATTCAAGCGCCTTTATTAGGACGTCAATCACTACTAGCGCTGGAAGGAAAGCCTCATCAGCGACAACGAAAGTTATTGACACCACCCTTACATGGGGAACGAATGCTAGCTTATGGTGAATTAATCTGCGACATCACTGAGCAAGTAACTAATCAGTGGCAGGTTGGAGAAACCTTTGCAGTTCTGTCATCAATGCAAGCAATCTCTTTCCAAGTAATTTTGAAAGCTGTATTTGGTCTAGAAGATGGGCCACGTTACGACAAAATCCATGAACTCCTGATTGCAATTCTGAATCCCAAAATCCCGATTTTAAGAACAGTTCTACTTCTTTTCCCATCACTGCGGCAGGATTTAGGAGCATGGAGTCCTTGGGGGAAATACTTGCGTTTACGGCAGCAAATTGATGAACTCATCTACGCCCAGATTCGCGATGCCTCCGGCGGGCTACGCCTACGCAAAACACAACCCGATCCATCTCGGACTGATATTCTATCTTTGATGATGGCTGCTCGTGATGAGGCGGGAGAGCCGATGACAGACTTGGAATTACGTGATGAACTGATGACCCTATTAGTAGCGGGTCACGAAACTACTGCAACTTCCTTATCATGGGCACTTTATTGGATTCATCATCAGCCCCAGGTGCGGGAAAAACTGCTGCAAGAACTAGATAAGTTGGGTGAACAACCAGACCCAAATGCCATTTTCCGATTGCCTTATTTGAATGCTGTCTGTTCTGAAACCCTACGCCTTTACCCAGTAGCGGTATCGGGACTAAATCGATTGGTCAAATCACCCCTACAAATTGGGGAATATAACTTTGAACCTGGGACTTTGATCATTCCCTCTATTTATTTGACCCATCATCGAGAAGATTTATATCCTGAGTCGAAGCAATTTAAGCCAGAGCGTTTTCTGGAACGGCAATTTTCTCCTTATGAGTATTTACCCTTTGGTGGCGGGAACCGTCGCTGTATTGGTATGGCATTTGCTTTGTTTGAGATGAAACTGGTGTTGGCAAAAGTGCTGTCTCACTGGGAGATGGAACTGGCTGATAGCAAACCAGTGCAGCCAGTACGTAAGGGTTTGCTATTTAGCCCAGCAGGTGGCGTAAAGATGGTGGTGACTGGGAAACGCCAGCAAAATCAGGTAGTTCGAGAGACTAGCTCTAGTTTATTGTGAAATAAAGATTTTTACTCAATCCTCGCAACGCAATGTATAAACTTAAAACTAGCCCTTCTATATAACTCAATACGCTTGGGTTAAGAAATTTGCACGAGCTATAACTTCTCTGTACACACATCAGATATCCACAAACAACCGTTAACCCAAGCGTATTCCTATATAACCTGTTAAATTCTGATAACTTTGTCTGTCTATGCAGATTTGCCTTTAGCGTCTTCGTTGAAATTGTCAAATACGCTCAAAAACCATCTATCTGAACATTGACCACCTAGCATAAAATTTATCCAGCATTGGGTATTAAATAGCTGATTCCTTCAGTAAGTCTCGTCTCTACAATATCAGCAGCTTTGTCCACTCCCCCGGTGCTTTTCAGTACCATCGACATCCGACGTGCCGCATCAACATAGCTTGAGTTACCGAGTAGGTCATTTATTTTATGGCGCACCTCAGTACTGTCAAAATGGTTTTTGTTGAGTTTTAAGGCGACCCCTAAGTCTAAAGCACGGGCTGCAAAATAGTGCTGATCTCCAAAGAAAGGTAATGCCAGGATCGGTTTTTCCCAATACAAAGCTTCGTTAATGCTGTTCATACCACAATGACTGACAAATGCACTAACAGCTGGATGAGAGAGAACTGTTCGTTGTGGAACAAAGTCTTCAATACGGAAACAGGCAGGTAAAGCAGGAAGACTGCGCTGCTGGTTCTTAGGCAACGACCACAGTATCCTAAATCGACTATCCGTAAGTCCTTCGACTAATGCTTTTGCTTGCCAAGGTTCAATATTAACAAGAGTCCCAAAAGAAATATAGACGACTCCAGTACCTTCTTTGCCGTCTTCTAACCATTGGCTCAAAGAAGGACTGAGAGGCTCAACTTTTTTAGGGAAAATCGGGCCGACCATTTGCACAAACAAAGGTAACGGACGTGGAATTTCAATCCCAAAAGCTGTCCCTACTATCATAGGAAGTTGCTTAAAAGGATCATTCAATTTTTTACCAGCAGCACACTGCTTACGAATTTGATTGAGTTTTCTCATTGCAGGCAAGAAGTGAGGCAGCAGGCAATAAGGTCTAATAAAATTCAGACAGCGTTCCCGTAGATTCATGTTTATGGAATAGGATGTACCAAAGCGAGGATATTTAGAACTAGCTGGGACAAAATTACCTAAAAATCGAGTTTGAATAATATAGGGTAGATTCATTTGCTGGGCTAAGTCCATCGCCGGAATAACAGCTCGATCAATCACTAAAAGATCGGGTTTTTCCCGGTGAAAAATAGATGCCAATGTTTTGTACATTGAAACATATATACGAATTAGCCCATACAACATCATTTTCTCACCACGCCAAATACTCGGTTCTTGAGAAACCCTTTGCCAAATATCTTCATTTTTATGATTTTTGTTACCAGTACCTCCATCAGGTGTTTCTAGAGTTGGTTCCCAAGGGATAAAATGAACGTCGGTATTAGTGATCCATTCTCTAGACTTTTCAGCAATGGCAAAGCTTACTTGGTATCCTCTAGACGCTAACTCTTCGGCTAATGCAATCATTTGATTAGCATGACCAAGTAGAGGAAGAGAAATAAACAAGATATGTTTTCTCATTTTGATTAATTTACATTCAAATTTATGACACCAAATTTGAGTTAAAAACTGCCTAGTTAGCCAGTACCGAAAAATCTCGTTATTGTCGAGCCAAAACAGGCTTTTCTGTAGACACAGCCTGTTCCACAATATCAATGGCTCGACTCACGCCACCGGTTCGCTGAATCGCCTCTTGCAGTCTTAAGGCATTCTTCTTATAAAAATCTTCTGTCAACACCTTTTGTACAGCATTTCGCAATTTGGGAACAGTTAAGCTAGCAAGCGGCACCAATTCACCAGCACCAGCCCAAACTATACGTGCTGCTACACCTGGCTGGTCATTAGCAATTGGTATTGCTACCATTGGTACCCCATTGTTTAGAGACTCTAAAGTAGTATTCATACCTGCGTGGGTAATGGTGAGAGATGCTTTTTGCAGCAATTCTAATTGGGGTGCATAACCAACTACCAGCGGATTTCCCGGCAAACTTCCCAAAGCCTCTGGGGTTACAGAACCACCTAACGAAATCACTACTTGGGCATCCAAATCATTACAAGCTTCGGCAATAGACTTGAAAATTCCCAATAGGCGATTTTGTACAGTCCCCATTGAGGCGTAAATCAATGGTTGTCCGGTCAATTTTTCATAAGGAAAATCAGGAAGTTCCCGACCTGTTGGACTATGATAAGGCCCTGTGAAATGGAAGCACTGGGGCAAATTTTCCCTTGGGAATTCCAATTGTGCAGGCTGTTGACTAATCTGAGCTAGTTGGGAATAGCGATCGTTAGAGCTAAACTGTGGAGGCAATTTCCACTCTTGGCGATACTGATTGATCACCTCTGTAATGGGTTTCACGGTGCGACTCAGCAATGCATAGCCGGCTCGGTTACGTAATCGCGCCCACCAGGCTGGATTGTAGCCCCAGGTTTTAAAATAAGGTGGGACGCTCGGTTCTCGATTCAGTACCACAGCACTGCAAACTGTAATAAAAGGAATGCCCAGAAATTCTGCAACAGAACCTCCCTCTGGTGAAACTTGATCTACTAAAAGTGCTTCCACACCTGCTTGCTTCACTGCTGTTGGTGCATCTCTGAGCATAGCAGCCGCCTGATCTTTGAGGAAGTTGACGGTATATTGCAGTGCAGCGAGTCCACTCAGTTTACCTAACTGAGTTATCGATTCAGCGATCGCTCCAGTGGGAAATTCAGATTCACCAACGGCTTGGAATTCTAACTCTGCCGCTAGTGTCTTGGATTTTGCATCAAGTATACCGAATAAGGTGACGCGATGACCCCGCTTTTGAAGTTCTTTACCCAAGGGGAGCATAGTATTTAGATGACCAGTTGTTGCTGGACAGATCAGCCCAAAATGAGTCATAACTACTGTTTCTGTAGATTTACAATGATGTATACCAGAAAACAGGTATATAGGCAAAGAAAAAAATTTTTGCTGAGTTACAAATGCCTACTGGATTTTTAAGAACTTATCCAAAGCTGTAACTAGGCTAGGTGGCCAACGGCGGATATTTTTTACCCAGTCGATATCCTTGTAGCGGCTATCAAGTCCATAAGCTGCTACCCAGTTACTTTCGGCTTCACCTTGTTCTCCATTCACCCAATATGCAGCTGTGAGGGCGGCACGCACATCAGCAAATTTGGAGTATTTACGGGCGATATTTCGCATTTCGCGGATTGCTTGCTCTTTTTGACCTGTTTCATAAAGAGCGAGGGCATAGTTAGCACGGGCGAAGGCAAAATTTGGCGCTATCTCATTAGATTTTTTGTAGTCTGCGATCGCATCTTCCCATTTTCCTAAACCTGTTTTGGCATTGCCGCGATTGTTATACGCCATTGCATCGTTAGGATCGAGTTCTAAGACATGATTATAATCTGCGATCGCATCGTCCCATTTTCCCATCCCTTCCAACGCCGCCCCCCGATTTAAATATGGATCGGTGACATTTGGTGCTAGTTCTATCGCTTTGTTATAATCTGCGATCGCCTCTTGTAACTTATTCTGACTCACCCGCGAATTTCCCCGGTTACTCCACGCCCCTGCATTTGTCGGAAATTCGTCAATAATTTTTGTCCAGTAAGTTTCAGCCGTCGCAAAATCACCTTGATTCGTCGCTGTAAATGCTTGATTTGCCCACTCATCACCTTGTTTTAACTGTTCTTCAGTAATGTTGGACGTTTGAGATTGTGCCATGACTGGTGCACCCCAGCCAAACACAAGTAACAGACTGAGAAAAATACCAATCAACTTAATCATCTAGGTTTACCTGTGTTTATCTTGAAGATGGGGAGTGGGGAGTAAAAATTTTAGATTTTAGATTTTGGATTTTAGATTGGAATTCAATCCAAAATTGTAAATCTAAAATCCAAAATTGAATTGCCCCATACCCATAATTACAATAATGACAACTGTTCATTAGGCGGCGTGAATCCCAAATGCTTGTATGCTGCCTTAGTCGCCATTCTGCCACGATGAGTCCGAGTTAAATACCCAATTTGCATGAGGTAAGGTTCGTATACCTCTTCAATGGTTTGGGTATCTTCACCCGTCGTTGCTGCCATTGTTTCTAACCCCACTGGCCCACCGTTAAATTGTTCAATTATCACACTCAGCATTTGGCGATCTGTCCAATCTAAACCGCAGGGATCTACTTGAAATAGTTGCAATGCCTCAGATGCAATATTTTCAGTAATCTCACCAAATATTTTTACTTCCGCATAATCACGTACTCTTTTTAGTAGCCTATTGGCAATCCGTGGGGTTCCGCGTGACCGACGAGCAATTTCTGCGGCACCATCTTCTGTAACAGGAGTTTTGAGTAATTGAGCAGTTCGCAGTACAATTTTAGTCAGTTCGTCAACTTCGTAAAATCGGAGTTTTTGAATCAAACCGAAGCGATCGCGCAGTGGTGAAGTTAAAGCGCCTACACGGGTTGTAGCCCCTACTAGGGTAAACTTTGACAGCGGCAAACTTCTAATACGAGCGCTGGAACCCTTCCCAATAGTAATATCTAAGCGATAATCTTCCATCGCCGGATAGAGAATTTCTTCTGTCATCCGCGAGAGGCGATGAATTTCATCCACAAATAAGATATCTCCTGGCTTAAGATTTACCAGTAGCCCAACAATATCTCGTGGACGTTCTAGGGCTGGCGCACTGGTAATTTTGTAATTTACCCCCATTTCCGATGCTAAAATCATTGCCATTGTGGTTTTACCCAATCCCGGCGGCCCATACAGCAGCAAGTGATCCAGTACCTCACCACGAGACTTAGCTGCTTTGATGGCAATATCTAGCACATCCTTTAAATCTTTTTGCCCAATGTAATCGGCAAATCGCTGCGGTCGAATACCCTCTTCTTGTTTATCTTGTTCATCAATAGCAGCTTCAGGTTGCAAAATATTGTCTGTGGATGGTGCTTTCGCCGACTCTCGACGCTGCTTTGGTTCTCCGTTGGGTTCTGGAGGCTGTTTTTTCGAGGATATTATCGCCATAATTTCAGCTATCTACTTTATAAGGGACTAGGGAGTGGGGACTGGGGATTGGGGAGTGGGGACTGGGGACTGGGGACTGGGGGAGATGAGAGGACAAAGGGACAAGGTTAAAAGGAAAAGGATAAAGAAACAAACCCCTTCCCCCTTCCCCTTTACCCTTTACCCTTTTTCATAATCCCCCATGCCCAATGCCCCATTTCTGTGAAAATTTTCGTTTGGAAATACCCGCGCCAATTTAAAATTTAAATTCCGGTCAATTACCCAGAAGTACAAAAGTTATTATGTTATCTAAAAGAATCTTACCGTGCTTAGATGTGAAGGCGGGACGGGTTGTAAAAGGAGTTAACTTTGTCAATCTCCAAGATGCAGGCGATCCGGTAGAACTGGCCAAGGTTTACAACGAAGCCGGTGCTGATGAGTTAGTATTTCTGGATATTACAGCTACTCATGAAGACCGAGCTACAATTTTAGATGTGGTCTACCGAACTGCTGAACAGGTCTTTATTCCATTGACTGTGGGTGGTGGTATCCAATCCTTAGAAAATGTTAAAGCTTTGTTACGAGCGGGCGCAGATAAGGTTAGTATTAATTCTGCGGCGGTGCGTGATCCAGACTTGATTAATCGAGCCAGCGATCGCTTTGGTAATCAGTGCATAGTTGTTGCAATTGATGCCAGACGCAGAAATAACCCGGAAAATCCAGGTTGGGATGTGTATGTGCGGGGTGGCAGGGAAAACACAGGCTTAGATGCTCTACTTTGGGCACAAGAAGTTGAAAAACGGGGGGCCGGAGAACTATTAGTTACAAGTATGGATGCTGATGGAACCCAAGCCGGGTATGACATCGAGATTACACGGGCGATCGCCGATGCTGTAGAAATTCCAGTCATTGCTTCTGGTGGTGCAGGTAATTGTGAACATATCTACACTGCCCTAACTGAAGGCAAAGCGGAAGCGGCATTACTCGCATCCCTGTTACATTACGGACAATTAAGCGTAGCAGAAATTAAGAATTACTTGCGCGATCGCAATGTGCCAGTCAGACTAATCTCCTGAACCTCCATTTAGCATTTAATGACATCTATCTGAGGTTAGACACACTTCCCTGAAAGGGTGTTAATATTATTTTACAAGTATTAACAAATATTAAAAAATATGTTGCTTCCTATTTTACTTTTTGATGTAGCCCTGGTAGCGTGGTCGCTGCACTTAATGGAAAGAGCCTATGAGAGTAAAGAATTTTCTCTCATGTTGGCTGGTACATTGGTTGCTCTGGCTGCTGCTGCCATGTTAGTCGTTTACTTTTTGATGGGGCACTGTATGACCTATTTGTTGCAAGTGTCGTAGCGAGTGTTAGGTGCTTGATGAGATATTTAAAATTTAGTTTCCATAAAAAGCTTGACAAAGTACTAATAATTAAGCCATTATGTATAATGGATTTTAAGGGGTTATAGCGCAGTTGGTAGCGCACCTCAATGGCATTGAGGGGGTCAGCGGTTCGAATCCGCTTAGCTCCATTCTTCACACCTTAAACCTCTCCGTTAATTGATGAAAGTGGAAGCATAAGTTTTCTGTAAGAGAAAGCTTATGCTTCCAATTTTTGACTTGACAAAAATGCCATAAAGTCATGACTACTTTGTTATATGATCTCCGCTAAATCACCCATAATAAACAGCTTGTAGTGGGGACTTCAGTCCCCAAAGCCAGGACTAAAGTCCTTACTACGAACATTTTTATTGAGCTTGATTAACCGGACATGATATTACATAAATTTAACACCTTGAATGTACTCATCAGGTGCGTTACCTTTCACCAAAGCATCCTACGACTTCTTCATCGCCGGATATTGCTGCAAGACTTGCTGCAAATATTGCCCAGTATAAGACCTGGGATTTTTTGCAACTTCCTCCGGTGTCCCCACAGCAATCAATTCTCCGCCTTTGTCGCCACCTTCTGGTCCCAAATCTATCACCCAGTCAGAACAACGAATTACATCTAAGTTATGTTCAATGACTAATATTGAATTGCCTTTATCTACCAATCGTTGCAACACATCTAACAATTTGTGGACATCGTAAAAAGATAACCCTGTCGTCGGTTCATCTATTAAATAAAGCGTCTTACCTGTGGCGCGTCGAGATAATTCTGTTGCCAATTTCACCCGCTGCGCTTCACCGCCAGATAAGGTAGTCGCAGGTTGTCCTAGTTGGACATAACCCAACCCGACATCAAATAAAGTTTGCAGACGTGCGATCGCTTTGGGGATATTCTGGAAAAAGTCTAAACTCTCCTCAACTGTCATTCTCAGGACATCAGAAATTGACTTATCTTTGTACTTCACCTGCAATGTTTCGCGGTTGTATCTAGCACCTTTACAAATTTCGCATTGCACGTAAACATCCGGAAGGAAGTTCATTTCAATCACATTCACACCCTGTCCGCTACAAGCTTCGCAACGTCCACCTTTAACGTTGAAGGAAAATTGTCCAGGTTTGTAACCCCTAGCTTTGGCTTCTACTGTTTGGGAAAATACATCCCGAATGGCATCAAAAATTCCTGTGTAAGTTGCAGGGTTAGAACGTGGTGTGCGTCCAATGGGAGATTGATCGATAACGATCGCTTTATCAATCGCGTTTAATCCCTGGATTTTATCCAAATGTCTTGGTAAAGGAACTTTCTTTGTTAAATGGTGTTGCAGAGATGGGTACAGTAACTCGTTAATCAGGGTAGATTTGCCAGAACCAGACACACCAGTAATGGAGACGAGTTTACCTAGCGGAATGTCTACATCTATATTTTGTAAATTGTTGCGATGGGCATTTTTAATTCCCAAACTGCGCCCATTTCCTTCTCGGCGTTCTGCTGGTGTGTTAATTACTCGCCTTCCTGATAAATACGCACCCGTCAAAGAATCTTCTGCTGCTAATAACGCCTCAAAATCACCTTGGGCGATAATATTTCCGCCGTGGATTCCTGCACCAGGGCCAATATCAACTATATAGTTAGCGGCACGAATTGTTTCTTCATCGTGTTCAACGACAATTAATGTATTACCCAAATCGCGCAATTTTGTTAGGGTTTTAAGTAACCTGCCATTATCTCTTTGATGCAAACCAATACTCGGTTCATCTAAAACGTAGAGAACTCCCGTTAAACCAGAACCAATTTGCGTTGCTAGACGAATCCGTTGGGCTTCGCCACCAGAAAGGGTCATGGCTGGACGGTCAAGGGTAAGATAATCTAAACCGACATCTAACAAAAATTGCAATCTAGCTTTGATTTCTCTCAGGACTAAATCAGCAATTTGTAACTGGCGATCGCTCAACTTAAATTGCTCAATTCTCTCCCGACAGTCCCGAATTGATACCGCAGTTAAATCTAAAATTCCATATTGCCCCAACTTCACCGCCAAAGCTTCCGGTTTTAACCGTTTTCCATGACAAACTTCACAAGGTTGATCAATTAAATACTGCTCTAATTTTTGCTTAACTAATTCCGAACCACCCTCATATTGTCGTTGCAAAATTGGAATAGCACCTTTAAAACTCTGCTTTCTTTGTGCTTCTGCGGCTCGTTCATCTTTCTCGCCAAACAAAATAATTTGCTGCTGTTCTTCTGTCAGCTTGCTCCAATTTGTCTGTAATTCAAACCCATAAATCTGTCCGACGCTATAGAGTAATTCCAAATAATAAGAATTATCTTTTTCTGACCAAGGCGCGATCGCAGCATAAACCGGCGCTTCCCAGTCAGGTACGATCAAGTCTGGTGCAAATCTTCTTAAAGTCCCGATTCCGTGACAATGCGGACAAGCACCATAAGGCGAGTTAAAGGAGAACAATCGCGGCGATAGTTCCTCCATCACCGCGCCATGTTCTGGACAAGCAAAATTTTCCGAAAATACTAATTCTTCTTCTTTTTCTTGTCCGTCGTCATCAAGCAGACTCACCAGAATGGCTGCAATTCCACCCGATTGCTTGAGACATGTAGACAGGGAATCAACCAAACGCTCTTGAATATCAGCTTTTTTCACCAAGCGGTCAATTACCACTTCGATGGTGTGGGTAAAATTTTTATCCAATTCAATGGAATCCGACAGTTCGCGGATCTCGCCATTGATCCGCACGCGGACAAAACCTTGAGAAGCCAGACTTGACAAAAGCTTACGGTGTGTGCCTTTTTTACCCCTGACAACGGGTGCAAGAATTTGGAAGCGGGTGCGATCTGGTAATTCCATGATGCGATCGCACATTTCATCGATTGTCTGGGGTGCAATACAGCGATCGCATATTGGACAATGGGGTTCGCCAGCCCGACCAAACAATAGCCGTAAATAGTCGTAAATCTCCGTCACCGTACCGACAGTGGAACGGGGGTTATGAGACGTTGATTTTTGGTCAATAGAAATTGCTGGACTTAAGCCTTCAATAGCTTCCACATCCGGCTTATCCAGTTGTCCGAGAAATTGCCGTGCGTAGGCGCTGAGGGATTCTACGTAACGACGTTGCCCTTCAGCGAAAATGGTATCAAAGGCTAGGGAAGACTTACCAGACCCAGAAACGCCAGTGAATACAATTAGGCGATCGCGTGGCAATTCCAAGTCAATATTTTTCAGATTATGCTGCCTAGCACCCCGAATCCGAATGGTATTCTGGCTGTTGTGGCTGGGGTTGGGAAGATGTCCATTCAAGGATGCTGCTAGCTGTTGGTCTGACATATTGGGCGGCAAAGAAGGAGTTTCTTATGAAACAGTCCTTAATAATACTATCTTTAATCAGTTTATAGTAGAACAATCGTACTGTTTTAATTAGTTATCCTTCCAGATTTATGCCGCAGACATCCTTAAGAGTCTGCTAATTTGGAAGCATCCCGATTAAATATCCTTCTGAGGGCGAAGCTATGGTATTGCAAATCCAACCGCCGACCCAGCCAGAGGTCATCTACCCAGATAGTGACGGACAACCAGTGGCTAATAATACTATACAGTTTGGCTGGATTGTAGAAATTAAGCAGAATTTAGATTGGCTATTTGCTGACGATCCAAATGTATTTGTCGCCGGGGATTTATTTTGGTATCCGGTAGAGGGACGCAACAAAATTGTTAACGCCCCAGATGTGCTGGTGGTATTGGGTAGACCAAAGGGTGATCGCTTGTGCTACCAACAATGGAAAGAGGAGGGAATTCCACCGCAAGTGGTGTTTGAAATTCTTTCTCCCAGCAACACCCAAACTGAAATGGACAAGAAATTACTTTTCTACGATCGCTATGGCGTGGAAGAGTATTACATTTACGATCCTGAGAAGAATAGTTTGCGTGGATGGTTGCGTAGCGAAGACGGTTTAGATGTCATCCCCCAAATGGAAGATTGGGTGAGTCCCCGTTTAAAAATTCGATTTGCTTTATCAACAGAGGGCTTACAGTTATATCGCCCTGATGGAGAACGGTTTTTAACTTATACAGAAATTTCTCGCAACGCCGAGCAAGAACGCCAACGAGCAGAACAAGAACGCCAACGAGCAGAGCAAGAACGCCAACGAGCAGAACTTGCAGAACAAGCTAGGAGAGATGCCATACCCCGATTATTGCAAATGAATTTGAGCATCGAACAGATTGCCCAAGCTTTGGGATTGTCAGTGGAAGAAGTGCGAACCCTGGCTCAGGAGTAAAGCCGTGTGCAATGATTAGCAGTTCAGTTAACAGCGTTGGCAGTAGAACCAGAGCCTTGACCAAACAATTCGCACTCTTGCTAACGCCCCGCTCCGCTAACGCAATTCGCAATTGCGAATTGGAAATGACTCGGAACGGAGATTCAGAACTGCGATCGCATTTTTTCTGTATCAAGCGATCGTCAGCCCAATCAATCGCGTTCAAAGCAACTTGCTACTCAGCCACTCACCAACGACACCAGCACGCCATTGAGATCGCGGACACGAGCAATAGTTTTTCCCCCAGGCTGGGTTTTAGGAGCATCTAGTGCTTTTGCACCTGCGCCAATTGCTCTCATGTAAGCGCTGCCAACATCAGGTGTGATAAATGATATTTGAATTAATGTCGGTGGTTGTGTAGCGTCATTGGGATGGCAGCCACTAGGAAATAACTTTTGTGCTTCGCTACTAGAAGAGAAAGCTAATGTGGTGTTTCCGGTTTCGATTTCCGCCCACATAGATTGTCCTTTATCCTGGAGAGTGCGACGAACTAGACCAAAGGCTTTTTCGTAAAACTCAACTGTTTTAACTACATCGTCTACCCAGATGACCGTGTAACCAAATTTCATAATTCTTTCTCCTTATGTATAAAAATCAGTAAGAGCCAGGGCGAATAAAATTTGCGGCTATACAAGCAAATTCCGCCTCCGCGGACTAAGAAAAAATTGAGGGTTTTAAACCCACGGAGGTGGGTAAAGCCTCGTGTAGACGCGGTTTCTAACCGCCCTTCTAACTACGAATTACGTTAGCGGAGCGGGCATTGGTGTCAACTTAAGCTAGAAATAGCTTCGCTGCGGGCTTCATAACCCGCCAGAGAATGAATTCTCTGGCTCATAGCTAAAGTCTACTGAAGTAGACTGAATATTTTTGGGGATATCTAGTCATCTTCAGATGACTTTAGCTATGAGACAGGNNTTTACAATCCCTGGCGGACGTGGGGTTTCGCGTTAAGTTGACACCAATGGCGGAGCGGGGCGTTAGCCCATTACGAATTACGAATTATTTTAGCTCTCCAAAATATTACGATCCGTTGCTAGAGTTTGTGCCCCTGCTTGCATCATTTCTATATCTGATGCCGACCAATAATGAGGCCCTTGACAGTGATGTGCTACTAGTAATCCCCATAATTTTCTAGGGATGACAATTGGTGCAACCAAGTTGGCGCGAACCTGCATATTGCGGAGAAAATCTCGGTGACAAGGCTGAATTGGCTCTAATTCAATATCAGGGATCGCCTTTACCCGTCCTGCTAAGTATAAAGCAGCATACTCGCTGTTAAAACAATCATCTGGGCCAGTGGAACCAAGTATTGAAAATTCTTTAGAACTTAAAGATTCAAAAGTCACTTGTCCTTGCCACTGCCCGTAAAAATAATACAACACCACCCGATCAACCTGAAGCGACTCTCTGAGTTGATTGGTCGTTTGCCGCACTAACTCATCGCGCTGCATTGATCTAACAAGGCGATCGAGCAAATTTTGCAAACCCTGTTCACGGCGATCGCGGCTATGGTTAAATTCGGAGTGAGAATGAATTTGCACGGTTCTAAAATTACGACTAAGTAAATGCTGCCGGATTTATATAGTAATTTATTACACTTTATTTAAATACATTTTTGTATTGATAGCAGCAATTCAATTTTAACGGAAGTTAATACTAGTCAACCTCTACAGGGAATTTTAAATAAATTCTTAAGAAGTTGCAATTTTTGATTAATCTGTACTATGGATGATTCCAAATTATAAATTTAGTGTTAAAAATATTAGAATTTTACAGATAATATAGGACTCCTATTTAATTTCTGAACAAGACTCAGTACGGATCTATGCTTTCTTTCCTATTCCCTATTCCCTATTCCCTACCCACGTAAGTAAATTCAGGAATCAAACCGGATTCCTATATGTATCTTGAGTTTTTCATAGTATAAATTATTTATTGCGATCGCAGACTTTAATCTCACTTCCAAACCTCTCTCCTAAAAGAAGAAAAGCTTTGAATCTTACTCCCCAACGCTAGTAGGGAAGGGGTTGGGCGTTAGGTCTTAAAATTTAGATTCCCGATTTCTCAAAGAAGTCGGGAATCTGGACACCGGGAATTTTCACTAAATGACAAGTTAGTTTGTATTCATAGTTACAGAAAATTTTCAACCAATATAGTTTAAAACTTCGTCATCATTCCTAATAAAATAGGAATTAACACCCCAGTTTCTATAAACGGCTTGTTTTGTGTTCAAGTTTAACGTCACAAAACATAACTACGAATTACGTTAGCGCAGCGGTAGCGAGTCCGCGAGCGTCATTACGAATTACGAATTAAACAGTTACGGAAAGCTTCTAATGCTGCTTCTTTAACAGTTGCATTCACAATCGGAAAGGTAGTGAGGATGTAGCTAAATTCATCTTCGGTTAAGCCGTAAAGATGTGCTACCATTCCATCGAGTTCGGCGCGGAGTTTGGCGCGTTCTGTTTCGTCGGTAACGCCTTGTTGATGGGAACCTAAACCGACTTCTTGCGCTTGAGAGATATCACTGAAACGTTATTGATTTATCTAAGCGGCGGCTTTATTTGTACAAATGTCATTTTTAATTGTCAGGTATATTTGCTGATTACTTTATCAAAATGCCTAATTGCTTTATAAAAATACCCGTTTACTTTCTCAAAATACTGAAATGCTTACTCAAAATGCCTAATTGCTTACTCAAAAAGCTTAAATGCTTTCTCATTTCAGTAAATTTAGCAAGCAAAAAGAGATATTGCTTACTCAAAAAGCTTAAATGCTTTCTCATTTCAGTAGATTTAGCAAGCAAAAGGAGATATTGCTTTCTCAAACCCCTATTTGCTTACTCATTTCGGTATTTTCCGCAATATAACAAAGACAAAGACGCGATAAATCGCCGTCTCTACAAAGGATTGATTATTGTACAGACAGCGATTTATCGCGTCTTCTTCCTAAAGACAGCGATTTATCGCATCTTCAAAAATTATAAAAAAAAGAGCAGTTGCATAATACAACTGCTCTAAAAAATGTTTAGATAGATATTTTCTACCTATCCACAGACCCCATAATCACATCAACACTACCGAGAATCACCACAATATCTGCAACCTTCATCCCGCGCAGTAAATGTGGAACAATTTGGAGGTTGTTGAAATCTGCGGCGCGAATCTTCCAACGTGCAGGGAAGACGTTATCATCGCCAACTAAATAAATTCCCAATTCACCTTTACCACTTTCTACACGCGCATAAATTTCACCTTTGGGCATCTTGAAAGTGGGAGAAACTTTTTTACCGATGAATTGATAATCAAATGCGTCCCACTCAGATTTTTTACCTGCGGCTAAACGTTTAGCTTCCAGATTTTCGTAAGGGCCGCCAGGAAGTCCTTTAATTGCTTGGCGAATAATTTTCACAGATTCGCGCATTTCCCGCATCCGCACTACATAACGGGCAAAGCAATCACCGGCGGTTTCCCACTGTACATCCCAGTCGAAATCGTCGTAACATTCGTAATGGTCAACTTTCCGCAAATCCCATTGCACGCCAGAAGCGCGTAACATTGGGCCAGAAAGTCCCCAGTTAATTGCTTCTTCTCGCGTGATAGTACCAATACCCTCAACACGCCGCCGGAAGATGGGGTTATCTGTTACTAAACGTTCGTACTCATCAATTTTGGGTAATAAATAGTCGCAGAATTCCAGACACTTATCTACCCAACCATAAGGTAAATCGGCTGCTACTCCACCAACGCGGAAGTAGTTATTATTCACCATCCGATAACCTGTGGCAGCTTCCCACAAATCATAAATCATCTCCCGTTCCCGGAACTGGTAGAAGAAGGGAGTTTGTGCGCCTACGTCAGCTAAGAAGGGGCCAAACCATAGCAAGTGGTTAGCGATGCGGTTCAACTCCAGCATGATGACGCGGATGTAGCTAGCGCGTTTGGGGACAGCGACACCTGCAAGTTTTTCTGGGGCGTTGACAGTGACGGCTTCGTTGAACATTCCCGCCGCGTAGTCCCAGCGACTAACGTAAGGGACGTACATTACATTAGTACGGTTCTCAGCGATTTTTTCCATTCCCCGGTGCAAGTAGCCGATAACTGGTTCACAGTCAACGACATCCTCGCCATCCAGAGTCATGATTAGCCGCAGAACCCCGTGCATTGAGGGGTGGTGTGGCCCCATGTTTAGCACCATTGGTTCAGTGCGGGTTTCTAGTCTGGTCATAGATTTCGTGTTCTCCGTTCGTGAAAATTTTGAATTGAACCGCCTAGATGCCAACCACAGCCGATTTATCTAGTCTGCCAAAATGAGGTTTGTAGGGGCAATCTATATAATTTTGACTCTACAGGGTTATGTTGGAGAGAGGATAGCAGCGCAGGAGTTGTAATTGTTTCATTTCGTTGCACCTCTTCAATTATTATAGGGAAGCTTGATATGCAAGGGATTGAGGCACAGGTTTTTTTTCATGTAATCTCTTTTTGCATTTAAAATCTTGATGTTAAGGATTGGGATTGAGTGTTAAATAGGACTTAAATCGAACCACAGAGGACACGGAGGACACGGAGGAATAGGAGTTTAAGAGTATGTTTGAAAAGTCCTCTTCTCGGTATCAAAAGTTTTAGATCCCCCTAAATCCACGCCAGTTGCTCATGGGGGAAACCCCCAAGACCGCACTGGCTCCCCTTAACAAGGGGGACTTTAATTCCGGTTTCTCCCTTTTTAAGGGGGGTTAGGAGGGATCAACAAGTGCCTAAAATCACAGACAATTACTTTTCAAACATCCTCTAAGAGGTTTTTGGTGTAAGTCTTACCAAATAGAAATAAAAATAAAATTAAAGATGAAATCAGATTTACAAACACCGCTAGATTTAGAAGAACTGGCTTTTTCTCATATTTCCGTGTTGGGACGGGAGGTAGTTGAGGGTTTGGCGGTGCGTCCAGGCGGACATTATTTAGATGTAACAGTAGGCGGTGGTGGTCACAGTCGCCTAATTTTAGAAGCTGCTGAAGATGTGCGGGTAACGGCAGTTGACCAAGATGAAGATGCTTTAGCTGCTGCAAAGAAAGAATTAGCAGAGTTTGGCGATCGCATACAATTTATTTATAGCAATTTTGCTGACTACGAATTTCCCCCCAACACTTTCGATGGTATTTTAGCCGATTTGGGGGTAAGTTCTTACCATTTAGACCAAGCAGAAAGGGGTTTCAGCTTTCGCCAAGCTGCAAATTTGGATATGCGAATGGATCGGGGGCGATCGCTAACTGCTGCTGATGTGATTAATAATTGGGATGAAGCCGAATTAGCTGATATTTTCTTTAAGTACGGTGAAGAGAGATTATCGCGGCGCATTGCCAGACGGATTGTAGAACGGCGACCGTTGCACACGACTACAGAATTAGCTGATGCGATCGCTTCTTCTGTTCCTCCCAAATACCGTTATGGGAGAATTCACCCCGCAACTCGCGTTTTTCAAGCTCTGCGAATTGTCGTTAACGATGAGTTAAAATCCCTAGAAACCTTTTTAGATAAAGCACCAAATGCCCTTGTCCCTGGTGGCAGAATTGCGATTATCAGTTTTCACAGCCTAGAAGACCGTCCGGTGAAGCATGGTTTAAGAAATTCACTTTTATTAAAAGTCTTGACAAAAAAACCGATTATTGCACAAGAAGAGGAAATTAGTCAGAATCCGCGATCGCGATCGGCCAAATTGAGGATAGCAGAAAAGTTGCTGTAACTACAATACAGCGTTAAACTGCTCCATCTTGTGGCTCAGAACTGCTACGAACACGCTCAATGAACGGTGGCATTTCAATCCAATTACCTTCGACATGCAGCTTATCCACATAAGCGTAGAAAGCTTCCTGATCTTCCCGATGAGCAAGAACGTAATCGTGTAACTCTTTCTGGCTCATTGCATGAAAATTAGGCTTGCTCATCCTATGTATCTCAATTTCCCGTTAGGGTATATTTCTATCAAAGAAAAATGGCGTATTGCTAAATTACTCTACGCCATCCTTCAGAATACATTTTCCTTTACTCGCTTTTGACCTTACCTAGTGAAAAGAAATCTGATAGCCTGATTTTTAAAGCAGAAATTACCAGGATGACAGTTTTCAAAACATTATTAAGATTAACCAACCAACGGGGATAGCCTTTGTGCAGCATCTCCCTATTAACTTCGTACAAATCCCCTAGCCATTCTTCACGTCGTTCTGGGGGGAAGAGATAAGCAATTTGGGAAGCTATCCACCTACTAGCCCAAGTTTCAGCAGGATCAGATTTTTTATACTTGCGTAATTTCTTCTTCAACTTAGAGAGCTTCTCTAAATTTTCTACTGAGTCTTCTAAATCGTTCACCACTTTCTGAACTATCAACTCTTCCACAACTTTGATAACTTCCTCTGATTTTAAAGATGTTATGTTCTCCAGGTGTTGTGTCTTGAGTTGAATTTCTTTTATAGTAAATTCCCAATCGTTATCTTCGAGTTCAATACCTGCTGTTCCACTAACTGGGCTGCCAAGTAAGTAGATTAGAGCGGAAAGACTGGACGGCTTCGAGAGTCGCAACGCCGCTACCTGTAAGTTTGTAATAGCGCCGCCTTGCTCCACCTCGTTCTTCACGCCCTTCATCTCCCCAACGGGATTTGACAAGCCCTTTCTTTTCCAGAGAATGGAGAACAGGGTAAAGGGTGCCAATCCCCATCTTAGTATTACCGTCGCTAGCCTCTTCCATAGCCTGCGGAATTTGCAGACCATAGAGTTCTTTGTTATGGAGTGCAAGCAATACGATTTCTTCTCGTGGTGAAACTTGGGCATTGGTTGAACCTTTGTTAAGTATTTGATTGTTATTTGCGGACATAATTGACACATCTCTTTGCAAATGGATTTAGATATTCCTCGTTGTTACGACCCTTGTTATGGGGCAACGAGCCTACTCGCTGTTACGACCCCTGTTATGGGGCAGAGGGACTTTTATCTTAAATTCAGCATATCTTATAAATTTGATAATTGCTACAAAACATCTATGCAGCTTGGGCAAGCCGTACTTGCTGCTAACACTTTAAAACTTGCAGAGCAATTCCTTTTGGGAAATGATGTCAACTTCGCTCAAACAACGATCTGCTAACCTAGCGTTGTTGGAGAGTTAAAAAATAATAAATGGAAATTAGTAATCTGTTTACAGCAGGTGGCGTGGTCATGTGGCCTCTGCTGGCATTCTCTTTATTAGGGGTGGCGCTGATTATCGAACGGATCATCTTTACTATAGGACTCATATTTGATTTCTGAAAAAACTCAGTACAACCAGGAAGCCTTCTTTCCTGTTGCCTATTGCCTATTGCCTATTGCCTATTGCCTGCTTACGCAAATTCGTTCAGAAATCAAAGCGGATTCCTATAGGTAATGTAAATTAGTAACAGGTAATTGCGATTAGTTCACTACTTGTTACCGATTTTACTCTATAACTTTTGACTCTAATAGTATTCTAAAATAACGAATAACTTTTTTCGCTACACTTTTCGAGGGAATATTCCATGACTATTTGGGTAAATGAGCAAATTGATCCGTCTGGGATGATTCATGCCTGTATTGCCACTTGTAATGAATCTCAAGCTAAAGATTGTCATGATTCCTTTCAGAATAATTTGACTGAAATGCAAAAGGCAGCAGGTTGGGTAGCGCGATTGCGGACTGTCGATTCTTGGGATGAAGTGCCTGTTAATTCTTTAAAACTCAATTAATTGAGTGCTATCGAAACTAGGCTAATAGCTCTAACTTTTTCCCAGCAGATAAGATTACCTTGGTCTTTTCTGCTCATCTTTGAATGAAACTTCGACGCGCTTTGCTTCACCAGAGGTTTGTTTAGACTTATGTTGCTGAGAGTTAGACTATTTTGGTTTTGACTGCCAATTCTCTGAGACGCAGATCATTTTTTGAGATTTTGACGAACATATTTCAGGAGCGATTGCTTGTCTAGCATAGGCTGTATCTATGCCAATGCCTACAACGATCGCAGCAAATCCCATTAAAATAGGTTAATAAAGGATAAAATTCGGATTAAAATTCTCAAATTATTAGCAACTACTTCTAAAAAAAGTAACTTATTATATAAACTAGATGATTTTTCTGAACTTTTAAGAGGTATCATCTATACCGTAGATTAAATTAAAAAACTTGTATAAGCCGAATCAATTTAGTGAACTATCCCAAAGTTTACACTTCGGAGCAAGCCTGTCCCATTAATTTAGTTGGCGAAACAGGACAAGCGGTTCAAATTTCAATTCATGCTCCCAGTCAATATATCTGTGCCAACTGCGAACGGATATTACCAGATTGGAAACGGCAGCCATTTTTAAGAGTAGTGATTGTCTTACAGCAATCGCGTTATCAATTAGTCGAAAAAACAGCAGAAGTAGAATCAGAGAAAGAACGCTTGCGAGAAAAGTTTATGCGATTTGGCTGTGATTTAGCATTTCATCTGCGCGATCGCGGCTATTTAACAGACTTAATCGACCCTCGTACAGGCTATCCTTTACTGTCCCATCCCGGAGCAATTCCCCACGATGACACAGCAGTTGTCAAAGCTTTGCTCAACTATCCAGTGATTAAAAATCAATGCCGTGTATTAATTCATCCCGATTGGGGTGCAGCAGTTTATCCTAGCATTTTGATATCAGAAGCTCCCCCAATTGTGATCGAATGGGTTACAAAAGGCGTAGCATCTATGCATGGGTGGAAAGAAATTGATTAGTCATTAGTCATTAGTCATTGGTCATTTGCATGGGCTATTTCTCCCTCATACCTTTATGTATGTTAGAAATGGGTATGTAAAGACGCATAGCATCACCTGTGTCTCCAAACAACTTCTTCCAGGAAGCTAGGACAGTCGAAGCCTCTAGTAGTGCGGCTTGCTATTTCCCCCTCATGAGTGGACGCTACGAAGTCAAGCCGGGGATGATGGCTTTTGGTTCCTGTTTTGGTAACACTCCGACTGATCAGCAGGTATTTCAAATTGATGATGATTTTACCCACTACCGTCAGATTAAACTTTTAGCCCGTGCGGAACGGTTGAACAAATACTATCAAACCTGCAATTATTCTCAGACTGTAGCAGGTGCGATCGCTCGTTTGATAATTAATCGCCTTACCCAAGAACACCCACAGCATTTTCACTGCCAAAAGTCAATAGATAACACTGTGGTATTTCACAGCCAACTCACCAAAGAAACCATCTATTTAGATGCAGAGTTGCAGTTACAGAAAGTCGAGGGTAGTCCAGTTTTTCCAGCTTACGCCTCTACCCTTGATGCTTTAGCAACGCAGGTACAGGAAGACCTGACAATTATTTGCCGTTCTGCTGATGGTAGCAACTGGCTGAGTGCAGTTCATCTCTGCTATCCTAACCACTGGTCAGCTGAGGAGAAAATTGGCAAAGATTTCGCCGCAATCCATGCACCTGTGGCTGGGATGGAAAAAATAAATCAGCGAGGGGGTGCGATCGCTCATACAATGATTACCCATAAACCAATGGTGCGCTTTGCCTGGGGTTTGAGTACCGACACTCGCCTTAACCATCATCCCGAACCACCGCCTAGTGTATCAGTTAGCCAATGGCAAGGTAGAAGCTTTGATTCACAGCATCCCAAACTTTATCTGCGAATTGAGCGCCAAGTTATTTGGGGACTACCAGAGTATGAAACGGCGTTGTTTAGTATTCGTACTTATTTTAGAGATTGTAGTGTAGTGAAAAAAGACTCCGTGTTACGGTCTAAGCTATATGCTGCAATTCAGTCCATGACACCGGAATCACTGGTTTATAAAGGCTTAGTGGAGAGCAAAGCTAGTATTTTAGAGTGGTTACAGGAAAATTAAGGTATAAACAACCCCACGCCACTTCCAAGATGGAGTTTCCCGCCGACTTCCATAAAATTAGCTATTTTTCGGTCGTCGCAATTTCTGAGAACCAATTGGGCCAAGAATTTGGTTAAGGCTACGCAATTGCTCTGCTGTACCCATACCAATTAGCCGATCTCCCGACATTAACACCGTATCGCCAGTGGGGCCACCAATTAGAGTCCCATCAAGACGGCGAATTGCCAGAACTAATGCCCCAGATTGCGATCGCAATCTCGCTTTTTGCAAACTCTGACCCACAAAGGGACAAAAAGCCGGGTCGAGTAAAAATTCTTCCATATACAACTGACGGTCTGCACCTGTCAAAATCCCGTCTACAAAGTCCAACACTTGGGGTCTGAGTGCCGCAGCAGCCATGCGCTTCCCACCTGTAATATAGGGGGATATCACTTCATCTGCGCCACCGCGTCGTAACTTCTGCAAAGCTTCTTCTGTACTTGCGCGGGCAATCACCCGAATTCCTGTATTCAGAGTTTTTGCTGATAAAACAATATATAAATTCTCAGCATCGGAAGGGAGTGCTGCAACAATACAAATCGCCCGTTCGATACCAACTTTCAGAAGTGTGTCATCTAGGGTAGCGTCACCTTGATATGCCGTATAACCTTCTGCCTGTGCCCTTTGTACAGATTCCATGTCAGCATCAATCACTACAAAAGGTGCGTCTTCTGCCCGAAATTCCTTGGCAATTTGACGACCAGTGCGGCTAAATCCACAAATGATGTAGTGTTCTGATAGGGATTCCATTAACCGCCTCTGTTGTTGTAGCCGAATTCCTTCTTGAAAGTAGCCTTGAATAATCGCTTCTGTAAATCTGTTGACAATGTAACCGATATTCACTACACCCAACAAAATCAGGGCAATTGTAAACAACCGTCCTCTACTACCGAGTGGGTGTGTCTCGCTATATCCCACGGTCGCGAGAGTGATGACTGTCATGTAAGCCGCATCTTCCCATGACCAACCCTCCACTAAGCAGTACCACAAAGTGCCAATGAAGAAAACACCGCCAAGAGCGATCGCCCCAGCCATTAACTCCTTTTGGATACGTTTATATTTTTGCTCAAGTGTTGAAAATGACGTAACAATAGTACTTCTAGCCTAATTTTTCTAGTTTTCTACTAACTTTATACCATTCGTCCTTTTTAGTATATTGAAAGTGAACTACATCAGTTAGAGTACTGTCGTCAACTCACGCGCAATTCATCTCACGTCTCACCCGTCAGGGGAGCGTGAGATGAATTGCTATTTCAGCTAAATAACTGGGCAAGAAGAAATCAAACTAAGTTACGCAACGTAAAATTAATGAAATAGTTACGTTAAATCATCACAAAGACGCGATAAATCGCCGTCAAGACGAAAGATTGATTATTGTAGAGACGGCGATTCATCGCGTCTCTTGCCTTAACCGAACAGGATTGAGACTAAAACTACCTTATGCCTGCCCCAAAACAGCCTTTGTAAAACCAGCTGAAAACATTACTCAGTGCGTAGGCCTTGCCCGCCGCAGGCATCGCCCCAGCTATTAACTGTTCAATACCATATTGTACTGTGTAGATAGTAGCTGTAAGGTAGATAACTAGAGATGATCGCTGCTGTTGTTCGACCTCTGAATTTGGTAGTTGGTTTGCTGCTATATTGTTGTTTCTTGCTCACAAGCTGTCACCCGACACAGATGAAAAGCAAAGCATCTCAGGTAGCTCAATTAGTTTTAGTTTCACTAAGTGACCCAACTACTTTTAACTATGCCATTAATGACTCTCCCTATAGTGTTTTTCCTTTAATTTACAAGGGATTGATCGATGAGAATGTTATCACTACCAAATTGGAGCCAGGACTAGCAGAATCTTGGTCGATATCCACCGATAAAAAGCGAATTGTTTTTACATTAAAAACCGGGTTGAAATGGTCAGATGGTGAACCTCTGACGGCAGATGATGTAGTCTTTACCTATCGAGACATTTATCTTAATAAAAAAATTCCCACTTTATATAGAGATTTTTTACGCATTGGCAACACAGAAACTTTCCCATCCGTGCAGAAACTAGATGATTTGCGAGTTGAGTTTACTTTTGTAGAACCTTTTGCCCCTTTTTTGAGATACGCCGAAAGACTAGCGATTTTGCCCGCTCATGCCTTGCGTTCTTCTGTATTATCCAATGATGCCAATGGTAATCCTCAGTTTCTTTCAATGTGGGGAACCAATACTGATCCGCAAAAAATCATCTCCAATGGGCCTTACAAAATAGAAAGCTATACTCCTTCTGAACGGGTGATTTTACGACGCAACCCCTATTACTGGCGCAAAGATATTCAAAAAAATCCTCAGCCTTATATTGAACGTATTGTCTGGCAAATTATTGCTTCTACCGAAAATCAGTTACTCAGATTTCGCTCAGGGGAACTGGATAATTTAAATGTGACACCAGCAGTATTTGGCTTACTCAAGAAAGAGGAAAAGCGAGGCAAATACATTATTTACAATGGTGGAACCACTGCGGGTTTTAGCTTTGTGGGTTTCAATCTCAACCAAGCTCGCGATCGCAAAGGTAAGCCTTTTATAGATCCGATTAAATCTCGATGGTTTAATAACTTAGTTTTTAGGCAAGCAGTCGCTTATGCCATTGACCGCAACCGCATGAAAACTAATATCTATCGCGGTTTAGGTGAAATCCAACATTCGCCAATTGCTGTTCAAAGTCCCTATTACTTGTCGCCAGTAGCAGGGTTAAAAGTTTATGATTATAATCCCCAGAAAACCAGGCAGATGTTGTTAGAGGCTGGTTTTAGGTACAACTCCCAAAAAGAACTGTTAGACCAAGATGGAAATCGTGTGCAATTCAATCTGTTGGTGAAATCGGAAGATCAATCAAGAATCGATGCCGCAGTTCAAATCCAACAAGACCTCAGTCAAATTGGGATCAAAGCAAATATGCAGGTGGTCAGTTTTAATGTAGTCTTGCAAAAACTACTCTCTCGTCGAGATTGGGATTGTTATGTAGGTGCGTTTGGTGTTCCCGGTGCAGATGTTGAACCTAATCTTCTATCTTTATTTTGGACTAGTCAAGGCTCATTTCATCAGTTCAACCAAGGTGCCGCACCAGGAAAACCCCCACTCCAAGGATGGGTAGTTTCTGAATGGGAGAGAGAAATTGACAGTCTTTTTAGCGCAGGAGTCAAAGAACTAGACCAAAACAAGCGGAAGGCGATTTATAACAGATTTCAGCAAATCGTTGCTGAACAGTTGCCGATATTCTGCCTTGTGAATCCAATCTCGTTTCAGGCGGTGCGTGAACGTGTCAATCCCATCAAGTTTTCTGCCTTGGGGCCAACTTTTTGGAATATTGATGAACTGAAAATCACAGAAAAATAACTAAATAACGAGGACGGGCTGCGCCTATGCAAATTACCTGTAGCTCATACTCTTGCTCAAGCGTTGAGTACAAAATTTTTTTCACCACCGCCATGCCTTTGAGGTTATATAAGCGTTAGCCTAAGAAGAAGTACAAGTTGTGCTAAATAAAAAGTATTTTTTAGGGATTTCTAGGAAACTAGTAAATAACTATATAATGAAAAACTTTCAGGAGGAGCGGTAGTGAGCCTACAAACTCTCGTTGACCAAGCCACCATCCCCCCAGATTCAGGGTCAGCATCTAGTCCCTTTGATGCAGATAGCTTTAATCAAGCTGTCATGTCTACCTACGGCCGGTTTCCCTTAGCTCTAGAACGCGGTGCTGGATGCCGGGTTTGGGATACAGAGGGACAAGAATATCTGGACTTTGTAGCGGGAATTGCCACTTGTACTTTAGGACATGCCCACCCAGTGATGGTAGAAGCGGTGACACGCCAAATCCAAAAGCTGCATCATGTATCTAATTTGTACTATATTCCTGAGCAAGGTGAATTGGCAAAATGGCTCGTTGATCATTCCTGTGCCGATCGCGTATTTTTCTGCAACTCTGGAGCTGAAGCTAACGAAGCCGCAATTAAACTGGCGCGGAAATATGCCCACACAGTATTAGACATTGAAAAACCAATTATTTTAACCGCCAATGCCAGTTTCCACGGGCGGACTTTAGCGACGATTACCGCTACGGGACAACCGAAGTATCAAAAATATTTTGATCCTTTGGTTCCTGGTTTCCACTACGTAAATTACAACGATATTAACGCTGTGGAAGTGGCAATTAGCGAGTTGGATGAAGGCGATTATCGAGTAGCAGCGATTCTGATCGAGCCATTGCAGGGAGAAGGCGGTGTGCGTCCAGGAGATGTTGCCTATTTCAAAAAGCTCCGGCAGATTTGCGATGAAACTGGCATTTTATTGATTTTCGATGAAGTGCAAGTTGGTATGGGGCGCAGTGGCAAATTATGGGCTTACGAACATCTCGGCGTTGAACCGGATATTTTCACCAGTGCTAAAGGCTTAGGTGGTGGTATCCCCATAGGCGCAATGATGAGCAAGAAATTCTGCGATGTTTTTCAACCAGGGGAACACGCCAGCACCTTTGGCGGCAATCCTTTTGTGTGTGGTGTAGCACTCAGTGTTTGCCAGACATTGGAACGGGAAAATATTTTGCAGAATGTGCAAGATAGGGGTGAACAATTGCGATCTGGATTGAGAGCGATCGCAGCTAAATATCCTCAGCACATTAGCGAAGTTCGGGGTTGGGGTTTAATCAACGGTTTGGAGTTGCGAGCCGATATCGAGATAACCGCAGCCGATGTCGTCAATGCTGCTATCAAAGAGGGTGTATTGCTGGTACCAGCTGGCCCAAAAGTTGTCCGGTTTGTACCACCGCTAATTGTCACAGAAGCGGAAGTCAATACTGCCTTGCAAGCTGTGGAAAAGGCGATCGCTACTCTCACCTAGAATATTGTTTTGTTTGTTTTGTGTAGAGACGTTGCATTGCAACGTCTCTTTTTTATTCTGGGGAAATTTCTCGATAAGCTTGCCGACACTGCTCATAATTGTCTGGCAAAACCTCAGCATTACCAAAACATAATTGCTCGTGAGTGGTAATTAAAGTTTCATAAGGCTGTATAGGAGTCACAGCCGATCGCAGCAATTGCAGATATTCTCCATCAGTGCGGCTGAGTTTGTGAGGTGCGATCGCATTTTGATCTAACTGCTGTAACATCGCTAAATAAATACAACGGCAAGCCTCACGGTAGTTACCTTGACGGTAAAATTGTTGCGATCGCTCCAACAACAGGGCTATGGATGACTCATTAGAGTGAGTTTTTACGCGAAAATCAGTGAAATTGCCAGTTCTATTCAGCCAAGAATATACATAAGGACTGAATTCTCGCCACAATCGCCAGCCCACCCAAGCTACAAATAAGCCTAGTACCAACCAAAACAGGAATTTCAGCAACTCACCAAGCCAAGGGCTAATCGACCATTCAGTAGGTAATTCTGGCAAAGCCTGTCCAAAGCGGTAAAACTGGTATTCCCACCATTCTCCTGCTTGTTGTTGGAATTGAGACAACTGCCAACTCCAGCTAGTTTTTTCAAAAGTATCTGTAGGCATAGTGGGGAGTGGGGAGTGGGGAGTGGGGAGTGGGGAGTGGGGAGGGGGGAGTGGGGAGGCAGGGGGAGCAGGGGAGGCAGGGGAAGCAGGGGAAGAAGAACTATT
>NZ_KV757626.1:0-70891 GCF_001712795.1 Nostoc sp. KVJ20
GAAGAAACCAACACTGGAACTGGTTGTAAATTTTTCTGTACCGAAGCTTCGCATAAAGCATCAATAACTATAGTATTCCCCGCTAAATAATGAGCGCGGTAGAAGAGGATGCCGATTTTGGGCATGGGGCATGGGGCATGGGGCATGGGGTATTGGAACCCCTGAGCTTCTGAGGTGGATGAACGGAGTTCTGAGGTGGATTCATCCAGTTCAAAGGTGGATGAACGGAGTTCAAAGGTGGATTCATCCAGTTCAAAGGTGGATGAACGGAGTTCAAAGGTGGATTCATCCAGTTCAAAGGTGGATGAACGGAGTTCAGAGGTGGATGAACGGAGTTCTAACTCTCCCTTACTCCTCTGCCCCTCTGCCCCCCTGCTCCCCTGCTCCCCTGCTCCCCACTCCCCACTCCCCACTCCCCACTCATACAATCCCACACGCGGAATCGGCTGAGGTGGTGCAGGATTATATGCAGTTAACAAGCAACTATCGGAGATAAATTGCAGAGCATTAACGAAATTTTCCACGCCGCCTTCGCTAAAATACTGCCATACCTGGTTAACAACACCCAAGGGCACGGTAGACTGGGAAATTAAATCGGGATCAAAAGCGTCATCCCCTGGCATTACAATGAGGGTTCTACCATTACGTTGCACAATTTCTTGCACTACTTCTAAGCCATAACCCCAGTAAGAACGTCCTCCTAATAGGCGCAAAATAATTACTTGGGCAAGTTCCAAAACTTGCTCACCGTAACTATCAATGCTTAACTGTTGCTGCAACTGCAACAGGTTGGCGACTCTTAATGCCGGAAAGCTTGGGGGTAACTTTGTCACCGCAGCTGCCAAGGTTTGAATGTCAGTATCAGCAGCCGTAATCAACACGAAAGGCGCGGGAGTTTGTTCTAAAAAAATTAAACCCTCTGACTGATTCCATCCACCCGATGTGCTACTTATACGATGCATAATCCTGTGTTACCGTTTTAAACTGTTGGTTAGTAGATAATCAAAACAAACTTTTTTCCCTGCATTCTGCCCCCTCTTACCAAAATGATTGAAAATGCTTAGTTCTCCTGATTTGAGCTTTTCTCGAACCTTACCTATTGTTGTATTTAATCAGCTTGGGGAGTTGTTAGAACAGATGGCTCAAACGGTGGGAAGTGCCGCCCTGATACTGACAGAAGCTATGTTGGTGCGAATTTGCATACCTGTAGAGTGGCAAAGGCAAAGGTTTACGCTAGTGGTTTCTGAGCAGTTTAGTGCGCTCTTGATAGGAAACTGTGAGGAGGAGCAGGGGAGCAGGGGAGCAGAGGAGCAAGAAATTTACTCGGCACTCAATGCTAAGTTGACGTTTAATTTAGAGGCGATCGCAACATTTGTCTATGAATTGAGAGACTTGTTTGAGTGCGATTCCTATACTCACCAAAATCTCGAACGTTATCGCCAAATTATTAAACCCAATGATGCCACGCTCCAAAGTCAATTTACGCTGTTGTTATTAGAATATCTCCTAACTCAGCCAAACCAAGAAATCATAGCACCTCCAAGCCCAACTGCGCCGGCAGTTTATATCTGTCAGCCAGTGGAAGATGCTTTAAAAAAACAGATTTCCCAAGAGCGGTTGTTAAATCAGGTAACAACACAGATCCGCAAGAGCCTAGATTTGCCAGTGATTATGGCAACGGCAATTACACAGGTGCGTGAGTTTCTGGAATTAGACAGATTAGTAATTTATAAATTTGAAGTTTCCAAAGTCAAGACTCAACAATACCAGTCTTCTACAGACGAGGTAAATGGAAAATGCTCAACTTCTATCTCAGTAAATAATCAACCCATACTAGAAGATTACCAACAGTATGGGGGTTATATTGTCTATGAAGCCCGTGCTACAGATGCTATTAGCTCGGTATTGAATTACACAGAAAAAAATTGCTTTATCCGAACCTCTCAATGTTGGGAGAAGTATCGCCAAGGTTTTACCTTAGCTGTGGATGATGTCGAAAAAACGTATGCTTTAGAAGAGTGTTTGTTGAATTTTTTAAGGGAATGCCAAGTTAGGGCTAAGTTTGCTGCACCGATTATCTTTGAAGACAAACTGTGGGGATTGCTGATTGCTCATCAGTGCAATGAGCCACACCAGTGGAATGATAGCGAAAAAAACTTGCTAATTGCGATCGCAGAACAATTAGCGATCGCTATTCACCAAGCTGAGTTAATGCAAACCCTCACCCAAGAAAAACAAAATCTCGAACAACGAGTTATTGAACGCACAATGGCTCTGCGTGATGCTCTCCTCGCCGCTGAAGCTGCTAGCCGGATCAGAAGTGAGTTTCTCGCTACTATCAGTCATGAATTGCTCACGCCTTTAACTTATGTGATTGGAATGTCTTCGACGTTATTACGCTGGCCTTTGGGTGAATTGAGTCAACGACAACGCGGTTATCTGCAAACCATCCACGATAGTGGAGAACATTTATTAGAAATGATTAACGACATCCTCGATTTATCACAAATCGAGGCTGGTAAAACAGCTTTAAATATTTCAGAATTTTCTTTGGTGAATGTTGCCGAAAGTGCTATGGAGTCACTGCGAAAAAAAGCAACAAGCGAACAAATTAATCTTATACTTGATTTGCAAATCGATCCCAGGCGCGATCGCTTTACCGCCGATGCCGAACGAGTAGAACAAATTATCTGGAATCTGTTAACTAATGCCATTAAATTTACCCCTGAAAATGGCAGCGTCACCTTACGTCTTTGGGTAGAAGATGATACTGCTATTTTTCAAGTCGAAGACACCGGAATCGGTATTCCTGATGAACAATTACCATTACTGTTTGAAAAATTTCAGCAACTAGATACACCCTATCGCCGCCGCTACGAAGGCACTGGACTTGGACTAGCTTTAACTAAACAACTGATAGAACTCCATCGCGGTCGAATTGAAGTAGAATCAACTGTTAGTATTGGCTCAATTTTTACTGTATGGATACCAACTCAGGCAATGAGAGTGGTGAGTTAGGAGGCAGGAGGCAGGAGGCAGGAGGCAGGAGGTCTTACCTCAGTTGGGGATTCAGACCCGTCCTGAATAAAAGCCAAATTAAAAATTTGGTGGGATCTTAAACCCAATACAGTTCAGATAAGACCAAAACACTTGTAGAGACGGCGATTTATCGCGTCCCAAAAACCCACAATTTTGTACTATTAGCCCTTAACCCAAGCGTATTGATTTTAAGCCCTTCTTCCCTAATGTCACGGTGGAAGCATTATTCCTTCTGCCCTCTGCCTTTCTTGATAAAAAAACGAGGAAGTGATACTTCCTCGTATTAGCAAAATCGCTACAGTTTAACTAATTTTGAATGTTGCAGTTTCGGCTAAACGACACTAGCAGAAAAAACGAAATCATTTGCTGTGAGGCTAGTTGAAGTAATTCCCAGCAATGAAGCTAACTCTGTATTTCCAGTTTTCACTAAGGTGTCACTACCCTGTTGCAATAGGGTTAGGGCACTAAACTGAGTAACGCCAATCCCACCCAGACCGATTTTATCAATGCCGATCGCAAAATCAGTCACGATGTTTTTGCTAGTTGGCAGACTGGCGTTAGCAATCCAGAACTGATCAGCACCAGCACCACCACTCAGGCGATTGCCGCCTCCTTGACCAGCAAATAAAATATCATCACCATCGCCACCAGATAGAGAGTCATCGACATTGGAGAAGAGTTTGTCATCTCCAGAACCACCATAGAGACGGTTATTACTGCCGTTACTGGTGAGGGTGTCTTTACCTGAGCCACCGAAGGATAATTGACGAGAACCTTCAATTACTGTCAGGGTATCAGCACCAGCTGCCCCAAACAAATTATTACTACCACTGGCTTCAATTACGACAACAAGATCATCGCCATTACCACCATTGGCACTGGTATTTTGAGCCGGGCCATTTTGACCAATGAATATTTGATCGTCACCGTCTCCTGTGGACACTGAAGAGTCATTACCCACAAGCACCGTGTCATCCCCGTTCCCGGTTTGGATGGTGTTACCTTGAGTAGCCTCGACAAAATCTGCTCCATCGCCTGTAAATAAGGTTTGATTTGGCTGGGCTGTAATATCATCACTGGTTGTGGAGCCAAATTTAATTTCTTCGGCTTTTGGTTGACCTACACCAGGAGCAAGGTTGAGGGGATTCTCCAGCTTTAAGAGAATAATTTCATTATTGTCTATGACTGGATTCTGAGGATCACCTCCAGGACGACCTGTTGAGAAAGGATAGTTGTTGTCATTAGCTACCAAAATAGTGTTTTTGTCAACAACTAAAACATTTTCAATGGTTACAAACGGGAAGTCAAAAGTGGTTTTACCATCTCCATTGAGGTCGTTGGGGTCTTGGATATTCAACAAGTCTGCAACTTCTTCTTTGACTACATAGCCATTAGAGTCTGTTTTAGACAGGTCTATTTTGAAAATCTTTTTGAATTGAGCAGAAGTTCCTTGACCACCATCCCGCTCAACGACTAAGTATTCATTGTCATTGATGACTGCTAGATCACCGATCGCATACGCGGGATTTTCCAGCTTGTAGTAAAGTTTATTATCGGTGTACTTGCGGCTGGCAATATCAAATTCGTTAATCCGCAACGCACCGGGAGCATCACCTTGAACCGTACCCTCTAGCAGCATATAGAGCTTGGTTTTGCTGGCGTTGATTGCTCCACCTTCAAAACCTTTTGAGCCACCCAAGTTAGCAAAAGCGTCTCCTGAGAGAACATCGGGGTTTTGTGGCGATCGCACTAAGTTATTCTGAGGATCACTCAAGAAATCTCGAACTTTATCCCCTGTATCTGGGAAGTCTGTGAACAGTGCATCTACCCCTAATTGAAAAAATTGCTGAAATTCTAGTTCTGGATTCCCTTGGTAATCTGCTGCTAAATACAGGTCTTCATCGCGGAAGGTGTAGGGATGAACCTGTAAACCTGCATTGTGAGCATCTTGAACTAAAGTAGTGGGAGGTAACAGTGTTCTGTCAGCTTCATTTACTGTGCCGTCGTTGTTGATATCATCTGCCAAACCATCATTATTAGCATCAGTACCTTTAACACTGACAATTAACCGCTTCCAAGGGCCAATACCATCAGCATAGGTAGCGATTTCAGCCAAACCTTCTGGAGTCCTTAAGTCGCCATAAGTCCGAAGGTCGTTACTGACTTCAAAATCATAAGGCTGAGTCTCTATGATCTCACCGTTTAGCCTAATTCCAGCGGCATCGAAAAGTTGAACCAGGGGAATATCTACCCCTGCCTCTGGCATAATGCGATCGTGGAGATCCTTGAGATTACCCACTTCAAAGGATTGGATGAAGATGCGACTGGGATCGGTAAAATTCTCAGCCTTAAGTGTATCGATCAGGATTTCACTGATGTTTCTGTTAATTTTCTCCGTAGTGCCGACATAAGTAGCTTCTTCGGCAGAATAGGTGGGATGCTTAGTTTCAGGATAGATGCCAATCTTTTTACCCGTCTCGGCTTCTACTTCCTTAACCAAGTCGATGATTTCGGCGAGGGTAGGAATTTCAAATTGACCATTGAAGGATTGGTCGCGGAAAGGTACACGCTGTATCGCTTTTAAAGTCTTGATTTCTTCTAAAGTGAAGTCTTCAGCGAACCAACCTGTGATTTCAGTTCCATCTAGACTGACTGTTTTCTTGCGATCGGCAAACTGTGGATATTTGGTAATATCGTAAACGTCTGTGGTTGTATTGCTTAAATTAAGAGTGCCATCAGCATTCAAAATTGCCAAAGCAGGTTCATGACGAGCAATCAACACGCCATCTTTTGTTACTACTAAGTCAGGCTCAATAAAATCAGCACCGTCCGCAATTGCTTGTTTGTAAGCTTCTAGAGTATGTTCTGGAAGTTTTCCACTAGCACCTCTGTGACCAAGAATTTTAGGTGCTTTTCCATCTAGAGTTTTGAAGAAGTCAGGTGTAGCAATGGGAGCTTCTAACAGCTTACCAGCGGCATCAAAATGTAGTAGGTAGGGGCCAAACTCTTCTCCAATCCAAATTGTCCCGTCTTTATCAAAGACGAATGACTCTACATCCAAGTCTGCACCAGTTAGTAATCTATCGGTAGTTCCTTCATTAACTATTTGGAAAGGAATCTTGTTATTGGGATCAGATAGTTGAATGTAGTCTAAAACTTTAACAGTGCCATCTCCATTTTCTGTTCCCTTAAAACTTGGGTCTAGACGATGGATGCGTAACAGAAAGTCTTCACTATTATCTTTGCTGCCGTAACCATTATCTGACAGAAAGTATAAAGAGTCATTATTAGCAAACTGTACACCACTGAAGCCTTGTATTGGCTGTCCTGGGAAAGGCCCCGTTCTGCCATTGGCTGAAATTCCCTCACCAGAAACAGGCCCATCACCATAGGTATCAGCAGGTAAAGAGGCAAAGCCTACTAATTCAATTGCCATAATTAGAATGTTGGTTGGGTATTTGGATTTAACTGGTTCGCAAACTAATCAAGTTCTCTCATTGCATCACTTGTGAGAAAAACAAATCATGTTCTCACGCTAAAAACCGGAATTACGGGTAAATTTCAGAATTACAATACTACAGTTTGGGCAAGTCCGTTAAGTCCGATTTTGTCATTAACACCGAGAATGCATTTATAAAAAGTGTATTCTCTCAGAGTTATTGAAAGCTTGAGAAATGAGAATGAGATGTCAACTGCTAATCAGTGTTAGTGAGTAATGAGTTTAGATACAGAATTGAAATCTGTTGATAGTAGTAGGGAGAACTTAGCTAGCAGTAAAGATATTTTCATGAGAAGATTAAGAAAACAATAAGCTAGCTGGAAGAAATGATTAAAATCCACTCAATCAAAAAATGGTAATAGTCTTAGAGGTTGTTTGAAAAGTATTTCTCTGTGACTTTAGGCACTTTTAGATCCCCCCTAACCCTCCTTAAAAAGGGGGGAACCGGAGTTAAAGTCCTCCTTTATAAGGGGGATTTAGGGGGATCTAGAACGTTTTGCTACCAAGAAGAGGACTTTTCAAATATCCTCTTAGGTTAGTACCAAAATTTCAGTCTGCTGAGGTTGGTTTGATAAATGAAATCCACCAATTGACGTTTAATCTTGATAGTTTGGCTATTTAATTATTTCTTGATATATTTGAAAATATAAAACTTAATTTTTCAGTCTGAGTTGGCTAGCGATCGCATATTTTTATAAATTGTAAGGGCTTATAAATCAATACGCTTGGCTTAAGGTTTATTGGTGTAGGTAATTGGTATTTGAAGACGCGATAAATCACCGTCTCTACATGAGGGTTTTGTTGCTCATTCTGAACTGTATTGGCTTATAAATTCATGAAAATTTTTGCAATACATGAAATATTTAGATCCCCGACTTCTTTAAGAAGTCGGGGATCTCGTTGTTTAGAAATGATTTAGGACTGGGATAACGCTAGGCAACAAATTAAGCCACGACGCTAGGAGAGAAAACAAAGTCATTTGCAGTCAGGCTAGTTGAGATAATTCCCAACAATGAAGCCAACTCAGTATTTCCTATTTTCACCAAAGTGTCATTACCCTGTTGCGACAGCGTTAGCCCACAAAATTGAGTTACGCCAACACCACCAAGCCCAATTTTGTCAATCCCGACTGTGAAATCAGTCACGATGTTATTACTAATTGGCAGACTACCATTAGCAATCCAGAATTGGTCAGCACCAGCACCACCACTCAGGCGATTACTACCTCCTTGACCGGCAAATAGCACATCATCACCATCGCCACCAAATAGCGAATCATTGATATTTGAGAAAAGTTTGTCATCTCCAGAACCACCGGAGAGACGGTTATTGCTACCGCCACTGCTAAGGTTATCATTACCGGAACCACCGAATAATGATTGGCGAGAACCTTCAATTACTGTGAGAGTATCATCACCTGCCCCACCAAATAAATTATTACTGCCACTGGCTTCTACCACGACAATCAAATCATCACCATTGCCACCATCAGCATTGGTATTTTTAGCCGGGCCATTTTGGCCAATAAATATCTGATCATTACCCTCTCCCCCAAATATTGAAGAGTCACTCCCTGCAAGTACGGTGTCATCACCGTTCCCAGCCTCGATTGTGTTACCTTCAGTACCTTCTACAAAGTCTGCACCATCACCTGCACTAAAGAATTGTCCTGGCTCAAGATTGACAGTATCACTGTTGCTAGAACCAAAACCGTTCGGGAAAGGAGGCTCTACAACTGTTAGGTTATTGGGTAATTCGAGAATGCCGAGTTTTTCAGCAGGTGTATTACCCGTAACGTTAAAGTCGTTGTCGTTAAGCAAAGCCAGAGTGTTGGGTGCTACCAGCGCCAAACCTTCTAATTTTTCTACTCCGGTGTAACCCAACTGAGCGGCATTAGCGATTAGACTTTTGGTGACAGGGGTAATATTGGCAGTAGCTAACTCGGCAGAGGTAAGTTGTTCAATGGTTTTATCAGCCGGTAAGGTAAAGTTAGCAGGGTTGTTGATGTTAGTCGCCCCGGCTAAATCAATTTGGTAAATTAGTTTATTGCCAGCAGACGTACCATTGTCATCTCGCTCAATTACCGCAAATTTGCCGTTACCCAAGGAAACTGCATCGCCAATCTTATCGGTTGCTGGTAGACCTTCTAAGCGATATAAATACTCTCCTGTTACCTGCTTGGTGACAATATCAAACTCTAGAATTCGCAGGTTGAGAGAACTTCTGGAAGTCGCATCATTGGCGACATCTGGATTATCAATTGGACTCTGGATAAAGGCGTATAATTTATCACCTTCCAGGGCGACAGCTTCAAATCCTCGGTTATTGCGGCGTTGGGCATAAACTTCTGGCAATACCTCAGTGCCAAAAGTTCCCACTGGTTGATCTGGGTTGGGTGCTGTGGCGGTTCCTTGAGGGATAAAGCGGTCAATTAATTTACCATCAACATCAAAGTGATAAATTGCCGGACGGTATTCATCTACCAGCCAATAATCTCCATTTTCCGCAATTACAATTCCCTCTAAGTCAGCACCCAAAGGATCGTTAGCGAGAACATTGCTGTCTAAGTCAACGGCAATTTCATCTGTGTAGGCTAAACCGTTTCCTACAGCTTGCAAGTTAGGCAATCCAGTTAATGGCGTTGTCCCATCTTGACGGAATAGCCCCGTTCTCTTGGTAATATTGATTTCACCTGTGGTGCGGTTGAGTTGAAAGCTGACTATTTCTGGTTGAAAGTCGGGTAATAAAAATGGTCTGTTTACACCATCAGGTTCTCCATTGGGGCCCCGGTCTGTGTGAGTGACAAACTTCAGATTCCCATTTGCTGCAAACCCTTGGAAATACAACCCAGAGAAACCACCTAAGAAAATATCTTGATTTTCAGAGGTTGTTCCTAACTTGGGTAGATTTTCAAATTCATAGATAGTCAGTTTGGGTTGAGCAACAGGATTGCGTGGATCGTAACTAGTGGTGTCAATAGTTAGAGAATTAGGGAAAACATTGGCAATATTTTCCCAAGGCACTAGCTTGAAGTTAGAACTGATATTTTCTTCTTCACCTTCATCACTGACTATTGTGGCAGGTTCATTGGAACCATCTTGAGTGACAAATAAACCAAATGGAAAGTTAGGCCCCAGTGGCACGTTAATTACTTCTGCACCATCTGACTCTTGTACGCTGTCAATTGGCCCATTGTTTCCAACGGCAAAGTTACCCACGTATTCGTTGTTACCTTCACGGGTGTAGGCAACAAAGGTATTGTCACCTTGGCTAGATGCTAATAAGTAGCCTGTACCATTTTTGCCGTAATAAATGGTCAGTCCTTCTACGTCATCAGTAAGGTTAGTACCGCCCAAATCTCTGACTTGATCAATTAGCTTGCCAGTTGTGCCGCCGTTTGGTTCTGCTTGGAATTTCCAGATACCGACATTTTCCTGGCCGATGTAGAGGAAACCAGTTTCCTGGTCTACTACCATACCCTCTGTTTGCGGATCGCGATCGCCAATTGTTGGTACAGTAAATTCTCGGACTCGTTCAATACCAATTTTGCCATTACCTTTATCAATCAGTTTAAACTGAGCGACATCTCCAGTTTCGCGGCGATTGGCAAAGACATAATAATCATTGGTGATTGGACTACGGTACAATGCCAGTCCGTAAGCACTCCGAGAAGATGAGGAATAAGGTTCTTCAAAAGGTAGCCCTTGGAAGAGAGTACTAAGACTGCTGTCGGTAATATCTTCCAGGTAATTGCCGTCAGCACCAGGGTTGGGGTTAATTTTGAAGATTGCTAGTTTATCATTGTTGCGATCGCTAGCTACGGCAATATCAATAGATTGATCGCCTAATTTAAAACCGTATTGCAGGTCAATGTTGTTGTAGCGAATACCACCCGGATTAACTGTCTCTAACAAATTACCAGACAAGTCATAAACCCGCAGTCCGCCATTTTTCACTGAGGTTAATACTAGGCTATCAGCAGAATTTGTAGCATTAATATAGATGGCAGGATCATCAGCATCGGCCCGTTGATCGACTGGGAGTGTTTCATCATCCAACAAATCGGGACGGGTTTCTACTGTGGGTGCAGCAGTTGGAACTAAGTCTGCATCGAGCGTGAGGATTTGGGTAAATTGGCTCTGGTTGAAGTTGTTATCACTTACCAACACAATCGACTGACTACCATCTGCTAATTTGGGGCCAAAGGTGATGCCTTCGATGTTATCTGTACCGTTAGGCAAATCCAGATCATTTAAATTTAATAGCAGGCGTTTTTGAGCGGGTTGGATAGCTTCTAGTTGCTCAGTACTCAGATTATTGAGAGAATCGTAGAAGCTAATATCTGTTGATCCTTGCAGAGAAACTTCGTAAATTTTGATAGTGTTGCCTACACCTTGGGCAAAGGAACGCTCTACCGCCAGCAAGGTTCCTCGGTTATCGATCGCAAGTAAATCTACTAAACCATTGTCAGCAAAGCCTGTGCTAGGGTTGGGTACATCCGCGATCGCATCAGTAATGTAGAGGTATTCTTTTTCTGGTTGCCCACTAAGCAGATTGTATTGCAGAATTCGGGAAGGACTGCCGCTGGTGAGTGAAGCCCTTAATCCATCTTGAGAAAGTGCGTTTTCGGTAGCGGTGAATAGGGTTTTCTGGTCGGGTGTGATGGTGAGGCTTTCAAATCCCAAATTATTGTAAACACCCGATGTCTGCGTGTCACCTGCATCGACAAGACCGTTACCGTTGGTATCCTGAACTACTGGCAGGAATTTGCTGGGGACAAATAGCGATCGCAATTCTTGCCCTGTTGTCAGGGAAAATTCCTTAATAAAGGGATCGCTAACTCGACCTGCACCAGGATTAACTTCACCTTCAGAAGAGATGAAAACAGTCTCATTGTTGGTTAAAGCAATGCCTTCTGGGTCAATACTAAATGTTGCAAATAAGTTGTTATCACTATCTTTCAGAGGTGTGACATTGGTAAAAGTCACCTCAGTATCAGCAGTGAAAGTATAGAAGCGGGCGGGGCCAAATTGTGAGCGATCGTCTGAAATAGCGTAGTAGCGGTTATTTGCAGCGTCGTAAGTGACACCAGATAGTCCTCCCAGTGGAGTCTGTACACCATTCACAGTACCCGCCATACCAGCAGGAATAAAGCCAGTAACAAAGGTAGTTTCTTCCACAAATCCTGCACGAGGAATGGTTTTACCTGGTTCATTTGGCCCAGTTTGCACATCTGCGAACACCAAGCGATGGTCGGAACTGGGGAAAGGAAAGGTACCTACCAAGGGGAATGTTGGGTCAGTATTTAGAGGCCAAAATACTCCTGAGTTGGCAATTGTCAGATCAGCGGAGGGCAACACGTAATCAGTCCGCAGATTTCCGGGAGTATTATCAGCAAAGTCTGCGGTGTCAAAGCTAGGATTACCGTTTTGGCTAGCGTTTGCACCACCCTGCAAATCTGATTGTTGGGGCGCACCCAGACTGGTAGGGATGACATTAGTATTGATATTGGGATTTTGCAATAGTTGGCGAATAGCATTGTCAAAACTATCACCATCCAACGGATCAGCATTTTGATCACCCACAATCACAAAGCTTGATCCAGCAGCAATCCCGCCCGTTTTGCCCTCATCATCATAGATGTAATTACCTTTACCAGGAGTAATATAGTCTGACCAAAAGCGAATCTCGTCATGGTTGCGCTTACCGTTGCGGTCTTCTGGCCCATCAAATACTGGTGGTGTGGGATGGCTGGCGAGGATGTGAATTGTCTCCCCATTCACCTGAATGGGTACATCCCAATGACTCTTGGAGGAAAGACGCACAACTTCGAGTTCCTCGTCAGAATACCAATCATTTGGCTGTGGTGTTGCGGGGTCATCGGGAAGCAAGGCATTGGGCATATCCTTCCAAAGGAAGTTTTGGAAGGTGCGAATATTGGCAGTGTCAATGGGATATTTGGACAGCAGCAGCATCCCGAATTGACCAGGAAAATTACCGAATCCCAAGGCATCATCGCCATATCCTGGTTCGCCTGGGGTTGTAACTGCTGTACCGTCGTTGTTTAAGTCAAACCCAGAAGCAATACCCGTATTGGAAGGAGCGATGTAGAAGTAGGGGTAGTCAACGGGAGTTGTACCGTTTTGGCTGATGGCTAGATAATTTTGCTGGAATAGTTGAACTGCCTCCGGGGAGTAGTCAAACTCGTTAATTAGTAGCACATCTGGGTTATTGCGCTGGATGATTTCTGCAACCGCCTTTGCCTGAGCATTATCGGGGGTAGATAAATCACTTAATAACTGACCTTCAGCGTTCCGATTCAAAGAAGCATTGAACTGGGAAAAGCGAATTGTGCTTGTAGTTACCATAGTTGAATTCTCTGGTAGATTCCAGACATGAGACTGCTTTGAAAATTGGGAGTGCGGAATGGGCGTTTCTTGCATTCCAACTCTTACTCACTGGGACTCTGCGCCGAATGGCACTAAGAAAAGATACAGCCCTTGTTCTGACTGGTTCCCAGCCTCCAGGCTGGGAACGAGACGACACAACCTTTTGGGCTTTTGTGCCATTCGACTCTGCGCCTCTGCATGAGCCAAGCGATCGCAGGAATCTGCGTTAAACAAAGACGAAACGAGTATCTGTTGCCAAATTGGTATTGCGGTTTAACCCGTTTTCCACAACAGCAATCAATTCCGCTCCATTGTTGGTGAAAATGCCCACATCCGATCTAACTGACCCTAGTGAGTAATTGTTAGCAACTCCCTTAAGCTGAATCTGATCGTTTGCTTGGAAGTTGAGAATATAGGCGTAGTCACTGTTGCCGGAATTGGCATAGAAAACTGAAGTCACATCACCCAAGACGTAAGTATCTGCACCTTGCTCGCCGTTGAGGAGGTCGATTTCGTTTGTGCCGCCCCCCCAACCAATCAGGCGGTCATCACCATTACCCCCAGAAAGTGCGTCACTGCCAAGTCCACCTAAAATTGTGTCATTGCCATCGCCGCCAAGGAGTACATCTATGCTTCCCTTGCCATCCAGGTAATCATTACCTGCTCCACCATTGATTAACTCACTGCCATTAGTGCCGATAACGCGATCGCTTCCAGCTAGAGCATTGACTATGTATCTGTTCAAACCCGTAAGTTCGCTAACAAAGATGATATCGTTGCCAAATGTCGCCTTGTTATTGGCCACAGTCAGGTCAAAGGTATCGCTAACATTAGCGCCTTTGCCATCAGCAGCGGTAACTGTGACTGCAAAAATCCCAGTTTGGGAGATATTGCCAGATATTACACCTGTGTTTGCAACGATGCTAGATCCAGCGGGTAAGCCCGTAGCACTGTAGCTGAGGGTATCGCCTTGATCGATGTCAGCAAATTTGTTACTGACATTGAAAGAGAAGGGTTTATTAGTAGAGATGATTTGGTCGTCAATCGGTTGTACTACCGTGGGGGCATTGTTTTTAGGGAGATTAAACCGAGCCACGCTAGGGTCATGATCGCTATCCTGATCAGCAAACTCTGAGTTAATGTGAACGACATCATACCCATCTAGCTTGTTGAGCAAGTTGTTACTAACTAAAACGTGGTCAAGGGTTTGGGCGTTACCTTGAAAGTTGTAGGTGTAACGCTCATTTTGCGGTAGCGTTTCAATTAAGGAAGTCAGTCCAGCGCTTTCTATGGTGTTGACGGGGTTGGAAAACTCAAAGTCATTTAAGTCACCCGCCACTACGACATTGGCATTGGGGTCGATCGCTAAAATACTGCTGACAAAGTTTTTTACCAGGGTAGCTTGTTGCTGACGCTGGGTTTCGCTAGTGAGAGTTGGTGGTTGATTCGGCCCAAATAATGGTTGGTCGCCACCTTTAGAGTTAAAGTGATTGCCAATTACATAAACAGTTTCACCGTTGAAAGTAAATTCACCTACTAACGGCTTACGACTGCTGGTAAAAGCGGAGTTGGTGGGGTCGATTAAGCCAGGACTATTAGAAACTGTGGGAACACCAGAGACATTGGTAACTGTGGTACTGGCAGTAGAACTACCACCGGGGCGATCTACAAAGTTGACACGACTGGGATTAAATAAGAAGCCAACCCGGATATTTCCCCCAGGTTCACCGCCGTTCGTATCGTCTACTGGGTTAATTTGCCGATATTGATATGTGGGGCCACCAGCAGCAATGATTGTATCAATTAATTTTTGGAAGGTGGCACTGGCATCAACTACGCTATCATTTGTCGGCCCGTTATTGTCCTGAATTTCTTCCAAACTAATGATATCTGGGGATTTCAGATTATTAACAATGCGGTTAGCCAGGTTGTTAAACTTGGTTGGCTCATCACCTGGGTCAAGGTTTTCGACGTTGTAGGTAGCAACTGTCAGTTGGTCGGTAGTAGGAGTTAAATTAGTTACTTCCCTGGTCAGCGTGTTTGAAGTCACTGTCACTGAGGTAGGTAGAACTTCATAGTTGCTGAAGTTATAATCCACCACACCTGTAATCGTGTCCAAAGTAGCACCGACGTTAACTTTGGGTGAGCTACCAGAGGTAAACAGCGTGTCATCAATTTGGATACGCTCTGGATTAAAATCGTTAGGGCTAATTACGATACCGCCACGGGCTGTACGTCCGGTGGCATTAGCACCATCGTCTGCGAGTACCCAAATTTCCCCAAAAGAATTTGTCGGACTAACTGCCACAGGATTATTTATCTGGACTAGCATTCCTTCTAAGCTTTCGTAGAAATCAATGCCATCCTGGGCTGGGTCAAAGGTGGTTGTTCCAGTTTCGATATTACCAGTAGTATCGTTATCAATTACCGTTGTTGGAATAGTTCTGCCGCCATTACCCAAAATCGTGGCAGTTGGCAAAGCATTTCCACTGGAGAGTTTGACTATCGTCGGGCTAGTAATTTCTGTGGTCGTCAGGTTATTGGCATTATTACCTGGACGAAACTCTGTAACTGTTCCACTGACTAATATGGAATCACCGACGGATACAGTTGGTGCTGATGATGTGAAAACAAAAATGCCTTCGGAAGTGCGATCGTCGCTGTCTGGAGTGGGGTCTTGCAAGTAAAAACCGTTACTTGTTTTAACCGTGACAATTCCCGCTACATTATTGACAGTCTGATTTCTAAAGGATGAAATATGCCCCGTTCCCTGAATATCGCTAATCCGAACGGATGGAGTTACTTCAAACACCGCAACCGTTTTGCTGACTTCGTTTGTGGTAACTAACAAAGGCTTGCCTGTGGGACTGTCAGCCGCCGAGACAAAGGTTAGCCCTTCGATCGCAATATCTTCAGGAGTGTTGATATATTGAACGAAGCTTGGCGCTTGCGGATTTGTCACTTCATAAACGATGACATCGCCAGTCCGTTCTAAACCAACAAAAGCATAAGTGCGGTTGTTGATGACTCCGATCACTACGCCTTCGGGTTCGGGCCCCTTGTTATCACTGCGGCTGTCAAAAGTATCAGCTGCACCATCTGAGTTAAACAGGGTTGGTACTTTAGTTGCGGTGATTTGTTCAAATTGGTCGCCACTGTCGAATATCTGATTACCGCTTGCGTCCCAAATCGAAAAGGAACGCGCCCCCAATGCTTCAATCCGATCGAAATCTCCGTCTCCATCGATATCACCCGTGGCCCCGGTTAATTGCAACCGTCCCAGATTGGTGTTTTGTTTTAGGGTAGCCGCATTTGGGAAAACAGTTGGATCTAAAACATATCCAGCTGCACCCACCCGGATTTCCTCGCTAAAACCAGTGTAGTCGCGGGAATCTCCTTCGTTGGCGGTAATGTAATAGGTTTGTCCGTTGGCACTGAAACTAGCGATCGCATCGGGTTGATATAACCCAAATATCGGCCAATTCTGAATATTGATTTTACCATCGCGATCGCTAGCATCTAATCCATTACCTGGGAGATTGTGATTTTTCGCACCCAGAGGCAAAATGCTGGTGATGGTGGCGCTAGCAATATCCAGAATAGCGATCGCATTGTTTTCTTGCAATGTAATCCGTGCGGTTTTACCGTCTGGATCTACTGCAATGTATTCTGGTTCTAAATCTTGTGCTACCGTCGAGCCGGGCCCAGTAATCCGCACGCCTGCGGCTTTGAGTGTAGCCATCTGGCTATTGAAGCTGGTAAATGAGGCTTGGGCAACGGTTGCGTTAGCCACGCCACCAGAAATATTAATAATACTGACTGAACCTTCAGGATCTACCGAATTTGGTTGCCCGTAGCTGTTGGGTTCTCCTTCATTTGCTACTAATACCTTCGTACCATCGGGGGTAAAGGTGAGCATATCTGGTAATGCACCCACCGCCACCGAGTTCAAGAAGTTGCCACTGGCGGCATTGTAGAAACTCACCTGTCCTATCTGTTGGGCGTTTGTGGTGGTGTTTTGGATGGCGTAAGCGACTGCGACAATGCCATTTTTCACCGCCACGCTGTTGGGAATGGCTTGCGTACCTGCGGGGGGAGTAAATCCTGTTGTCAAAGTACCAGCCGAGGTTACCGCACCTGTATTGCTGACGTTATAAATTTCAATTATGCTGCCAGCAACCACAAACAGGCGATCGCTTCCAGGATCAAAGGCGGATATTTCGGCTCCATTTGTACTGGTGAAACCGCCAATTTTCTGCAAAAAGCTGGAGTTATTGTTGGTAATCGTAATATTTTGGGAAGTGGTGCTGCCCAGGATAATACCTGCGGAGGGTGTACCAATGGTCAATGTTGCGGTTTCTGTTCCTTCTGCGATCGCATCATCGGCAACGATAAAGGTAACAGAACCAGTGGTTTCTCCGCTAGGAATGGTGATGATATTGTTGGTGAGGTAAAAATCTCCGCTAGTGATGCCTGTTCCCGAAACCCCTAAATTAACGGTCTGATTCCCAGATACGGCACTGGATGCAGTAGCCGTAACGGTGATTGCTGTTGTGTTTGCTTCCAAGCCAGTAGTGCTGCTGAGGGATAAGTTGACAATTGGAAACACAGCATCGTTATCAGCGATCGTGATATTTTGGGAAGTAGTGCCCAGTGTAATACCTGCGGAAGGATTACTGATGGTTAATGTAGCGGTTTCTGTGCCTTCAATTACAGCATCATCTACAACGGTGAAGGTGACGGAACCTGCGGTTTGTCCGTCAAGAATTGTGATGATATTGTTGCTGAGGTTGTAATCTCCGGCGGTGATGTCAGTTCCGCTTACGCCTAAGTTAACTGTTTGATTACCGGAAACAGCACTAGAAGCAGTAGCCGTAACTGTAATTTGGGTTGTACCTGCTTCAGTTCCGGAGTTAGCGTTTACAGATAAATTGACTGTGGGATTTCCACTAGCGATCGCAAAGTTTGTGGTATCTGGGACTGTTGCAGCATAACTACCATCTCCACCATCGAACCAATTGGCGATGTTGTTAACCAGCGGTTTGTAGTTGGCAAAACTGGCTTGTCCACTGCGTGAACCATTATATACCCCATAGTCAGAGTCATTCGAGAGTGCGATCGCATTAACTCCATTACTTAGCCCAGCAGGAGTCAGATTTGTTGTCCCCTCACTTGACACACCAGCCAGAAATGTGGTGGGAGCAGTGGCGCTAGTGCCGAGATAAGCATAAAGAGTCTCATCAGATGCAGCAAGACCATAGTTAGCACTACCAGAAACGCTAACCCTACTGAATGTACCAATTGACGCTGCTAGATTAGCAGCATTGTCAACTGCGCTGAAACGAATTACAGTACCAGCAGTAATTGTACTAGCTCCTGAATTCCACTGAAAATAAGACTCCCCAGTGTTAAAAGCTGTCAGGCTAGTAGCTTCGTTATCAGTGAAGTAAATGATTGTATCCGGGTCTATGTCTACAAACGTGACAATAGACCAACCATCTTCATCGGCATTGAAAGAGATAAAAGCAATATCGCCTTGTGTCAAAGCCATTAATAACGTCTCCTTCAATTTATTTTGTATTGTTTGAGAACCACCTGAAAAGCTGATATTCAGGAATAATTGGCAAGCATAATCAAGTCACATTGACAATCGCAATATCACTATCAAAAAAACCTATTTTTTGGTCAAAAAAGCTACGGATTTTACTAGCATTAATCCATATTCAGCAACCTCAAGTTATCTCGGCAACATTAAGAAACCGCTAGCAAAAGGTTAAAAGAACAAATATTTGCTAGTCAGTTGCTCTGAGAAATAAACCTGGATTTAGTTGAAGAAGTCGGAGGGGCAGCAATTTTACGCCCATAAAAAAGCAATAAAGTTCATGTAGAGACGGCGATTTATCGCGTCTTGAAAACCCACAATTTTGTACTATTAGCCCTTAACCGAATGGCACTAAGTTAAGCTGAATGGTAGGCAGCGTAAGGATTGCAGAGGAGCAGAGGGGCAGGGGCGCAGAGGGGAATTTCTAAATATCCGAACGCAATACCTAAAACTTCTTGTTTCTCCCCTGCTCCTTTGCTCCTCTGCACCCCTGCTGCCTCAACGATTTTCCCTTTTCTTAGTGCCATTCGCCCTTAACCCAAGCGTATTGCATAAAAAAGGCGGACAAGATGCCCGCCCCAGAATAAGTAGTTGGATATTTTTTATTTGAAAGTCATTTTGTATTAAAAGCCACTCTTGCTTTACCGGAACTTACCAGGAGCTAGACGAGCACCGTTAGGTTGAGACTGACGACGAATTGCTACTCCACTCCGCAAATTATTTCCAGTACCACCATCTTGGCGATCGAGGAAAGGTTTCAAATTAATCCCACTTCTAGATGAACTAACCCGATTATTGCCACTACCCAGAAGTGTGCGTCCTAAATTATATATTTCGTTGCTTCCACTATTGCGATTGCCATAAGTATTAACAGCTATGGTTTGCTGTCCACTATCAGCAGTAGTCAAGTTTTGAAAAATGCTATTGCGGATAACAAAGGGGTCTTTTCCACGGGGGACTGTCAGCACAATTCTACAGTTTGGGTTCGTTTCAGTTGTGACGCAGACAGTATTTTCGTTATTTTCTACCGATGTCTGGAGTTCTTGTAAGCCATCTGGGCGATAAAGTTCTAAGCGACTAGCGATCGCTGCACAACGCTTTTGTGCGTCCCAACCACCACCCAAAGCCGCAGGTGCCGCCCAAGGAAAGAATTGTCCTGGTTGACTTTGTGGCTGATACATGACAGTATACTGTCCATTGTAAGTCTGACAGCTAAACCGAGTTGTACCGTCAACTGAGGGTGAAGGTGGTATGCCTGTAGATGTGTCAATTGGTACTGATGAGCCACCTGATGGTATTGTTGGTACAACAACGCCATCGCCAGTAGAATCATATTGCGCGATCGCTGCCGAATTTCCCAGACACAAAGATAAGCCAATACTGCCCAAAGAAATCAACCGAATCAGTTGTGATGACATAAATCATCCTCCAGTAGAAGTAAGTAGGGAATTGATAGTTTAAGTGACGAATAATTCTGGCTTTTGATTCAGCAAAAACGCTATTTTTTTCCTCTCTAGCTTTTTTCTCTGCGAGTAGCTTTTTCACCCGTGCTTGAATTTCTGTATGACGCCTGAATCCTTCATCAGCGTAACGGTTGTAGCTACTACGGGTAATCGGATTTTCTAAATCACTCGCTCACCCCCGCCTGGGTGCGAAGAGTTCGTTTCATGCTGGGGCTGGCTACCTATGCATATATGCTAAGGCAAATTAGTTGGATCAATACCTTGAGATTGTAAATAGGCAATTAGCCGTTCTTTTTCCTGGCGTTCCTGTTCAATTTGTTCCACTGCCCAAAGTAACAAATTACCTGCCTCATCCCACCAGCGTAACCAGTAACCAGTTCTGGCTTCTTTTGTTCCTTGCCAAGTTCCCAGAAATAAACCCATTGAATCAATCCAATGACGACCATGTTCATCAGGTTGCTGTAACTCGTAGCGCCTGTTTTCGAGTTGGTAAAATTCTAGCAAACCACCATTTGGGTCAAAAATTACGTAAATTGGAACTTGAAGAATCTGCTCGTAAAAAAACCATTTTCCTGGTGGATAGGTTCGTTTAAAAGAGTATTCTCCACCCTCTGTGTCAGATAGAAATTCCATCACAATTGCCGGAATATCTCCATCTAAATTGGGTGTATAACTTTTGCGTTCTCCTAAAATCTGATTTACCGATGGCACATAAACCCAGTCGGGTGCTTTAGCAACAAATTGCCCGTTTATCGTTGCACAAAGTCCAAAATTTGAGGCTATCAACATCTGCGGTTGGATGAAACCACTTATCTCAAGGCTTTCGCGCAAAGCACCAGCCAATAGTGGCTGACCTGTATTTTCCACTGGTTCATCCTCTAGGTGAAAATCTGCGGGCAATGCTTCCCAAGATATTACCAGTTCTGTTGAAGATTTAGGTTCACCGAGTTGGGTTGCCATAAACACCCTCTTTTATTGATTTGTCTTTATTTTATGGCTGACCAGTGGCTTGTTGTCAGGCGATCGCTGTTATTTGACAACGCAATATCCCATCGGGTTTTGGGGAAAAGGGTAAGGGGAAAGAAAAAACCTTTAACCTTTACCCTTTAACCTTTACCCAAAACCCAATTCCGAGTTCAAAATGCTTTACCCAAGCAGAATTGATATCCCACTCACTTTTTGCGATGTATAAAACACAAAAAACCCCGGCTAAATTAGCCGGGGTAAAGTCGAGAAGTGAGAATGACGATGAGATACAGCGATACCGAAATCAAAAATCTTAGCTAACGGTAAAACCAACCAAAACTAAAGTGGTGACGATTAAGGTTGCAAAAAGACCCTGTAAAACGTATTTACGTTGTTCCCAAATTGCTGGGTACTCAGCGTAGTACATCTTGGGTTCTGCTGCATAGTTGTTGAGAATGCCGTCTTCGTTAGTGGTGGTATACATGGTTTTTTTCTTTGTTTTGTTATCTTATGTAAACAAATATAACAAGTTTGTTACAAATTGTCAATGAGACTTGACAAAAAAAGACTGATGCCAGCGATAAAGCTAACTTATCTAATAACATAATGAAAATTACTAATTTTCAGACTATTTATATCGCACAAACCTCTGAACCATCGCCGTCCCCAATGCCAAAAAGGGAGCAGGAAGGAGTAAACCTACTAGGTGCGAGTTGGGTTCCTTTCTGGCAAACCATAGTCTGCACCGTAAAACCTGCGAACATCGACCACCTGAAGGTGCGAGTTGGGTTCCTTTCTGGCAAACCATAGTCTGGTTAGTGTTTTGGGTTTTTATAATCAGATATATTAATAAAAACTTTAGCGCACAAATTAGTAGCTTGTTTAATGCTTTTATCGCAAGAATCCAAGATGGTTCTCCAGTTAAATTCGGAAATTTTGTGGAGCTAGATGCTCCACTAGCGATCAAAAATGCACAAGTAAGGACTGCAACCTCGGAAGGTGTGAGTGGTATAACTATCCCTGAAAACATTAATGAAAAAGTTCTGAATTATCAAAAACACTCTACAGGAATTGATGAGAGTGTCTATTTAATTCATACATCTGAGGTGATTGTACCCAAAACTTTAGAAAAACGTGGACTTTACCGGGTTAAGGTTTGGCTAGAGGCTTATTCAGAAGTTGATTTTAATAATTGCATTCGCGTTACCTATCGCTTACATGACTCTTTTAAAAAGCAAATTATTGCTACTGAGTCACATAATAATCAGTTTGAACTATGGCTGAATGTTTGGGGAGAGTTTACGCTCATTGCATACGTTGAACGAAAAAATCAAGAAGCGTTATGGCTGACTCGCTATCTCGATCTACCAGGACGCCCACCAGAGTAATTAACACACCCTACTAACTATTAGATAATTTATTTTTTAGGATTCCCTAGATATCTAACCCAACTACCATTAGGTCAGGAGGATGTTCTACATTAAACTGGTAATATACCTCTCGTCGCTCTTGGGGTGGAAGAGTTAACTGCCATTCTAAAATCCCCATTTCACCAACTTGAATCTGTGGGTTGCTGCGACTGAGACGCACTTTAATTTGCTCGTTGCGGCTAACTGGCAATTGTTCAGTTAGTTTCAAATTTACTTCTTTATCGAGTAAGTTAGTAATTATCAGCCGATAACTATAAGTAATCCGGCGCTGGTTGCTAATCAATCTTTTGTCTACCAGACGTTCAACTAAGTCGCGCTCAATTTTTAAACCTTCGTCAATTCCTAAGTTCAGTTTGAATTCTTGCCCTGGTGCAATATTCTCTAACTGAGTTGTCCCGATAAAAACGTTATCGCGGAAAATATTCGCTTTGCCTGGTAACAAAGTCGCACCGTTGGGATTATTTTTCACATTCGCTTGTAGATAAGCAAAGCTTACCAAGCGTGGCATTGCTACATAATCGAAGCTACAAGGATAATCGTCATTAAAAATCGTAGTTTTATGGGGTGCGCCATCACTGGGAATATTGCCACCACTATTCAATTTAAAGGTAACTACAGTCCCTTCTTTGGATACTTCTGCTGTAACGGTTTCTGCTGGGATAAGACTATCCTCTGCAACTTCATCTTGTTCTTGCCAATCCGCTCTGGCAGCAGAAGCAGGCGGTTCTGCTATGGTAGGTAGCAGTGGTGGCTGGGCAGTAAATCGGTGTCTTTGTAACAGTTGTGGACGTGGGGCATCAATATACCAGGGTTCAAGTTTAGGTGGGAGTGTACCTAATCCTGGTTTAGCGGTAGAAAGGGTGAGATTTGCCCCAATCCAGTCTTCGCCAGTGCTTTGAATGATTTCTGCAAGGTAGCTCAGATGTACAATATCGCTGGTAGTGCTAAAGCGTAAGTCATAAAGCGGATTCCAACTAACGCGATTTACTATGTAGGATACCTCTAATTCAAATTTTCCTTCACCCGCTACTTCAACTGCTACAACTAAGTTAAAACTCTCTTTGGGATGGGGCGTTTGAATTTTTTGCAATGAGGTGTGGAGTGCTTGCAGTTGTTTGTCTAATTCCTGCTGTTGGGTTTTGCACTCTCCAGATGCGATCGCATATTCACTATACTGGCTTCCGAGAAAGTTCAAAAAATCCAAAGTTTCGCTAAGGCTGAGATTTTTCCGAGACAAACTCTGTGAAAAGGGTTCTTCTGTTTTTTCACGTAAGCCAGCGATAAAACTAGATTGCAATGCTAAAGCATCCACCTGAGCTTGGAGGTGGCGTTTTTCGGCTTCTAATTGCTGGATTTGCCTTGTCAAATGTGCTACCCGCTCCGCTACTGGTTCATTAGTGTAGATGCGATCGCTACTAACTCCCACCAAGCGCACCCCTACCGTACCAGTACCTCTAACCCTGACAGACTCAGTTTCTAGAGTCATTGGCACTGGGGTAATTACTAATTCCTGTTCAATTCCTGTTAAATCAACTACACCCCGCCGTGTAACTAATGCTCTGTCAGCATACACGGTAACAGCTACAATCTCGCTTTGTACTGTTTTGCGCCAAGATGGTATTTCCGGGTTAACCACTACTAGTTTTCCCCCATTCTTAATGATTCTGCTGGTTAATTGTCAATGTTTACTGGTCTAACAGTCAACCCTTTTAGGTAATTCGTAATTTGTAATTTGTAATTACGAATTACGAATTCTCTTACCCGTGAATTGGTTCAAACGTGCTATAAGCGGTATCAGCTTTTTGCTCGACAAAATTCTTTGCCGCAGCTAGTAGATACTCATAATAGGCACGAGCGACGATAGATAGCTGCTTGCCAGATGGGTAAACCATGTACCAATGTCGCTGAATGGGGAAGTGTTGTACATCTAAAATGCTAAACTCTGAAGTGTCTGACAGTAAGGTATGACGGGATAAAACAGAAATTCCTAAACCACCTGCGATCGCTTGTTTAATTGCTTCATTACTTCCCAATTCTAGCTTGACTTTTACCGTTACCCCTTCTTCTTCAAATAGCTTTTGGACGGCGCGACGAGTTCCTGATCCAGGTTCCCGCATAATAAAAGGTTCGTTAGATAAGCGTTGTATAGGAATATTTTTTTCCTTGGATAAGGGATGATGAGTCGGTGCAAAGACTATCAAAGGATTTTCTAAAAATGGTTCACAAGTCACATCGAGATTGTCTGGAATTTGACTCATAATATATAAGTCATCCAAATTTTGACTCATTCGTTCTAAAATTTGTTCGTGATTTGTTACTTGCAGCGAGATATCAATCCCTGGATAGAGTTCGCAAAAGGGCCCTAACAAACGTGGAATAAAGTATTTTGCTGTTGTAATTACTGCCAAGCGTAATTGTCCCTGTTTTAGCCCTTTTAAATCTGCCACTTTCATTTCATACTGGGCTATATTGTCAAAAATCTGCCGACAAGTGGCAAATAATTCCCGTCCTGCTTCTGTCAGATACAATCGCTTCCCCACTTGCTCAAATAATGGCAAACCTACCGATTTTGTGAGTTGCTTGATCTGCATAGAAACGGTAGGTTGGGTGAGAAACAATTCCTCAGCAGCACGAGTAAAGCTACTGTGCCGTGCCGCCGCCTCGAACACCTTTAACTGGTGCAGCGTCGCTTGGTTCAAGGGTGTATTCTCCTGTATATAGCGATTAAGAGATATAAAACTAGTATTGCTGAACACTGGCAAATGATATGGCAATGCTCACAGAAAGTTACGAGTTTTATTATAGATAAAACTCTATTATTTATATTAAAACAAAAGTATTCTACTTATGGATTGAAGAAGCTATTATCAGAACAGCAAAAGCGTAAGATGCCTTCCATCTAAACGATGAATGATGATTTTTTAAAAATTCATCTATCATCATTCATCATTCCATAATTCTTCCTGAACTTTTGTAGGTAGCTTGGTTAAATCTGGTAACCTTAGTACCTCGATTTCGGCAACTTGTTCTTTAATATTCACTGGTAAGTTTAACGGTTCGCGTTCTTCTATCCAACATCTTGCTAATGGCAAGGTTAGCTCCATTTCGTCGAGGGGTCGGGGAATTACCATGACTGCATTTAATTCCCCAATGCGTTCGGCCTCAAACATTCCCGCTTCTACTGCTACTGCCACATTTGCTACGGAACCACGAATAATAGCTGTACACAAACCCGCACCAATTTTTTCATAGGCTGCTAAATGAACATCAGCAGCTTTGAGCATGGCATCACAAGCTCCTACCATCGCTGGAAATCCTCGCGTTTCTACCAAACCAATTGCTTGATTACTCAGACGGCTGTAATTGCCCTCTTCCATCAATTTAGTAAAACGGGTTGTGATGGGAAGCACTATATCTAGGTTGGGATAAGGCCGGGGAATCACCAAACTAGAAACTAGCTGACCAAACTGTTCAGCCGTTTGCACACCAGATTCTACCGCCAGACGCACGTCAGCAATTCCACCGCGGACGATCGCAGTACAATGACCACTACCAGTTTTTTCATACCCAATGAGGTGAACTCCCGCTGACTTCAGCATCATATCCGCTGTTCCAACGATCGCAGGAAAGCTGCGGGTAGAAACTAAACCCAAAGCAGTATCCTGATAGGTTTCTTGACTACTTGCTCCCTGTATGGTACGAATGGGCCGTTGATTATATGTTTCCATGTCAATTCTCCAAAATACGGAAAAAGCCGACAACTTACAATTAACACTTACTCGGACTGATTGTCAGAGTTTGGGTCGTTCAATGATTGTCTATGAGGAAACAATGTAGTCAACAGTCTGCTTATGCTCCCTTGTCCATAAATTTGAGTCCCGAAACCATTAGGGGATTCTGTGGTTGGCTGACTGGGGTCTGAGTTATGTTCTGTAGAGGTTTGGACGGCTTCTTCCAAGGTGGAGTTAGCATCATGAGCCGGTTCTTCTACTGGAGGAGGCTGGTTTTGTGGAGTGGCGGAAGATTTAAAGTAAGAAATCGACTTGTTTTGTTTGAAATCCACAAAAGCCGAGGCTGAGAGGTTAGTTGAGGAAACTACCTTTTCCTTAACTCCCCCTAAGCCATTTTCTTCTTCCTGCTGCGGTGGTGCATTTGTAGAAGCTGGGTTATTTGTAGATGGTTCCAGTGGCTTTGTTTGAGCAATTTGCCGACTGGTGTCTCCTAGAATTGAACCCGCTGGTATTACTTGTCCAGGTTCAACCGAATAGTTAAAAACTGTTGTTGCTGAACCAATGCAAGCATTTGCTCCAATTTTGCCCTTGCCAACCATCAAAAACCCGGCTCCCAGGTTTGCGCCTGCTTCTACCTCTAGGGTTCCTTCATGGACTTGGAGAATCGCTCCCATGCCAATACAGACCCCTGGTCCAATGATGATCTTGCTGTTTACAGCCGCTTGGAGAATCACACCAGGTGCAAGTACCGCGCTTGGATGAATAGTCACCTCACCACTAATGTAAGAATCAAAGTTATTGCTGAGGCGCAGTGGCGGCACAGACATGGAAATTTTAACCTCGGAAGCCGGAATGGGGAATGGGGAATAGGGAACGGGGAATGGGGAGTAGTGAATGGTGAATGGTAAATGGTGAATATTAAAATTCCCTAATCCCTACTATTAGGGAGTGGTGAGTGGTGGATATTAAAATTCCCTATTTCCTATTCCCTATTCCCTATTCCCTATTCCCTATTCCCTACTATGGTCGTTGAATGATCGTTTCCAATACGCGACGCTTGGCTTTGGGGTCAACACCAATTAAGCGCACATATTCTCCGGGATATTCGCCGAGTTGTTTTTCTACGGCTGCGATCGCTTCTCTTTCTGAGGAGGCTTGAATTTGACCGGTACTAGTCCAGGAACCTGTACGGAAGCGGCGCTGATCTACATGCTCAATGCTAATTTTTGAGCCGCTAGCCAATAATTGCCGGAGTTGGCCTACTACTTCTGTACTCAAGCGGGTAGCTGTTGCTGTTGCTGTTGCTGTTGCTGTTGCGGAGGGTGTACTGCTAGTAAATGATTTTTGACCACCAGAGGAAGCTACTTGACCATTGGGACGTTGGATAATGGTTTCTAATACCCGCCGTTTGGCTTTCGGGTCAATACCAATTAAGCGTACATATTCCCCTTCGTATTCACCTAACTGTCTTTCTACGGCTGCGATCGCTTCTCTTTCTGAGGAGGCTTGAATTTGACCGGTACTAGTCCATGAACCAGTTCGGAAGCGGCGCTCATCTACGTGTTCAAGGCTAATTTTCGATCCGCCAGCCAATAAATGCCGGAGTTGGTCTACTACTTCAGAACTCAAGCGGTTACTGGTAGCTGTTCCCGTACCAGAGGGTGCTGCACTAGTAGTAAATGATTTCTGACTACCAGAGGAAGCTACTTGACCATTGGGACGTTGGATAATAGTCTCCAATACCCGCCGTTTAGCTTTGGTATCAATACCGATTAAACGTACATACTCGCCTTGATGGCTTGCTATGCATTCTTCTAAGGCGGAGATGACTTGATTTGTGGAAGTTGCTTCAATTGGCTTGCAACTAGTCCAAGAACCAGTGCGGAAACGACGTTCATCCACGTGTTCCATGCCGATTTTGTAACCACCTGCCAACAAGTGGCGGATTTGCTCTAGAGTTTCGCCACTGACTTTGCCACTGCTAGAACCGTTACCGTTACCATTACTGCTGCTGTAGCTGCCATTGCTATGACTGCTATTCGGCGCTTTAAAGCTGGTAGCTGGTTTTGCATCATCATCGGGACGTTGGATAATGGCTTCTAGCACACGCCGTCTATCTTTGTCAATGCCAAACAGTCGGACATACTCGCCGCTATGATCATTTACACAGCTTTCTAATGCTGCGATCGCTTCACCGAGCGATCTCGGTTCGATTGGCTGACAACTAGTCCAAGAACCCGTGCGGAAACGTCTTTGATCTACATGTTCCGTACCAATTTTATACCCTTGCCCCAATAGATACCGCAACTGATCTATTGTTTCTGCACCCAAGCTATTGCTCGCCACTTTACTACTCCTTTCCAACTCTAAAACAGTAATACCATTACCTGTATAAGATTTAGCGTTCTCATCCCGAATGGGTGCTATACATTTGCTATCCGCAGCACAGAGATAACCAGCTCGTAATGCCTGATTAATTCCAACCACATGATGAGCAAATTCCTTATCCTGATCTTGCACATCTGGCAAGCGATCGGCTTGCTGCTGGCTGGTAATTATCGCTCCCGAAGGTACATACTTACCAGAGGGAATCTCTACATCTTGAATTAAAGCGTGCATCATCACGATGCAACCTACACCCACCCTGGCATTAAACACCGTAGAGCGAAAGCCAATGAAGGAATTATCACCTACATAAGCTGGCCCATGAATTAGAGCCATGTGGGTAATGCAAGCGTTTTTACCAATCCATACTGAGTATTTATTTTGGTCATCGCCAATTACTCGGCCTTGCTCCAACCCATGAATGACAACACCATCTTGAATATTGGTATTTTCACCCAGATAAAAAGGTGTGCCTTCATCCGCTCTAATCGTAGTCCCCGGAGCAACGATTACATTTGCACCTATTCGTACATCCCCAATTAGATTGGAGAATGAATGTACAAAGGAAGTTTCATGGATTTGGGGTTCAGCTAAATTCCTTGACCACGGGGTTGGGGGTGCCGCCGTGCTGCGGACTGCCATTGCGAGATTCCTCCTGTATTGTCATTTGTCAGTTGCCATTCGTCAGTTGTCATTTGTCGAGAGCTAATGACTAATGACTAATGACCAATGACTAATGACCAATGACTATTGATATTGATCTTTTTTGCTGTAAATCAGGCGATCTTCAACGTAAATGGTATCTATGATCGCCACCACTACTGCATCTAATGGACGTTGTTCATTTCCAGTAACTTGACGAGCAGCACTACCACGACTGACAAGTACCCACTCATCTACTCCTGCTCCCACACTATCTGCTGCTACTTCGTATTGTGGCAGGATGTTTCCATCTTCATCCACTAATTGTAACAACAGTAGTTTCACACCTCTGAGACTTGGATCTTTTTGGGTGCTAACTACTGTGCCGCGAACTTTGGCAACTTGCATTACAAATTACGGTCTTCTACCGAAAGGGCGAATTGCATTCACATTTTCCCGGAACTGCTCTACGTCTTCTGTATAACGAATTGGGAGGACGTATTCCAAGTTTTCGTGAGGACGAGCAATGATGTGAGTAGACAGCACTTGTCCACCATTAACTCGCTTTACAGATTCAACTCCTGCGCCTACAGAAGCTTGCACTTCCGAAACGTCACCACGGACAATGACTGTCACTCGACCACTACCAATTTTTTCATAACCTACTAAGGTGACGCGGGCAGCTTTCACCATTGCATCAGCGGCTTCCACTACTGCTGGAAAGCCTAGCGTTTCAACCATTCCCACTGCAATTGACATTAGTTTTAATCCCTATTTGAAAGTTTTTAGCCTTGGACAAAAGTGATGCTCAATTAGGCAAAGAGCGTTAATTACTTTGTTTAAACAGCTTTTAAGTACGGAATTGTTCTACCGCTTCTGTGTAACGTATCGGCAAGACGTATTCCAGGTTCTCATGAGGACGAGCAATGATGTGAGTGGATAACACTTCACCACCAAATACTCTTTTTGCCGCTTCAACCCCAGCTGCTACAGAAGCTTGAACTTCCGATACATCTCCCCTTACTATCACTGTGACACGAGCGCTACCAATTTTTTCATAGCCTACTAAAGTGACACGGGCGGCTTTCACCATCGCATCAGCAGCTTCCACTACTGCTGGAAAGCCCTTCGTTTCAATCATCCCAACTGCAATTGGCATCGCAGAACTCCTACAAAATGAATCTAATCAGTACTGTTGTTTGAAATTTTTGACGGGGAGAGCTTATCTTAGAGCTAAGAAAACACTTCCAAATTAAGCATAGGAAAGCTTGGCGTCCCTGGCAATATAAATCACTATAATAGTTTATGATAAGAAAGTTTTAAAAAACTTAACAAAAGTTTATCTGTGCTTCTGGGCAATTAAAGTTCACTGATTCCTAGAGCAGCCACTTATGCTTTATAATTTCTTTATCACATTTCCAAAACGGCATTCATAACCAAGGCTAATCCTATCTGGTAAAGGGGAAGCATAGGCTGCGTCTTTTGCTGCATCTATCTTTCCTCAAGAATTACTGTATGTACAAGGACTAGGTGAAAAATAGATAATTTTTTCAAATATATCGTATAAAGTACTTTGCTTAAAGTAGAAATACAAATCTAAAAGGGTCAGTGATGTTAAGGGAAGTAAATGCTTTTGCTTATGTAAAGTTATATTTTACTTATATTTAATAGGGTAACATTAAGTAAAATTACTCCTGGGAATTTAGTTTAAAAAATAGTAAAAAAACATCGGGCTTTTGGTAGATTTATTTTAATAAATAAATAATCGGTTGAAATTTTTTTAAAATCAAGGCTGAGTCGTCAAGGAAAATTTAAATGGATCAATTTCTATTTTCAACAAGTTGGTTTGTGCCTTTTTATAGCTTATTGGGTGCAATTTTGACCTTGCCGTGGGGAATAGGAATAATTCAGCGAACCGGGCCAAGACCTGCGGCATACTTCAATTTGTTGACGACCGTTTTAGCTTTTGTCCATAGCCTGTTTGTATTTAAAAGTATTTGGGATAGAGAACCAGTAAACTTACTAATCAATTGGTTCAAAGCTGCGGATTTAGACTTATCTTTTGCCTTAGAACTATCGCCAGTCAGTATTGGAGCAACAGTTTTAATTACAGGGTTAAGTCTACTGGCGCAAGTTTACGCTCTGGGTTACATGGAAAAGGACTGGTCGTTAGCGCGTTTTTTTGCACTGCTGGGATTTTTTGAAGCGGCGCTGAGTGGTCTAGCAATCAGTGATTCTTTGTTTCTCAGCTATGCGCTTTTGGAACTTCTGACGCTTTCGACTTATTTGCTGGTGGGGTTCTGGTATGCTCAACCACTAGTAGTAACGGCGGCGCGAGATGCGTTTTGGACTAAACGGGTGGGAGACTTGTTGCTGCTAATGGCTGTAGTGACACTTTCCACCTTAGCCGGGAGTTTGAACTTTTCGGATTTATATGAGTGGGCGCAAACAGCTAATTTAAGTCCAATGACATCGACATTGCTAGGGTTGGCATTAATTGCTGGGCCTGCTGGTAAATGTGCCCAATTTCCATTGCACCTGTGGTTAGATGAGGCAATGGAAGGGCCTAACCCAGCCTCGGTAATGCGGAACTCGCTGGTAGTAGCTGGTGGTGCTTATTTACTGTATAGATTTCAACCATTGTTAGCACTATCGCCAGTTGCCTTAAATGCCTTGGTAGTTATGGGCACGGTGACGGCGATTGGGGCCACATTAGTATCCATAGCTCAAATTGACATTAAGCGATCGCTATCTCATTCCACCAGTGCATACATGGGGTTAGTGTTTTTGGCGGTGGGGTTACAGCAAGGGGGTGTAGCCTTGATGTTGCTATTAACTCATGCGATCGCAAAAGCATTATTATTCATGAGTTCTGGTTCAGTCATTTTGACTACCCAAAGCCAAGACTTAACAGAAATGGGCGGTCTGTGGTCACGGATGCCAGCCACCACCACAGCCTTTGTAGTCGGTTCAGCGGGGATGGTAACACTGCTACCATTGGGAAGTTTCTGGGCAATGTTAGCATGGGCTGACGGTTTCGTGAATATTAGCCCTTGGGTAATTGGGGTTTTAGTATTAGTCAATGGTTTGACAGCATTGAATTTGACCAGAGTCTTTAGATTAGTGTTCTGGGGTAAACCGCAACAAAAAACCCGTCGCACGCCAGAAGTTGGTTGGCAGATGGCGCTACCAATGGTGATTCTGACAGTGCTAACTCTGCTTTTACCTCTGATGTTACAGCAATGGTACTTACTACCCGATTGGGAAAGTATTAATTGGTATGTGGTGTTAGCGTTGTTTGCGTCTACCGTGGTGGGCGTAGGTGTAGGGTGTACAGTTTATCTGCACAAAGCTTGGTCAAGATCGAGAATATTGGCGTGGAGATTTCTGCAAGACTTGTTAGGTTATGATTTTTATATTGACCGAGTTTATCTTGTAACCGTGGTAAGTGTAGTAGCACTGCTATCTAAAATCTCTGCTTGGAGCGATCGCTACTTGGTTGATGGTTTCGTAAACTTGGTTGGGTTTGCGACTATTTTTAGCGGACAAACTTTAAAATACAGTATTTCTGGGCAATCTCAGGGCTATATGTTGACCATCCTAGCAGTTGTCAGCGTCCTGGGTTTTTTCATCAGCTGGTCATTGGGTTTACTAGATAAATTACCTTTTTAACGTGTCGCGGAAGTCCCCACCTTCAATGTACCCATCTCTGTGGGGATTGTCAGCGGGGGATGAGGATTACATCTGGAATTGATTTAAAACATCAGTAAAAACAAATTCTGGATGTATGACGAATGCCCATCGCCCTTGGCGTCTCCCCTTGGGAGAAGATTTTCTGGTAAAATACACACTGTCTTGACCATCAATGCCACAAGCGAAAACCAAGCTAATAGGTATATGTTGCAAGAGAAAGATTTGGGTCTTGGGAACCAGGACTTCTGCCCTTGGAGGGAATGTCAGACCAAAAAAAACTACGGAGTTTTTGAGGCTATTCCCAATGAATTGGGAAGCTCAGATTTCAGCCGTAGGCAAGTCTGAGTAGTTCACAGATATTGTCATTGGTCATTGGTCATTAGTCATTTGTGATTGGGTAAGAGTTTTTCCTAGTCCCCAGTCCCCAGTCCCCAGTCCCCAATCCCCCATTCCCCATTCCATACCTACTTATGCTTAGTGTTTTAATTCTAGTGCCGTTAATCGGCGCAGCTTTAATTGGTTTCTCGCCCTCTGGCATCAATGGGAAATTCGCCCGTGGGGTGGCTTTGGTCTTTGCCACTATCGCTTTCTTGTGGACAATCGTACTAGCAATTCAGTTTCATCCAGGGGAAATAACTCAACAGTTTGCTGAATCTATCCCTTGGGTAGATGCTTTAGGTTTGAATTATAACCTTGGGATAGATGGTTTGTCTTTGCCATTGCTGGTTTTAAATGGATTGTTAACTTCCATTGCCATTTACAGCAGCGATGAATCCCTACAGCGTCCTAAATTTTATTACTCTTTGATACTATTATTAAGCGCTGGGGTGACTGGAGCCTTTTTGGCACAGGATTTACTGCTATTTTTCCTATTTTACGAATTAGAACTAATTCCGCTGTATTTGTTAATAGCTATTTGGGGTGGGGAAAAGCGGGGTTATGCTGCTACCAAATTTCTCATTTATACAGCCGTTTCGGGAATCCTGATTTTAGCAAGTTTCCTCGGCATGGTTTGGCTGAGTGGTTCCTCTAGCTTTGCATTAGCAACCTTAAACCCGACAACTTTACCTCTCGCGACACAGCTTTTACTGCTAGCGGGCATTTTGGTCGGTTTCGGGATTAAAATTCCCTTAGTTCCCTTCCATACTTGGTTGCCAGATGCTCACGTTGAAGCTTCTACACCGATTTCAGTGCTGTTGGCTGGGGTGCTGTTGAAGTTAGGAACTTATGGCTTACTGCGGTTTGGCATGAACTTGTTACCAGAAGCTTGGAATTATCTGGCTCCTTGGTTAGCGACTTGGGCAGTAGTGAGTGTACTGTATGGTGCATCCTGTGCGATCGCTCAAACCGATATGAAAAAAATGGTGGCATACAGTTCCATTGGACACATGGGTTATGTGCTTTTAGCGGCGGCGGCGGCTACACCTTTAAGTGTGTTGGGTGCTGTAATGCAAATGATTAGCCACGGCTTGATTTCCGCAATGCTGTTTTTGCTAGTAGGGGTTGTGTATAAAAAAGCCGGAAGCCGTGATTTAGACGTAATTCAAGGATTGCTGAACCCAGAACGGGGTATGCCGGTAATTGGTAGCTTGATGATTGTCGGAGTCATGGCCAGTGCTGGTATACCGGGAATGCTAGGCTTTATCTCGGAATTTATAGTTTATCGGGGAAGTTTTCCAGTTTTCCCAGTGCAAACATTGCTATGTATGCTTGGTACTGGTTTAACAGCGGTTTATTTCTTAATTCTTGTCAACCGCGCCTTTTTTGGCCGCTTGTCTGCACAGGTTACCAACTTACCGCGTGTGTATTGGAGCGATCGCATCCCACCTGCAATTTTAGCTATATTGATCGTGATTTTCGGCATTCAACCTGGTTGGTTAGTCCGCTGGACTGAACCAACGATTACAGCAATGGTGAATACCCAAAACGTAGTAGCAGTGTCCTTGGATAAAGAAATGGGGCTAGTACCGCAAGGCGGAATTAAAAATTAACAATGAATACAGCGTAAGCGTTTCATAGATTGGAAATGGTGAGGCAGTCCGGTCTTGGGGGTTCCCCCCATGAGGAACTGCCGAACCCGAAGGGGTGGTTTACTTCCGTCGTACTGTACTAAGGATTAGGGACAAGGGGACAATGAGAATAACCATGACTAATGACTAATGACTAATGACTAATGAATAATGACTAATGACTAAACTTTTTGGATAAATAGCAATGGTAATTACTAAAAAGAGAGCTACTCACAATCCCTTAGCTGAGTATATTGAACGTCTGCAAAAAGGAGAAGCATTACTCCCCGACAGTCCAGAAAATGTGCTGGAAGTTGTTGGTATCCTTAAAAGCTATGGCGTAGTTTTAGATGCCTACTCAAAAAATCTTAACTATATTGCCGAGTATCAGTTTTTAATATTTTTCCCATTTTTTAAATACTTTAATGGAGAGGTTTCTTTTCAGAAATTACTCCGTCACTGGTGGCATGACCGAATTAATTTTGAATATGCCGAATATTGCATGAAAGCCATGATGTGGCATGGTGGCGGTGGACTAGATACGTATTTAGATACAAATGAATTTAAAGAAAGAGCGCAAGCTGTTATCGCCGCAAAATTTAAAAATAATCCCTTCATTTCCGGTATCAACCAACTGTTTCCAGATTTCTTAACAGAACATTTGCGCGTCTCTGCTTACTACACAGGTTTAGGTCAATTTTGGCGAGTCATGGCTGATATTTTTCTCAGCTTATCAGACCTTTACGACCAAGGCAAAATCAAATCGATTTCCGAAGTTGTAGAACACATTAAAGCGGGGTTAGTGGCAAATGCATCAAATCCAATTACCTACGCTGTAAAAATTAGAGGTAAGGTCTATGAAATCATTCCCAAAAGTGTTGGCTTGACTTTCTTAGCAGATACAGCAATACCTTATGTAGAAGCAGTATTCTTCCGAGGAACTCCTTTCCACGGTACTGTTTCATACAACGCCCAAGGATATCAAATTCCCCCAGATCAAACCCGATTTCAATATGGCGCATTGTATGCCGATCCTTTGCCCATCGGCGGCGCAGGTATTCCTCCCACCTTGCTGATGCAGGATATGCGTCATTATCTTCCAGAGTATTTGCACGAAATTTATCGTCGCAGTCTCCGGGGTGAAGATGATTTGCGAGTCCAAATTTGCATAAGTTTCCAAAAATCGATGTTTTGTGTGACCACAGCAACGATTTTGGGACTAATGCCTTATCCTTTGGATACTAAAGATCCAGATCAAGCAAAAGGTAATCGAGTTTATTTAGAGAAGTGGATGAGTCGGTTAGAAACTTCGCGGTTGCTGGATGTGAATAAATAGATAAAAAAAGATTTTAATTACATTCCGATGAAAGTAAAGACTGCTCAATCTTTGGGGTTTGAGTATAGTTTCTTAGTATCTAACATCGTGATGCGTATTGCTTACACTTTGTTGGGATTGTGCTGTAACTAGTCTTGAGTTTAAGATTGATTGTTTCGCTAGCATTCAACAGATTATTATCCTGCTTTGATATGCTTTTCCATGACAAAGTTTATAAACTTTTGTCCTCTACGCTCAACCTCTTGCTTTTTTATAACAATAAATCCCTGCCTTTCAAAAAAAGGTTTAGCTGTAATACTGACTTCTGTAAATAACTTTTCAACCCCTAAAGACTTCGCTTTTAATTCAATCTGTTCTAAGATTTTCTTACCAACACCTTTCCTTTGAAAATCTTTGTGACAATAAAAACGGTCAATATGACCATTAGCCTCTAATTCTCCAAAACCAATAATTTTGCCATCTTCTTCTGCTATATAAGTAAACTTATTTGCTAAACTTTTAATCCAAACTTCAATATCCATGTTTGCTGGTGCCCAAGCATCTACTTGTTCTGCTGTGTAATCATGAATATTTACTTCATGAACAGTGTCGTAGAACAATTTCATCATTTCTTCGGTATCAGCTATTTCATATATTCTCAATCTCATAAGGGATGTGATTAAAAAAATTCGCAATTTGCACTCTTGCTAACGCCCCGCTTCTCTACGAGACGCTACGCTAACGCTATCGCGGACTCGCTACCGCTACGCTAACGCAATGATGTTTTGTAACGGGGATTTAACCCTGACACAAAACGTGCTGCCTATCTTGCTGGGGACTCAAACCCCCAAAGTTCGTTAAAGGCATTTCAGAGGATACAGTACTTAGCGACCACTGATGTTCAAAATAAATATATTTTTACTTAGTACAAATGTACTAAATTGCTGCTAAAATGCCTTACAAGTCAGCTAGCCTTGCTTGAGGTAGTATGAAAAAAATCCAAGATACGGACAAAAAGCCCATTTTGCTGAAAGTTTCGCTGTTGCAGCCTACATCTGTAACTACTGCTATAGTGCCACTGCGACCCCAAAAGGAAAAAATCATCAGCGAAGGAGAGCGTTTGATTGCACAAGTTGAACGTATCAATCAGATGGCAGGAGAGTTAGAAGCAGCGATATTCGAGTTGAAAGCGATCGCTAATACACTGAATACTCAAAAAGGTTCCCCATTCTTCAAGAAGGAGCAATGCAAAAATATTTGCCAGTATTTCGCAGTTAGCGTCCCTTGGGTAAAACGAAAGCCTGACAAATCTTTTATTCTGACAACGCGAAGAGTTGATTTATTCCGAGCCGAAAGGGAAGCCGCACTGCTAGCACAGCAACTTCGTCATCAAACCAAAAAAAGATTAGCATCGCAGCGACACAGAAAAAACAAGAGCGAAAATCATACAAAACGCTTGTTCAAAAGGTATTAGTCAACAAATCTTAAAATTATCGAAACAGAATTCAGGAGTCAGGAAAGGTATTCGTGCAATTCGTGGATAGCGCAGCATAAAGCCTTCTGGCATGGCTTGTCTGCGACACACTGCGCTTTTAGCCTCTCGTAGAGAGCGTCTTGATTCTGACTTCTGTTAGCGGATAGCTAAGGTTTAGCCCATTCTGACTTCTGAATTCTTCTTCAACAACATTCAACGGCATTTCACCCTTGAGGTTGTAACAGTTATGCTGATTGAAGTGGCAGAAGGAACTTCTTGCTCAAAATTGCATACCATGCTGCCATTGCTCATTGCAACCATATTTAGTGGCAATGAGGCAAAACTGCCCTAAGATTTGCACTTCCGTAAAACCAGAGTGTAACATCAGGGACAATCAATCAGCGCACAGAAGAGGTAAAAAGAAGGTGTTAAAGACACTTTTAGTGATTGCCGTTGGTTTTTTACCGTCCCTGATTTCCCTGTGGGTGATCCGCAAAACCCATTTGCGATCGCGCCTACGGCTCAGACAAGCAGCCATGAATTTTCCAACAGTGCAGGGACAACAAAACTTTAGACCGGTTGAGAGCGATCGCTATTATTTAGAAGGGGTAGGTTACCTGATCGGCGATATCAGCTGCAAATTTAATGCCCGTTCTGGTTACATGCGTTGTGCTGTCAATCCCGAAGGCCCCTGTAATGGTTGTCGTCACTACGAACCCAAAGGATTAGCTGATAGTGAAAAAAGGGCTTAGAGTCCTGACAAAGCAACTTTACAGCACATTCCCAAATAGAACTGGGGAATGATAATATTGTTCATATTTATAATAATTTGTATTTACAAACACTTTGAATATTTGTCTTTGCATGGTCAAATAAGAATGATTTAATATAATTCGTGCAAAAGTGGAAATCTGCGTCATTTTGTTTGCAGATTATGAACTTTAGTATTGACTTTTGCCGAATATCTAATAACTACATGACTATTTAACGATGAATAACGCGATCGCTCGAACAACAGCATTATTATCAACTTGTGCTTTCCTATTAGCAGGCTGTGGTGGCGGTGGTGAACCTGTGGCGGTGACAAATTCTCCAAATGCTACCACAAATAACACTGCAACAGATACCGCAGCGACAACGGGTACATTGTCGGGTGCTATTCCCATCGGTATTGCTGTTGCCCAAACTAGCAATGTGGCATTACTAGGTCAAGAGCAAGTTGCTGGAGCCAAACTTGCCGAAAAGTATTTTAATAGTAAAGGTGGTGTCAATGGGACACCAATTAAATTAGTGTTTCAAGATACTAGCGGTGATGAAGCAGGGACAATTAACGCTTTTCAAACTTTAATTAACAAAGATAAAGTTATTGGAATTGTGGGCCCAACTTTGTCACAGCAAGCTTTTAGTGCTGGCCCTATTGCCGAGCGTGCAAAAGTACCAGTTATTGGGCCATCAAATACTGCTAACAATATTCCCGAAATTGGTGATTACATTGCTCGTGTTTCTGCACCAGTTTCCATCGTAGCGCCTAATTCGGTGAAAGCTGCGCTTAAGCAAAATCCCCAAGTTAAAAAGGTTGCAGTTTTCTATGCTCAAAATGATGCATTTAGCAAGTCAGAAACGGAAATTTTTCAACAAACAGTTAAGGATCAAGGGCTGGAATTGGTAACAGTACAAAAGTTCCAAACCAGCGATACAGATTTTCAAAGTCAAGCTACCAATGCAATTAATCTCAAACCAGATTTGATCATTATTTCTGGTTTGGCTGCTGATGGTGGGAATTTAGTCCGACAATTGCGGGAACTAGGTTACAAAGGCTTAATTGTCGGTGGAAATGGTTTAAATACATCGAATATATTGTCAGTTTGCAAGGCACTTTGTGATGGAGTTTTGATTGCTCAAGCCTACAGTCCAGAACATCCAGGTGAAGTTAACGCGGCATTTCGTAAAGCCTATACTGACGAATACAAAAAAGAACCACCCCAATTTAGCGCCCAAGCTTTTGCAGCAGTGCAGGTTTATGTCGAAGCACTCCAAGCTTTAGATAAAAAGAGCAAAGTTAACAAATTACAGCTACCAGAATTGCGGACAGAGTTAAACAAACAGATACTTAGCGGAACATACAATACACCATTAGGTGAAATTGGTTTTACTCCCATAGGTGAAGTTGTGCAAAAAGATTTCTATGTAGCCCAAATAAAGATGGAAAAAGACGGAAGCCAAGGTAAATTTACATTTTTAAAATAGTTGCTACATGAATATCAATCTGTTTTTGCAGCAATTATTAAATGGTTTATCCATCGGCAGCGTCTATGCGATTTTTGCCTTGGGATATACCTTGGTTTATTCCATTTTGGGCATCATTAATTTAGCTCATGGCGCGATTTTTACATTGGGTGCATATTTCACTTATGCACTCATGGGTGGCAGTTTTGGATTTAATGGCTTATTAGCTAATGCAGCCTTGCCGATACAATTACCATTTGCTATAGCCTTGATTTTAGGAAGTACCTTGGCGGGATTAGTAGGGGTAGTGATGGAACGGGTTGCTTTTCAACCTCTGCGCCGTCAAGGATCTGATCCTTTACTAACTGTTGTTTCCAGTTTGGGGGTAGCAGTGGTAATTGTGAATTTAATCCAATATTTAGTAGGTGCAGAAAGTTACACATATCCAGCCAATAGTTACGGTAATTTGCCACCTGCGATTAACTTTGGTAGTCCAGAAAACCCAATTCCGATTCGCAGTGTTCAGGTAGTAATTTTTACTGTCTCAGTGGTGATTGTGGCAATTCTTACCTATTTTATCAATCGGACTAAATATGGTAAGGCAATGCAAGCGATCGCAGAAGATCCAACTACAGCTAGTTTGTTAGGAATTAATAGCGATCGCTTTATCATCCTAACATTCTTCATCAGCAGTTTTTTAGCAGGATTAGCAGGAACTTTAGTCGCCTCTAGTGTTAGTATTGCAGGGCCATATTTCGGCATTGCTTTTGGGTTGCGGGGTTTAGCAGTAATTGTCTTAGGTGGTTTAGGTAGTATTCCTGGTGCGGTGGTGGGAGGTTTGGTAATTGGATTAGTGGAAGCGTTTGTCCCTGCTGAATTCTCTGGATATAAAGACGCAGTAGCCTTTGGAATTTTGTTTATCATGCTATTAGTTAGACCCCAAGGTTTACTAGGACGAAGATTTATCCAGAAAGTTTAAAGAGACGTAGCGTTATGAAAACATACACCAAACAAAAATTAACTTTTGATCAATTTTTAGAACAGTGTCCAGAGGAAGGTTTATATGAACTTGTAGATGGAGAAATTGTAGAAGTGCGTGCAACGAGAAATCATGATGATGTCGCTAATTTTTTATTATTTGGTTTCAATGACGAAATTAGGCGACAAAACTTAAATTATGTAGTTAATAACACAGCAGTCTTTAAAACTATAACCGTTAATGGCATAGAACAAGGGCGTAAGCCCGATGTAAGTGTCATAGATAAAGATCAATGGCGCTCAAATCGTTCTGCTTATGCTGCACTTGAAGAACCTATCCAATTAGCTGTAGAAGTGACATCAACTAATTGGGAAGATGACTATATTGATAAATTAGATGAATATCAACGCTTAGGTATTAAAGAATATTGGATTGTAGATTATTTGGCAATTGGACTAAGAGAGTATTTAGGAAATCCAAAAGTTCCGGCTGTGTTTGTTTTTCTATTAGATGATGAGGGTAAATACCAATGCACACACTTTAGAGGTTCAGAACTAATTGTGTCACGAACTTTTCCTGAACTAGCACTGACAGCAGAGCAAATATTAACAGCTTAAGAGTTGATAAAAGCGATAATTTGATTAAGCTTAATCAAAATATATTAAATAAAATGGCTGATTTCTTCGCTACTTACGCTTCTTTGATTGTCTCTATGGTATTGGGGGCGTTACTAGGGTTATCGCTTTACTTACCGCTAATGACAGGGCAATTGTCTTTAGCTAGTCCAGGATTTTATGCTTTAGGTGGGTATATTGCAGCAATTTTATCCACAAAAGTTTTGACATCTAGCAGTAGTTTATTTCCGATTCCGTTGTTGTTATTGGAGATGTTAATTGCTGCGATAATTTCTGGTTTACTGGGTGTATTAGTGGGAATTCCAGCATTGAGGTTGCGAGGAATTTATTTAGCGATCGCAACTATCGCTTTTGTGGAAGTTCTGCGCGTCATCTCCCTCAATTTAGATATTACAGGTGGTGCTGTTGGAATTTTTGGTATTCCTCAACCTTTCCAAACACAACTTGAATATTTATGGATTGCTTTGCCCTTATTATTAATTAGTATGGTGTTGCTTTATCGTTTAGAACGTATCCGCGTAGGCAGGGCTTTTATTGCTATCCGTGAAGATGAATTAGCTGCGGGTGCAATGGGAATTAATCCCACTTATTACAAAGTTTTGGCGTTTACGTTAGGAGCTATGCTTGCAGGGGTTGTAGGTGCAATTAGCGCTCACTTCCTTAATACCTGGAATGCTCGTCAAGGTACTTTTGATGCCAGTATTATATATTTAACTTTTGTTTTAATTGGTGGTTCGAGAAGTTTTTTAGGGCCTGTAGTCGGAGGTATGGTATTTACAGCCTTACCAGAAATTCTGCGAAGTCTCGCTGATACTGGTGGTTTGCCTACTTGGCTAGCACAATTTTTACGAGATGGGAGATTAATTATTTTTGGCTTACTAATAGTAATAGGTACAATCTTTTTCCCCCAAGGGCTAATTACTCCAGATATTTTTAAAAGACGTAAAAGCCAAAAGTGAACCATTCGTAAATAATATGCAAAAATGTCATACACTATTTCAGAAGCTAACAGCAGTATTGTCTTAGAAGCAAGAGCATTGACTCGCCGCTTTGGTGGTTTAGTAGCGGTAAATAATGTATCTTTTAGTGTAAATCAACATGAGATTTTTGGACTGATTGGCCCTAATGGTGCTGGCAAAACAACACTGTTTAATTTAATTACTGCCTTCATTCCACCTTCTAGCGGTAAATTAATTTATCAAGGTGCAGAAGTTTCTCAACTGCGTCCCGATCAAATTGCTGCTTTAGGTATCGCCCGTACATTCCAAAATATCCGCTTATTTGGGGAATTATCGGCGTTAGAAAATGTAATTATTGCTCGGCATTTGCACACTAAAAGTAATATGATTACAGGTGTTTTGGGATTACCACCAGCGCCTAGTGAAGAACTTAAAACTAAGCAGAAAGCTTTAGATTTATTAGATTTAGTGGGATTGAGCGATCGCGCTGACGAAAAAGCCAAAAATTTTGCCTACGGTGATCAGCGTCGGCTGGAAATTGCCCGTGCTTTAGCATTACAACCACAAATCTTACTTCTCGACGAACCTGCGGCGGGGATGAATCCCAACGAGAAGCAGCAATTGAGTGAATTTATCCGTAGTCTACGCGATCGCTTCAATTTGACGATTATCCTCATAGAACATCATGTACCCTTAGTTATGGGTTTGTGCGATCGCATTGCGGTATTGGATTTTGGTCAATTGATTGCATTGGGTGAACCATCTGTAGTCAGAAATAACTCAGCTGTAATTGAGGCTTATTTGGGAAATGATTGAATTTATCTAAACAAAATTACCACAAATTCGTTTAAAGAACTCACAGCGATCGCGCTATCCATTAAATTTTCTAATTGTTCCACACTTTCACCCTCAAGTCTTGCTTCTACCTCTTGAGAAATTTCACCAAAGCGCCGTCGCAATACTCGGATTAACTGCTGTCGCGCACCCTGTTGAACACCTTGCTGAATACCTCTTTGCTCAATTTCCTGATACCAAGGCGATTCTCGCAATACTGCCATATCCAACCTCATGATTTGTTGAACTAAAGGCGTGTCTAACACAAAGCTAGCAAAAAATGCCAGCAATGATTCTAATTGGTTTAACTGTACATCTGCTCGTAGCACTTGCAATGCGCGTTGCACAACTGATACCTCTCCCCCTCCTCGCAGGATTGGCACAAAGGGTAATAACGATGGTAGATTATGGGAGTGCAACTAAAATGTCCCATTTCCACTCAGGCTAAAATAGGTAAATCCCCTCACAGAGATGATTTATGAACCAGCCGATATCCGAGAGAGTGCGCTGGACTACCGCCGACTTAGAATTGTTTCCAGATAACGGGAATCGCTATGAAATTATTGACGGAGACTTGTTTGTGACCAGAGCGCCTCACTGGAAGCATCAAAAAACTTGTGTCAGAATTAGCACTTCCTTAGATAATTGGTCACAAACTAATGGTCTGGGAGAAGTTGTGACTGCTCCAGGAATAATTTTTGGCGATAATGATAATGTGATTCCCGATGTCGTCTGGGCTAGCAATGAGAGATTGCCCCTACTTTTGGATGAGGCAGGGCATTTGACTGGTGCGCCAGAACTGGCTGTAGAGGTGTTATCCGCTGGTAGTGAAAATGAAAAGCGCGACAGAGAACTAAAACTTAAGCTCTACTCGTCACGAGGTGTCAGAGAATATTGGATTGTAGATTGGCGTAAGCAACAAGTGGAAGTATATCGACGCGAACAAGCGAGTTTAAAGTTAGTTGCTACGTTATTCAATGGTGATGAATTGACTTCACCCATATTGCCTAATTTTACTTGTGCGATCGCTCAATTATTCACTTAACACAAATTACGAATTACGTTAGCGAGTCCGCGCACTCTGTAAGAGTTGCAAGCTACGCTTTTAGCGTCTCGTAGAGAGCGTCATTACGAATTACGTTAGCGCAGCGGTAGCGAGTCCACGAGCGTCATTACGAATTACGAATTAGTTAACTGTGCTGTAAAAACTCAACTTTGGGCAATAACGGGTCAGTTACAACACCCACACCGCTAAAACCCCAACGTTTGAGCAAGTTTCCCAACTGTGTACGCGCAATAGATTCCACAGCAAAGCGATTTGCTACTTCTGCTGCATGGGTATTGAGATAGCTTAGGGCATCAAAGTTTTCCTGAAACAGCAATAAGTAACCTGATTTTTCGGCATCAGGACGAGCAATGAGATAATTACCGTCAGTTTTTGAACGCACCAAGTAATAGACTTCAGAAAGCATGGAGATTCGGATTTTCAGTCAAGGCTATCACAATTGTAGAAAATGCTTTGGATTACTTTATCACTTAATTGTTGGGATTTATAATTATGACCTTCACAAAGCTAGTTAACCTGAAGTTTTTTAGGCTTACAACTGTAACACATTTTTTGTAAGAGGTTTAATGAAGCGATGCCTGCGGCGGGCTACGCCTACGCTAACCTTGACAAACAAATGAAAAAACTAGAGGAATATCGCACAGCTTTACTTTCCGATTATCCCTCATTGCTCCAGCATCAACGATGTAAAATATTTATCAAATTACCCAAACTTACCACTGACGTAATCTCGTGTATCTTCCTGCTGAGGATTGTTGAAAATATTCTCTGTATAGTTGTATTCGACAAGATATCCCATTTTGCTGCCCGTTTCTGTCGCCTGAGCATTGAAAAAGGCTGTCATATCCGACACCCGCGCGGCTTGTTGCATATTGTGGGTGACGATAATAATGGTATATTGCGACTTCAGTTCTTGGAGTAATTCTTCAACGCGCAAAGTTGAAATTGGATCAAGCGCGGAACATGGTTCATCCATTAACAAAACTTCTGGCTGAATTGCGAGAGCGCGAGCAATGCATAAACGCTGTTGTTGGCCACCAGATATAGATAGACCACTTTGCTTTAGTTTATGCTTAACTTCATCCCATAAAGCAGCTTGCCGCAAACTCCGTTCTACCAATTCATCCATATCACCTTTATAACCATTAATCCTGGCTCCAAAGGCGATATTTTCATAAATTGACTTGGGAAAAGGATTAGGCTTCTGAAAAACCATACCAACCCGACGGCGTAATTCTACTGTGTCAATTCTTTTGTCATAAATATCGGTTTCACCGAAGGTAATTCTTCCTTCAATATGTGCGCCAGGAATCAAGTCATTCAAACGGTTAAAACACCTTAGTACAGTGCTTTTACCGCATCCAGAAGGGCCAATAAAAGCTGTAATTTTGTTTTTGCCGATGTTTAGGTTAACATCACGAACTGCTTTGAAATTACCATAGAAAACAGATAATTGCTCGGCTTGTAAAATGCTCTCGGAAGTAGCGATTCTTGAACTTGATACCATACAAAAGTTTCAGATAAATCCTGAAAATCTACATTTATAATGAGGTTGATTTGTTTAGCGTGACTGCTGGAATTTATTGCGTAAAAATATTGCTGTTGAATTCATCAATAGCAGCACGATCATCAAAACAATAATGCCAGCAGCAGCATTTTGGTGAAACTCTACTTGAGGACGAGAAACCCAATCAAAAATTTGAATTGGTAGTGCTGTGAAAGAACTTTGCAAACCTTGGGGAGAAAGCTGGGGTAAGAAAGTAATAAAACCAACAGCCCCAATTACAATCAACGGAGCCGTCTCACCAATCGCTCGTGAGAGTGCGAGAATTGTACCGGTCAGGATTCCTGGTAAAGCAATAGGAAAAATTTGTTCTCGGATGATTTGCCACCTATTAGCACCAAGGGCAAAACCTGCTTGCCGTAAACTATCAGGAACAGCACGCAGCGCTTCACGAGTAGTAATAATGATAATTGGTAGAATCAACAAACTCAAGGTTAAAGCACCAGCTAACACCGTGCGTCCCCTGGTGATTGGTTCCATCACCCGCACAAAAACTTGCAAGCCCAACAAGCCATAAATAATTGATGGGACTGCGGCTAAATTTGCAATATTAATTTCAATTAACCGAGTAAACCAGTTGTCCTTGGCATACTCTTCTAAGAAAATACCTGCGCCTACTCCTAAGGGAAAGGAAATTAAAGCAGTTATTACCAACAGCCAAATACTGCCAACTAAGGGAGCCAATACTCCAGAAGAGGAGGCACGGCGAGATGAAAAACTGGTAAGAAAAGACCAATTCAAGCGGCCAACACCGTCAGTTAAAACATCTATGAGCAAAACAACTAACACTAGCAATGCAAAGGAGGTTGCAGTCCAAGTAGCGATCGCAAAAATTTTGTCAAGGTTGTAGCGCTTATTGATCGAGAGATCAAAATTCTTATTTTCCCCAGAGTCAGACAAATTTGTAAACTGAGTATTGCTCTTTGTCATTCGTATTTCTCCCGGAAGCGACGAACAAACCAGTAACTAAAAATATTCAGGGCTAAGGTAATAAGAAACAAAGTCATACCCACCGCAAAAATAGTTTTATAGGCTAGTGAGCCTGCTGGTGTGTCTCCTTTACTTACTTGGACAATGTATGCTGTCATTGTCTGAATTGGAATTAGCGGATTTAAACCCAACTGAGGATTTTGACCAGCCGCGATGGTAACAATCATTGTTTCACCAATAGCGCGGGAAATAGCCAAGATAAAAGAAGCTACTATCCCCGATAAAGCCGCTGGTAACACTACTGAAATAATGGTTTCCCGCTTAGTTGATCCCAATGCATAAGCACCTTCTCGCAAACTACGGGGAACGGAATAAAGAGCGTCTTCACTCAAAGAAGCTACCAAAGGAATAATCGAAATTCCCAGCACTATACCTGCGCTCAAAGCATTGAATCCCTGCATCCCTGGGATAAATGATTGGAGGAAGGGTGTAACTGTGAATAGTGCAAAATAACCAAACACAACGGTTGGTACCCCTGCCAATATTTCTAGGGCAGGCTTTAGCCATTTGCGAAGTTTTGCTGGAGCATATTCACTTAAGCAGATAGCAGCTAACAATCCTAGTGGTAATGCTACTGCGATCGCAATTACAGATATAAGCAATGTGGCGCTAATTAGCACCATGATTCCAAACTGCTTATTAGTAAACAGTGGAGTCCATTGTGTGTCTGTTAAAAACTGCCAAATCGAAACTTCTTGAAAAAATTCAACAGTCTCAAAAATCAGCGTTAAGACAATGCCAATTGTAGTTACAACCGAGACAAAAGCAAACAAGGCAAACAGCGCTCTGACGCCAGTTTCCACCCGTTTACTCAAAGCCCGATTGGGCTGCCATAAGTTGGAATTACTTGGTTGATTAGATAACGGGTTGGAAGTCATTTGCGGACAACCTCATAAATTAAAACTCCTTTTGTATTTATGGACACACTACCATTCTATGAGAACTGCCCTAGTACTAGAAATAAAGCTTACTTTCAAGACTATAAACCTTGAATGAAGTAAGTATAAGCAGACTTTTTTTACAATCTACCACTTCCAGCTACTAGGGCTTAGTGCAAATTGTGCAGATAAACTCCTCAAAAAAGCAATTAGTGGATAACTCTTACTTTTCTTGCTTGAGAAGGTCTTTCAGAGTAACGCCCACTTGAGAACCCTTACCCTCAAAAACGGAGCCTACTTTCCCACTATTGAAGCGTCCCTGAACTTCAGTGAGTAAATCGCTAGGTAAAGGCACATAGCCCACTTCTGTAACTAGCTTTTGGTTTGCCGGAGCATAATTGAAATCAACAAAAGCCTTGACTTCAGGACGAGTCGCCGCAGTTTTCTTAACGTAGATAAACTCTGGACGAGCAAGCGGCTGGTAAGTACCATCGCCGATGGTTTGTGGACTAGGCTGAACACAGCCCTTACCAGCATCAATGCCAACCAGCTTTAACTTCTCTTTGTTATTTTCGTAATATGCATAGCCGAAGAAAGCCAAACCGCCTTGGTCAGCACTTACACCCTGTACCAGAGTGTTGTCATCTTCACTAGCAGTAAAATCCCCTCGGCTTTCCCCTTCTTTACCAACGACTGCTTGAGTGAAATAGTCGTAAGTACCAGAGTCAGTACCAGGGCCGTACAAACCTATTTTCTGTGCAGGGAATTGAGGGTTAATTTGGTTCCATTGGGTGATTTTGCCTTGTGCCCCAGGTTCCCACATTTTCTTTAGTTCATCAACTTTGAGGCAACTTGCAAAGTTGTTTTGGGGGTTAACTACTACGGAAAGACCATCGTAAGCAATGGGCAATTCAATGTACTCAATGTTGCCTTTCTTACAGAGTTCCACTTCTTCCGGCTTAATGGGGCGGGAAGCATTAGAAATATCAGTTTCACCCGCACAGAATTTCTTGAAGCCGCCACCCGTACCAGAGGAAGCCACAGTAACTTGCACTCCAGGATTAGCCTTTTGAAACTCTTCTGCCATCGCCTCAGAAATAGGATAGACGGTACTAGAACCATCAATCTGGACTTTTCCAGATAAATTTGATCCGGCTGCTGTATTGGTGGCTGGGGTAGCGCCGCCATCAGCTGGACTAGAGTTGTTAGAAGCTTGATTGTTATCGCCGCAAGAGCTAATACCAATTGCTAGAGCAACTAGGGGAGCAACCAACCGCACCTTTGAAGAGAACATAAGGATCTTTATAGAATGATGCTATGGATTAACAGTATGAACATTAGCACTCTAGAGTAAGAGGAAGGTTAAGAAATGGTTAAATGAACACTAATACATACTTATAATTTTTAAAACTTCAAGTTACTAAAAGCACACGTCAAAAAACATATTATTTGATAGCTTGATACAAATTATACCACTAGTTGCTACTAACTAGATAAATAATTTCGGTACATTTTTAATATTTTTTTGAATTCGCACATTCTTAAATAAATTTACTGCTACACAGTAGCAATCAATTATCAATCAAGAAGCAGCTTTAATGTAGGATATTCCGTATCGAAATGGGAACCCAGACCTCTCCTTTAGGTTCTGTGTACTCCTACTCTTAAGCAAGCTATGGGACTACTATAGGACTAATATTATTTGATTTTTGAAATACACGTAGTGGCGTGGCAAGAACTAATTGACAGATAAATTCCCTATAGAGACGGCGATTTATCGCGTCTCTAACCGTCAAAATGAATTTGACAGACTTACTAGTACAGTACAGCGTAAATAAACAGACCATAATCAAATAGTAATCCTATAGCAGTTATAGGCATAGCTAAGGTGGGAGAGTTTATATATTAATGTTTATACTGGTTGCTGTTGGTTTGCCCTTTTGCCTTTTCCTGGTTGCCTGATAAATGTTTGCTGCTTCCAATCAATTACTATGGTCTATGATTGGCTTACTCCTGACAATGGGTGGCACTTTTCTAGAAGCTTATGGCATCACCTTACCTTGGACTTGGAGTCAGCACGGAATTCAGACTTTTTCTTTAGGTGTCACTTTTCAAATTGGCGCAGTATTGTTGGTGGGCTGTTTAGGGGGCAAAAATGCTGGTGCGCTCTCGCAAATTGCCTACTTAGTCATGGGGTTAACATTATTACCTGTATTTGCCGATGGGGGTGGTATTGGTTATATCAAACTATCTCAGTTTGGCTATCTACTAGGTTTTATTCCTGGAGCTTGGATTTGTGGCTTAGTTGCCTTTAAAGCTAGACCTCGACTAGAAACTCTTGCCTTTAGTTGCGTCTGTGGCTTGTTAACTCTCCACATCTGCGGTATTACTTATTTGATTATTAGCTATTTTTTTCAGTGGAAAGGCACTGAAAACTTAACCTTGATGCAAGCAATCCTCAGATACTCCTGGTTTGCACTACCAGGTCAACTAACTGTGGTCTGTGCGGTTACTGTAATAGCATATATACTGCGTCACTTAATGTTTTATTAGTTTATTGTCCTTCGTCTTTTGTCATTTGTCAAAAGCTCATGACCAATGACCAATGACCAATGACCAATGACCAACGACCAATGACTAATTCGCCATGCGTTTAAAAAATCGTCTTTTCTGGATCGCTGCCTTCATCGCTTTTTTCTTAGACCAGATAACAAAATACTGGGTAGTGCAAACCTTTAGCTTAGGGCAGACACTACCACTCTTACCTGGGATATTTCACTTCACCTATGTCACTAACACTGGTGCCGCCTTTAGTTTATTAAGTGGGAAAGTAGAGTGGTTGCGCTGGCTATCTCTAGGAGTGAGTTTAGTATTGATAGGGTTGGCGTTGTTTGGCCCAGCATTAAATTTGTGGGATCAGTTGGGCTATGGCTTGATTTTAGGTGGAGCTATGGGCAACGGTATTGATCGTTTTGTTTTAGGCTATGTCGTTGATTTCCTTGATTTTCGCCTGATTAACTTTGCTGTATTTAATGTGGCAGATTCATTTATTAGTATTGGTATTGTTTGCCTGTTAATTGCTTCGTTGCAAAAAACACCGACTTCAAATGGCAGATCGCATTAAACTATTAAGCCTGGGGTGATTAATCCCAGGCTTGTTATTACTGAAACCCTTAGTCAGTCTTATATGCGAAGACTGGATATGTATGGTTTCAGCTGTTTTTATTTGTCATCTTACACCTGGTTGCATGACTGGCGTAAGAAGTCAAGAAAGATGCACCTGCGATCGCTGATGGCAAAATAGTACTCAGATTATGCCCCAGCTGTTAATTTAATTACCTGTTGCAGGAGTATTTGGTGAACTAGAGCCAGGAGTACTGGGAGAGAGACCTGGTTCGGTAGTGCTGCCAGGAGCGGCTTCAGGAGGGGTGACACTTCCTGGTGCTGGAGTCAAGTTGCTAGGAGCACCTTCAGGAGGAGTGACACTTCCTGGTGCTGGGGTCAAGTTGCTAGGAGCACCTTCAGGAGGAGTGACACTTCCTGGTGCTGGGGTCAAGTTGCTAGGAGCGCCTTCAGGAGGAGTGACACTTCCTGGCGCTGGAGTCAAGTTGCTAGGAGCATCTTCAGGAGGGGTAACACCTTCTGGTGTAGTTGTGCTATCAGGAGTGGTGGTATCTGATGGCGTAGTTTCTGCTGGTACTGTAGTGCTACCAGGAGCGCTAGGGGTGACTGCTGTGCCGCCGGCACACCGAGAGTTAAGGGGGAAATTCTGGCAAAGAATTTTCATCCCTTCTGGCGACATCTTGATTTCCGTTGGTGCACTAGTGGATGAATCGCTACTGGATTGAGCTATGGGGGATTTACTGGATTCGGCTACAGCAATGTTAGCGGTGAGCGCCAAAGATAGAGCTGTACCAATCATGGTCAGAGATTTTCCCATCATTCTGAAATTAACCTCAACGGAACACTCGACCTATTAAAACAGACAATGAGATTTAGAAAATCTTCCTAAATGAATATATTTAGGTTTGTTTCAGAATATGTGGATATGTAAAATTGGTAAAAATTAAATCTGTTGTTTATTGGTAACTAGTGTTTAAAAATACAAAGCCAAAAATTATGTTTGTAGTTGTTGAACTAGTAATAGTAGATTAAATAAACATTTGAGAATGGAAAAAAATTTGTGCCTATGTACAATAAGTGATGAAAACAACAAGTGAGTTTTGAGTAAAAGCAAAATTTAAAGTATAAATTAGCTCAAAAAGTTCCGTATAGCTAAATTATGCTTTGGCTTAAGAGTAAAATGATGAAAGACTAACATCTAAAATTGTAATTTGCCTGATTCTTCATTAAAAACTGTGATGTGAATAGCCGATGAGTTCTCCCCAACCCCCTCACAAGCCACAAACGTTACTAGGTCAACTGACTCAAGCAGTACATACGATTCAAGCTAGGGTCGATTTTTCAAAATTGGCGCTCAAGCCTAATGCCAAAGTACCGGAACTTTGGGTGCAGGATGCGGGGGCGGATAAAGCAGAGGTATATCCACTCTTGGGCGATCGCTATATTCTCGGTCGTAGCTCCAAATCCAGCGATATTGTCATCCGTAACCCTGTTGTCAGCCAAATTCACCTGTCGCTATCGCGCAATTCTACTCAACACACACCAGTTTTCGTAATTAAAGACGAAAACTCCACCAACGGCATTTATCGTGGCAAGCGTCGTGTTAGTTCCCTAGAACTGCGTCACGGCGATATTCTCACCCTGGGGCCTCCAGAACTCGCCGCTTCTGTGCGGTTGCAATACGTCGATCCACCAGCCTGGTATGTCAAAGCTGCAAGTTGGACAGCTTATGGTGTCGGTGGTGTCAGTGCCCTGTTAGCATTAGTGATTGGCGTCGAATGGCTGAAATTTCAAGTTAAACCCTTACCTACAGCGACACGCGCCCCAGTAGTTGTTTACGCCCGTGATGGAGCCACCCCCCTGAGAGAGCCTCGGACTATCTCTCATGTAGACATGAAGCGATTAGAGGAATTTGGCCCTTATTTGCCTGCTGCCGTAGTGGCTTCCGAAGATAGTCGTTATTACTGGCACTTTGGGGTTGACCCTCTGGGGATTTTACGAGCCGTGTTGATCAATAGCCGCAGTGGCGATGTGCAACAAGGAGCTAGTACTGTTACCCAGCAAGTTGCCCGCAGTTTGTTCCGCGAGTATGTAGGCAGACAGGATACCCTTGGACGCAAATTGCGAGAGGCAATTGTCGCCCTGAAGCTCGAAACCTTTTACAGCAAAGATGATATTTTGCTGATGTACTTAAATCGGGTTTTTTTAGGGGGAGATACTTCCGGCTTTGAAGATGCAGCCCAATATTACTTTGAAAAGTCGGCTAAAGAATTAACTTTAGCAGAAGCAGCAACACTAGTAGGAATTTTACCAGCCCCCAACGCTTTCGATTTTTGTGGGGATGGGCCAAATAAGCTAGAAGCGGCTGAATACCGGAATCGCGTGATTAAGCGGTTGCTGGAGATGGGCAAAATTAAACCTGATGATGCAAACCGAGCCAGACGTTCCACCGTCCAAGTTAGTCCTAAAGTCTGTGAACAGCAAGCTAAAACGATCGCTCCTTATTTTTACAGTTACGTCTTCTCTGAGCTTGAATCAATCTTGGGGGAGGGAGCCGCAAGAGAAGGAAACTATATCATTGAAACCAAGCTCGATCTAGCGATACAGAGCCAAGCAGAAGCAGCGTTGAATAATTCAGTGAATAACGCTGGTAGAAATTTTAATTTTTCTCAAGGGGCAGTAGTCACCCTTGACTCCAGTACAGGCAGTATCCTCGCAATGGTTGGCGGGACTGATTACAGAAAAAGTCAGTTTAATCGTGCTGTTCAAGCCAAAAGACAGCCTGGTTCCACCTTCAAAATCTTTGCTTATACCGCCGCTATTCAACAGGGATTTTCAGAATCAAAAAGTTATTCTTGCGCTCCTTTAACTTGGCAAGGTTTTACTTATAAACCCTGTCGTGCGGGTGCTGGTGGTAGCTTAGATATTGCCACCGGGCTGGCGCTTTCAGAAAATCCCATCGCTCTGCGAGTTGCACGTGAAGTTGGGCTGGATAAAGTCGTGGCAATGGCGCAGCGTTTGGGGGTAAAGTCAAACCTCGATCCCGTTCCTGGCTTGGTATTGGGTCAAAGCGTGGTCAATGTTTTAGAAATGACTGGTGCTTTTGGCGCTATTGGTAATCGCGGTGTATCCAATCCTCCCCATGCCATTAACCGAATTTTAGACAGTGGTGATTGCCGCGATCGCAATGATATCAAAACCTGCCGTGTGATCTACTCCTTCGACCAAGATCCAGATGCCAACAAACGAGTGCTGACAAATGGTGTAGCCGATGAGATGACTAGTTTGATGCGTGGTGTAGTTACAAGAGGTACTGGTCGTAGTGCCGCCATTGGATTAGGGGAAGCTGGTAAAACTGGCACGACTGATAAAAACGTTGACTTGTGGTTTATTGGTTTTATCCCTAGTCAGCGCCTTGTAACTGGCGTTTGGCTGGGAAACGACAATAATTCCCCAACATCTGGTAGCAGCGCTCAAGCCGCTCAATTGTGGGGAAATTATATGCGGCGGATTACAAGGTAATTGGGCATTGGGCATTGGGCATTGGGCATTGGGCATGGGGCATGGGGCATTGGGAACTATTGATCAATAAATGATCAATGGACTTTTGTGAGAAGACCTGATTTTGAGGACTTAGAAGTTTATCGACTCGCCGAAAAGTTAGCTAATGAAATTTGGCGTATTGTTAAAGGATGGGACAATTTCACTAAAGATACACTGGGCAAGCAAATTGTTCGGTCTGCTGATAGTATTTGCGCGAACATCGCAGAAGGTAGAGGTAGATATAGCGACCAAGACAATCGGTGTTTTGTCAAGATCGCGAGAGGGTCTTTGTATGAAACTATCAGCTGGTTGAGGTTAGCCTACGCCAGACAGTTATTGACAAATGAACAGGTAAGCAGATTTAAACCAATCCTTGATGAACTGTTGCCCAAGCTTAATGCTTATCTAAAATCCATAGGGAATAGGGAATAGGGAATAGGGAATAGGGAATAGGGAATAGGGAATAGGGAATAGGGAATAGGGAATAGGGAATAGGAACTTAATTCTCTTCACCATGCCCGATACCCGATGCCCGATGCCCGATGCCCCATGCCCAATTACTGATATCCCTGCCAAGGAGTGACTTCAAGTTTGCCGTTAGGCTTGAATATTACTTGAAAGTGGGCGAGAGGTTCTTTGTTATTGGGAGCAGCTACATTAGAACCGTAGATATCGTTGAACATCTTGGGAAGGGGTGTTTCCCGGAAATAGTCAAAGGCGACTTGGTTTAATGGTTCATAGTCAGCGATTACACCCTCTTTATTGACCGCTACTCGATATTTCAAATCTCGCGTAAAGGTGGGGGTACCATTCCAGGTTTGGCGAACTGTATTATAAAGTTTTTGATTTAAACCTTTAGTTATATTAGAGTCAGTAATTTTTGCACCTACTACCTCTGGTGTCCTAGCATATCCCCGCCAAGGGCTAACTTGCAGCACACCTTGTGTAGTAAACACTATTCGGAATTGGGCGATCGGTTCATTAGAAATGGGAGCGCGGTTAGCAGGATTATAAAGTAAGTTAGGCAGAGGAGTTTGCCCGACTCCCTGATTTGCCTCTTTATTCACCGCCTTGTAACCAACGATCGCTCCATCAGCAGCTACACCCAGACGATAGATTAAATCCTGTTGCAATCCTGAGCGATTAGTCCAAGTTGGATGAATTTGGTTATATACTTGGCGATTCAATGCACGCAGCTGGGATGGATCAGTAATTTCCGAAACTGTATTTAAAAGCGCTTCTAAATCTTGAACTACTGGCTTTGCACTAGCTGTAGGTGTTGGTGTGGGCGTTGCAGCCTCGATAGGTGTTGCAGCAGCTGATGCTGGAGGAGTAATGCTCTGTGTTGTAGAGCTAGTTTGCTCATCTGTCTTAGGCTGCGGTGGACGTATTTGGGGAGGTGGAATCAAGTTAAATGCGATCGCTGCTACTGCTAAACTTGAAACTCCTACAGCAGCAGGAACAGCTTGCTTGATTAAGGCTTGACTAGCACCGCCATAGCGTCTGGTAACTGGTTGTAGTTCTAGGGATAGTTCGGGTAAAGTCTGGGTATCAGCAAAAAACTGATCCACTGCTTCCACTAAATCAAACAACTGCACCGTATTTAAATCTATTTCAATAGGCGGGCGTTTGGAATTATTAGACTGAGACTCGAACCCCTCTGGAGCGCCTTCTGAATGGATGATTAACCTGTGTCGGTTGCTGTCAATTTTTTGAAACTCTACCAGTTCCGATTCCTGGTTATGTGCTTGTGGGTTAGGTACACTACTTAAAAATTCTTGGGCATAGCCACTAACAGCCCTCACCAAACTTTCAAAAAATTCTCGCCCTCCCGTTATCGGTTGGTTGTAACCAGATAAATAGCATTCTGCATTTACCAATATTGATAATTCTGGGCGCATTTCCTGGAAGTGTGCGGCCCTGGTGACATCACTTAACCCTTCTAAAAGCAGTGTACAATTAGGTAGACTGTACTTACGTTGAATATTCATTCCACTTCACCGTCAAAAAGACTAATCCAGAACCGCTGCATTCCAGCTGTACCAGTACAAAAGAGTAATTGTCCTAACAAATTTATCGCTAGCGCATCTAATTTTTCATCAGAAGTTAATGCTAGGACACCAGAACGTCGAGCATTCATCCGGCTCTTAAAATGCGCTCTAAACCGTTCTAGATAATTAGATAGCCGCAAATTCTGTTCTAATGGAATCTGCTTTTCTTCCATTTGTTCACATATCATTAGTAACTGGCGGATGACAACAGTTAAACGCCGCGCTATGTAGCAAGCAATGACCACCAGAGCTTTTGCTTCCATAATAGTTAAGGGACGGCGCATGTGCGCCCTTCGTAGCGGGTTAGAGCTACGCATCCGCCATAAATTCACTCTGTCTTTAACAATTCCTTTAAGATCCAACTCTTGAGCAAAAGCCAGGATTGCTTCTGAACCACCAAGCTCTAAAGCTTCAATTGCCAGTAAAATCAGGTCAATTTGTAGCCTGGTTCTCCGAGGACAGGTTTTGGAAGCGATCGCAGGATCTGGTAAAGTGTCCAGAATCATCGGCAGTGACTCTTGGGTTGAACTGTTGAACGGCGTTAAACTTGCGGAGACATTCATTCTATAAATACCTTGTGCGGTTCCAACAGATTAGGTAAAACAAATTTAAGATCGGTAGCCAAGACTTGAACACTAGATTCGTGGCAATAACATGACTACCTGATATATACATTAGTTAGCTCTTTCTACTCAAAGGTTTCCCTATATTGAAATCAAAATTTTAAAATATCAGTTAATTCACCTCATTTGTAAGTGCAATCCCTTTTCTAGCTTGGTTTAGATTCTAATTATCGTCAATAAAGGACGAAGCTTCAGCCTCGACCCCCAGCGTATGACATTATAGTGTACGATTTTTCAGGTATCTGAAATTGGGGACTGAAAACTGGAGACTGGGGACTGGGGACTGCCATAGCTATGAATTTGAATTAATAACTCCTCACTCTTCACCGGAGGCGGAGTGTCTCCGGCTCCGCTCCTAACTTTCCCTAATCCCTACTCCCTACTCCCCATTTTATGGATTTAAAGTCTCTCGTTCGTGACATCCCAGATTTCCCAAAACCCGGAATTTTATTTCGGGATATTACTACGCTGCTTCGCAATCCACAGGGATTGCGTTACACTATTGACTTTTTAACACAAAAATGCAACGAAGCTGGAATAACAGCGGATTATGTCATTGGTATGGAGTCAAGGGGATTCATTTTTGGTTCACCTCTGGCTTATAAATTAGGGGCTGGTTTTATCCCCGTCCGTAAAAAAGGTAAGTTACCAGCAGCCGTTCACTCAATTGAATATGAACTAGAGTATGGTACAGATTGCCTAGAAGTGCATCAAGACGCTTTACACCAAGGTAGCCGAGTTTTAATTGTGGACGATTTGATTGCCACAGGTGGAACTGCGAGTGCCACAGCAAAGTTAGTACAGAAGATTGACTGCGAACTAGTAGGTTTTGGGTTTATTATCGAGCTACGGGATTTAGAAGGGCGTAAATACCTACCAGACGTGCCGATTATCTCTGTAATTGAATATTAGTCATTAGTCATTGGTCATTAGTCGTTAGTCATTAATCAGTAGAAAACAACTGACTAATGACGAAGGACGAAGGACAAATAACATAGACGCGCCAGCGGCTTCCCGCAGGGTAGGACAAAGGACAAATAACAAATGACATCTACGAGAATTTCCTTGGAGACAGGGCGGGATTGGCTCATCAGGCTAGTCACTAGCGACACTTTTATTTATGTGGTAAAGCGGCTATTGCAAGCACTGCTAACTTTGTTGTTGGCGTCAGCTTTATCGTTTTTCATAATTCAACTCGCTCCCGGTGATTATGTAGATACGCTACGGCAAAATCCAAAGATATCTCCAGAAAGAATTGAGGAAATCAAGCGGCAGTTTGGTCTGGATAAGTCTTGGCTAGAACAATTTTGGCTGTGGCTGTGGCGAATCTTGACAAAAGGAGATTTTGGCACGAGTTTTATTTATCAACGTTCAGTATCGTCGCTATTGTGGGAACGAGTACCAGCGACTTTGCTATTAGCGATCGCATCTTTAATTGTCACATGGGCGATCGCCATCCCTTTAGGGATCTTTGCCGCTGTTAACCAAAATAAGCTAGCAGACCGGGTTCTACAGGTAATCAGTTACGCTGGACAAGGCTTTCCCAGTTTCATCACAGCCTTAGCACTGCTGGTTTTAGCCCAAATCACCTCGCCGCTGTTCCCAGTGGGAAGTATGACTAGCATCAATCACTCAGAACTATCGTGGTTTGGCAGAATTTTAGATGTCGGCTGGCACATGATTTTACCGACAATCGCCCTCTCAATTACTAGTTTTGCTGGTTTACAACGCATCACTCGCGGCGAATTATTAGATGTGCTGCGTCAAGATTATATCCAAACGGCTCGTGCCAAAGGTCTGCCAGAAAACCGCGTCATCTACGTTCATGCACTCCGCAACGCCATAAATCCCTTGATTACCTTATTGGGTTTTGAATTAGCTGGTTTATTAAATGGTGCTTTTATTGCCGAGTTTTTCTTCAACTGGCCTGGTTTAGGGAGATTAGCTTTACAGGCTTTACAAGCTCAAGATTTATATTTGTTAATGGCAAGCTTAGTTATGGGTGCAGTGCTGTTGATTGTTGGCAATTTAATCGCCGACTTGCTGCTCAAAGCAGCCGATCCACGCATTCGGCTAGAAAATCTAAATTAGTACCAATTTTAAGCGGGCGGCGGGAATCGAACCCGCATTAATAGCTTGGAAGGCTATAGTTTTACCACTAAACTACGCCCGCAAATTTCCAACTCAATGAATATAACATAGCTTTTGCAAAAATTCAAGCATTTAGTTGGAATTGGCGGGTTGGATTTTAATCCTGACATACAGATTGCTCAATTCTGGTTTTGTGCGATCGTTGTTGTGAGCAGCAATAAAGTTTTCTGTTTTGAAAACTTCGCTGAGAACTTGCTCGTATGTGTTTTTTTCACTTTGCAGTGTTGCTGGTTCTATTTCTAGAACTACCGCCTGTTGAAAGTTGCCATTATTATCAATTATTAAGCTGGCCAAAAGCTGTGCTGGTTCAAGTCCAGAATTGTTGACAAGAAAACTTGAGTCTAATTGTTTTGTGTTGCTTCCCCTGTATAAAGCGATAACGTCGGGTAAAGCATCTTGTCGTAATCTTCCTGCTTTTATCAAATTACTCACTTCATCTCTGAGTAAAGGAGCTACTATTGCTACCGATGCTCCCTGAGCTTGAGTACTTGGAGTTTCCCTAGTTGGAGTTGGCGAAGTTTCTCCTGTGGGAGTTGGTGAAGTTTCTCCTGTGGGAGTTGGTGGAGTTTCCCTAGTTGGAGTTGGTGAAGTTTCTCCTGTGGGAGTTGGTGGAGTTTCCCTAGTTGGAGTTGGTGAAGTTTCTCCTGTGGGAGTAGATGGAGTTTCCCTAATTGGAGTTGGCGAAGTTTCTCCTGTGGGATTTGCTGGAATACCTGGTGGTAGTGGTGTTCCCTTTCCCAGTTTGATGTCTTGACGACGATTCCAAGGTAGATTACCGACTGGAATTGTCGGTGTTGGTGTTGGTGTCGGTGTCGGTATCGGTGTCGGTGTTGGTGTTGGTGTTGGAACTGTTTGTTGTCTAAAGGGTTGGCTATCAGCTCGAGAGTCTGCAATTCGGCTCTTTCGCTGTAGATTATCAGCAGAATTTATTGCGCCAAAATCTTGATTTCTGGGCGTAGTTCGTGTTGTTTGTGGTGAACGTGCTGGTACAGACTTTTTAGCTGAGGATACTGGCTTTGGCGAAACTGTTTTGGGTGTTGATGTTGATTTGATTATTGACTTTGTTTCGGGAGCAATGTCTATCAATTCAATGGGAACAGCAGATTGACTTTGCTGGGGAAACCACAGGCTAACTGCATTCGATGAGCGCATCAGCCAGAACGCCAGCAAATGCAGAGAGACTGAACCTATAACGACAGAAATCCACAAACCTGGTGGATCGGTGTGTCGCCTCCAGACTTTGGCTGGAATTGGAGTTTTGTCTGCAACCGATGGTGTCATATTATAGAAACTGGATATGATTAGGCACTCTTACTCATTGATTGATAATGCTTTCAAATACCAGTCTAAATTTTAGCGATTAACCATTACCTCTGGTGTAACAGCGAAAGTCAAAACTGTTTCATCTACTCCTTTAAGTTCTAGCGGACTACCTTTAGTAATTTCTCCTTCCTGTAAATAATCTGCCACAGCAGCAGAAACCAGGATTGTACCGGGAACAGCGGCAGCTTGTAACCTAGCAGCAATATTCACACTTGGGCCAATAGCAGTATAATCGGCACGTTCAGCACTACCAAACATCCCCACAACAGCAGTACCTTGGTGGATACCGCACCTGAACTGAACGCTAGTAAGTTTGTGGCCATCGAATACACCTTGATCTTGCCAGCGTTGGTTCAATTCCGCGAGTGAACGGTGCATTGCTCTGGCTGTATTAATAGCACGACGTACCTGTTCATTAGGGGTTAGTTCTTCTGGCGCTCCGTATAAAGCTAAGATAGCGTCTCCCATAAATTTATCTACAGTGCCGCCATTACTAAAAACAACCTTGGTCATGGCTTCTAAATATTCATTTAGTAACTCTGCTACTCGCCGGGATCTGAGAGTATTTGCTAGCTGTGTAAAACCCACAATGTCACTAAACAGAACTGTAATTAAGCGTGGTTCTGGGCGTAAATCTAACGTTAAATCTCCGGTTGCGGCTTTTTGCACCAATACAGCTGGTAAAAAGCGTTTTAGCACCGATTCTGTTAGATAAGTATTTAACTCCACAATTCGTCGTTCATTTTCTTTCAACGCTAAAAGATTGCGAACTTCCGCCAATAGTTCCCGATCATTGAATGGTTTTGCTAAATAAGCGTCCGCACCATGTTCTGTACCTTCAATGCGAGTTTCCTCATCTATTTTCGCTGTCAGCAGAATGATTGGTATTCCTTTTAACTTCTCCTCATTGCGGATCATCTGAATCATCTCAAGTCCGCTGACCAAGGGCATCATTAAATCAGTCACAATCAAGCTGGGTATAATTTCCTTAGCTCTACTGTGCCCTTCATGACCGTTACGAGCCGTCTGTACATGATAGCCATTACGGCGGAAAATCTCAGATACATAGGTTCGCAAATCCGGGTTGTCATCTACAACTAAGATTGAGTGCTGAGTCTTAAGTGCTGAGTCTTGAGTATCAATACTTGGGGCAAAGTTTCTTGTAATATCTTCAATATGGTCTGTTGTTGACTCTACCAGTTCTAAATCAGCCAATTCTACGCTAGCACGGCTTGTATTCAGTTCTGTTGATGTTTCTAGTACTTGCTGTGCGGGTAAGTGAGCATTTCCAGTCACAAGCCATAAACTAAAGGTAGTGCCTTCGCCGTAAACTGATTCCACGGTGACTTGACCACCATGTAATTCTACCAATTCTTTAACTAAGGCTAAACCCAAACCACTGCCTTCATAGGATCGGTTTGCTGAACCTTCAGCTTGGCGGAAGCGCTCAAATAGATGGGGAATTTGTTCTTGAACAATGCCGATTCCAGTATCTTGGACTTGCAAGATGCAACGATTATGTTCAGATTTTAGTCTGACACTGATCGTGCCACCTTCAGGGGTAAACTTCATGGCATTTGACAGAAGGTTATAAACCACCTTGTCAAATTTTTCCATGTCCAAGTACACCGTAGAACATTCATCTAGCTGGGTGACGAGATGTAGTCTCTTTTTCTCACAGTAGGGACGAAAAGATTCCACAATTTGGCTGACAAATTCAACTAAATCGCAGGGATGGAAACTAGGTTGCATTCTTCCCGCATCCAAGCGTTGTAAATCGAGGAGTTGATTTACCAGTCGCAGCAAGCGGCGAGAGTTACGCAGGGCGATCGCACTTTGAGAGTAAGATAATCCCTCACCAGCCGCCACCGCTGACTCTAAAGGCCCTTGAATCAAGGTGATGGGTGTGCGAAATTCATGGGAGATATTTTGGAAAAATTCGGTTTTTTGTTTATCTAATTCCAGTAAGCGTTCAGCTTGTTGGCGAGTCTTTTGATATAAGTGTGATTGTTGCACAGCGATCGCTGCTTGAGCTGCTACTGCTTTCGCCAAATCGATATCAGATGGCAACCACTGACGTACTTTTTTACCTTCATGCAAAGTAATACTACCGATACATTTGCCATCAGCCAATAATGGCACGAACATGAGCGATCGCGCTGGCATTTTTAAAGGCAAATCAAAACCCCGTATATCTGAGGGAGAATGGCTAACGTTACCAATTACCACAGGTTCATGTGTCTGTAGCATTTGTTGGAGGATGGGATTCTCCTGTATAGATGCTTGAGAATAAGGTAATCTCTGGGTTGAGAGGTGATTATTACTATTTGAATTATTGTCTGGGACTGGCGATACCTGCGACGGGTTGTGCCTACGCAAATTTTCTGGATGTTGAAAACTGTCATACAAGCCCACACACTCGACAAACTCATCTTCCTCTGTCCACAAAGACAGGACACAGCCATCGACTTGTAAAGCTTGTCCCAATTGCTGAGTGATCGCCGCAAAGATATCTTGGGGATCTAAGCTAGAGCGAATCGCGCTAGTAATTGTATTAATTAGAGCTTCTCGCTTGGCAAGGGCACGTACTTGTTCGTAAGCATAAGCTTGAGACAAAGCTAAAGCTGCTTGATCCGCTACCATCAACACTAACTGCACCTCATCATCCCCCCAAAAGCGAGGTAGAGAACACTGGTGCAGTGCTAGCACTGCCATTAGTTCTTGTTGGCAGATCAATGGCACAACTAAACTAGAACAAATGTCAGCAGCAGCAAAAGCTTGCCCACGCTCACGCAGTTCAGGAGTATCACCATGAATCCGCTCATCATCTATCACATCATGAATTACCTGGACTTCGCGGGTTTCCCACACTGTCTGAGCCAAAAGAGGCAGAGGAGAAAGATTTACTGAAACTTCCCCTCTGCTCCCCTGCTCCTCTGCTCCCCCACTCCCCTGCTCAAGAGCTGCTTGAGAGAGAGCCTTCTGATAAATGAATCCTTTATCCGCCAACTGCTCATCTTGAAAGGGACGCAACAGACAGACATCCACCTCCAACATATGACCCACTGTATCGACAATGGCTTGCAAAATTTGTCTGTAGTCTAAAGCACTGCGAATCGTATTTGTAACCGTATTCAGTAACGATTCTTGACGGAGTGTGCGGGTAAGTTCGCGAGTTCTAGCTTTGAGAACATTGTGGGTATCCAAAGCTTGGCGTACCACCCCTTTGAGTTCCTCGGCTTCCCACGGTTTGGTGACATATTTAAATACCTTACCAGCGTTGATTGCTTCCACCAGGTCTTCGACATCGGTGTAGCCAGTTAAAATAATCCGGATAATATCTGGATATTGAGTTGCTGTCAGGCTCAAAAATTCTGTACCGCTCATCATCGGCATCCGCTGATCGGAGATGATCACCGCGACCTCTCCCTCTTGAGCCAGCAGATCAAGGGCCGCAGGGCCAGAGTTTGCCCTCAGCACCTTATAGTCGCGATAGAAAGTACGGTAAAGCAAGTCAAGGTTGTCTGGTTCATCATCGACAACCAAAATTTTAGGCTTACTGTTTGCTTGGGATTTCATGCACCGCTTTCCTGCTGCAACGGCAGTCGGATAAAGAATAATCTGATCAGGTAAGGATTTTTCTGAGTCAGGTAAGAGCAGAGCATTTCGACCAATAAAGCTGCTTGGCTACATGACTGCTGAGTGTAGGAGCGTTTACTCACAGGAATTTGTCTCAATGGCTTGTGCCGATTACCGTTTGCTTTGGTGCAGTGTAATTGCTTTCATAGTCTGTTTTAGTGTTACAGAGTCGATGCTTGCTTGCCAAATCTTCCTTCACCTCCTGTGAGCAATGTCTGATACTACATACAGCGCTCATAGCTAGCTGAAAAATCCAGATGAAGCTGCATATTAAGTTTTCCCTTTGCGGCAGTTGTACTAACATTTGCAGGTAAATTTTATTTATGGTAGTCATGGTAGAGCCAACAAAATTAAAACAATAATATTTAAAGCCAAAGTATACTATTAGACAAACACCTCTTTCTAATTTAGCAATCAGAACTATCATTAAGACAAGTGGTAGTCGTTGAGAAATCCGGAATTAGGGATTAGGGAGCCTTGTAGATTCTTGTCCCACTAGCTGTACAGCCTATTCATCCAACTCAGTAGAAAAGTAGTCTCAATGTAGCGGCAACTGCAAAAACAGGTTCAGTACTGCAAACAAGGGTGGTTTGAAACCAGAGTTTACTTATGGTGTACTTACTTAACAATTTTGTAGATGCTGCCTACGGACAAGTTATGCTATGTCTCTGCCCACTCACCCAAAGCTATACCACTTTACAGATGTAACAATCTGATCCGATCCGCTCTCTACCTGAAACAGGTGATGCACCTGAACTTAAGATTATGGAATGATGAAACTGTAACTCCTAACACTCTTTCAAAAATACAGGTTATAAAACCCCAAACTAAAGTGTAAAACTTTGTTTGATCCACAAGCAAAAGCGAATTAGCAATCTCAGGTCAATTGAGTTTCCTGAGCGGCTCTTAAGTTATGATTCAGTTTAAATCTGGTTTTAGGATATTTGAGAAATTTTTCGTTGAATAAAATCAATACTAAACTAGCCTTGAAATATCGGTTTTTCCATCCATACCACCAACAGCCAATCAACCCAGCTTCCTACCAATTCCAAATTCGTGCGGCTACACCTCCTGATTTGATGGGTGTTGCCCAAATTATTACTGAAAGTTTTCACTCCCACAACGGTATATGGGGATGGGCTTTCCCATTGCTACGTCTGGGTATTTACGAAGACTTAAGGCATCGGATGACATCACCTGCGCCCCGTCATGTTTGTTTAGTAGCTTTTGAAGCTACTAGTAGTGAGGCTAATAACTTAGTGGGAAGTGTGGAATTGGGTGTACGTTACAGTGATTCATGGAGCCAGGTTGGCGTAGGTTTTCCTTACTTATCTAATTTAGCGGTTCACCCAAAATACCGTAGACATGGTGTGGCTTCAGGATTACTTACTAGCTGTGAAAAAGTCTCTCGTGAGTGGGGATTTCAAGACTTATATCTTCATGTTTTAGAAAATAACCATCAAGCAAGACAGCTTTATTTCAAGCTGGGATACCGGGTGCATAAAGTTGAATCTAATTGGAATACATTTTTTCTCAGACGCTCAAGCCAGATGTTATTGCACAAGCACCTGAGTGCTGACTAGATTATCTGAATCGGATTTTAGTAATTGTCAAGTTTTGTATTTAATTACTTTGGTAATTAAATACAAACGAATCTAATCAAAACAATTCGCAATTACTTTTTGCGTTAGCGAGTCTGCGTACTCTTTCAGAGAAGCAAGCTACGCTTTTAGCGTCTCGTAGAGAGCGTCCGGGGATTTAGACCACGCTCCAAAACGGGCTGGCTGCCTGTCTTGCTGGGGACTTAAACCCCCAAAGTGCGTTAAAAATCCAGCCAATATTTAGCTAAATATCTAAATAACAGCTAAAATATATTTATTCGCTTCGCCAATTAATCGCTTTTGATAATTCTTTTTGAAAATAAAATTTGATTTATACTTTTTACAAAAAATCCTCTCGGAAATATTAAAAAAAGTATCTTTTGGTAAAAACTTTTAATATTTTAAAATATTAAATTTTGTCTTTTTGGATTTATCATGAACAAATATTTTAAAGTATTAAATATAGATAAATAAATGGATTATAATGAGAGAGTATGCGAAATTAAGCTTAACAAAATCATCACTTCCTCATAATAACTTTGTAATTAAGATATTCATCTTTATAAAAACTTTAATAAAACACTCCAATAGTTTACAGACAAATCTAGTTATATCTCATAAAATATAATCACTCAATTGCTGAAATAACAGCTATCTATTGCTATTTTAGTTAAATTGGCCAGAAAGGTCTTGATAATAAAAGAATTCAACAACCCCATTTTATATAACAACTAGTTTTGTTTTGAAGTGCATACTACTACCACATTCGTTGAAAGTTTAAAAAACATGGATAGCGAACAGCATCGACGCTATCAGACCTCTATGGTATCAACTTATTACCCTGAAACTAGTTTCCTTGACTCTCTTGTCATGTCAGACGGAACTGAGCAATCGCAAAGTTTGGATATCCTGACACGTTTGCACAGTGGAGAAGTCTTCATCGTCAATAGTCGGAGACGAAATGGATTAATACTCTTTAAGCGCTACCATGCAGAGTTTGCTGGGCCTGGGGCTGCTGTGGGTGGGGATTATGATTGTGATTGCCAAAGGGCACTCCCTATAGGTAATCTGTCTTTGTTAACTCCCGAATCTAATGAAGATCGTCAGAAGGCTTACTTGATTAGACGACAGTGGATTCGATTGATTAAACAAATTACAGAAAACCCGGTGCCTGGGCAGCGAGTCCAAAAAATTCTTGATCAATTTGAACAATACTTCCCACCAGAAATAGTGCATCTTCTGCCGGATGTTGCCTTTGCTCTTTTAGTGGGTGTGCTGCCACAAACAGTAGGGATAGTACGTCGTTTGGGTAGTGAGATGGACAGCAGATTTAATTACTGAACTAATTGCTAAGATTCCAAATTTGCCAAAGCAGCTTGGACTCGATTTACGGTGCGGGTATTTTCTTCTATTGTTCCAACAGTAATTCGCAATCCTCCGCTAATGTGTCGCACAAGAGTGCCGAGTGTCCTAAGTTTTTGGTGGAAAGTTTTTAAAGCAGTATCTTGTAGATGAGAGCCATTTGGTTGAAGACGCAGGTAAATAAAGTTGGCAGCACTTGGGGTAATTTGTAGTTCTGGTTGTTGGGATAAAATTTCGATGAGTTTCGCTCGTTCACTCAGAGTTTGGGAAATCGATTCAAGTAAGAGTGTGCGGTTTTGTAAAGCAACTAATGCTGCTGCGATGGAAAAGCTGGGAAGATTGTAGGGTAAGCGAACTTTTTCTAAGATGGCGATCGCTTCGGGATGAGCGACGCAATAACCAACACGGAGAGCTGCTAATCGGAAGGCTTTAGAAAAAGTACGTAATATCATCCAATTAGGGTGTTGAGTTAATTCATGTACTAGAGTATTTTTACTGAATTCAAAATAAGCTTCATCAATTACTACCAAAATATGTTGTGGTAAACTTTTTAGCCATGCCAACTCTGCCTCAGTTAAGCTATTGGCAGTCGGTGAATTGGGATGCACTACGAAAACTACGCGAATGGGAGGATTTTGAGTTTGTTCGATGGCTGACTGTGCGGCGCTGATGTCAATTTCAAAATTGGTTTCATTTCTACCCACTGTCACTACAGGAATGCCCAAAGTTTGCGCCAAAATCCCGTACATAGAGAAAGTGGGATTAGCAACGAGAATAGAACCTTCTCCTCCTAGACAGGTGGCGATTAATAAAGAGCGGATTAGTTCATCTGAACCATTGCCAACAGAAATATTAGCAGCAGTAAACAAAGATGATGAGAGGGCGGCTGACTCGTTGACATACTCGGCGATCGCATCCTTAAGTGTTTCATGTCCACCATCGGGATAACGATTTGTTTCAATTACTTGCTGATACGTCCAGGCCAGCTTCTCTTTTAGCTCAGGTGGCAAATCGTAGGGGCTTTCATTTGTATCCAGCCGATCAAACTGTGTGGGGACAGATGCGGCTGTATCGCTGCTGGGGTGAGGTTTGTACGCACTAAATTGTGCTAAATCTGACCGGATGAAGGGAAGCATAGTTTTAGTTATTAGTCATTGGTAGTCATTAGTCATTGGTAAATAACAAAGGATAAATGACTAAGGACATAGTTATATAAGAGTTTAATATTTTACAGCTTCAAGGTAATTGGCAAAAGAGGCGAATTGCCTGCCAAATTTTTTCCATAACATTACCTAAAGCGTGGTCACTGTCGAGTTCGACTAACTCCACCCAAGGACGTGAACGCGCAAAGTCACGACTGGCTTCGATGGGGATAACTTCATCCTTTTTTCCATGCAAAATTAGGGTTGGGATAGGACGTTGCAAAAGCTTTTCTTGGTGTTGGGCGGCATCTGCTACGAAATCGTAACTTAAAGGAATTGATCGGCCTTCCCCATAGTGGTAGACCATGATATATTTTTCTTGTTGCCAACGCTGCACTTCTTCATTTCCTAGCTTGGGCAACCAATGAGATAGAAACCCAAAAGCTGGTGCTAGCAGTACAAGACGCTGTACTTGCAAATATTGCTGACCCAAGTGGGCAGCGGTCAAACCGCCCAAACTTGAGCCAATCAGCGTTACTGGCGTAGAATCATTACTGAATTCTGCGGCAACTTGAGTGATCTGACGAGTGATGGTCAATTGGGAAAAATCGCCAGCATTCAAATCGGGAATTTTCAGCTTTGTTTGAATTTGGGAAAAGCGATCGCTTATATCCCGTGCTTTAGAAGAATTAGGGCTGGAAGCAAAGCCGTGCAAGTAGATATACTGAGTAAACATCCAAGTTTTACCGTTAGGGTCGTCCTTAGTCATTTGTCATTGGTCATTAGTTTTAGCTTAAACAGTAAGAGACAAAAGACAAAGGACAATGACCTAGTTAACGCATTGTGACAAATTCCTCTGCGGCTGAGGGATGGATACCCACAGTGGCGTCAAAGTCTTTTTTAGTTGCGCCCATTTTCACAGCGATCGCCATACCTTGAATAATCTCGGCTGCATTTTCACCTACCATGTGAGCGCCTAGCACTTTATCAGTGTTGCTATCAACCACTAACTTCATCATTGTTTTCTCTTGCTTACCAGTCAAACTGTGGTACATGGGCCGGAAGCGAGTGCGATAAATGGTAACAGCATCACCAAGTTTCTCGCGGGCTTCGGCTTCTGTCCAGCCGACTGTTGCGGCTTCTGGATTAGAAAATATAGCTGTGGGAACAGTTTTGTGAGAAAATTCACGGCGGTTATTTCCGAATTCACTATCGGCAAAAGCGCGACCTTCGCCAATGGCCACGGGAGTTAAACTGATTCGGTCAGTGACATCGCCAACAGCGAAAATATTCGGTTGACTAGTTTGACTATATTCATTGACTGCGATCGCATTTGTAGTGTCATATCCAGGCCCTTCGATGGAACTAGGGACAAGATCAACCCCAGCATTTTCTAAACCCAGTCCATCTACATTGGGAGTTCGACCTGTCGCCACTAAAAATACGTCGGCAATTATTGGTTCTTGATCGTCTTCTGATAAGGTCAGTTTCAAACCTTCTGGCACACGTTCAATTGCTTTCACCACATTATTCTTAATCAGCCGAATTCCGTGGTTCGTCATCCCCTCTTCAATTTCTGTGCGGACATCCTCATCAAAACCCTTCAAAATCTTTTCACCTCTGGTAATTTGTGTCACCTCAGAACCCAAACCACGCATAATACAAGCAAATTCTGTGCCGATATAACCAGCGCCAATAATGACGATGTGTTTTGGTTGTTCTTTTAAATGAAAGATTTCGTTGGAGGTAATGCCATATTCCACTCCTGGTAAATTTGGCTTGACAGGACGCCCACCAACAGCAATTAAAATTTTTTCCGCTGTAACTTTTCGTCCATCAACTTCTACGGTGTGGGGGTCTACCAATGTGGCGCGACCAGAAATTAGTTCCACTCCGGCTTTTTCTAAAAAGCTTATATGTAGTTGCGACAGTCGCCGAACTTCATTATCTATAGATGTAATGAAATATTCCCAGTTAAACTCAGCATTACCCACTTTCCAGCCATAGCCTGAAGCATCACTGAACAATGCAGGAAAGTGAGAGCCATAGACCATAAGTTTTTTGGGAACACAACCGCGAATCACACAAGTGCCACCAACTAAATCATATTCAGCGATCGCCACTTTTGCGCCATAACTAGCCGCTTTTTTGGAAGCCGCCAAACCTCCAGAACCCGCACCAATCACAAACAGGTCGTAATCAAAAGTCATAAATTTATGTTCTCTTTAGCAACAAATCAGTTCCAGGGAACTTACACACAGAATGTGATTGAACCTATATAAGGATATCCGGTGAATCCTGTATAAGTCCTGTCCTTGATTTAATCTAGCGTTAGCAGATGTTATCTAGTCGTAGGGAATATCACTTTTTGGTGTGGTTGTTGTAGGTTTTGTTGGAACAGCTAAGTTCCACAGGATTTACGCAATATTAATAACAAAACGAACGGTATTCGGTGTTTGCAGAGCATCTTGTACCCCCATTAGCAGTTTTATGTGCTTGGAGAGTCGCTTGGGGTATCGGGTGTTGGCTCAATTGGTGGGGTATCGGGTGTTGGCTCAATTGGTG
>NZ_KV757626.1:70974-97022 GCF_001712795.1 Nostoc sp. KVJ20
TGGGGTGACTGGTGTTGTCTCAGTTGAGGTGTCGGATGTTGTCTCAGTTGAGGTGTCGGATGTTGTCTTAGTTGAGGTGTCGGATGTTGTCTTAGTTGGGGTGTCGGATGTTATCTTAGTTGGGGTGTCGGGTGTAGGAGTTAGCTTCATTTCAAATACTCCCTCGCCTTTTATCGGTGGCTGTGCTTCCAAAGCCTCAACAGTTTCGGCTTGAACACTGGTGATTGCAGGATCAGGTGTAGGCACAGGACTTTGCCTGTTCAAATCAAGTTCTCGAACCAGTTGGCTCGTTTCATAAAAATTTCTTAGATCAAAATCATATAACCTATCAAATTTACCTTTAACTATAATCACCATTTGCCCTGCTTCCAACACCTGAGTTTCAGAAGCTTCCTTGTTAGAAACTTCAATACCGCTATTTGTTAGCGCACCCACTATTGTGGTGTCTGTTTGTTGGTCGTAGCGTACAAATAATGCTGAACCACGAATTGCTGCTGCCGCATTTGGTGTTTGTATACGTGTTTGTCCTTGTCCTGGTGGGATGAGCAGCAACACAGTCCCATTTGACAATTTAAAATCACGAGTCTTCGGCAAAAATTGAAATAACGCCTGTTCTCCAACTCGTGCTAAAGAGCCATCATTGAAACGTAAATCTGCTAGGGAAGCTCTACCAGTTGACAACCCGTCCCCAGGAGTCATTGCATCTAATTTGCGTGCAGGACGTTTCTTCAATTTATCTTTAGGTATCAGTTGTACGATGTTGCGGAGGTTCTGAATCTCTGCTCGCGTTAGAGGAGTTATGGCACTTACCCGATTTGGCAAAGGCAGTACTATAACTGCCCATAAACTAATCACCAATAATGGAAACGATTTATAAAACATAGTTTCATAATTTTTGAGCTTCAACTAATACAAAAAAATAAATGTTTAATCTAAATTCTAATTTTTACAGGATTTTTTAGTTAACTTTATTTGAATTGTCTTTTACTTTCTAATAAATAAAGGAGATAATAAATAAACTAGATAAATCATGTTTTTTAAAATCAATATTATCTTATTACCTTGTTTTCTCTTCTGCGCTACCTCTCTACGCAAGTAAGTTCAGAAATAAAATCAAATTACTAATATGTATTTAGTTGATTTTATTTTTTATTCTGAAACTGACATTAGTTAGTTTGCAATAAAGTCTGTAGCCGATTCAAAAGTTAGCATTTGATATAAACAATTAAATCATGAGTACGTTATATATAATCCTCTCTAATCATTTCAGCCAAAGGGTTATCAGTTATGCATAACAAGAAGTTGCTAGATTATATTTGTGAGATTACTAACTGGCTATATTTCACTAAATTTCAGCAAAAACTTGATAGGGGCATTTCAGTTTTACAAAATAATGTGAGAAAAAATCCGAAAAGCAACAATTTTAGTTTGTAGTTTCAGTATATACCTACAAGGCTAAAATAGATGCAGTCAATTACCTATTCGGAATCGGAACTTCCGATACCGCTTGTGGGTCTACATTTGCCAAACGCGATCAACGCGATCTAACCAGATGCGACTCCAAAACTGGAAAAATTTGTTTTTTTGTATTTTATTAGCATCCAGTGGTGGAAGCTGGTGTTGCATTAGAGTAGATGCGGCAGAATCTGCAAATACAGATATTTCGCGTCCTAACAGTTTAGTAAGCACACAGGTAAGTTATAAACGGTTATGTCAGAAATTGGAACAAGAGGCAATTAACTATTTGTGCAAGCAGTCGAGTGAGTCGCATTTTTTAGACTCTCAGATGCCGTTGAATCTGACACAGCAAGCACCAGAAACACCTCAAACTCCAGTCCAAACTGAAGAACTTGAAAATGCTCAAAGGCAAAATGAGCCGCCACAGCTAGAATCGCAGCCAAGTAATTTGCCAACATCTCCTTCAGACTCAAAAGAGCAACTATTAAATACACCTGAGATAGATTATTCTCAAAGGCTAGAGAGGCTAATAGAACTGCTGCGATCGCCAAAACAACCACCTGAGTCTGATAGCGATCGCGAATTGGGTTTGCGGGTGCGGTTACGACCCCTAGAACAGCAGCTACCACCCATAGAACAACCCATCATACCTAAGAATTTTAAACCCATAGGCTACCTACAGGGGCGTGTAGGCTACTTTCAGACGACTAATATTTTTTCCTCAGATGATAGTCCTATAGAAGATGGTTTAATTATTTCTGGACTGACACTAGCCTCTGCATATTTCCCTTTGACATCTAAGACTTATTTAAACGCCTCAATTGATGGCAATCTCATTCGTTACATAAATCAGTCACAATATCATTACAACCAGGTGAGATTGAATCTCAGTCTTTACCAACATCTATCCCAGCGGATGTATGGAGAAATCACTTGGAGCAATCAACAGTTATTTTATGCCAACAACAGCGATCGCCCAGATGGCTTTAAAGCTGGCGATCGCTTTTTAAATGAGAATTCCCTACAACTGTCTTTAGGACGGCGAGATCCCTTAACTTCAAGATTAACCCTAGATAGCTTTTACGAATTGAGTGTAAATTTTGCTGATCCCCCAAGTCGGAGTCGGATAATCAATACCTTTTGGGTGTCTCTGAACTACTACTTGCAAAAGCCTCTTCAGGTTGGTATTAACTACCAGGGTAATTTCTCAGACTTTACACAGCGCGATCGAGAAGACCAATTTCATCGGCTATTCGGGCACTTAAATTACCGAATATCCCAGACTAGTAATCTGAATTTACAGGCTGGAGCAAGTTTGGGTAGTTCAACCGCCGAAAACATTGATTTTGATGGCTGGTTCTTCAGTATTAATTACAGTTTACAATTAGGTCGGTTTTGAAATTTGTCATTTGTCATTTGCCATTTGTCATTTGTTAAAAAATAATCATTAATTACTACATATAACTAATCCAATCACTCCAACTGCCTGCATAAAGTTTACCTTTGGTAATATCAGCTAATTCTAAAGAAAGTAAATTTACGCAAGCAGTAACGCCAGATCCGCAATATACGAAGATTTCTTCGGCTGTTTCTAGCTTTTTCCAGCGACGGCGTTGTTCCTCTTGAGGAAGTAGGTAGCCAGAAGAATCTGTAACTTCTTGCCAGGGATAGTTGACTGCACCGGGAATATGCCCAGCAATTTTATCAATTGGCTCTCGTTCGCCTCGGTAGCGATCGCTTTCTCTTGAATCTACTAATACTACCTCGTGGCTATCTTTCCGGCTTTTCACGGCTGTAATATCTACCACCTTTTCTGTTTGTACTTGAGCTACAAACGTACCTATTCGGGCGGGAGGAATAACATCTGTAACAGAATACCCAGCTTTTTGCCATCCAGTAAAGCCTCCATCCAGTACTGCTACTTGCTCATGTCCGAGATAGCGCAACAGCCACCACAGACGAGCCGCAAAGGCAAAGCGCGAATCATCATAAGCTACAACTAAAGTTTTTTGGTAATTTACCCCAATCGCCGCAAATTTCTTCGCTATATCATTAGAGTTAGGTAAAGGATGCCTCCCACCATGCTTACCTACTGGACTAGAAAGATCCTGATTCAAATCTAGGTAATATGAACCCTTTATATGACTTGTCTGGTACTGTTGTTGTCCTAGTTGTGGATCGGCTAGGGAAAAGCGACAATCCACAATAACGACTTGCGGATCATCTAGATGTTCAAATAGCCAAGTTGGCGAAACAACAAATTGGGAATTTGGCATGGGGCATTATTTAGTTTTTTTGTAAGATGACAGACTTAGAGAATTTTACACCTAAGCTAACAGCAGATGGTTCTTTCACCTTTGTCTCTCAAGAGTTTGGTGAATCTTTTCACAGCCATTATGGAGCGCAGCAGGAGAGTTTTTCCAAGTTTGTGGAACCGACTAAACTGGCTATAACAGCGCAAAAACCAGTCTTACGACTATTGGATATTTGTTATGGTCTAGGATATAACACGGCTGCTGCTTTGCAGACGATTTGGGCAGTGAATCCTAGTTGCTGTGTGGAAGTAATCGGTTTAGAACTGAATCCAGCAGTATCACAAGCTGCGATCGCTCACAACTTGTTCGACAATTGGAACTGTAACCATATTGAAATCTTGAAAGAGCTAGCTTTTGAGCATCAAGTGCAAACACCTCGCCTGAAAGCAAAGCTACTAATTGGCGATGCTAGAACTACGATAAAGCTAGTACATCAGTCGGGTTTCTGGGCAGATGCAATTTTCCTCGATCCCTTTTCACCACCTCAATGTCCTCAATTATGGACTATTGAATTTATTAAACAGCTGTCATTGTGCTTACATCCAGATGGTTTATTAGCCACCTATTCTTGTGCTGCTGCTGTACGTACAGCACTTTTATCTGCTGGCTTGATCATAGGTTCTACCCCACCCGTGGGAAGGCGATCGCCTGGTACTGTGGCAGCACACTCTCGGTGTGGTGAGTCTCAAAACCACTCAGCACTCACTACCCTTTCCCAAGCTGAAAAAGAACACTTGCTAACTCGTGCTGCTATTCCTTATCGCGATCCTCAATTGAGCGATCCAAGCAAAATCATAGTGATGCGGCGACAACAAGAGCAAGAAATCTCTTCGCTGGAACCTACCTCTGGCTGGCGAAAAAGGTGGCTATTAGGAAAACAAGGTAGAGATTTTTTGGGAACTAGTTTGTAGTTCGGTTACGATATCTACGACAGGCTACGCCTGAGCAACTACAAGCCCCATTGTTAGTCCTTAATTCCAGACAAAATAAACATTATTTTTGGCAAAATTTCTGATTTCTTTATCCACATACATAGTCACGCAACGAGTTTTTACCGAAGAAGAATTCAGGAGTCAGAATGGGCTAAACCTTAGTTATCCGCTAACAGAATTGAATTCTGTGCGACTGGTGGATGAATCATGATCTAGAGCAAGCGACTTCAGTCGTGGAGGAGAAAAAAGTATTCCTTGCTTGAAACCCCTGACTTCAGACATGGGTTATTCTGACTAGAGGCGGAGCGTCTCCGGCTTTGCTCCGGAATTCTGACTCCTTTTCATAAGCCAAATAGCCTCTTTTTATGATAGTATTTAATATCACATTCAGCTTGGCAGTACTTGGGTATTGCTATAACTAAGTAAGTAAAAATATTTATATCTAATGATTACCATAAATATTTGACACTCAAAACCCGATATCTCAATATAAAGTGTTAAATTATAACGCTTTCTGACGCTCCTCGCTTAAATAATCTCCGTAAAAAACCTGATTTAACATTTATGAAAATTCATCATACTGGAATTACGAGCAAAAAATTTGACAACAAGATACACCTTGTTCGTAACATAAAAGATACATACTGCAAAAAACTCAGATAGGCAGTTTGATATCACACATAATCCCTATGAAAACTCTGGCTCAGATACAATCGAATATTAATTTTTTTTTGAAATCTAACACTGTTAACTTGTGCAAAAACTTGGAGTGCCTTTGTGATTCAATGGAAATCCAACCATACAGGCTTTACAGAACAAATTGTTAGTGGGTCAAACCCCATTAACACAGTGAAGAGTATCGGTTCAAATAATACCGTAGGATCGCAAAATGTGGAGGGTTATTCTTTAGGCTTATCTCAAGAAGACCTTATGCTTGAAGATAGCCAAGCATTGTCTTCTTGGATAAAAGCTGATGTTAGTTGTGGTGATGATTCACGGGTTTCTATAACACTACAAGCCAAAGGTTCTAAAGTGAATGGGTTTGATTTAGATCCGCCGAAGGTTTTAGTAGTTGACGATCATGCCGCCAGTCGGATGACTGCTGTTGCCCTCTTGGGTATGGAAGGATACGAAGTGATTGAGGCAGACAGTGGTTCGATTGTTGTGGGATTGGTAACTCAAAAACAGCCAGATTTGATTTTGCTGGATGTAATGATGCCAGGAATGGATGGATTTGAAGTGTGCCAATTGCTTAAACAGGATGAGCAAACTAGACTAATCCCGGTGATTTTTATTACAGCTTTAAATGACAGGCGATCGCGCATCCGGGGAATTGAGGTTGGTGCAGATGATTTTCTCACCAAACCCTTTGATCGGGTGGAACTGTCGGCGCGTGTAAAATCCTTGGTGCGGCAAAAGCGTCTGAATGAAGATTTAGACCATGCCGAACAAGTACTGTTTTCCATTGCCATGTCCATTGAAAGTCGCGATCCCAATACGGGCAACCATTGTGAACGCCTAGTAAAACTGGGACAATTTTTTGGTGAATACCTCAGCCTCTCACGCTACCAAATTCGAGATTTAAAGTGGGGTGGTTATCTCCACGATATTGGTAAGGTAGGTATTCCCGATGCAGTGCTGCTGAAAAAAGGCGAACTCACCCCCGAAGATTGGCAAATCATGCAGCAGCACGTTTTGATTGGGGAAAAAATCTGCCAACCACTACGCAGTATGCGGGGTGTAATTCCGATTATTCGTCATCACCACGAACGCTGGAATGGCTCAGGCTACCCTGATAAACTCAAGGGGGATGATATTCCCTACCTAGCGCAAGTATTTCAGTTAATTGATATTTACGATGCCCTAACCAGCGAACGACCTTACAAAAAAGCTTTTACATCAGCAGAAGCACTTTCAGTGATGCAAAAAGAAACTGATTCCGGTTGGCGTAATCCCAAACTAATGCAGCAGTTTGCAGAGTTTATTCGCTCTTGTCATGGAAAAGAAAGAGAGTAGGGAATAATTTCAATTTCTAGCTATTGTTGTAACTTGCGCCTTTGCTGAGTCAATTTTTCCCGACCCCTAAATTCTGACTCCTTTGATAATTTCAGTCTTCTATAATTAGCTGGTATGATTTGAGCCTGTATTCAAAGTACCAACAGCATTAATCACAATTTCACTGATAGCTGATAGCTAATTATGGTAGTTGTAGCAATTCTAGCGGCGGGACGCGGCACACGGATGAAATCACGCTTACCGAAAGTTTTACATTCTTTGGGTGGGCGATCGCTAGTAGAGAGAGTTCTCGACAGTGTAGAACCACTTTCGCCCTCACGGCGAATCGTGATTGTGGGATATCAGTCCGAGGAAGTGCAAGCCGCCATGCATTTAATTCCCAGTTTGGAGTTTGTCGAACAGACTGTGCAATTGGGTACAGGTCATGCGATCCAGCAATTACTGCCTCATTTGGAAGACTACACAGGGGATTTGTTGATACTTAACGGCGATTTACCGTTAATACGCAGCGAAACTCTCAAGCAGATGTTACAAACTCACGCCCAAAATCAAAACGCCGCCACCATCCTTACCTCGCACTTACCCGATCCCACCGGCTACGGGCGCGTTTTTTGTAACGATGAAAATATTGTGCAGCAAATGGTTGAACATAAAGATTGTAGTGCTGCCCAAAGACAAAATCACCGCATTAACGCTGGAGTTTACTGCTTCCGCTGGCTAGATTTGGCAAAAGTGCTTCCCCATTTACAGGCAAACAATGCCCAAAAAGAATACTATCTCACTGATGCCGTAACTCAGGTAGGAAAAGTTATGGCAGTGGATGTGGAAGATTACCAAGAAATTCTCGGCATCAATGATCGCTTGCAACTGGCAACAGCATCGGAAATTTTGCAAAAACGAGTCAAAGAAAAATGGATGCTAGCGGGTGTTACCCTCATCGATCCTACAAGCATCACCATTGATGAAACTGTAGAATTGCAACCGGATGTAATTATTGAACCCCAAACTCACCTGCGGGGAAATACTGTGATTCAAACAGGAAGTCACATTGGGCCGGGGAGTTTAATTGAAAATAGCCAGTTGAGTGAAAATGTCACAGTGCAGTATTCAGTAGTAATAAATAGTACTGTGCAGGCAGGAAGCCGAATTGGCCCCTATGCTCATTTGCGCGGTCACGTACAGGTGGGTGCTGGTTGCCGCGTGGGGAATTTTGTGGAATTGAAAAATACGCAATTAGGCGATCGCACAAATGCAGCCCATTTGTCCTATATAGGTGATACCGTTGTCGGCAATCAGGTGAATATTGGTGCCGGTACAATTACTGCCAATTATGACGGCGTGAAGAAACATCGTACCAAAATAGGCGATCGCACAAAAACTGGTGCTAATAGCGTTTTAGTGGCTCCACTCACCTTGGGAGATGATGTCTATATTGCAGCTGGTTCTACAGTCACAGAAGATGTGCCTGATAATTCTCTGGTGATTGCCCGTAGCCGTCAGGTAGTGAAACCAGCTTGGCGCAAGAAAAGCCAATAAAGCGATAATTAAATCATCAGATTAGCTGATTTAACTAAAGGTAAAAGATGAGGAAAAATTATTCGCCAGTCAGGATTGCCACGCGCTCTTTTTGAGGTGACTTAGCAGATGGAAGAATTGCTAGAACTGAGGCAATTTCTAGAACAAGGCAAAATCCATGAGGCGCTGCTGTTGGTGGATGAGTTAGAAGAAATGAGCCTCAGTGACAAAATCAATAAAATTGATAGTTATGGTGTAATTCTGCTCATCCATTTAATTAAACAAAAGGCTGAAAAACGTTCTACTCGCTCTTGGGATGTTTCGATAGAAAATACAGTGCGGGAAATCAACAAAATAAACAAGCGCCGCAAATCCGGTGGGTTTTACTTGAATCAAGCAGAATTAATGGATATTCTGCAACAAGGATATCAAGTGGCACTGAAAAGAGCGGCGCTAGAAGCTTTTGAGGGGCGTTATGAAGCCCAAGAATTAGCTGAAATGGTTGACCAGCAAGAAACTTTAGCCGAAGCACTGGAACTGATTCAACAATAGCCAATCAATTCATTATCATTCCATTCCAAGGTGTCACCAACTTTTTCGCCGTCGTGGTAGGCGGCGAGTAAGATTTCGCTAGTTTTACCCCAAGCGATCGCTCCACTCACATCTAAAGCGATCGCTCCCAAATCTCGTTTGTTGTGGTGCGCTTCTCCAAAAGAGCGCTGCATAGCATCCTTCAGGGACATACCATCAGTGACACGTACTACAATCCGGGGAGCTAAACACTCATCAATGATATCTTCGCCAATCCCAGTACAACTCACACCAGCATTATTAGTAGCGTAATTACCTGCGGGCATAGCAGAATCACTTACCCGTCCAATCCGCTCAAAGCCCTTACCACCAGTAGAAGTGCCAGCAGCTAGTTTACCACAAGTATCTAAAGCTACAACACCGATGGTACCGCGTCCGGCATTGCTAGTTTCTAAAAGTTCGGGTTCTGCTACCACGCCAGCCATTGTACTTTTAAAATTATCTTGGCGCTCTTGTATCCATTCTTGTAACCGCAAATCGGTTAAAGCGTTATAGCTGGGAATTTGCATTTCCCGCGCCAACTCAGCCGATCCAAAATCTGATAGCACTCGGTCTGGCGAACTTTGTAAAAATTGCGCTAAATCAATGGGATTTTTCACCCGTGAGATGTTAATCACACCACTAAACCGCCCTAATGCACCATCCATCAAAGAAGCACTCATGCGGATTTGCCCATCAGATTGCAGTACTGAACCAGTACCAGCATTAAAGCGGGGATTGTCTTCGAGCATTTGGCAACCCTGTACCACCGCCTCAGTGGCAGTTGCTCCTGACAATAGTAGAGAATAGACTTCTTCTATTACTGTATGGAGCGATCGGCGCACCGCCTCCAATCCGCCTTTACCGTGGAGAGAACTACCAGCCCCTCCATGAATAATTAATTTAGGTTGCACCTGTAACTCCATTAATCTCTTGCGCTATTTGCGTCTGTGTTGCGGTTGGTTTCATTGGGGACTGGGTATTAGGGATTGGGTATTGGGAAGAATTCATTCCCTAGTCCCCAGTCCCCAGTCCCTTTAAGTTTGCGCTTCAGAACGGCGACGACGACAACGTTCTGAACAGTATTTCACATCGTCCCAGCAATCTTGCCACTTTTTACGCCATGTGAAAGGACGTTGACATACCGGACAGATTTTTGTGGGTAGGTCAGATTTAGAACGAACACGTCCCATATAAATACTGTGTAGATGAGAATTTGATTTCTGAGGGAGATGGAAAATAATTATAACCAGTTTGCTACAAAGGGAGGATATTTTCGGCAAATAAATGTTTTGTCAATCTATCTTTAGACTTATTTTTGAACTCTCTCCTAAAAAGAGATAGCCAGAAACCAGATTTAAAGTTATGCGATCGCCGATTCGCATTTTTTTTGGTTGCCAAATATTTAAAAGCAGAAAGTAAAAGCGAACTCCGCCATGAGTATTTGGCTGGTCAAATTTTTGCGATGTCTGCGACGGGCTACGCCTAGGCTAAACCTGTGTAATTGATGATTCTTTATAATAATATCCGCCTTTGATTTGATGAAAATTGAACTAGCGATCGCTATTCATCAATCAATATTTAAACCTAACCTACAGCAAACTCAGTATCAGAGCGCACTCTAGCAGGTTGAAAACCCAATACTAAGAATCATTACCAACTAACGGTAACAGCAACCGGCTAACTACTCGATTATCTGGTAACTGATAGAAATTCAACTCTCCTCCTAGTTCCTGCATGAGATTTTGGCAGATTAGCAGATGTAAAGCTGGTGGTTGGTCGAGGTTGGAGGGAGCAAGGACATCCTTGGGTGTATTATCATGTAGTTCTGTTAATAACTGTGGTTCGATCGCACCATTATATGTAATCGACAGTTCTAGTGATGTCTGATGTTCAGCCCCTCCACTTGTAGAATAATGCTTTGTATCTGAGGGCTTTGTCGCATCTAAACGGCGACACCAAATATCAATTCTGCCACCGCTTTGAGAACGGTTACAGGCGGTAACCAATAATTCATGGATAACTAATTCAATTTTGACAATATCACCAGCGATCGCCATTGAAGATTGAGCGCTGGAGCTAGGAACACCTCTGACTAATGAAGAATTCTTTGGCGACTCTTGCTCATCAATGGGTTGTCCTAAGCCATGTACACCAATCCACAGCTTTTGTTGTTTAAGTTGATTTTCGATCCGTTCGAGCGATCGCTTCAGTAAACTGGCTATGGGCATAGTTTCCCAACTAATATGTAGCTGCCAATGCTCAAGTTTAAGCATTCCACTCATGGAGGTGGCTGTATGATCTAACTGCCGCAGCAATAGTTGGTAGCGCATCTGAGTCAGTTCATTAGCAGGAATCCCCAAATCATGTATTTGTTTAAGGGAAAGCGCCGTGATTCTTTGAATTTCCTCTAAACGCCGATGTTTATACCAGTTGAGTTGTCGTAATTCTTCGGTTGTAGATTCTAAAAGTCGGGTAATTTGCTTTTCACGACGCCACCAAGCTAATAGAGAAATCAGGGTTGCTGTCGCACTGAGGTTTTGTTCTGACCAGCGACGCTCTTGATAGTCTACTAACAAGACTACACCAGTGGTTTCATAATCAACATTGGTACGTAATGCCATCACCAAAATTTGACTTTTGTTTGGAACGTTCAACCATTTTCGAGTTTCCGGGGGTAAATTATCTACCTTCAAAGTCAAGTAATTCTCTGTCGCAAGTGCCCACTGAATTAAAGCTTCAGACTGAATAGAAATAGATGCATCGGAAACAACTCCAAATAGGCTATTGTCAATCACTCCAGGGATAATTTCTGCCCACCTTTCACCAGGTGACCAGGATAGCATTACTGCTAAGGGACAACCCAAAATTGATACTATTTGTTCGAGTGCTGTACGTTCTAAATGTTTTTTTTCGACCTCGATGCTGTTCTGGGATTGTGTCAGGATGCGTAGGCATTGCTCAAATGCCTGGGAAGTTTTTTGCTGCTGGGTGGTACGGTTGTGTAATTGCCACTGACGAATAATTACGCCAATCTGTTGACTGACAGCCCACAGCAACTCTTTTTCCAGAGTTGTCCAAGAACGATGGGTTTCGTGAGTGATGACCAAAAGTGGTGCTGGTATTTGACCGTGAGTGCATTTACAAATAAGTAGCGATCGCACACCATTCTCTAACAACAAGGGACGCCAGTTAAAAAAGCGTAAGTCTTCATCTAAGTTTTCAATCTCCACCGCTTGAGTTGAACGTTGCAAAAGCTGCCCATCTAATTCCTTAAGAATATTGAGGCTAAATGTCAACGCTCGGCGATTATGAGGCTGACTTTGGTAAATAAATTGATAATTATTTTGCTCAGAGTCATACTGCAACAGCAAAAAGCGGGTAGCACCTAGTCGAGCTAAAACTCTTTTAGCACAGCTGTGTAAAGTTTCTTGAAGGTCATGTTCGCTATAGATACCTTGAGCAACTTGGCTAGTCAGTTGGGCATCTTCTTGAATCTGTTTGATGGTGCTTTCCATACTTTCGGTAGGTGCAACCAGTGAGATTAAACCAGCAACACCTTGGACGAAATTTTTGTCTGTTTCTGTCCAGATGCGAGGTTCATTGCTTTCCACCGCCAGAAAACCGACTAAGTTCTTTTGCCAGATTATCGGAGCGGCCAGAAGCGATCGCACTTTTAGCCGTTGCAGCAATTTTGCCGTAAAATGACTCTTCAAAGAACTGCGTGCATCACCAATTGAGACAATTTGGTTAACTGCCAAAGCATAATAAAAGTCGCTCAACTCTTGTACAGTCATTCCCGCCGCTTGCTGACTGCTGGAACTGCGATCGATTTTGACTAGTTGATTGCTCATTCGACACCAAAAGTAGCGCCCTTCCCGCTCAAACCAGTAAACATTTGTTCGGTTGGGGGAGACAAATTTATGAGTTGCTTGCACCGCTGCTTCAAGTCTTTGATTCAGGTTACTGAGGGTGCGTAAATTTTCCAGCAATTCTAATAATGGCTCGTCGGTTCGCTTGGTTTGCTTTTGCTGCTTATGCATCTCATTTTGATAAAGCACTGCCCCCAGTTCACCTAAAACCATCATCAAACGTGCTTTTGTTTCTCCTGTCAGTAGGTAGCCCCAGCGTTCTGAACCCAGTAACAGCAAGCCTAAGCAACGGTCTTTATAGCGAATTGGTAAAATAATCGTTCCTTGAATGTGGAGTTTTTCGGCAATTTTTCCCCATTCGGCGGCGCGAATTTCAGTTTGTAAATCAGCTATACCCAAGGGATGCTGTTCAATCACCACTTGCTCTAATAAATCCCCAGGACTGAGAACAACCCTTTGGCGTAAAAAGCTCGTGTCATGATCAGGTGTAATGCCGCCTTTGCCGAATAATATGTGATTTAGGCGATCGTAAAGAGCAATCCAAATCAGTCTGTAGTCAAACTCTTCCTTGAGATAAGAAATAGTAGCTTCAATCAGAACGTCAACATCATCTTCTTCTCTGAGACTCTGGAGGACACGTCCCAAGGAGAGGATCTGCTGTTCGGCGGCTATAGGTTTTTGCGGCTGCCCCATCTGATTTATTGGTTAACATAACTTGTAATATATAAGATGCCCAGAAAAGCACCCTGAGTAATATTGCCACGGGTGTTTGCTGAAAGTTCTAAGTAACGAGTTGGTTGAAGTTAGATTATGGAGTGCTAGCGAAATGGGCGAAACTTCATCCGATGCTCTAGAGGAGCAGAGACAAATCTCAGAGGAAAAGCGAGAGTCTGCTGAAGATACCAGGCTCTTACAAGAAAAGGAGCGAGAGGCTGCTGAAGATGTCAGATTCTCACAAGAGGAGCAGCGACAACTTGCTGAAGAAATGAGAAATTTTGCCGAAGAAATGCGGCAGATTGCTGAAGAAATGAGAAATTCTGCCGAAGAAATGCGACAGATTGCTGAAGAAGTGCGGCTAACGAAAGAAGAACTTCGACAAGTTAGAGAGGAAGCACGGCAAGCCAAAGACGAACTCCGACAAGCTAAAGAGGAACTCCAAGAAGCTAAAGACGAACTCCGACAAGCTAAAGAGGAAGCGCGGCGGTCTACCGAATTCGCGTAGTGTTTAAGGATTAAAATGGATATTTATCAACTTGCTATTCGTCCGCTTTTGTTCAATCTGGTAAAAACCGATTCAGAATGGTTACACCAGCAGACTATTCGCACTTTTAGCTGGCTATCGCAAACCCCTGCTAGTTGGGCAAACCAACGCTTACAAAAATCTTTATGTCTGTACGATTCCCGCCTAGAACAAAATTTGTTTGGGCTAAACTTTCCAAATCCTGTAGGGTTAGCAGCTGGCTTCGATAAAGATGGAGTCGCTGCTGGCATTTGGTCTAATCTGGGTTTTGGCTTTGCGGAACTAGGAACTGTAACTTTTCACGCACAGCCAGGAAATCCGCGTCCTCGTTTGTTTCGCCTACCGTTGGATAAAGCTGCTCTCAATCGGATGGGCTTTAATAATCTTGGTGCAGCAGCAATGGCGGCACGTTTGACACATGAAAAACAGGAGTTAACTCAGTCAATACCCATAGGGATAAATTTGGGTAAATCTAAGGTGACTCCCCTAGAAGCAGCCGCACAGGATTATCTCGATAGTTTTCGCTTACTCAAGGATTTGGGAGACTATTTTGTTGTTAATGTCTCTTCTCCCAATACACCAGGATTGCGATCGCTCCAAGATGCTTCTATGCTCAGTGCCATCTTAGATTTATTACAACAAGAAAATACTGCACATAAACCACTTTTTGTCAAGATAGCGCCAGATTTATCATGGGAAGCGATCGCTGACATTATAACTCTTGCTAAAACCTACCAACTGGCGGGAATTATTGCCACTAACACCACCATCAGCCGTGATGGGCTGAAAACCCAGGTAATTGACCAAACAGGCAAATCACCCCAGGAAGAAGCTGGCGGAATTAGTGGTGAACCATTGCGCGATCGCTCCACTGAGGTAATTCGTTTTATTTGGCAGCAAACCCAAGGACAAATCCCGATTATTGGCGTTGGTGGCATCTTTTCTCCTGAAGATGCTTGGGAGAAAATTACTGCTGGTGCTAGTTTGATTCAGGTTTATACTGGCTGGATTTACGAAGGCCCACTGATGGTACGCCGAATTCTAGCAGGTTTACTTGTCCTACTAGAACAAAACGGATTAAATTCCATCAACGAAGCTGTGGGTTTACAAACAAAAATTCCAAAATTCTAATTTTGAATTTTGAATTTTGAATTTTGAATTGTTATCCTTCTTCCTCCACTGGGAAAAACTCCTTAGTTTTTTCCGAGTATGTCCAGGCAATGCCATCAGGGTCTTTGCTGCGACTCCACTCTGGAAACTCTGGATCATTTCGCCGTTTATAAACCGTGCTGGAATAGACATTTAGCCGTTTAGCAAGTTCAGATTGGATCAGAGAGCCAAAAATTAACTGTTTTTCCAGCGATCGTTTAGCTTCCTCATGGGTTGGCTGTGGGAGTGATTCGGTTTCTGGTTCTTCCTCCTGTGGGGTTGGTGGTGGTGGTGCTAAGAGCGATCGCGCAGTTTTAGTAACTGCTTGAGCCGGAAGTTCTTTAACAGGCTCACTACTGTCAAGAATATTGCCAAGAATGCTGGCAGTTATAAAGTAATAAGACTGCCCCGCCTCTTTAGAGTTGACTATACTGGCACCAAATTCCGAGGCTTTACCATCCAAGTAGCGTTTTGCCGTCGTTCCAGGAAAATTGCCCTTGATTGCCAAGTCCATTGGCGTAAGTCTGCCTTGATTTTCGCGAACTAACTGATGAAAAATGGGGTTAACTCGATGAGTCCACTGTTGCCATTGATATTCCTGCCAAAGCTTGAAGCCAATTACCAGCACAATTAGCGCTAGTAAAATTCTCCATGTGGCAACCAGGAAAATAATCAAAAACGAGATGGGCAAAAGTAGAACGAGAAAAGCCTTGCCGTTATCTTCTATGGGTTTCTCACTCATGCCGATTTTTGCCAAGTGAATTTTGAGAAATAATATTATTATATTGGCAAAAATTGGCACACTTTTTTGTATCTTTTGGCAAAGTTGCGGCAAAATTGCCGGCAAAAGCTTTCTTCAGTAGGTGTTATAGGCTTTGGTCTGCGATGCTTACGGCGGTAAACTACGCGCAGAGTTTTTTCCCAGAGAGAATACAACAAGAAAGGCAGGCAGAGGGCAGGAGGCAGGAGGCAGGAGGAATACTACCTCCTGTCCTTTGCCGCGACCGGAGCGAGCTTGGGTTTGAGTCCCCCACTGAAATCTCTGATTCAGTGCCACTCCTGAAGGTGGGGGTTTGAATCCCCACCAAATTCTTCCCTTCTGCCTCCTGCCTTCTGCCTCCTGCCTCCTGTCTTCATTTCAACTCAATCAACAACTCTATAAATTAGCTTGCCACCCTCTTGACAACAAATAATACATATACTACATTAATAATACAAGTCAACTTTCATTAGGGAGTTAGCTTTCACCAGTAGCGGATAGCTCAAATGGCAGAGCGCCCACCTTGCCCGGAAGGGCCGACGTATCGAGGGTTATCGCATATAACAAAAACACCCTTGATCAAACTTCTGGAGGTGTAGGTAAAAATCCTACTTCGCTACAGCAAAATAGAGTGCTGAGTGACAAATTTTAAATGTTTAACTCATAACTCCTCACTCTTAACTCATAACTTTATATGTGGTGGGTAGCTCAGTGGTTAGAGCGCCTAAACATCCTTATTCACCCCTTGCCTGAAAAGGCCGAAGAATTGAGGGTTATCGCCTGCCAAGCGGGAGGTCGCGGGTTCGATTCCCGCTCCACTACACCAAATAATTTTGGACTTTAAATTCAATCCAAAATTCAAAATCTAAAATCTAAAATTTCATGTGGTGGGTAGCTCAGTTTGGTAGAGCGCTAAACATCCTTGTTCACCCCTTGCCTGCGAAGGCCGACGAATTAGGGTTATCGATTAGGGTTCGAGAGGTCGCGGGTTCAAATCCCGCTCCACTACACCAAATAATTTTGGATTAAATTTAAAATCCAAAATCCAAAATCCAAAATTTTCATGTGGCAGATAGCTCAGTTGGTAGAGCGCCGAAAAACATCCTTGTTCACACCTTGCCTGAAAAGGCCGACGAATTAGGGTTATCGCCTGATAAGCCGGATGTCGCGGGTTCAAATCTCGCTCTGCCACCTTTCATTTTTGCCCGCAAGGGCCGGGAGATGAAGCGATGAATTACAATTTTTTCACTAAAAAGAAGACAACTACACCACAAAATCAGCCCATCCCCGGACGAGAAGCAGAGATGATTCAGGGACGTTCCGGCGGCTGGATGTTTGATGCTGGCATTTGGAAGATGCTGCGCCGTTGTTTGTTGGTTGGCACAGCAAAAAGCACTTACTACGCTGGTAAACAGGAATTAACTGAAGATTTTGTAACAGTTGTCAGACAAGCTGTTGCCGAAAATCCTGGTCGTGTAGCAGAAGAAATTCTATATGCTAGCGATGGACGCGCCATCAATAACAGTGCGCCTATATTAGCTTTGGTGCTGCTGTCTATGGGTGAAACACCAGAAGCAAAACAGGCATTTGGTGAAATCTTCCCGCAAATTGTCCGTACTGGTAGCCACTTCTACGAATGGCTGAACTACACCAAATCTCTGCGGGGATTTGGCAAAGTAGTGCGGGAAGCTGGTAAAACTTGGCTCTCAAGGGAAGATGTCAAAGGCTTGGCTTATCAACTGTTGAAATATCAACAGCGTCAAGGCTTCTCCCACCGAGATGCGTTGCGGTTGTTCCATGTCAAACCGCCTACAGAAAATCACCGTCAACTATTTGAGTGGGTAGTTAGAGGCTGGGAAGAATTGCCAGCAGACATCCCCTCAGAGGCATTGGCGCAGATTTGGTGGTATGAGTGGCTCAAGCGGAATCCCACCCAAACCCATGAAGCTATTTCCCAAGGACGCTTAACCCACGAAATGGCTGCACCTGTGGGCAAAATGGATAAGCTTGCTTGGCAGCTGCTATTTCAGGAAATGCCAATAGGTGCAATGTTACGTAACTTAGGTTCTTTAACTGAACTGGGTGTGTTACGAGCCGATGAAAACGCTAATTTGCTGCAAGTGGAAGCAGTTCTTAATCGTAGAGAACATCTGCGTAAAGGTCGCATCCATCCTATTGATGTTTTGAAAGCACTCAAAACTTATGAATCTGGTGGAACATTAGGACGCAGTAAGAAAACTTGGAATCCAGTTCCTCGGATTGTAGACATATTAGAAAAGGCGGTTGAACTGTCTTTTGATGTTGTGCAACCCACAGGTAAAGTGTTCATGCACGCCGTAGACGTTTCTGGTTCTATGGGTAGCATGGTTGCAGATATGGGACTGACTTGCTGTGAAATTGCCACCACAATGGCTCTGGTGACAGCAAAAGCAGAGAAAAACTACATGATTCGCGGCTTTGCTACGGAATTCCGGGAATTAGGTATCACTGCCAAAGATAGTTTTAGTTCTGCGGTTCGCAAAGCTAGCAATCAAAACTTTGGCGGAACAGATGCATCTGTAGCTTATGAATGGATGATTAAGAATAAGTTCAAGGCGGATGTTGTCTGCTTTTGGACTGACTCGGAAAGCTGGGCTGGGTATAAGCATCCAAGTCAAGCGCTGAAGGAGTACCGCAAAAAGGTAAATCCTAACGTCAAGGCGGTGTATGTCACCTTGACACCTTACCAAATTACCTTGGTAGATCCTGAAGATTCGCTCTCTTGGGATTTGGCAGGATTCGACCCAGGTACACCTCGGATCATCCAGATGCTAGCTGCGGGTGAATTATAGATATTGCTGAAGGATAAAGGATGAAACAACTTTATCCTTCATATTTCATGGCGGGTTATCCTTGTTCGCAACTTGCCTTTCGGGGACGAAGAATTAGGGTTATCGGTTATGTCTCCACCATTGTGGGGATTAGCGGGTTCAATCCCCGCACCCGCCTTTGTTTGATTTTTTCGTTACGCAAGAGCGCAAAGAAGAAGGCGATTTAATTTTTGAATGGTCGTTTTTCTATTTCAGCGATGGGTAAGATTAGGGTTTTTTCGATGTGCGATCGCACTTTTGAGCCAAAACATATAAATAACAGCCTAATTTTCAGTTACGATCTCACCTCAGACTAAAATAGTTATGGAAAAGCACCCTTGAAAATAAATCTATGAATGTGTTCTTAAATCCAGAAATAGAGTAATTCATCCAAACTCAGATTGAAAGTGGTAAGTATGCTTCGCCAGAGGAAGTAATTGTTGATGCTCTGAAGGTGTTTGCAGCAAAAGTTAACATTGAAGCACCAGTGCAGGTAAAAACACCTGAAGAATTGGGGTGGCCTCCTGGTTTTTTTGAACAGACGCCTGGTTGTCTGCAAGATGATCCTCTGGTGAGATATCCCCAAGGTGACTATGAAGTGCGGGAGCGATTAGAGTGATGTATTTATGTTGTACTTCTCAAAAAGTGCGATCGCTTACCTCGGACAGAAGCGATCGCAATTTTTTAAAGGCATAACGCAAAAATTTGATCGCTCATTAATCGAATGGTTAATTAAACAATTGCCCCAAGAAATTGATAATTGGTTTCCAAAAGATACCAGTTAATACATAAGGAGCATATTGCAAGAGAGATAAGCTAGGCTTAAGTGAAGGCTTCATTGGTAAATTTTCTAACAAAAAAGGTACTACACATGTGAGTCCATACGCAGTTGCTAAGGCAGTAGTGAATTTAGGAGTCTGACCTGGTATAGGACTATAATAAATACCCAATAGGATGCAACAAATCATCAAAAATTGCTCCCATAAAAACCATGATTGCGGCGACAAAAAATAAATTAACCTCGGAAAGCTTTTATCAATTTTTTGTCGCATTCCCAGCAATACTGCCCAAGTTGCTGCCCCAACAATGCCATCATTCTTCAATCCATAAATTCTTTGAAAGCGTTTCACCGCTCTTTCTGTTGCACTGTCAAAATAGCTAGTAGGTTCTTTTTTCAAAAATCCTTCATCATAAAGGATAGTTTGCAGTTCCTTAACCGCATTCCTTAATTCTGGGGACTTAGTTTTTTGACTACGAGAAAGTTTTGGATACAAAAGACAAGCCCATGTCAGTGGGCCAACCACTCCATCTGCTAGAAGATTATTTCTTTTTTGAAATTCTTTTACTGCCTCATCTGTCTCTAAGTCAAATTTACCAGTAATCTCTGCAAGTAAATCTTGAGTTTTTAATCGCTCTTGCAATTCGTTGATTGATTCTTGTACAGATTTTGGTGTAAACTCACGGTAAAGTGTCGGAAGTTTATTAAATACACAGACTTGTTTTTCTTCAGGGAAATAAAGTCGAGCTTGCTTTAGACCAACTAAGATACTTACAGTTTGAATTAGTTTATTCATTCAGTACTCCTTTGTTGTCAGAATTGAAAGCGATAATTCAGTCAGAGTTTTTGGTTGGTTATTAGGATAGATGTTGCATTTATACGCAGCCTGTTACCAAGAATTATGAACTTAGTAATTAGCCTACTAAATTGACCCTAAATAAGGTAATTAACAATGTTAAAAATTTGTTAGTGAAAAATTACTAATACAACATACTCAAAGTTTTGTTAGTTAAAATGTTGCTAATCAACATTTAACAACAGAACTAATAGGGTGATATTTATGTCAGATCAGTCAGAGCGTGGGAATCTGTCTAAAGCCTGGTATCAAAAGGTTTTACACGACTGGGATATAGATCGTTTACTGACTGACTTGGAGTCTAAAATTCAAGAACGATACAGGCAAAATTCTAAGAAAGACTTGTTACTTGGGTTGCTATGTGGGTATAGCTTGACAAAGATAAGTCAGGATTTGTACAGAGATAATGCTGGTGTAAGAGTGGGATTGAGCAATATCTATCGAGATATTGAAACTTTGACAGGAGAACCAAACAACAGCGTTAAGTCAAGCAACCTTATTTGCATTCTAGAGAGATATGGATATCGCAGAGGTGTTGCTGCATCTAGTACTGAAAGCGCCTCTATTCCCCACAATCTGCCATCACCAACCTACACAGAATTTATTGGGCGCGAGGCAGATATGAAAAAGCTACTGGAACGCCTTTCGCCGATGCATGGCGCTCACATGATTACAGTACATGGCATTGGTGGCGTAGGGAAAACGGCGCTGGTGTTAGCAGCTGCTTATCTGTGCTTAGAAGCTAGTAACGAAAACAGTTCTGATGCACCTAAATTTGATGCAATTATTTTCACTTCAGCCAAACAACAAGAACTGATTCCCGATATGATTTTGCAACGGCAGCAAGGACAGCGTAACTTGCGCGAGATTTTTCGAGTAATTGCCAATGCCTTAAACGACTCTACAATTATTCAATCTCCTCCCAATGATCAATTTGAACGTGTACGCCAATGTCTTTCTAAACAGCGAACGCTTCTGATTGTGGACAACATGGAGACTATAGAGGACAGGGATGAGGTTATAGAATTCCTCTACAATTTACCCATTTGCGTCAAAGTAGTAATTACTACCCGCGAACGAATTGCCCTGCTGCCAATCAGTCTGCGAAACTTGCCTCTGAATGATGGTTTGCAGTTGATTCAGCAACAAGCTGAAGAGAAAAATATAACTATCCAAGATGAAGACTCTAGCTTACTCTACGATCGCACTGGAGGAATCCCTCTCGCTATTGTCTACGCACTTGGTCAAGTTTCCAGTGGCTACCCTTTAAACTTCGTATTGGAGCAGTTAGCCTCCGCTAAAGGCGATGTGGCTCGTTTTTGCTTTGAGCAATCAGTGCAAGGTACAAAGGGACAGCCACCACACAAGTTACTCATGTCACTGGCGATTTTTCCTGACGCTCCTATCCAAGCGGCTGTGGCTGAAGTTGCTGGACTAACATCCGATCCTGATTCTGTCAGTAATGGCTTGGTACGTTTGCAGCAACTCTCATTAGTGAATCTCAACCCAGAGACAAAGCGATACGAGATGCTCTCTCTGACTCGTGAGTATGCCTTAGCACAATTAGCTGCTTACCCAGATTTTGAGAGGGAAGCACGGATGCGTTGGGTAAGATGGTATCTAGATTTTGCTTACAGTTACGGCGGAGAAGATTGGGAAAAATGGATACATTACAACAGGTTAAAGGAAGAGGAAGGAAATCTACGGGCAGTACTTTATTGGTGTAAAAACCAAGACCATTATGCAGAAGTTAGAGATTTGTGGTTGCTCTTAAACCACTACGCCAATCTCTATGCTTATTGGGACGATCGCCTCGATTGGTTGCAATGGCTGATAGAACAATCAGAACTACGTGGCGAATGGTCATCTTTAGTAAAATTCATGATCCGCAAAACCTGGCTGCTAATTCGGGAGTGTTCGCCCCAAAGTCTCACACAAGCAGACGAAATATTGCAGCGGGCATGGGTTTTACGCGACCATGCAGATTCATGCGTTCAAGCTGACTTAGCCGAAAGTGTGGCTAGACTGCGAATCCGACAGAATAATTATACAGATGCACGCCACTGGCTAGCGGTAGAAGAAAAATTGGTGATTGAGGCGAATCTAGAGGAGCGACAGCACATCCGCTATTTTATTCCCGTGCTTTATCATCGGGCTGAAATCTTTTATTTAGAAGGTGAATATTTGTTAACTAAGAAGCTATTTCAAGATGTGATGAAAAGTGCAGAAAAAATTCATTGGCATCGGGTGATTAATTCTGCTCAAAATTGGCTTGCTGATATTGCCATTGAACAAGGCGATCGCGATGAAGCTCAAAAGCTATTAATTCAAGGCTTAACTGTTGCCAAAAGCAGCAACAATAAACGGCGTCTAGCTCGTTATCAACGTTCTCTTGCCCGTTGGGAGAAAAAGTGGGGAAGTGTCCAAAAAGCTTGCCAATTATCAACTCAGGCTATTAATAGCTTTGAGCGTTTGGGAATGACAAGGGATGCAGAGGAGATGCAAACTTTACTTGATTGCCCATAATTGTCTGCAAACAACGAATTTCCGGTTAGAGAGACGCGATAAATCGCCGTCTCTACAATGGGCTACACTTCACCGCCAGCGATCGCACTTATATCTCTTGTAAGATGTACAATATGCTTGTTTAGCAACATTATGTAATATAACTTAGCAATAATGGAGCGATGCTGTTCCTTTTGAATCTAATTGCTAGGAAAGCAGCAATCTGCTACATATCAGGATGGTTTGATCTCAATTTGTCCACCCAAAGACAGTAGATTAAGTTTTGTCTGAATAACTATAAGGGATGAAATAGCTCTGCTTTCCAAAAAGTGAAAAAGGAACAGATTTTTATGACATTTGATTACGATTTGTTTGTCATTGGTGCTGGGCCTGGGGGATTGGCAGCAGCTAAAAAAGCAGCTAGTTACGGTGTACGTGTCGCTATTGCCGAACAAGAATCCCTCGGTGGGACTTGTGTAAATCGCGGTTGCGTTCCGAAAAAACTGATTGTCTACGCCGCTGACTTCGCCCTGCAAAATAAAATAGCGCACAGTTATGGGTGGAGTGACTGTCAAACATACTTTGACTGGACATTATTTATTAAGTCAGTACATCAGCATATTGACACCATTAATCAATCATATTTCCAGCAATTGCACAAAGCTGGGATTGAACTAATTTCTCACCATGCCACTTTCATCGATGCCCATACGATCAATGTTGATGGGCGCAAAGTTACAGCAGATAAAATTTTAATTGCTGTGGGAGGGCAACCCCTCAAGCCCAAAATCCCTGGTATAGAATATGCCATCACATCCCGCGAAATGTTTCAGCTACCTTATCTGCCGAAACGTTTAGCAATTATTGGCGGCGGCTACATTGGCGTAGAATTTTCCAGTATGATGCACGCTTTTGGTTGCCAGGTGACGGTAATTGAAAAAGACGAGATGATTTTATCAGGGTTTGATGATGATATTCGCTCTGCGGTACAACAGGGTTTGAGTCAACGCGGAATTAAGTTATTTACCAACAGCACCGTTCAAGAAATCAAATACTCAGATGAGAGTTTGTTGTTAACTATTACTGGTAAGAAACGGGAAATAATTACAGCAGATACTATCTTAGTTGCCACAGGTTACGCTCCAAATACCAAAAATCTTGGTTTGGAAAATGCCCGTGTTGAACTTGGCGAAGATGGTGCCATTAAAGTAGATGAATATAGCCGCAGCAGCCAAAAAAATATTTTTGCTGTGGGTGATTGCACCAGCCGCGTGCAATTGTCTCCAGTGGCTAAGGCAGAAGGTATTGCTTTTGCCGATACAGTTTTTGGTAACAAGCCGCAAAAACTAAATTATGATTATGTCCCCTCTGCTGTTTTTTGTCGTCCAGAAGTGGCTAGTGTAGGGATGACAGAGGCGAAGGCACGGGAAAAATTTGGTGAATCTGTAGAATGCTATTACACCCAATTTCAACCACTGTTGTCTCGGCTAATCGAACAAAGTCGGTCAACTACTATGAAGTTAGTGGTAAATACTGATTCTGGGCAAGTTTTGGGTGCCCACATGGTGGGTGAACACGCAGCAGATATCATTCAAAGTCTCGGCGTGGCAATTCGTAAAGGCATTACTAAAGAAGATTTTGATGAAACCATAGGCATTCATCCCACAGTAGGAGAAGAATTTCTGTCGTTAAATTAAATCATGTGCAGGATTGATTCAAGAAGATGCGGAGAAATTTAAAATATTTTCTCCGCTTACCCCTGTTCCCGCTTCCTGTTCAAGGAGTTTCTGAGAATGGTTCTGAGGGAGATTTTGTGGGAGGATCTAATTCGGCTAAAGTATTCATTGATGAGTCATCTTCTGGGATATGGTATCTGCTTTGAGTGCTTCTCAAATCGTCAAAAGCTTCAAAAGCTTCAAAAGCTTCAATATCCTTAAGAACCTCTGATGCAGACTGATATCGCTCTTTGAAGTCATCCAGTACCATTTTACTGAAAATCTTAGCTAGGGAGTGACTCACTTGAGAGCGTAGTTTACCGCCGTAGACATCGCTCCATTTGATCTCACCGTCAGCATCTCTTTCTAGATCGCGGGGTGCGATACCAGTCAAGGCTTTAATCCCAACCATGCCGACTGCATAGATATCACTACTGTAGTGTGGACGCCCAAAACATTGTTCGCTTGGTGCGTAACCCTGAGTACCAATGCCAATGGTGAAAGGGGTTTGCTCTTGCTCATCAAGCGGTTTGATGCTGACTTCTTTGACAGCGCCAAAGTCAATCAATACCAGTTTTCCGTCTGAGTGTCGCCGGATGATATTGCTGGGTTTAATATCCCGATGAATCACGTAGTTTTCATGGACAAATGTTAATGTTTGCAATAAGTCCCTGACAATTTTGATCGCTGCAATTTCATTAATTGCTCTACCTGTTGGTAGTTCCTGACTTAGAGGATGACCAATTATCTGTTCTTGCACTAGATAAAATTCTTCATCTTCTTCAAAATACGCCAAAAGTTGAGGGATTTGTTCGTGTGTTCCCAATCTTTCTAATGTTTGGGCTTCTGAGTTAAATAAACGCCTAGCAAGTTGTAATCCTTCTGGTTTATTGTTGGCTGGTTTGAGTTGTTTGACAACACATCGCGGATTACTAGGACGTTGGGTATCTTCGGCAATGTAGGTTTCGCTGAATCCACCGGAACCGAGAACTTTAACAATTTTGTAGCGTCCAGCCAGTATTTTTCCTGATAAGGCTAAATCCCTTTGTTGGATTAGGTATTGTAAGTCATATTGTTGGCTGATAATCTCTTGGACTACGGGGGAGGTTTTATACTTCTGAAAAATATCTACTAATTGGCGTTTTCTGATGCTTTCCCTCATGACTGAGGTTCCCAGGTAGCAAAGTCCGATCATCGCGATCGCTAATGCTGGGACTATAGTGGGAAAAATTAACTGACCATAGACAAAGAACCCATAACTAATTACTAACCAAGTGCTAGACAGGGCGAGACTATACAGAAATCTATTGATGCTACGCTTGCGTCTTTTAATCATCAACGCTGTACTGCCAACTAGAATTAGCACAAACAAACCCCGCAATGGTGGATTTTTAATTCCTTGAGCGATCGCTTTACCTGTCATCAAAGTTGCGATCGCATTGGCGTGAATTTCCACGCCTGACATGGGTTGAGTGATACTGCTAACGGCGACTGGATGATAATAGAGTTGTCGGGAAA
>NZ_KV757627.1 GCF_001712795.1 Nostoc sp. KVJ20
ATTAAAGATTTACCGATTTCAGAGGAGCTAAAACTCAAACTGAAAAATGAACTTAGCCCAGAAAATTTTACTGATACACAAGAGATTTAGATTCCAAAAGCAGTTTAAATTGTTGAGGAGTGATTTTGATTGCTATAGGACTCATATTTGATTTCTGAAAAAACTCAGTACAACTAAGAAGCCTTCTTGACTGTTGCCTGTTGCCTATTGACTATTGTCTATTGCCTATTGCCTATCTACGCAAATTCGTTCAGAAATCAAAGCGGATTCCTATACCATTGCTGTATGCTAATTTTAAATGTGACAATTTTTATTTTTAATTCACTATATTTAACTATTTATCTATCTAAAGGAGGTTTAATCACTTGCCAAAATGGCAATATCAATACGTATCATATTTTAGAATTATTGTACACATCCTAGAGCAAGATGACCAAAAGGAAGAGTAGCTCTAAATTAATTCTGGTGTGTCGAATAACTGCTTTCTATGGAGGTTTAGCTTAGTGCTAAACCTTTTTCATGGCTTCCATTATCGTTTGATAAGGATTCTTATAATATTTGTATGCTCCCTAACAGCAACCGAGTTCTTAATTTTGGATAAAGTCGAGCTAAAAGGATATTTGAAAAGTATTGTGCGAATATAATTCGCTACCACAAAAACAAATTACATCTCTATATACTAATATAAAAATAATGCTTTTTAACCTACCGAGGCATGTTTTGCCTGTGTAGGCGTGATTGAAAATTGCAGCTAAAAGTAATAAATTAGACTTTTCAAAAATCCTCTAAGGCTTGGTGATAAAACAAGTTTTTTTTATTAAAACAATTCGCAATTCGCACTCTTGCTAACGCCCCGCTTCTCTACGAGATGCTACGCGAACGCTAACGCAATGACACTCTCTACGAGATGCTAAAAGCGAATGCGGACTCGCTACCGCTACGCTAACATAATTACGTTTTGCGTTAGCGAGTCTGCGAGCATCCGGGGATTTAGACCCCGACCCAAAACGGGCTGCCTGTCTTGCTGGGGACTTAAACCCCCAAAGTTATTTAACATGAATTCCTATAGGACTCATATTTGATTTCTGAAAAAAATCAGTACAACTAAGAAGCCCTCCAATACTGCTCAGGTTTTGGATTTTTAACTCGGAATTGGGTTTTGGGAAAAGGTTAAAGGGTAAAGGTTAAAGGTTTTTTCTTTCCCCTTACCCCTTCCCCTTTTCCCCTTAACCGACAAGTATTGAGAAGCCCTCTTTCCTGTTGCCTATTGCCTATTGCCTATTGCCTGTCTACGCAAATTCGTTCAGAAATCAAAGCGGATTCCTATATTAAGTATAATTTAATGTAAATTGTATAAAGCACTGGTATTAGATTAATATTTCGCTTAATGCAGACTTTTTTATAGCAATTAATTCTTGATTTGCCAACACTTTGGAGAGTTTTTGTAAACCCACTAGAGACAGATGAACTGAAATCAAAGTAATTCTAAATTAGCTAGGTATGGTAAACACTTGGTATATATAGGGCGTGGCTTTTAGCCATGCCTTTTTCGTGAGTAGCATCAAGTAAGTGAAACGTAGAAACAACAAGTAAAATACTTACCCTATAATCTTTATATTTAATGTAAATAAGAGATTAATATCAGATCACAGAATATTGGAACTGATACTAGAGAAGTAGAAAATATCGTCCAATTTATCTAGTTAGTATTAAAAAATACTATCTATAATAGACTAAGCAACAAAAAAGTACCAATACCATATATAGATAAATATTTGTATCGTTCTATGGATAGTAGAAATAACTATTTTACAGAGTTATTATTCAGCCTGTTAATGCCTGAAAAACGTGTATGCACCCTGGAGTAATACCCAGGGTCTTTTTTTATAAAAGCTTCGATCAGCAAAAGATAAACTCTCATTAGAGTAACGGTAAATTGAACATAGATAGACCCGTTCGTTGACAAAGCCTCTCGTACCACTCAGTGGTTATTTGAAACCAAGCTTTTTTCATTCTTTAGGTATATTTTTATGTATTTTTTAAATAAACCAGTCAATATTTTTACCAAGTGATTGAATATCAGATGCCTGAATATTTATACACATCCTCTAGGATGATGATCTGTAAACAGAGTAGAACTAAATTAATTTAGTACGTTGTTAAGCACAGCAATTATTGAGGTTTGGTTCACAGCCAAACCTTTTTTTTACAAGTAACCAGGAAATGTTATATCAGATGTCAGAATATTTGGACACAGCCTATAGGAAGATGAACTAAAGTAAGAGTCAGTCTAAATTAATCTTGGTGTAGTAAATGCTTGGTATATATAGAGGCTTGGTTAAACCAAGCCTTTTATTATTAATAATCAGGTAATGGCGTATAAGTCTTCAGGATATTTGGATACAGTCTATAGGAAGATGAACTAAAGCAAGAGTGGGTCTAAATTAATCTGGGATGTCTGCTTAAGCACTAAATATATAGAGGTTTAGCTGGGTGCTAAACCTTTTTTTAAGCAAGTGACGAGAATTGAGGAAGAATTCAGGAGTCAGAATGGGCTAAACGCCCCGCTACCGCTAACAGGAGTCAGAATAAAGACGCGACGCTCGTTCGCCCTTGGCGTCTCCCCTTGGGAGAAGACTCGCTAACGCAGACTCGCTAACGCTACGAAGCACCGCCAGTCATACAGAATACCCAACTGAATTCTGACTCCTGACTCCTGACTCCTGACTCCTGAATTTTGTTCGATAAACGACACCGAATAGCTCGTCGTAGCCATCGCTCTCATTCATGACACTGGGTAAATTCCTATCGAAGCATAGCTTGCAAAATAATCATCAATGTTATGCGTTAATTGCATGACTACGGATTTACTATAGCTTCACAGATGCGATCCTAATATGTAGGGAATAAAGATGGATACCCCTGGTGTTGACCAGGGGCTTTTTATTTAGGAACTTCCAAGAAATTAGGACTTACGCAAACAATAGCCGAAAACTCCCAGAATGGATTCCCAGCCTGGAGGCTGGGAACCAGTCATAACAAGGGCTGTATCTTTTCTTAGTGCCATTCCCCCCAGAGTCAAAATGGGAGGAACCCAGTTCCCAGCCCCCTATATACCCAAACTATTTTTCTCTACATACCAGCATTTGATAAGTTAGTACATAATCTGAAACAATAACAGTAAAAGCAAAGAGGGGATTACGTTGAGTCACAATCCAGATGCCATAGCCCCCCACGGTGGACAGTTGGTTAACCGTATCGCCACACCAGAACAAAGAGCAGAGTTTCTCTCAAAAGCTGACTTTTTGCCGCGAGTCCAACTTGACGATCGCGCCGTATCTGATCTAGAAATGATTGCGATCGGTGCTTTTAGTCCGCTGACGGGTTTTATGAACCAGGAAGACTACGATCGCACTGTTACAGAAATGCGATTAGCTAACGGTCTTGTGTGGTCAATCCCGATTACACTATCGGTAAACGAAGAAGTAGCTTCTCCGTTGCCAGAAGGTGGCTTAATCCGTCTCGATAACTCCAGAGGCGAATTTATCGGAGTTTTGCAACTCACCCAAAAATATCACTACGACAAAACCCGCGAAGCAAGAAATGTCTACCGCACTGATGATGTCAATCATCCAGGCGTGCAGGTACTCTATAAGCAAGGTACTGTAAATCTGGCGGGTGATATTTGGCTGTTGCAGCGTGAACCTCATCCCCAGTTTCCCACTTACCAAATTGATCCAGCTGCCTCACGGCAAATGTTTAAAGACAAGGGTTGGAAAACCATCGTCGGCTTTCAAACTCGCAACCCCATCCACCGCGCCCATGAATATATTCAAAAGTGCGCTTTAGAAACTGTTGATGGTCTATTTTTGCACCCATTAGTCGGGGCGACAAAAGAAGATGATATTGCCGCTGATGTGCGGATGCGTTGCTATGAAATTTTGCTGGAACATTACTACCCTTTAGACCGAGTAGCTTTAGCAATAAATCCAGCCGCAATGCGCTATGCTGGGCCTCGTGAGGCCATATTCCATGCTTTAGTCCGCAAAAACTACGGCTGTACTCACTTTATTGTTGGACGGGATCATGCTGGTGTCGGTGACTATTATGGCACTTACGATGCTCAGTATATATTTGAAGAGTTTGCGCCAACTGAATTAGGCATTGTGCCAATGAAATTTGAACACGCTTTCTACTGCACGCGGACTAAGCAGATGGCAACATCTAAAACTAGTCCCAGCAGGCCAGAAGAACGCATTCACCTATCGGGGACAAAAGTCCGAGAAATGCTGCGGCGCGGTGAGTTACCTCCACCAGAATTTTCCCGTCCTGAAGTAGCAGCAGAGTTGGCGCGGGCAATGCGGATAGAAGTGCCGGTTTAGGGAATTGGGCATTGGGCATTGGGCATTGGTGATATATTCTCCCCTGCTCCCCCGCCCCTCCACTCCCCACACTTTTGTAACTTTACACTACAGAGTTCAGCCCTGTAAGCTGCTAACTGATAGCTGAGGGCTGATAGCTAATTATGAAACGGCGCACGTTTTTACAGAGAATTGGCTCAATACTCGCGGTATTGGGGATAACTGAAGCTGAGTGGTTGTCTTTGGGAAATCGCTATTACCAGGCTTTGGCACAACCCAGTCCGCGTAAATTGGCATTATTAATAGGTATTAACCAATACCCAAAAATTCCAGCCCTCAGTGGTTGTCTGACGGATGTGGAACTCCAAAGAGAACTTTTGATTCATCGCTTTGGTTTCCAAGGGTCAGATATTCTCACCTTAACTGAGGAAGAAGCTAGTAGGGAATTCATTGAAGCGGCTTTTTTAGATCACCTGGGCAAGCAAGCTAAACCCGGTGATGTAGTCGTCTTCCACTTTAGCGGTTATGGCAGTCGTGTCAAATTGGAAACATCGCCAGAGACAATGCAAAATGCTCTGGTGCCAGCTAATGGAAGTACAGAATCACAAAATGAGAAAATAGTCAACTATATATTAGAAGAAACTCTACTGCTATTATTGCGATCGCTCCCCACAGACCGAGTAACAGCAGTATTAGATACTAGCTATGATGCTCCTAGCACAATCTTAGGATTAAAAAGTCGCGCCCTTCAGGAGTCAGTGGCAAAGTTAGCAGCAGAGGAACTTGACTTTCTCCAACAACTCAAAACTCAGAATTTACCAAGCACTCCGATTGTTTTAGCAGCTACATCAGAACCAAAGCAGCCGGCAAGGGAAGGACTCTTTTCTGGTTTTAGTGCCGGGTTATTTACCTACGCTTTGACACAGTATTTGTGGGAATTCACCCCAGCCAGCACAATTCAAGTCGCCCTTTCCCATGTGGAAAATTCTCTATTCAAATTGGGTAGCAGACAACAACCAGGGAATCTGGAAAACCTCTCTCCTAAGAGGAGAGAGGCTTTGAATTCTCCCCCTTCCCTACAAGGGAAGGGGGCTAGGGGGTTAGGTTTGCCAGAAAGTATTATTGGTGCAGAAGGCGCAGTGACAGCCATTGAAGAAGACGGCAAAACAGTCCATCTGTGGTTGGCAGGATTACCTCCACAAGTTTTGCTATACTACGGAGTGAATTCTCGATTGACTTTAGCAACAACAGAGCAATTAGTATTGCGATCGCGGACTGGGTTAACAGCAAAAGCGCAAATTTCCAAGATTGAAGGCGCAAATTCCCTACAAGTCGGGCAACTCGTCCAAGAAGCAGTCCGGGTTTTACCCCGAAATATTAATTTAACAATAGCTTTGGATACTGGATTGGAAAGAATTGAGCGGGTAGACGCCACAAGCGCCTTTGCCGCATCTTCCCATGTGTCCACCGTAGTAGCAGGAGAAAAATCGGCTGATTATATATTTGGTAAGCTACAGGAAATTCCTAGTCGTTATGGTCTATTTACTCTTGGTGGCGAGCTAATTCCCAATACCACGGGGGAAGTAGGAGAAGCAGTAAAATTAACAGCGCAAAAGTTAGCGCCAAAATTATCAACCTTGCTAGCAGCCAAGTTATGGCGACTCACAGAAAATCAAGGTTCTTCCCGCTTGCCTCTCAAGGTAACTTTAGAAATAATTAGTAAAATATCGCCTCGCGTCGTCATGCAGCGCGAAACAGTACGAGCTTTCAAAACTGAAACTCCGATTAAAAAATCACTCCCCACTCCAATTGTCCCTATCGGTAGTCGAATGCAATATCGAGTGGAAAACCAGAGCGATCGCCCAGTATATTTAATCTTGCTGGGATTAAAGAATAATCATACAGCAGTTGCCTTCTACTCTTGGGAAACTCCCCAAGAACCAAATACTGAAGATACCAAGCCTCTCCTCAAAGAAGTTGTCATCGCTCCAGGTGAAACCCTCACCCTACCCCAAACTAATGGTGCGCCAGCTTTATTTTGCGAACAACAGCTGATTTTTAGTACAGCCCCTTTTAGCGGAACTCTCGCCGCTTTGAACACTGCTAAGTATTCCACAGCCGAACAACAACCAATTAGCCCATTGTTGAATTCCTTAGATGTTGCACAAGCGTTGCTACAAGACCTACATAACGCCAGCATCCTTAAAACAGAGATGAATGGTACAGCAGCCGACTCATATATCTTGGATGTGAATAATTGGGCAAGTCTTAGCTTTAGTTTTCAAGTAGTGTAAACATGGAATTCATTAACTTAGTTGTGTCTATAACTATATATTCTGTGTTAACACGTAATAAAGTTTCATGAAAATCAATAATCAGGTAGGGTTAGTGTTGTCACTCGTCTTACTATCTGCCAGTGTTGCTGCTGCTCAACCAAAGCCAACTGGCTCAGAAAAGCAGCCTCAGTCCAATGCGACAATTTCAATTCAACAGCTAAAGGAACTGGAAAAACTACAGCAAGAAAAAGAGATACGCGATCGCGTCCAATCTGAAGTAGACCGGGCTTTTGGTAACAGCACAACCCTACTCAACATTTTGCTAATTGTATTAACTTTTTTGCCAATATTAGCAGCGGCCGGTGTTTGGCTGCTGCGTCGTAGTGTAGTTAGTGAATTAGTAGCTGAAACAAAGCAACAATTAGAGACAGAAGTAAAAACACAACTGGAAAAAGAAGTTGCGGCAGAAGTAAAAAAACAAACAGAAGATTTTAAGCAAGAACTAGAAATATTAAAGTCAGACTTTTTAGGGCAATTATCCCAATTAAATAATCTATTTTTAGATGCTCAAAACCAAAAAGAGCAAATTCTTCAGCAACTTTCTGGATTAACACCTTCCCCTTCATTAACACAAGATTATGTTCACCCAGAAATTCAGCAAAAAATCCAAGAATTAACAACACAACTAGAAATATTAAAGGCTGGAAATAATCATTTATTTTTTACTGCTAATGATTATCTTAAACAAGGAGATGCTTTATTTTTTGAAGGTCGATATGAGGATGCATTAGCCTGCTATGAACAAGTTATTCAGAGAGAACCTAATTCTTTTATTGCTTGGGTCAATCACGGCTGGACACTGAGAAGATTGGGGCGCTATCCAAAAGCATTATTATCCTATCAACAAGCAATTGCCATCCAGTCAGATAGCTATATAGCTTGGTTTGGGTGCGGTAATTCACTTAGAAAATTGCAACGATTTGATGAGGCGATTGCTTCTTATGATAAAGCCTTAGAACTTCAGCCTGATTTTCATTGGGCTTGGTGCCATAAAGCCCGTTGTCATGCATTAAAAAATGATTGTGATTTAGCTATTGAAAGTTTGACACAGGCAGTTAAGTTAAGAGGAGAACAGCATCGAGAGTTGGCAAAAACGAATTCTGATTTTGATGTAATTCGAGCAGACGAACGGTTCAAAAAAATACTTGCAGGTTAGATTTTGTCAACATGCAATCTCTCTATTTATTTATAAGAGCAGGCAGGAGGTAGAAAGTCTTTATATCTGATGTGTGAGTCCTGCATTTTGTACCTCACTTAAAAAGCAAACTTCTGTCATTTATTCTTGCCCACTTACTTAAACATGGAATAGAGATATGCAAAACACAGATATAGTCGTAATTGGTAGCGGTATTGGCGGTTTAAGTTGTGCTGCTCTTTTGGCACGGTATGGCTTTGATGTAATAGTCTGCGAAAGCCACTCCATCCCTGGCGGTGCCGCCCACAGCTTTGAGCGCAACGGTTTCAAATTTGACTCAGGCCCGTCCCTTTATTCTGGACTGTCTTACAGCCCATCTACTAATCCCCTAAAACAAGTATTGGATGCAATTGGTTCTGAACTACCATGCGTAACCTACGATACTTGGGGTTGTTGTTTACCAGAAGGTGATTTTGACACATCGGTTGGTGCAGAGCAATTTTCTGAAGTGCTGATGAAATTGCGTGGTAATCATGCTGTTACCGAATGGCAAGAACTCCAGCGCGTTATGGAACCATTCGCTAGTGCAGCAATTTCTATACCACCAGCGGCATTACGTTTTGATTTGGGTGCAGCTAGAACTGTAGCCCCGTTTGCCCCATCTCTGGCAAAACATCTGACAGATGTTATCAAGTTGACGGGCCCCTTTAGCCGGATTATGAATGGCGTTGTTAAAGACCCATTTACCCGAAATTGGCTCAATTTGCTGTGTTTTCTGCTTTCTGGACTACCCGCAGATGGCACTAGTGGCGCAGAGGTAGCATTTATGTTTGCTGATTGGTATCGACCAGACGCAGTACTTGAATATCCCATTGGTGGTAGTGGTGCTTTAGTTGACAGCCTTGTACAAGGATTGGAGCGTCACGGTGGGAAGCTGATGCTGGGCGCTCATGTGGAGCAAGTGCTTGTAGAAGGGAATCGTGCGGTGGGTGTGCGTCTGCGCGATCGCGAAGAAATTCGGGCGCGTCGAGCAGTAATTTCTAATGCATCGGTTTGGGACACACTGAAGCTATTACCAGAAAAGGCAATACCTAAAAACTACCGCGCTAAACGACAGGCAACACCTGAGTGTGATAGCTTCATGCATCTGCATTTAGGTATTGATGCTCAAGGATTACAGTCAGATTTGCGGTGTCATTACATTGTGGTTAATGACTGGGAATTGGGCATAACAGCACCTCAGAATGTTGTGGTGATATCAATTCCTTCAATTCTCGACCCATCCCTTGCACCACCAGGTAAACACGTGATTCATGTGTATACTCCTGGTAATGAGCCATACTCTATCTGGCAAGGAATGGATAGAAAAAACCAGGAATATGCCGAGCAAAAGCGATCGCGTGCAGAAGTAATGTGGCAAGCGCTACAACGAATCATTCCAGATATTCGCTCTCGTTGTGAAGTCACACTTGTTGGTACACCTCTAACCCACGAGCGTTATCTCCGTCGTCACCAAGGTTCTTATGGCCCAGCAATTCAGGCTGGAAGTAGTATGTTTCCTGGCCCTGGCACACCTCTACCAGGATTGATGTGCTGTGGAGATTCGACATTTCCCGGCATTGGTTTACCAGCAGTCGCCGCCAGTGGGATGATTGCTGCAAATACCCTTGCACCTGTTAATAAGCATTTAGCAATGCTTCAAGATATCAAGTGCATTTAATTTTATAAAACAGGAGTCAGAATTCACAAATTCAGAATTCTGAATTTGTGAATACTCTACCCATAAAGGGATAGAGTTTTAAGGTGAGAATATTTTAATTTTTTTCGCTTGACTTCGGGTGTTAGCGTAGCGGGACGAAGTACGGTTTTAACCAATATTCGTCACCAACTCGTACAGAATTCATACTGAATTCTGACTCCTGAGTTCTGAATTCTTCTTATAAAATCTCGTTGCCAAGAGAGCCGCACCCACTGCCAAAACTGCCAGTACACTGTCAGGTTCGGGTACGGCAGCAACTTGAGCATCAATTCGTGCAGTTCCAGCAAACAAACCTGTTAAGTCAGGGTCGCCTAGTATATTTGCAAACTCTGGAGAAATCAACAATCTAACATCAGGGATGGTTAAAGTTTGACCATCAAATGCTACAGGTTCCGGAAGACTTAAATCAAACAAAATTGTATTTAAAGAAAATGTGTCTCTTAAAACAAATCCGCTGGCATCTGGGAGGGTACGTCCTGGAGCAAAACCTATTGAAAACTCACCAACAGTAATTTGATCGTTGAAGGTAACAGTACCAGTATGTTCGATTGTACCTGAGAGCGGGGTAAAACCGCCTTCGTCACTGAATGTAAAGTTGGTGGCTGAGTCGATGCTAAAGCCAACTAAATAATTGTTGGGAATTGGTGTGACTGTCTGATTAGTGCCTGTCAAGATTAGCCCGATATTTCTCAGAATATCCTCGTGGTCACGATCAATGCTGGTGACTCCAGATATCACTTTAAAAGTTGCAGCCTCTACTTGTATGGGTGCAATTGACATAAAAGCTGCTGTTGTACAACCAAGAATCCCTGCAAACTGAGAAAAACGCATATATAGTCCTGATGATATTTGTAGTTTATTTTATCTAATAAAAGACTCTTTATTAATCTAATAACTGATGAATTAACGCTAACAATACACCCTAACAAGATGAAAAATTTATTTTTTAAAATTAACAACAATTTAACAACAAGTAATCATCAAGTTAATATCAAAATTTAAGTCATACAGTTACAAAGGCAAGGTTATTTAGGTGGGTAAAAATAAATATAACTGCTTATGATAGAGCATAAAATATGAGGCGTAAGGCATTAGGGAACAAAGATGATAAAAATATAGCTATGTTTAATTATGTCCACTTCCAATTATTTAGCCTTAAACCTAAAACTATGATGTGGTCAAACATAAGTTTTATCTCTAATTTATTGATAAGTTTAGGTTAATACCGTTTCTTTGTGAAGCTGCATATCATTCACCCCCCGGCTACGCTGTTCCCCGTTATCAAGGGGGACTACTGTATCTTTATACAGAATTAGTATAAGAAGTGAAGCACTGTTTTATATGGTTTCAGTTTAATAATGTAGGACTAGCCCTTTCAAGGTGGCCAACGAAGATACGTTGTTTCAGTGCTAGCATCTTGAATCCTCCGCTCAGATTTTGAGCTTTTTGAAGGTTGAAATCACCAATCTTCGTTCCAAATTTCATCACCTTGAAAGGGCTAGAGCGAATTCCGTTCGCCAAATACTTTTAAAAATTCTTAATTCATAAACTTGTTCTAATCCACCAGCCTATTTTCTCCAAATTAGGATCTATTTCCTGCCAAAAACTTGCTGATGAGTCTACTTCTCTTTTTCCTGCGAGTATTTTCTCCATACTGTCGAAGTTTTTTTGAATCAACTGTTTATCTAGTTTAGGAATATCTAATTTCAGATATTTCAACCGATTGGGTAACTCTACTTGCTCTGTTGTTGACAAGTGAGTAATCTGATCAATTTTTTCTAAAATTTTGTCTACTGATGCAATGACTTCTTGCATATTCGGCTTTTTAGTTTGTAATTGCAAATCTTTTTCTTCAAAAGCTTCTTCTTGATTCCCTAACCTTACTATCACTATTTTGACGAAGAAAATATTATAATCAATTTCACTTACTTCACCAACTTGTTGATGATATTTTCCAGTTTTATTTATCAGTACTATGTCACCTTTCTCAATTCTGTCTTTCATGATTTCTACAGCCTCTAAATTAAATTGCTAAATAATCTCCTCTACGGAAAATACTACTCTAAAGCCACAAACTCTCAGCCCACCGTCTGACTCATTCCAGCTACGGCTAGCGCTGCGACACAGTTCTGCGTTGAAACTCCAAGAACCACCGCGTAGTACCCGGCGATTAATATCACCGCCAACTTCCCAAGCTGTTCCATCTGAGGGCGCATCGTTGTAATTGTTGTGCCATGCATCAGCACACCATTCCCAAACTAGCCCGTGCATATCGTACAATCCAAAGGCGTTGGCGACTTCAAAACTACCGACGTTGGTTGTTTCTTTACGGAATTTGCTTTTTGGTTCGATAGTGCAACTGACTAACTCAGAGGTAATGGTTTCGCCAAAGTGGAAGGATGTTGTAGTTCCAGCCCGACAAGCATATTCCCATTCAGCTTCACTCGGTAAACGATAGTCGCGTCCGGTTTTTTCTGATAGTCTGAGGCAGAATTCTACAGCCTCATACCAAGATACATTTTCTACTGGTCTATCTAGACCTTTGAATTTCGATGGATGGGGATTTAAAGCTTGTTTAACTTTGGGTAAAGCTGCTACTACTCTCCACTGTGCTTGAGTTACGGGAAATTTCCCCATAAAAAATGGTTCAACGGTAACTTGATGTCGAGGACGTTCGTCAGCATCTCCTTCAAACTCTGGTGAACCCATCATATAAGTACCACCAGGAATCGATACCATTTCTAATGTGACAGATTTACCCAATTCTTCGGCAAAGAAGTTTGCATTGCAACTCATGCGATTTACTTCTCTACCACCTGTGTCTACTGTCACTACGTCAAATTCAAAGGTTTCTAAGGGTGGTAATGGTACGATTACTTTTTGTGGTAGCGGCGGTAATATGGGTTGAGACATCGAAACAATTTTAAGGGCAACAGGTTCAATGTTCGATGTTGCAAATTTCAAATCGTTGAGAACTTCTACTGCTGTTTGATATCTTTCGCTCGGTAGATATTTTAGTAATTTATCTAATATTTTTCCTAAGTCGTCGCTAATAGTAATACCTTTTTCTTGTAAACGTTCGCGCCACAACCACTTAGCATTCATTGCATCATAAATAGGATCATTAACCTGTCCAGAAGCATCCTGGAACGGCAAACATCGAGTTAAAAGACGCACACAAGTTACACCCAAAGCATACAAATCACTGCCGTGACAAGCAAATCCAGCCATTTGTTCTGTTGGGGCATAACCAAGGGTATAAATTACTGTAGCTTGTCTTCCTAAACTGGTTTGTGTTACCTGTTTAGCACCGCCAAAATCAATTAATACTGGTTTTTCATCACTTGCACGACGAATAATATTTTCTGGTTTGATATCCCGATGAATGACGTTATGGGTATGAATGAATTGCAGTACTGGCAATAAATCAGCTAAAAGTTCCCAGATTTGTTGTTCGCTATAAATTTGTTGCTGAACTTCTTGTAAGAGAGTTTTTCCTTGAATAAATTCTTGTACGAGATATAAACTAGCACCTTGTTCAAAGTAAGCAAGTAATCTGGGAATTTGGGTGTGATTTTCTCCCAGTTCATACAACCGAAAAGCCTCTTCTTTGAAAAATTCTGCTGCTTTGGTGCGTTGTCCTGTTCCCTGAAATTGTGGGAAAAATTGTTTGATGACGCAAGGCGCGTTTAGTCTGTCTACGTCTTCTGTAGCATAGGTTCTGCTAAATCCACCTTCACCTAAAAGTCTTAATACGCGGTAACGGTTTCTTAGCAGTTTGCCAAAGTTGCTTTGTCCGCAACTCACACAAAATCTATTGCTATCAGAGTTGAATGGATTTGAGCAATTGGGATTTTGGCAGATTTGCATAATGAGGGGGAAATAGCATCTTCTCCAAAGTTAGCCCCAATATTATCTAATTGAAAACAGTTATGTAGAGAAGCGAACACGGAAGTTTATTCATGTGCTTAAAACTATCTTTAACACGAGGATAGAAGGATGAATAAATTATATTTATTTATACCAATTCAATTAATGATTGCAACACATACTTTGGTTAAGACGCGATTCATCGCGTCTCTACAAATGGTGTATTTGTCGCATTCTTTTTTACAATTGGTATTACTTATCTATACTATGATGTTGTGTTAGCAGAAAGTATGGCACATTGCCATAATGTTTGGGCGTTGGGCTTGCCGTAATGCACCCTAAATTTTAATATAGCTGTTGTTCATGAGCCAAAAAAGTTCACGAAGAACGAAATTGCCAATAATATTTATTGCAAATTAAAACTCTTATTTAAAAGTTTTCTTCTCTCCAGAGGCGCGAATTAATTCAGCTACAATAGCAACGATCGCAGATACGGAAATTAACATTACACTAAGAGCATTAATATCAGGTTTAACTCCTGTTCTAATCCGGCTAAAAATTTCCATTGGCAGGGTGTTAGAACCGCTACCAGCAGTAAAACTGGAAATGAGAAAGTCATCTAAGCTGAGAACAAAGGCTAAGAGACAACCGGCTACAATCCCAGGCATTAATTCAGGTAGCAATACTTTGATGAAAGCTTGGGTTGGTGTAGCGCCTAAATCTAGTGCTGCTTCTTCTAAGTGAGGATCTAAATTAGTCAGTCGTGAAGCAACCACAAGTCCGACGTAAGCCAGACAAAACACTACGTGGGCTGCAATTATTGTCCACAAACTCAAAGGGATTGCAAAGGCGGCTAGACATACTAGGGTAGCTACTGCGATCGCAATATCGGGAATAATTAATGGTAGGTAAGCAATACCCCGATACAATTTCTTACCAGGAAATTCGTAACGCGCTAACCCAACCGCCATCAAGGTTCCCAGCACTGCTGAAATTGCTACCGCACAACCAGCAACGATCATACTGTTTTGCAAAGCTGATAAGATGCGATCGTCACTGAACAGCTTGCGATACCAATCGAGAGTGAATCCTTGCCAAGTTGCACTGTAGGGTGACTGATTGAAGCTATAAAAGCCAAGTACCAGTATGGGCAGGTACATGAACACAAATATCAGTAGTGAGAAAACCGCTTGCCATGAGACACGCGGTTTTTTGAGAGATGGAGAGATATTCACGTTTATATATATGATGATTTTTATTGATAGCAATACAAAATATCATATTTTGTGTAATTAGTCAACAACTTAACAGTCAAAAGTATTATGGAATAGGTTTTTTACGGATTTTAAATGGTTGCTCTATTTCCGCCGTGGCGTACTAGTTAATTATTACTTTTAAGAAAATAGATAAAACTTCTAAAAAAATACCACTTCTGATTTCAAACCATCGAATTTACCAAAATCTGTCCTTTGGATGGATGCAGGTTAACCTTTAGAGTACGGAAAGCCGCCCAAAGAGTCTCTACACGCTTTATTCTTTAATTAATATTTGTAAACAAGTTAATTGGCAAGCAATAGCATAGTTTTATCGCCAAATATCACCATTTAGCTTAGATTATAACGATTTTAGAAAGTTTGCTTTTATAAAAAAATCCATATTTAAAATTCCCATAAATCACCAAAAAATCATAAATCAGAATATAGCTACCTCTTTAGGGGTGGGTAATTTCCGTACTAGGATAGACAAGGAATATAGAATTAACAGCATAACATTTGAAGGAGATTGTTAAAAAGTTTAGTATCTGAAGTTACTTTCGGATGCCAAGTTAATCAATTACAAGCACTAAAACAACAGAAATAAAAACGTCTAATTCAAGTTTTATCGAACAAAATTTAGGAGTCAGGAGCGGAGCCGGAGACGCTCCTGAATTCTGAATTCTGACTCCTGAATTCTAACTCCTGAATTCTAACTCCTGAATTCTTCTTCAATTTTTAAGAGGTTTATGATGAGAATTGCTCAAGTCGCTCCATTATGGGAAAGAGTTCCACCTCCAGGTTATGGTGGGATAGAGTTAGTAGTAGGGTTACTGACAGATGAATTAGTCCGACGCGGACATGACGTAACCTTATTTGCATCGGGAGATTCTATGAGTCTGGCAAAATTAAGGTCAGTTCATCCCCGTGCCCTCAGACTTGATCCGACTATCAAAGATTTTGGCATTTACGAGATGCTGAATCTAGCTTCGGTGTATGAACGCGCAGAAGAGTTTGATATTATTCATTCCCATATCGGACATGGGGCATTATCTTACGCAAATCTTGTCACAACCCCTACAGTTCACACGTTGCACGGTATTTTTACCCCTGACAACGAAAAGATGTTTAGTTTTGGTAAAAAACAACCCTACGTCAATATTTCCGATTCACAACGAGAACCAAGGTTAGGGTTGAACTGTATAGCAACGGTTTACAACGGGATTGATGTCAGCAGTTATAAGTTTCACTCCCAACCACAAGATCCTCCTTACCTAGCGTTTTTGGGTCGGATATCTCCTGAGAAGGGAGCGCACTTAGCCATAGAAATTGCCAAACAATCTGGTTGGCACTTGAAAATGGCAGGTAAAGTGGATGTCGTTGATGTGGAATACTTTGAGAAGGAAATCAAACCACTGATTGACGGGGAGCAAATTGAGTATCTGGGTGAAGCCAACCATGTTCAAAAAAATGCTCTGATGGGAGGTGCAGTAGCAACTCTATTCCCCATCACTTGGCGGGAACCATTTGGATTGGTGATGGTGGAGTCAATGGCTTCGGGTACGCCAGTGATTGCAATGAAATTGGGGTCTACTGAAGAGGTAATTTCCCACGGCAAGACGGGTTTCCTCTGCAATAATATTCAAGAATGCATTAGTGCTATCGATCGCGTCATAGAGTTAGACCGCTATGCCTGTCGTCAGTATGTCGAAAACCTTTTCAGCGTTGAACACATGACTGATGGTTACGAGGCAGTTTATCAACAAATAACCGCAGAACGATTTTCTCAGAATGGACATTTTCGCAATTTGGTTGAGTTAGCTAGCGATCGCATTTAAATACCATATTCATCTGGTTTTACAGCCCTGGCGAAGGTCATTCAGGGCTACACAAACAAAGCCCACCTCCGTGGGCTAATATAAAACAGGAGTCAGAATACAGAATGGGCTAAACGCCCCGCTACCGCTAACAGAATTCAGAATTCAGAATTCAGAATACTCTACCCATAAAGGGATAGAGTTTTAAGGTGAGAATATTTTAATTTTTTTCGCTTGACTTCGGGCGTTAGCGTAGCGGGACAAAGTACGGTTTTAACCGATATTCGTCACCCAGTCGTACAGAATTCATACTGAATTATGACTCCTGAATTCTGAATTATTCTTATAAAATCAAGCTTTTTCTCAAAAAATTCGCTTTATTTACCAAGTTAGGCGATCTCTCCATTTTTCTACAGTTCTAGCACTCACTCCTGGAACTCGTTCTAAGTCTTGCAAAGATGTAAATTTTTGCTGTTGACGGCTAAGAATTATCCGCTGCGCTAATTTCTTACCAACACCAGGGAGAGTTGCTAATTCTTCCAAAGTTGCAGTGTTAATATTTATTTGTTTATTTGCTTGTGGCTCACTTGATGAAGAAGTTTTTATTTGGGGACACCGTGTTTGTTCTAATTTGATTTTTTCTTGAATTGCTGGTGGTAAGCCCGGTTTCACTTTGGTATAAAGACGAGCAAATTCTCGCACATAATGAGCAGCAATGATGGGATTTTCAATCACTACAAGTGTCTCATCGTTACCATAATTAGCGGCATCTGACCAATTATGAGAACCTGTAATTACTGTTGTACTATCAATAACACCAAATTTGTGATGCAGTAAATCACCTTTGGGTAACACAGGTACGCCTACGGTAGTAATTGGATTAGCCCAAGGATGGTTGTCAACTTCATATTTACATTTATTACTGAGAGCAACCCCCATCATATCCAATGCTTCACTATAGGGACGATAGGCAAATTGTGGTTCAATTAAAGCGCGAATTTGGACACTTTGTTGATGGCGTTTTTCTAAAATATTTGCAAGCCGCTGATCGGAAAACACAAATAACGCTAAATCGGTAGATTTAGTTGCTGAATCTAAAGTTTTGCCAATTAAACCATTACTACTATCACTCCAAGGTTGAGTTGGAGAATTAGGCGAAAATTGTACAGTAATTTGGGTGTTACCTAAAGTTATTTGTTTAGGTAAACGCATCGGCTTTTGCAAACCAAATCGACTATCTGGCTGACCTTCCGGCCCGTCACCCCACATAATGTTAAACTCTTCTGTAAATAAAGATGCTAATTCTGGACTGTCAATTTGCAATAAGTTATTGGCATTTCCTAAAGTGTTGGGATTTGTAAAATCACCAGATGTATCACTTAAAGTAAAATTAGCAGAAGTGATAATTAAAATCCGATTATCCACAATCACAAATTTATGATGCATCAAGCTACTACCTGCTGAACCATCCGCTTGATCATCAATCCAGGGAATTTGGGCATTCTGCAAAATCATCAAAGCATCTCTTTGATTGATTTCTGCTGGGCTGAGTTGATTGTCTTGGTTAATATCGATAAATTGGTGAAACTCTTTATAGCGTTCCTGTTCCCTTTTATCTAACTTGCCTACTTCAGCAGATGTTAAGCTACTCCAAGGTCGGCTGTAGTTATTTTCTAAAATTATCCTGACTTTTACCCTAGCTTTTTGTCTATCAACTAATGCTTGAGCAACTTTGGGTAAACGTAATTCTTGCACTGCCACATCTACTGTAGATTTAGCCTGTGTAATAGCATCGGCAATCTGTTTTTCTAAATCATCCCCAAGGCGAGTTTGCTGGCGGTAAGATTCTTTGTATTCTGAAGACTCAGAATGGTTAAAGTAAACTTGAACTAATGAGTCTTGTGGTAAAGGTTCTGGACGCTGATTGTAGGACTGGACTCGTTGACAACCAGCAAGGGAGAATATTAGTAAAAAGATATATAAAAAATATCTTTGTCTAGAGATAAGTTGCACTGTAATCTGTTAAAAGTGGATTGGGAGTGGACATATTTATCATTCCCAAAATGTTGTGTTCTGAATTAAGTAGAAAAATAGCTTTCCAAGGCAAGACAAAAATCTCTTGCTAGAGGCAGAATTACAAAGATTTTTTCCGGATTTTTCTACTCAAGCTGATAATATCAGCAGTCTATTACCAACGTGTGTTCTCACCATTAGCGGTTATATGCAAATTTATCTAGATTACAGCGCCACTACACCTACTCGAAAAGAAGCGATCGCAGTTATGCAAACAATCCTCACTCAACAGTGGGGCAATCCTTCCAGCTTACATGAGTGGGGACAACGGGCTGCAACAGTTGTAGAACAAGCTAGAGTCCAAGTTGCTGGTTTAATTAACGCCGCCAATTCGGAATCTATCATTTTTACCTCTGGCGGCACTGAGGCAGATAATCTAGCAATTATGGGCGTGGCTCGGTTGTATGCTGTTCCTCAACATATTATTATCTCCAGCATTGAGCATTCCGCAATTTCTGAAACAGTACGGTTGCTAGAAGTGTGGGGTTGGGAAGTTACGCGCTTGTCTGTGGATATTAAAGGCAGAGTCAACCCCTTGGATTTAAAGGCGGCGTTGCGACACAACACAGTCTTAGTTTCTATAATTTACGGTCAAAGTGAAGTCGGAACGGTGCAACCGATCGCAGAACTGGGTAAAATTGTGCGATCGCATGGTGCTTTGTTCCATACAGATGCGGTGCAAGCTGCGGGACGCTTACCCATAGATGTGCAACAACTTCCTGTAGACTTACTTAGCCTTTCTAGTCATAAAATATATGGGCCTCAAGGTGCTGGGGCGCTATATGTGCGTCCTGGTGTGGATTTGATGCCCCTAGTCAGTGGTGGTGGACAAGAAATGGGATTGCGTTCTGGTACACAAGCAGTACCGATAATTGCCGGATTTGGTATAGCAGCAGAATTAGCAGCCGAAGAATTGCCTACAGAAACACCACGATTGATTGAGTTACGCGATCGCGCTTTTGCCCAATTAGCTGAGATTCCTGGTTTAATTCCTACAGGGGATGCTTGCGATCGCTTACCTCACCATATCAGTCTGTGCCTAGAAAACGCCGATGGCGAAAAACTCAGCGGTAAAGCCTTAGTACGTCAGCTAAACCTTGCAGGCATCGGCATCAGTGCTGGTGCTGCCTGTCACAGTGGTAAACTTAGCCCTAGTCCGATATTGTTAGCGATGGGTTATTCAGAAAAAGCAGCTTTGGGGGGAATTCGCATTACATTGGGGCGTGATACCACCGCAGCTGATATAGATTGGACAGTGATGGTATTGAAGCAAGTTTTACAGAGACTAACACCGGATTTATCTTTAGTTAAGCGTTAAATCCAATCTTATAAATTACAGACAACATTGGGGTTGCATATTTGCGGGATGATTTTACTATTATTTGTGGGGTGGGCCGAAAAGCCATTGCTGTCAACTTAACGCGAAACCNNTTTTTGGCAAAAGTAGACACCAATGGCATCTTGCCCGCCCTGATGATGCAAGTTAAATGCCGATTAGCTTACCTCACACTTATTTCCACACGAAAATAATTCCCATCTGTATCTGGTTGCTTAAAGGCAACCTTTTTGATTTAATGGAAATTAATATCAAGTATTTCTTAGGACTTTATTCAAAATTCTTATCAATACTCAAGGTAAAAAACTCTTCAAGATAATGTTTGTAAACTCTAATTTATCGCTAGCCCTGGCAAGTATAAGTCGCGGCGAAACAAGATAAAATGAGTAAAATTTGCTGTAAAATCTTGGGTTAGAAAAAATATAATTTTTTGTGTGTTAGTCAATCGTAAAACCAGTTTATGATATTATCGATATATTTAATCAATAAAATTATTGATAATTTTGGGTAATAGTTTTAATTCTGGTGGAAGAAAATTATGAAGCGCCGTAAGTTTGTCTATATAGTTGGACTAGCAACTGCTAGTGGGGGATTAGCGATCGCTTGTAATCCTAATCAAACTCCCACCGATACTGCCGAATCGCCTTCAGGGCAAGCTACACCAGCTACGGCTGCTACTGGTGTCTTAGAAAAAGAGCTAGTAATCTACTCAGGACGCAACGAAAAACTCATTGGTGAGCTTATCAAACAATTTGAGCAGCAAAGCAATGCGAAGGTACAAGTCCGCTACGGCGATACTGCTGAGTTAGCATCAGCAATTTTGGAAGAAGGGGCAAACAGTCCCGCAGATGTCTTCTTTGCTCAAGATGCTAGCGCCCTCGGAGCTATTCAAAAAGCAAATCGAGCAGTACAGTTACCAACATCTCTTCTCAATCAAGTAGATAGTACCTATCGTTCACCAGAGGGGAAATGGCTAGGTATTTCGGGGAGAGTGCGTACAGCAGATTACAACTCTAAATTAGTAAAACCAGGGGAATTACCATCGTCTATTTTTGGCTTTACTGAACCGAAATGGAAAGGGAAAATTGGCTGGGCACCTACAAATGGTTCCTTTCAATCCTTTGTCACCGCCTTACGAGTTGCAGAAGGAGAAGACAAGGCTAGGCAATGGTTAGAAGGTATTAAAGCTAACAATGCTAAAGTTTATCCTAATAATACTGCGATCGTAGAAGCCTTATCTCGCGGCGAAATTGCTGTGGGATTTGTCAATCATTATTATCTGGAACGAATCAAACAAGAGAATCCTCAAGTTCCTGTGGAGCATCATTTTACCGATGATGTGGGTTCCTTGGTAAATGTTGCAGGTGTAGCAATTCTTAACAGCGCTAAACATCCGAATATTGCTCAAAAGTTTGTCGAATTCATGCTGAATGAAAATGCCCAAAACTACTTTGCCAATCAAACTTTTGAGTATCCTCTAACTTCGGCTGTTGCGCCCAAAGGTAAACTAAAATCTCTCCAAGAAATTAAAAAACAAACTCAAAAAATCGACTTGAGTAATCTTAGCGATTTAGAGACAACACTCAAGCTCATGCAGCAAGTACAAGTCATATAACTTGCTATTCGCTGGAATGCATCTGGCAAAGATAGGAAAAATCTAAATTTTTTGAGAAAGTTTATTGCTTACCAGTACAGGTTAATGGTAAAGGTTGAGAATACCAAGATTATTGCAAAAACTTCCTGGTAAGTATTAAGGTGGAGGATTAGAAATTGAAAAGTTTACCATTGCTGAAAGTTTCAGCGTTAGCTCTAGCTGTAACGCTCGGTTGGGGAATCGGGGTGGCTGTAAATGCTCAAACCAAAACCCTCGTAATCTATTCAGGCAGAGAAGAAAAACTAATTGGCCCCTTAATTGAGAAAGCCAAAAAAGACTTGAATCAGGATATTCAAGTGCGTTATGGCGATACTGCTGAATTAGCGATCGCACTTTTGGAAGAAGGCAAAAATAGCCGTGCAGACTTGTTTTTTGCTCAAGATGCTGGTGCTTTAGGCACTTTGGAGAAAAAACAGGTAACGCTACCAATTGCCTCTAAACTGCTAAACAAGGTTGATTCTCGCTTTCGTTCTGCTAAAGGACATTGGCTAGGAATTTCCGGTCGTGCCCGTGTCATTGACTACAATACAAAGCTAGTTAAACAAGGGGAACTACCGACATCAATTTCGCAGTTAACAGAATCGAAATGGCGCGGGAAAGTCGGCTGGGCACCCACAAACGGCTCATTTCAGTCATTTGTTACGGCAATGCGAGTCTTAGATGGCGATGCAAAGACTCTCCAATGGCTCAAAGCGATGAAAGCTAATGGTGTCAAAGATTACGGTAAAAACTCTGCGATCGTTGAAGCTGTGGGGCGGGGAGAAGTTCATCTTGGTTTAGTGAATAATTACTACTTGTATCGCTTCAAAAAAGATAATCCGAACTTTCCTGTTGCCCACCACTACACAAGCAAAGATGCAGGATCAATGATTAATGTGGCAGGAGTAGCTATTACGAAAACCACAGATCAAAAAGCTGATGTAGAAGCTTTAATTGATTACCTGCTCAAACAGAGTTCACAAAATTACTTTGCTCAAGAAACTAACGAGTATCCTTTAGTAAAAGGAATCCCAGCACCATCAAAACAAATACCAATCAGTAAGCTAAATCCACCCAATGTTAACTTGACAGATTTAGATGATTTGCCAGCAACGTTGAATTTATTGCAGAAGGCAGGAGTTTTGTAACAGTTGAAAGCGGTTCGCCCTCCATTATTTCTCACATTATCGGCAGCGGTAGTGGCAGTTGCCATTGCCCTGCCATTGCTATACTTAGTAATTCGCACCGCAGGTATTGGCGGGGAAGAGTTCTGGGAATTGATTTCTCGTCCCCGCAATATTATGGTTTTTTTCAACAGTGCGGCGATGGCGGCAACGGTGACGTTATTTTCTACACTAATTGCCGTACCATTGGCATTTTTAACTGTGCGGACAGACTTACCAGGAAGACGTTTTTGGTTAGTGGCGACAACATTACCCTTAGCTGTTCCTAGCTATGTAGGCAGTTTTGCCTTGATTGCAACTTTGGCACCACGGGGTAGTTTTTTGCAGCTGTTGCTTCAACCATTGGGGGTAGAAGAATTACCTTCAATTTATGGTTTTCCTGGGACAGTTTTGGCAATCACTTTGTTTACCTATCCCTATATGCTGCTGAGTGTGCGTTCTGGATTACAAGGTATTGATCCATCTCTAGAAGAAGCGTCTCGTAGTTTGGGTTATGGTAGTAGAGAAACCTTTTTTAAGGTAGTTTTGCCACAATTGAAACCATCACTAATTGCAGGTGGATTATTAGTAGCTTTATATGCCTTGCGTGACTTTGGTACACCTTCGCTGATGCGATTTGATGCCTTTACGCGGGCAATTTTTTTACAATATAAAACTAGTTTTAATCGGAACTCAGCCGCAGCCTTATCTTTGATGTTGGTGACATTGGTGCTGCTGATTTTGTGGTTAGAATATCGAATGCGATCGCGTGCAGCTTATTATAGTCGTGGTTCCGCCTCTCTACGTCCACCAAAAATTGTCAAGTTGGGAATTTGGAAATGGCCGGCTTTCGGTTTTTGTCTACTAATTACTAGCTTCGGTGTAGTTTTGCCAGTAGGTATCACCTTATTTTGGCTGATTCGCGGACTTAATAGTAGCTATACTTTCCCCAATTTATTCCCCACCATTCTCAACTCCATTGGCGCAGCTGGATTAGCGGCTTTAGCTACCACCATCTTTGCCCTACCAGTAGCAATTTTAGCAGTCAGATTTCCGAGTAAAATCACCGCCATAATTGAACGCTGTTCTTATATAGGTTTTGGAGTTCCAGGAATAGTTGTTGCCTTATCTTTGGTATTTTTTGGTGCCAACTATCTGCCAGCGCTGTACCAAACTCTGCCGATGCTGATATTTGCATATTTAGTTTTATTCTTACCGCAATCAGTGGGAACAGTCCGCAGTTCGCTTTTGCAAGTCAATCCGCAGCTAGAAGAATCAGCGCGTAGTCTAGGTAGGAATGCTTGGCAAACTTTAAGAGAAGTTACCCTACCTCTAGTACAACCAGGTGTGTTGAGTGGTGCGGTGCTGGTATTTTTAACAGCGATTAAAGAACTACCCGCCACCATGCTGTTAGCGCCTATTGGCTTTAGCACCTTAGCAATGCAAATTTGGCAAGCTACAGAAAATGTAGATTTTGCCGATGCGGCGGCGGCTTCATTAGCGATGCTGTTGGTTTCTATGGGTTCAACTTTATTGGTGCTATCTCAAGAGAACGTCAAAAAAGAGCAAGTCTTGAAGGAGGTAGGAGGCAGTAGACAGGAGGTAAATCACTTATAGAATTCCACCTCTACTGATTTGAAACTTTTCAAGTAATTGAACTATAGTACTCTCCACTCCCTATGCAACAAGTAATTCTAGATTTACAAAATGTCACCAAGCGGTTTGCAGAAAGTGCCTTTCCTGCTGTAGATAACGTATCTTTGACGTTGCAACAAGGAGATATCTTGGGATTGCTCGGCCCATCTGGTTGTGGTAAAACTACACTGTTGCGAATGATTGCTGGTTTTGAGCGATCGCAAGTAGGAGAAATTAAAATTGGTGGACAGGTAGTTTGCGATAATTCCACTTGCATCCCAGCCGAACAGCGCGACATCGGTGTTGTTTTTCAAGATTATGCCCTGTTTCCCCATCTAAATGTGGCAGAAAATGTGGCTTTTGGGTTGAAACATTTCAGTAAACAGCAAATCCAAAAACGCATAGCCGAAGTCATTAATTTGGTGAGACTCGAAGGCTTAGAAAAACGTTACCCTTATGAACTCTCAGGTGGACAACAGCAAAGAGTTGCACTCGCCCGTGCCTTAGCACCCCAACCCCAACTCATGCTTTTGGATGAACCTTTGAGCAATCTTGATATTCAAGTTAGGTTGCGCTTGCGAGAAGAAGTGCGCGACATTCTCAAAGCGGCGGGTACTTCAGCAATTTTTGTTACCCACGATCAAGAAGAAGCATTAGCTATTTCAGATATAGTGGGTGTGATGCGCCAAGGACATTTAGAGCAATTAGGCACACCAGAAGAAATTTATACTCATCCAGCATCAAGATTTGTCGCCGAATTTGTGACTCAAGCTAATTTCCTTCCCGCCCATCGTCAAGGGAATTTATGGAAAACAGAAATTGGCAGTTTTGAGTTAACAGCAAATCACACCGATGATAGTGGTGAAATCATGATCCGCCAAGAAGATTTTATCTTAAAGCCAGCCACAGATGCGCCCGTAGTCGTCCGCACCCGACGCTTTTTAGGACGTGAGTATCAATATTGTTTACAAACTCCCTCTGGTAAAGAACTCCATGCGCGGACGCTGAAAGATACGGCGTTACCTGTGGGTACAAGAGTAGAGTTATCTATAGCCAGTGATAGTGTAAAGGTTTTTCCACAGTAGATTTTGCTGTTAACTATTTAGACACTAGTACCGCAAGGCGGAATTAAAAATTAAAAATTAAAAATTAAAAATGAAGACAGCGTAAGGGTTTTGTTGATTGGGAATGGGTGGTTTATTTCTGCCGTGCTGTACTAGTTGCTCATGATACTCTCGAAGGCCGTTTCCTCACCCCTATCGAAGACTGTGAAGGACTTGCCGATGCACCTTTGATGCATCGACC